>CAZDMQ010000015.1:0-51472 GCA_964506685.1 uncultured Hyphomonadaceae bacterium | reverse complement strand
CAACGGGCTCGGGGCTGCCGGCTGCGCAGGGCGGGCGTCTTTGATCGCTTAAGAGAAAAAAGCGGACACCGGCGCCAGTTTGCGGACAGGCAGTGTGCATCCTCATCGCGTTCGGAATCATAGAAGATGCGCCAGTTTTTTGTTCTGGCGCATCTTCCTGAGGCGAACCGGTGCCGGCTAGGCTTGAAAAGGCGCTAGTGGTCCGGCATCGGAGCCATGTTTGCGTCGGCAATGCCATGGGCCGTCCGCGTGCCGGGGATCCGGATATCCTCCACGAGGTCCTGGATGTCTTGCGGCGGGGCCTTGGTCGCGAGCGCGACGGCGACACCCAGCGCGGCTGAGACCCACATGAAGACAAAGCCGATCCCCTCCGGCGAGACCCCGAACCACCAGCCCGCCGGATCGGTATCCACGAACTTGAAGTAGTAGATGTAGGAGAAGGTGGAGATGAGGCCGAACAGCATCGACACGATTGCGCCTTCCTTGTTCATCCGCTTCCAGAAGATGCCGAGGAAGATGATCGGGAAGAGCGAGGCTGCAGCAAGCCCGAAGGCGAAGGCCACAACCTGGGCCACGAAGCCGAGCTGGTTCGAATAGATGCCCAGGAGGCCCGCAGCCACGACCGCTCCGGCCGCAGCCATCCGGGCGATGCGCAGTTCCGTCTTGTCATTCATCTCCGCGAACAGGGTCCGCCGGCAGAGGTCATGCGAGACCGCCGAAGAGATCACCATCAGCAGGCCCGCCGCCGTGGACAGGGCCGCAGCCAGGCCGCCGGCGACCACAAGGCCGATCACCCAGGCCGGCAGCTGCGCGATCTCCGGATTGGCCAGCACGAAGATGTCATTGTTCGCGACAACTTCATTGGCCAGTCCGTCGGGCGCATCGGGCCCGCGGACCTGCATCCGGCCATCGCCATTCTTGTCCTCGAAGCTGACGAGGTTGGTTTTCTCCCAGGACTTGAACCAGGTTGGCACGGGCGTTGCCCCGCCTGCGCTGACATCGGCCGCCGCCGCAGCATAGTCGATCTCTTCGAGGTCGCCAGGGATATAGGTCGCCTCGTTCACCGTATCGATGAAGTTGAGGCGGGCAAAGGCGCCGACGGCCGGGGCGGTTGTGTAGAGGGCGGCGATGAAGACCAGCGCCCAGCCGGCGGACAGGCGGGCCTTCTGTGCCGAAGCCACGGTGAAGAAGCGGATGATGACGTGCGGCAGGCCGGCGGTGCCGAACATCAGCGCGCCCGTGATCGCGAACACGTCGAACATGGTCTTGTTGGTCGATGTGTATTCGAGAAAGCCGAGATCGGTCACGGTCTGGTTAAGCTTCTCAAGCATCGGCAGTCCGGTTCCCTTCGCATCGCCGATGAAGCCGAGCTGCGGGATCGGATTGCCGGTGATGATCATCGACATGAAGATTGCCGGGACCGTATAGGCGAAGATCAGCACGCAATATTGCGCCACCTGGGTATAGGTCACGCCCTTCATGCCGCCGAGCACGGCGTAGAAGAAGACGATGACCATGCCGATGATGATGCCCCATTCAAAGGGGACGCCGAGGAAGTTGGAGAAGGCGACGCCGACGCCCTTCATCTGGCCGGCAATGTAAGTGAAGGAGACGAACAGCGCGCAGATCACGGCGACCACGCGGGCAAAGGTCGAATAGTACCGGTCGCCGACGAAATCCGGCACGGTGAACTTGCCGAATTCCCGCAGGAACGGGGCCAGCAGCAGCGCCAGCAGGACATAACCGCCGGTCCAGCCCATCAGGTAGACCGAGCCGCCATAGCCGAGAAAGGCGATAAGGCCCGCCATGGAGAGGAAGGAAGCCGCTGACATCCAGTCGGCAGCGGTGGCCATGCCGTTCACGGTCGGGTGCACATCATGGCCGGCGACATAGAAATCGTCCGTCGAGCCGGCCCGCGCCCAGATGGCGATGCCGATATAGAGCCCGAAGGTGGTGGTCACGAAGAAGAGGGTCCAGAAATCCATCGTCCTACGCTCCGATGCCGAATTTGCGCTCGAGCCGGTTCATGGCGAAGCAGTAGTAGAAGATCAGCACGACGAAGACGTAGATCGAGCCCTGCTGGGCGAACCAGAAGCCGAGCGGCGCGCCGCCAATGGAGATCGCATCGAGCTGGTCCCGAAGCAGGATACCGAAGCCGTAGGACACGGTGAACCAGATGGCCAGCAGGGTCAGCGTCAGCCGAAGGGTCGCCTGCCAATAGGCGCGGCCGTCGATCGGAGCCTTGTCGCGCCTGCCGGCTGGCGGGGTTTCTGTATGGTCAGTCATGGATCCTCCCCTTGAGGGTCTTGTTTTCGGCACGATTTGCCGTTCCTGCAGCCTCCGACAATGGCGCGCATTTCCCAAGGGGGACTTTGGTCTTAACCCCGGCAGGAGACGTGGCGACCGTGTCAGCCGTGATCGTGTCCGGTGGTCGGTTCCGGGCCGTCCCGCGATGCCCGGCGGGCCGCGATAAGCCCGCGGAGACCGCTGGCGATGAGGGCACCGGCAAGCACGACTCCGCCGGCAATATAGACCTCCTCAAGGCCGGTTCCCGGCCGGCCGAGGGCGTCGACGGCGCGCCAGAGGAAGATCCCCAGCATGACAAGGCCGAGCGTGATGAAGGCATGATGGCGCATGGTGAGAGGTCCTTCCCCGGTCTTTCCGGAACGCAGGCAGTCTGCGGCCTGACGGGGAGGCGGGCAAGCGTGACGGGACGAAAGTCGCATGTCATCAGGGGGCGGGCGCATTGCAGGGACATCAGTGGAAATCCCGGCTGGCCGGAATGACCCGGACATTACGGGGATGGGAAGGGCGCGGCGGCGGCCCACGCCGGTCCGGGACGGGGCGAACGACTTCGTCGGCATTCGCAAGGGCCCCTTTCAGCGGGTCGTTGAGGGCGTCCTCGGACAGGGCGGCGAGGTCGGCGGTGCGGTCGACCAGGCGCTCGGCGACGATATGGGTGACCGAATCGGCCCGTTGCACCCGGCCCTCGACGGCAAGGATGCGCGCGCCCATCACCACTGGCCGGAACCGTTCGGTGACCCGTTGCCAGACCACGAGATTGGCAATCCCGGTCTCGTCCTCAATGGTGATAAACACCACCCCTTTCGCCGAGCCCGGCTTCTGGCGCACCAGCACGACACCGGCGGTGCGGACCCGGCTGCCATCGGGCCGGGCCGCTGCCGCTGCCGTGGTCTCGATGCCCAGTCGCCCATAGCGTTCACGCAGGAAACGCAGCGGGTGGTCCTTCAGCGACAGGCGCAGGGTCTGGTAGTCCTGCAACACATGCTCCGAAGCCGGCATGGCCGGCAGGCGCGTCTCGTCGTCTTCGCCCTGTTCGGCAAGGTCGGCGGCAGCGAACAGGGGCAGGGCCGCCGCCGGCGCCTCGCCGCGCACCGCCCAGAGCGCAGCGCGCCGGTCGAGGCCCAGCGAGCCGAATGCATCGGCGGCGGCCAGCAATTCCAGCGAGCGGCGCATCAGCCCGCCCCGCCGGCGGATGTCGGCGACCTGGTAGAACCCCTCGCCGCGGGCGATCATCAGTGCTTCGGCCTCATCCTCGCGCAGCCCGTCGACCTGGCGGAAGCCGAGCCGCACCGCCAGCCCCTCACCGGCCGGGTCCGGTTCCAGTGTATTGTCCCAGTCGGAATGGTTTACATCCACCGGAAGAATCCTGATCCCGTGCTCGCGGGCATCGCGCACGATCTGGGCCGGGGCATAGAAGCCCATGGGCTGGGCATTCAGCAGCGCTGCGCAGAACACGTCCGGATGGTGACATTTCAGCCAGGACGAGACATAGACGAGCAGGGCGAAGCTTGCCGCATGGCTCTCTGGAAAGCCGTATTCGCCAAAGCCCTTGATCTGGTCGAAACAGCGGCGGGCGAAATCGGGCTCATAGCCGCGCGCGATCATCCGTTCGACCATCATGTCCTGATAGGTCTGGATGGTGCCGACCTTGCGGAAGGTGGCCATGGCCCGGCGCAGGCCGTTGGCCTCCTCGGGAGTGAATTTCGCCGCATCCATGGCGATCTGCATGGCCTGTTCCTGGAACAGCGGTACGCCCAGCGTCCGGCCGAGAATGTTCTCGAGTTCCCTGGGATGGCCGTGTTCGGGCGCCGGTTTCGGATAGGAGACGGTTTCCCGGCCCTGGCGCCGGCGCAGATAAGGATGCACCATGTCACCCTGGATCGGGCCGGGGCGGACGATCGCCACCTCGATGACGAGGTCATAGAATGTGCGCGGGCGCAGGCGCGGCAGCATGTTCATCTGCGCCCGGCTTTCGACCTGGAAGACGCCGAGACTGTCGCCGGCGCACAGCATGTCATAGGTGGCGGTATCCTCTGGCGGAATGCTGGCGAGCGTATGGCGCAGTCCCTTGTATGTTTCCAGCATGTCGAAGGCCTTGCGGATACAGGTCAGCATGCCGAGGGCGAGCACGTCCACCTTCATGATCCCCAGCGCGCTGATATCGTCCTTGTCCCATTCGATGAAGGTGCGATCGTCCATGGCGGCATTGCCGATTGGCACAGTATCGATTAGTGGACCCTGGGTTAGGACAAACCCGCCGACATGCTGTGACAGGTGGCGTGGGAACCCGATCAGTTCACGGCTCAGCTGGATGGCCCGCAGCAGCATCGGGTTGTCCGGGTCGAGGCCGGCCCGGCGGATCCGCTCAGGATCCAGGTCCCGGCCCCAGCTTCCCCAGACCGTGCCGGCCAGGGCCGTGGCGATATCCTCGCTGAGGCCGAGCGCCTTGCACGCCTCCCGCACCGCCGAGCGCGGCCGGTAGGAAATCACCGTGGCGGTGAGGGCGGCGCGGTGGCGACCATAGCGGCGATAGATGTACTGGATCACCTCCTCGCGCCGTTCATGCTCGAAATCGACATCGATATCAGGCGGCTCCCGGCGCTCCTTCGACAGGAAGCGCTCGAACAGGAGGTCGGATGTGTCGGGATTGACACTGGTAATGCCGAGGCAGAAGCAGACCGCCGAATTCGCCGCCGATCCGCGTCCCTGGCACAGGATTCCCTCCCCCCGCGCCCAGGCCACCACGTCATGCACGGTAAGGAAATAGGGGGCGTAGCCGAGCCCTTCGATGAGGCGGAGTTCCTTGCGCAGCTGGCGCTCGACCCGCGGCGGGATACCGGCCGGATAGCGCCAGGCCGCGCCTGCCCAGGTCAGGTCCTCGAGATGGTCCTGCGGCGTCCGGCCGGGCGGGACCGGCTCATCGGGATAACAATAGGCGAGGTCGTCGAGGGTGAAGCCACAGCGCCCGGCGATATCCAGGGTGCGGGCGAGGGCCGGCTCGAAGCCGCGGAACAACCGGGCCATCTCTGCGGGGGACTTGAGATGACGTTCGGCGTTCGGACCCAGCCTGAAACCGGCCTCGTGGATGGTGCAGTGTTCGCGGATGCAGGTGACGAGATCCTGCAGCGGACGCCGGTGCGGGGCATGGTAGAGCACGTCATTCAGTGCCACGATGGGCGCACCGGCGCGGGTGCCGAGTTCCGCCAGCGTGGCGATGCGGGCCCGGTCGGTCCCCTGGTGACGGTGGCAGGCGCCGAGATAGAGTTGCCCCGGCCAGAGCCCGGCCAGCCGCGACAGCACCGCCTCGAAATCCTGATCCGGCCTGTCTGGTGGCAGGGCGATGAAGACCTGGCCTTCCGAATGGGCGATCACATCATCGAGCGAGATATGGCAGTCTCCCTTCCCCGCGGCCAGCTTGCCCTTCGACAACAGGCTGGAGAGTCGGCCATAGGCCTCCCGGTCCGTGGGGTAGCAGAGGAAGCTCAGTCCGTCGGTCAGATCGAGCCGGGCGCCGATCCGGACCTCGACGCCATGCGCACGGCCGGCGACATGCGCACGCACCACCCCGGCCAGCGTGTTACGGTCGCAGATCCCGATCGCGGCAAGACCGAGCCGCCTGGCTTCCAGCACCAGTTCCTCGGCGTGCGAGGCGCCGCGCAGGAAGGAGAAATTCGTCGCCACCTGCAGCTCGGCATAGGGCGGTCCGGCATCGGGCGGTCCGGCATCGGGCAGTCCGGCACCAGGAGAAGGGGTATCGGGTCGTCTCATGGCCCGGTCCCGTGGACATACCAGGCCGGGACCCCGCCCCGGCCATCCTCATAGAGCCCGTCGCGGAACAGCCAGTAGCGCAGCCCGTCCGCATCCTCGACCCGGTAATAGTCGCGGGCGCGGGGCAGCGGTGGCCGGGCCGCCGGTTCCGGGGGGAGATCGGCCAGCGCGGCGCGGGCAGCTTCAAGGTGAACCGCATCGGCGCGCGGGTCCATCTTCGGGACGAGCCAGGCCCTCGATGTCCCCGGCGGCGAGGTGGCCCCCGGCGCACTGGCTCCCGGCGCACTGGCTCCCGGCGCACTGGCTCCCGGCGCACTGGCCACAGATACACTGGCCCCCGGCGCGGCGGGCGCCCGCACCGGCAGGTGGCGCCACCATTCCGGTGCGATCCGTTCCGGCCCGTCGGCCCGCACCACCCGGCGCGGCACCCGCCGCCAGACAAAGCGCAGGGGCGGGCCGTCGGGAACTTCGGCGATCACCTCGACTGGTTCCGGGCGCATGAGGAGGGTGAGCGGACGGGGCCCCATACCGGTTTCCCCGGCAAGGCCCGTCCGTGGCGAGGGGCGACCTGCCGGCCAGTCCGGGCACTGGCCCTCGAACGGGGCGAGCCGGCAGGCCGCTTCCGGCACATGGCTCCCGGCCGGCTGCAGCACCTGCACGCATCCTGCACCCAGGCGCGCGGTCAGCCGGTCGGCCAGGGCGGCCAGGTCGCGCGCATCGAAGCGGTCCCCCGCCAGTGCCGGTGACAGGGCCCGCATCCCGGTTTCCATCGGTCCTGTCCGGCGCGCGTCCAGGGCCAGCAGGTCGATCCCATAGCCGGGGTCGAGCGTGGCCAGCCGGTCTGCAAACAGGCGCAGGATGTGCGCGGGCCGGCGCACCGGCCGGGCCGTTTCGACCCTGCAGGCGTCCAGCGTGCCATCGGCGCGGAAGGCAGTCAGCGTGAAGCACCGGGCGCCATGGCCGTGCGCGGTGAGGGTGGCGCAGACTTCTTCGGTCAGCCGGGCGAGCCCTGCCGCGATCCCCTCCGCATCAATCAGGGGTTCGGGGCAGGACAGGCGCGCGGCATGATCGGGCGGCGGACGCAGCGGTACGAGCGGGGAGGGCCGCAGTCCGAGTGCGGCATCCAGCACGGTCATGACCTGGCCGGCGGCGGCTTTCGACTGGAAGCGGCGCGCGAGCGCCTTGCGGTCGATGCCATAGAGCTGGCCGATCCGGGTGAGGCCGAACCGCCGCAGCAGGGTGAGGGTGTCCGGTGCGAGCCGCAGGGCCGCCATGGGCAAGGGGGCGAGCCCGTCGGCTTCCCCGTCCCCGGCGAGGATGACGGGTGCGGGTCCGGCATGGCCATGGGCGAGGGCGGCCGCAGCGACGGGCGTACCGGCAAGGCCCATGCGGTGGCGGTAGCCGGCAGCTGCCAGGCGGTCCCCGATGGCCGCCAGCATGGCGCGTTCGCCGCCGAACAGGTGGTCGCAGCCCGTGGTCTCGAGCATGAGGCCATCGGCTCCGTCAAGGGCGACCAGCGGGGTGTAGCGGATCATCCAGGCCGCAAGGCGGGCGAGCGCAGCCGCATCAGCCGCCCGGTCGATGGCTGCACTGCCGAGGAGGGCTGTGCGCGCCTTCGCGTCGCTGAGCGTGAGACCGGGGGTGATGCCGGCGGCCCGGGCCGGCCCATTGGCCGCAACGATCCTGAGCCCGCCCGGTCCCGCCTCATGCAGCACGAAGGGGCGGGGTTCAGCCGGTGCGGGCGAAGGGGAGCGGCTGGCCGCTCGCTCCTGCTGGCCGGGGGGCTGGCCGGGTCGCTGGCCCGGGGGGTGGGCCGCCCGTTTCCGCCTGGCGCGGCGCAGCCGGTCCAGCGGCCAGTCCGGGAACCAGATCGAGACGAAGCGTTTCATCATTGAACTCCAGTCCATGGCTTCTGCCAATGGCGTGGGGGGCGTGGCGGGCGCGTTCCAGGGTCGCCTGCCAGCGGCGCCGGCCAGGCTGGCCCGGGACAAGCCGGTCCGGCGCCGATGGCAGGGCGCGCACCCGCCAGCGGGCGGCCGCCGCACTCGCCCCTTCGAGCGTATGCGGCAGGACAAGGACCGCCGCGCGGGCATGGCGCTCGCTGGCCAGGGCAAGCCGGCGGCTGGCCGTGAAATCGAGCCCGCCCAGTTCAGCAAGCACCAGACCGGCAACCGGCGATGTCATCGCTTCCTCCACCGCCCAGAGCGCTTGCTGCGGCTTGCGTGCACGGACGAGGAGGACACGTCCCGGGTCGATCCCGAGTGCGCGCAGCCCGTCGCCACAGGGCAGTCCACGGTCACGGATGAAGCGTTCCTCGCGGATCCAGAGGCAGGCTCCCTGCCGGTCTGTCAGCGCGCCGGCCACACCGCAGGCCAGCGCAAGACCGAGCGCGGCGGGACCGTCGCCATGGCTTGCGGGCGCGATCTGGTGGACATGGCTTTCGCCCATGCCGTAGGGAAAGCAGGGGATATTGCCTGCGTGACCTGCGCGGCTTTCCCCCTTGAGGGCCGCGGCCATGTCGACAAGCTTGAGGGCGTTCCAGTCCATGAGTTCATTATTTGTTCTTGCGCACCGAAGTCAAGCCCGAACGGGGTCAGGGCCCTGCAGTCCTGCAAGCGGGCCCTCTGGATGTCCGGCGCGGGCTCAATAGGGCGCGAAGATCGGTTCCGGCACGGCGAGCACCGCACAGACGAGACAGCCCACGACAACCAGCAGCGCCGTGAGCGACAGAATGTGCCCGAAATTGCCTTTGCCCTGTTCCATCATGAACCTCCATTGGATGAACGCAGAATGACTGCGCAGCCGCAGATTGTCGCATCAAACAGGGTCGCGATGTCGTGAAGGGCACAGGTGAGGCGAGAGAGGCGGTGCCCTGGCTGGCATGCCGGTCAACGGGCCAGCAGCGCCTCGATCTCGGCTTCCCGCGTGACCCAGCTGCAGACAAAGCGCGACAGCCCGCCAGGCCAAGGGTAGAAGGCCGCGCCGCGCTGACGAAGCGAGGCCTCAAGTTCAGCCGGCAGGGCGACGAAAACCTCGTTGCCATCGACCGGGTAGGCCAGGCGGACCCCCGCTTCTGCGCACAGCGCATTGGCCAGTTGCCGGGCCCGCCGGTTCGCCTCTCCGGCCAGTTCGAGCCAGAGATCATCTTCCAGCATGGCGAGCGCCTGGGCGGCGAGATAGCGCATCTTGGGTGGCATGTGGCCCGCGCGCTTGGCACGGGCCTTCAGCGCATCGAACTGCTCCCGCGCCGGACCGAACAGGAGGATGATCTCACAGCCGATTGCGCCGGTTTTCGTAAGCCCGAGACACAAGGCGTCCACGCCCGCTCGCCAGCTCATCTCCGCCGGGCTTGCGCCATTGCTCGCGAGTGCATTGGCCAGCCGGGCACCATCGAGGTGGACCTTCAGTCCGGCGCCATGGACAAGGGCGGCAAAATGGCCGACCTCGGCAGAGCCATAGGCGCAGCCGCATTCGGTGAGATTGGTCAGCGAGAGCACCTCTGCCGGGGGCTCGTGCACGAAATCGCGATTGATGGCCGCAAGGGCGCCGCGCAGCGCATCCTCGTCGATCCTGGCGCCCGTGCCGGGCAGGAGGCGCAGCTTTGCCCCGCCGGTGAAGAACTCCGGTGCACCGCGCTCGTCGCGCTCGATATGGGCTTCCTCATGGCAAAGGATCGCCCCGGTCGGCGGGCAGAGCGCCGCCAGTGCCAGCGCATTCGCGGCCGTGCCGGAGGCGGTGAGCCAGACGTCGAAGTCCTCGGTCTCGAACACCTCGCCCAGCCGGTCGCGCAGGCGGGCCGTCAGGGCGTCGCCGCCATAGCTCGCGGCGTGGCCCGAATTGGCCGCCTGCAGGGCCTCCAGCACCTTCGGATGCGCCGGCGCGGCGGTATCCGATGAGAAGTCCATCAGCCGGGCATCACGTCGGGAGTCTGCCACATCAGGTGCTGGCCACCATCAGAAGCGATCATCTGGCCGGTCACGCTCGTCGCCTCGATCAGGTAGAAGAGCGCTTTCACGATCTCGCCGGGATTCGACCCTTCGCCGGTGAGCGTATTGCGCTGCTCGGCGCGGAACTCCGCTTCGGTCTGATGGACCGAGGCGAGCGTCGGCCCCGGACCGATGGCATTGACGCGGATATCCGGCGCAAGCGCCTGGGCCAGCGTTCGTGTGGCCTGGTACAGCGCGGCCTTGGACAGGGTATAGGTAAAGAATTGCGGATTGAGCTTCAGCACGCGCTGGTCGATCAGGTTGACGACCAGCCCCTTCTCCCCGGCCGGCAGGGCGCGCGCAAAGGCCTGTGCCAGGTGCACAGGCGCGCGCAGGTTGACGTCCATGTGCAGGTCCCACTGGGAGCGCGTGTGATCCAGGGCGGTATCGTCATGGAAGGTGGACGCGCTGTTGACGAGCAGCGTGAGCGGTGCGCCGAGCGCCTCGCTGGCCCGGTCAATGAGCCGGGCGGTATCGGTTTCGCTCGTGAGATCGGCCTGCACGCAGGCGGCCCGCCTAGGCCCGTTCGCCGCGTTGATCGTCGCTGCGGTCGCCTCAGCGCCGTCGGCTGACCGGTTGTAGTGCACCGCAACCGCCCAGCCAGCCTCGCCCAGCGCTTCGGCCAGTGCCTTGCCGACCCGGGCGCCGGCGCCGGTGACAAGTGCTGTCCCCGGTGATGGCATCAGGCGCCCCCGGTGAACAGGGCGAGGATGTTCCAGCCCCTGACGAGGCCGTAGACATAGACAAGATAGACGAGGAGGAGCAGGAGACCGGCCAGCCGTGAGATGGTCGACCGGGTAACGATCAGCACGCCAAGGGTAAGGGCGGCTGCGACCATGGCCCAGTGGTCGTAGACGAGAAAGGTCTTCGTGACCGCGATGGGGTGATCAGAAAAACCGGCCATGAGGCCAACGATACCGCCGGCGCCGGCAATGTTGAAGATGTTCGACCCGAGAACATTGCCGATGCAGACCGAGCCATGGCCCCTGAGCGAGGCGGCAATTGCAGCGCCGATCTCAGGCAGGCTGGTGCCGACCGCGAGCAGGGTCAGCCCGATCACCTCCTCCGGCACGTCGAACGTCCGGGCAACGTGCACGCCGCCATCGACAATCAGGCTCGCGCCGATCGGCAGGCCGACCAGTCCGACCGCTAGCATGGCCAGGGTGCGCGGCCAGCCCATGAGGTCGAGGTCGTCCTCCAGTCCGACATCCACCCCGGCGCGCACCGCGCTGCGGGCGGCGAAAAAACTGATCAGTGCGTAGACAAGGAGGCCCGAGAGGAAGGCGGCGCCGACGCCGGCATGCAGGGGGCCCGTCGCGGTCACGACAATCCAAGCTGCCGTCGCGATCAACATGGCCGCAAGCGCGCGTTTTTCGCCGAACCCGCCCGAGGTGAGCGGTGCGATCAGGGCGGGCAGGCCGAGCACAAGCCAGACATTCGCGATGTTCGATCCGACAATATTGCCGAGCGCCAGCTCCGGGTGCCCTTCGAGTGCGGCGTCCACCGCCACCACCATTTCCGGTGCCGACGTGCCGAAACCGACCACGAATATGCCGGCGAACAGCGGCGACACGCCGAGATGGCGTCCGATCGAGACAGCGCCGGCGACCAGAAAGTCACCGGCTGCCGCAAGCAGGACCAGCCCACCGATGAGGGAGGCGAAAGCAACGAGATCGGTCAAGAATGGGGTCCGCGAACGGGTTCTAGTCGAGACGCTTGAAATCTATGAGGTTCAAGATCGCGAACACCGCGACGACAGCACCAATGGCAATAAGCGCATACATGGTCGATCCCCTGGCTTTTTCTGTGGCACAGCTGATTGCGCCGTCGAGTCGGAGCTGTCCTTAGCCGTCCCCGGGCGGTTTGGCGAGAGGCAAAGGGAGGGAGTTGCTGGTGTTTGGCAGGATCCGTACGCGAATTTTCCAGAGCTGGTTCCGGGTATCGCGACCGATGACCCTTGGCGTTCGCGCCTGGGTGGAGCGGGTGGACGGCCGGGTCGCCCTTGTCCGCCACACCTACACGCCTGGCTATTACTTCCCCGGCGGGGGCGTCGAGCGGGGGGAGCCGGCACTTGCTGCGCTGCAACGCGAACTGGAGGAAGAGATCGGCGCCATGCTGACCGGTGCCGTCGACCTCGTTGGCATCTATTCCAATCATCGCGCCTTTCCCAACGATCATGTCCTCTTTTATCGCGTTGCCCCTTCGTCCTGGATTGCGGGGGCGCCGACCAGCCGGGGCGAGATTGCCGAGATCATCTGGGTTGAGCCGTCCGCCCCTCCGCCCGCGGCCACGCGCGGGACGCGGCGGCGCTTCGAGGAGATGCGCGAGGGGGCGAGCCCGCCGGCCGACTGGTGAATCACCTCGTGCGATCGGATTGGCACGCTCGCGCCGAGAACTGTTTACCCTGCGTTAATGCGGAGTGGTCTACTTGGGATACATGGCAGATACCCCTCCTGCCATTACGGGTCGAACGCGGCTGTCTCCCCCCTCATGCCGTCGGTTCGGATAGCCCCAGGCGGTCGCTCCCTTCTCCCCCCTCACAGGAGCGGCCGCCAATGGTGGCGCCCGGAGCCTTGAGACCAGAGCCTTGAGAAGTGGGTCGTCAGTCCTGTGGCTTTTCCTGGCTCCGTGCTCCAAGGCGCTGTTCGGCCTGACCCTCGTCCTCTTGGCCCCGTTCACGCAGCAGCGCGAAGAGGGCGTCGACATCCCATGACGGCCGCCTCAGCAAAGCATCGGCAATCGACGCCCTGGCGCGGACGGACGCAAAATCGTCGCCGGCGATCAGGCCGCGCTCGAACAGGGCCTGCGCGGCGTGCCCCGTCAGGATGAAGGCGGGGTCCCAGTCCAGCCTGGCGGCCTTGGCGAGTTCATTGGTGCAGTTGGACGTCAGCGTATTGTAGAAGCGTGGCCGTTCGGCAAGCGCCGCCGTGCGGTCGACCAGGGCGCGGAAATACGCGATCCGCTGCTCGCGGGTGAGGGCAAGGCGATAGGCGAAAAGTTCGTGGCCGAGCAGGGTCGCCCGCCGCGTCAGCAGGTCGCGCGGCTCGGCCCAGACATACAGCAATTCATACTTGTTGAGCGTTCCGAGCAGGGGATTGTACGTCTCGTCCTCGGTCCTGCGCGCCTCGATGGTGAGCCCCAGCATCCCCGTTGCACCGAAATCGAAGATCACGAAGGTATGCGCCATCTGGCGCCATCCCGGATGCGGCTCCTCGATGAACCAGACCGCCTCCAGCTGGTCCAGCTGCCAGCTCGTCTGCCGGCGATAGGCCTCCAGTATCGCAACGCCGTCCTTGACCGGAAGATACTGCCAGTCGCGAACCGGTCCCAGCGTGACGATGCTGCCGTCCCTGTTCCAGCTGACTTCCGGCGTGGCTGCGAGATGGTCGACCCAGTCCCGGTCGTGCAGCGGCGTCCTGGTGCAGACCGCGAGACCGAACACAAGCAGTGCGGCGAGCAGTCCGAGACTTGCGGGCCATCGGTACATCGCGGCCACCTCCCTCGTCACGACGCCGGATCCGGAGAAAAATGCCCGGCCCTGGCCATCTGCCAGTCCCTGTGCAGGTAGGTCCCGTCGGGCGCATCGAGAAGCTCGCCCGGCTCCAGGAGCCTGAGACTCTCGGAGGCAGGTCGGGCCACGCGTTCGGTCACCCGCTGCATGATGTGATCGGGCGTGAGCTCGCCTGGATGATCGCACCCTGCTGCCCCGACGACCTCCATGAGCGCTTTCACCGTGTTTCTGTGGAAATGGTAGACCCTTTCGGCCTTGTCGGGGATGACCAGCCCGCGCTGTCGCCCCGGATCTGTGGTGGCAATTCCCGTCGGACAGGTGTTCTGATGGCAATGCAGCGACTGAATGCAGCCGAGGGCGAACATGAACCCCCGGGCCGTATTCACCCAGTCGGCGCCGAGCGCCATGCTCGCGGCGATGGCATAGGCGGAGATCTGCTTGCCGCTGGCTGCCAGCCGGATCTCGTCCTTAAGGCCGGTGCCGACGAGGGCGTTGCGCACCGTGACCAGCCCTTCGCGCAGGGGCATGCCGATATGGTCGAGAAACTCAGCCGGTGCCGCACCGGTGCCGCCCTCGGCGCCGTCGACCACGATGAAATCGGGGCGGATCCCGGTGTCCAGCGAGGCCTTCATGATGGCAAGGATGTCGCGGCGCTGGCCCACGCACAGCTTGAAGCCCACCGGCTTGCCACCGGACAGCTCGCGCAGCCGCGCAATGAAATCCATGAGCTCCAGGGGGGTGGAAAAGGCTGTATGCGCCGGCGGTGAGAAACAGGTCTGCCCGACCGGGATGCCGCGGGTTTCGGCAATCTCCCGGCTCACCTTCTCGCCGGGCAGGACGCCGCCGTGGCCGGGCTTGGCGCCCTGGCTGAGCTTGATCTCGATCATCCGGATCTGGTCGTCGCACGCGGTGTCGCGAAACCGTTCCGCATCGAAACGGCCATCGGCGGTGCGTGCGCCGAAATAGCCGGACCCGAGTTCCCAGACGAGGTCGCCGCCCCCGGACCGGTGGTGGCGCGAAACGCCGCCCTCGCCGGTGTCGTGGTAGAACCCGCCCCGCGCCGCGCCCCGGTTGAGGGCCTCGATCGCCCTTGCCCCGAGCGATCCGAAGCTCATGGCCGAGATATTGAATACGCTCGCCGAATAGGGCTTCGCCGTGCCGGGCGCGCCGACCATCACACGCGGATCGGTGGTTTCGGGGTGGCGGGCGGCAATCGAATGCGACAACCATTCATAGGGCGGATGCGACATGTCGATCTGGCTGCCGAAGGGTTCCACCGAGGCGACATTCTTTGCGCGCCGGTAGATCATGGCGCGGTCCTCGTGATTGAACGGCATGCCTTCGGTTTCGCTCTCCACGATATAGGCGCGGAGGAAGGGCCGCAGGTCCTCGGCGATCCAGCGGATGCGGGCCAGCAGCGGGAAGTTCCGCCACAGGGCATGCCGCGTCTGCACGAGGTCATGGAGCCCGGTCAGGGCCAGGACGCCGAACAGGCCAGCCGGGACCCAGAGCCAGCCCGCCAGGGTCAGGGCGCCCCAGAGGCAGGCCAGGGTGGCGGCGATCACCCCGAACCAGGGCAGGAATCGGATCATGGCAAAATCTCCCGGTCCTCGCATGCCTTGCGGCCTCGTCCGCCGTGCACACGTGATTGGCTGGCCTTGTCTTGGCGTGATTTGGCGCCTAGACAACCGCGTTTGACAAGGAGAACCGCCTCATGGCTTTGCGCGTCGCGATTGTGGGTGCCACCGGAAATGTCGGCCAGGAGCTTCTCGCCATCCTCGAGGAGCGGGATTTCCCGGCCGATGAGGTGATCGCGCTGGCGTCCCGGAAGTCCGTCGGCCGCGAGGTCAGCTTCGGCGACCGGACCCTGAAATGCCGCGCGCTCGACGATTTCGACTTCTTCACCGTCGACCTCGTCCTGATGTCGGCCGGAGGTGCGGTCTCGCGCGAATGGGCCCCGAAGATCGCCGCAGCCGGGGCCATCACGATCGACAATTCGTCGGCCTGGCGCAAGGACCCGGAGGTGCCGCTGGTCGTTCCGGAGGTGAATGCCGACGCCGTCATGGAGTACGCCGCGAAGCGGATCATCGCCAATCCGAACTGTTCCACCGCGCAGTTGGTCGTGGCCCTCAAGCCCCTGCACGATGCCGCCCGGATCAGGCGGGTGATCGTCGATACCTACCAATCCGTGTCCGGGACGGGAAAGGACGCCATGGAGGAGCTGTGGAACCAGACCCGGGGTCACTATGTCAACGAGCCGGTCGCGCCGTTGATCTATCCGCGCCCGATCGCGTTCAATGTCATCCCGCACGGCGGTGACTTCCTCGAAAGCGGCTACACCACCGAGGAACAGAAGATCGTCGACGAGACCCACAGGATGCTCGATCCCGACATCCTTGTCAGCGCCACCAGCGTGCGCGTGCCGGTCTTTGTCGGCCATTCCGAGGCGGTGCATGTCGAATTCCACGACCCGATCACGCCGGGTTCGGCGCGCAAGCTCCTGCGTGAGGCGCCGGGCGTGATGCTCATCGACGATCCCAAGGAAGAGCTCTACGTCACGCCGGTCGAATGCGTCGGCGAATGGGCCACCTTCGTCTCGCGCGTGCGCCGCGATACCACGGTCGAGAACGGTCTCGCCTTATGGGTGGTGTCCGACAACCTGCGCAAGGGCGCCGCACTGAACGCGGTCCAGATCGCCGAGGAACTGGTGAACCGGTCCGTTCTCACGCCCGACCGCGGGCCCAGCACCATCATCACACCCGGCGACGCCGGAACCGAATGAGATAGGCTGCCAGGCCAGATCAGCGCAGGGCAGCGCATCGCAGTCCCTCACGGCCGACCCGCGCCGTCATCACACACCCTGACGGCCCGGCGCCCTCGGCCGTTAAGCTTACCGCACATCATCGGTTTCGGTGCCGGAATTATCGGCGGCAAGGCCATACTCTTCGCCCGTGAATTGCCGTAGACCCGCGATAACCAGTCCCCAGTGGAGATATCGAGCATGGCGAAGATCGAACGGGCCTATCGCAAGCGGCTGATGGGCGAACATGTCCTGCATCCGGACTCCCTGATGATGAGCTACGGCTACGACCCGCACATGTCCGAGGGATCGATCAAGCCGCCGATCTTCATGACCTCGACCTTCGCGTTCAAGTCCGCCGCCGACGGCGAGGCGCTGTTCCGCGCCATGGCCGGTCGTGCCGAACCGGGTGATCCGGCAGAGGACCTCATCTATACCCGGTTCAACAATCCGAACATGGAGGTGCTCGAAGACCGGCTCACCCTGTTCGATGGTGGTGAAGCGGCGCTGGTCTTCTCCTCCGGCATGGGGGCGATCACGACCAGCCTGCTGGCCTGCCTGGCGCCGGGCAGCACGATCCTGCATTCGAGCCCGGTCTATGGCGCGTCGGAGGTATTCATCCGGACCATGATCCAGGACTACGGCATCACGCCATTCGCCTTCGATGCCTGGGCGAGCGAGGAGACGATCATGCAGGTCGCTGCGGCGGCGGAGGCCGTGGGGCCGGTGGCCGTGATCTATACCGAATCGCCGGCGAACCCGACCAATGCCCTCGTCGACATGGCCGCCTGCGCCCGCGTGCGCGACAAGATCGCGAGCCGGTCCGGCCAGCGTCCGGTCCTGATGTGCGACAACACCATGATGGGGCCAATCGGTCACAAGCCGCTCCGGCATGGCGCAGATCTCGTGCTTTATTCGCTGACGAAGTACATCGGCGGCCATTCCGATCTGATTGCCGGCGGCGCGATCGGCGATGATGCGACGATTGCCCGGATCCGCCGGATGCGCAACTTCCTCGGGACGACCCTGGACGCCCATAGCTGCTGGCTGATCACGCGTTCGCTCGAAACCTGCGCCCTCAGGATGCAGCGGGCCTTCGCGTCCGCGCGCATCTGCGCCGACATGCTGGCCGGCCATCCGAAGGTCGAGCGCGTGCACTATCTCGGTCACCTGCAGGACGGCGATCCCCAGAAGCTGGTGTTCGACAGCCAGTGCGAAGGTGCAGGCTCAACCTTCTCGATCGATATCGCCGGCGGCAAGGATGCCGCGTTCCGCTTTCTCGACAGCCTGCGGCTGATCAAGCTTGCCGTCAGCCTCGGGGGGACGGAAAGCCTGGCCTGTCATCCCGGATCGACCACCCATTCCGGCGTGCCTGAGGCGGTCCGCCGGCATATCGGCTTCTCCGACGGCATGGTCCGCCTCTCCATCGGCCTCGAAGCGGCTGACGACCTGATAGCCGATCTCCGCCAGGCGCTCGAGGCGGCCTGAGGCCGAACAGGCGCCGGCGTTGCCCACCCATCCCGGCGGGGCCATCCCGGCGGGGCCATCCCGGCGGGGCCGTCCCGGCGCGGCGCCAAGCGTCATGGTCCGGCCGGGTGCAGCGCGCAGACCGTCGGTGGACAATCGGACGGTCAGTCCTGTCGCAGTCCAGCAAGCCTATTTCGCGCCCAAGGTGTAGACCAGCGAGACGCGGGTCGCCGTGTCGGTGCTTTCGAAACCGTCCGGCGGGTTGGTATCGTGACGGACGTCGAAGGAGAACCGGGCCGAGAGGGCATCGATCAGCGTCGCCGTGAGCGCGGCCGAGTTGGTGAGCTGGGTCGATTCCTCAGCATAAAGCGCGTCGGTATCATTGGTGAAGGCCACGTTCTCGTTGAAGGAAAATGCATAGTTCGAGGCGGCAATAAAGGAGACGCTCTCGACGGTTTCGCCCGGCACCGCGAACGGCATGCCGAGATCATCCACCGAGGCGGTCTCGCTGATCTCGTCGATCTTGAGACCGGGGCCGCCTTCGACCGACCAGGTCGAGCGGTCCGTGTCAACGAGCTGGTAGCCGAGACCGCCACCGACAAAGGTGCGGGAATCAAAGCCCGAGAACTCGTCGCGTTCGTGCGAGAGACGGCCGAAGGCATAGGAGCGGTCGCCCAGTTGGCGATCGAGCTGGGCTGCGCCGAACAGGCGGTTCTTGGTTTCGAGGCCGTCGGTCTCGGCATAATCGGCAAAGGCTTCAAGGCCCGTCTTCCAGAGCTGGGCGGTGCGGGACGCCTTGAGACCGATACCGATATCGCTCGTCTCCGTGTTGCCGGTGGTCGCCCCGGCACTGAGCGAGCCTTCGCCGCTCCACTCACGGTCATCGGCATGGCCATTGAGGGCCAGGGTGAGGGAGGCAGCGAGTGCCAGGCAGGCGAATCTGGACATTGGGAAGAGGCTCCTTGAAAGATCGGCGCCCGACTTAATTGGCGATTGTGTTCCAAACCAGTTAACCTCTGTGCATGTTGAGTGCCTGTGGCAGACGCGCCACACTGCCTCCCGGACGCGATGGCGCCTGTAACCGATGGATCCCTGTTTATGCTCTCGACCCTGACACATGACGACAACCTCGCGCGCGAGCGCATCGGCGATGCCGGTGACACCATGCTCCAGCGGGCCTGCGACTGGGCGCGGGTGAACACCGGAAGCTGGAATGTCGAGGGCCTCAGGACGCTGGCCCCGCGCATTGCGGAGGCCTTCGCCGCGCTCGAGGCAGACGTGGACCTGCAACCGTCCCGCCCCTTTGAACGGGTCACTGCGGGCGGAGATGTCGAGACGATCGAGACCGGCCCGGTGATCAAGGTCACAGGGCGGACCGATGCGCCCGTGCAGGTGATCATGAGCGGACATTATGACACGGTGTTCCCGCCGGGCACCTTCGAGACCCTTGTCCCGGTTGATGCCGACCGGCTGAACGGGCCGGGTCTGGCCGACATGAAGGGTGGCCTGTCGGTCATGCTCGAAGCGCTTCTGGCGTTCGAGGCCGGCGGCCTGAAGGACAGGGTCGGCTACAGGATCGTGCTGACGCCGGACGAGGAGATCGGCAATTTCGCCAGCGCGCACGCGCTCGAGGCCGCAGCCCGGTCCGGTGCGATGATCGGCATGACCTATGAACCGGCGATGGAGACCGGGGCCATGTCAGGCGGACGCAAGGGCTCGGCCGTCTACGACATCGTGCTGCGCGGACGGGCGGCCCATGCCGGCCGGGAGAAGGCGGCAGGGCGCAGCGCGATCGAGGCAGCGGCCGAACTGGTGCTCGGCCTCGAGGCGCTGAATGCAGCCCGTGACGGGGTGACGTTCAATGTCGGCTCGATTGATGGCGGAAGCGCGGTGAACATCGTTCCCGATCTCGCGATCGTCCGCTTCGGCGCCCGCGCGCCCGATGCCGCGGCGGCGGCCTGGGCACAGGCGGAAGTCGAGGCCCTGCTCGGCCGGGCCACGGCGCGCGACGGGATCAGCGGCGAGCTGCACGGCGGCTTCTACCGTCCACCAAAGCCGCGCAATGCCGCCCAGCAGGCATTGTTCGACGCGGTGGCCCAGACCGGTACCGCACTGGGGCTGGATCTCGTCTTCGAGGATACGGGCGGGGTTTGCGAGGGCAATAATATCTTCGCCGCCGGGGTTCCGAACGTGGATACACTTGGCGTGCTGGGCGGCCGGATTCACTCGTCGGAGGAATATGTCGTCACCGCCAGCTTCGTCGAGCGGGCAAGCCTGTCGGCGCTGCTGCTCAACCGGCTGGCGGATGGGCGCCTGGACGCAGCCGGGATCAAGGCGATGATGAGGCGTCAGCCATGACCAGCCTGGTGATGCGGCCGGCCCGGACTGATGATCTCGAAGCCCTGATGGAGCTGGCGCGGCTCTCGGGGCCGGGGTTCACGAGCCTTCCGGTCAACGAGGCTATTCTGGCCCACCGGCTGGAAGCCTCGGCGGCCGCCTTTTCGAGGCAGTTGCAGCACCCCCTCGGCGGCAAGTTCCTGATGATGATGGAGGATACCGAGACCGGCCGGGTCGAGGGCTGTTCGGCCATCAAGGCCGGGGTTGGCCTGCAGCAGCCCTTCTTCAATTACCGGATCATCACGCTGACCCAGGCGAGCCCGGCGGTGAACCGCCGGATCGACATGGATGCACTGGTGCTGACAAATGAGTTCCAGGGCTATACCGAGGTCGGAACGCTTTTCGTCAAGGCGGGCGCGCGGGGGGGCGGATCGGGCCGGCTGGCCGCGCAGTCGCGCTACCTCCTGATGGCGACGGCGCCGGAGCTTTTCAATCAGCATGTCCTGTCGGAGCTGCGCGGAGTCGTGGACGCCGAAGGTGTTTCGCCATTCTGGGAATGCCTGGGCCGGCACTTCTTCCGGATGGATTTCGCCGAGGCCGATGTCCTGTCCGCCACCGAGGGCAACCAGTTCATTCTCGATCTCATGCCGCGGCATCCGATCTATGTCGATGTGCTGCCGGCCGAGGGGCGGGAAGTGATCGGACGCGTGCACGCGGACGGTGTCGGCGCCCTCAAGCTGCTGGAATGGGAAGGGTTCGAGTTTGCCCGCGTGGTCGACATCTTCGATGGTGGCCCGCTCGTCACCGTGCGGCGCGACAGGATCCGGACGATCTGCGAGAGCCGGCTGGTCACGCTGGCGGCCGGTGAGCCGGACGAACCGGCGATGCAGGGCCTTGCCAGCAATGACCGGCTGGGCGACTTCCGCTCGACGCTGGCCCTGATACAGGAACTCGACGAGAACCGGGCACGGATCGGACAGGCCGCGCTCGACCGCCTCGAACTGAAGCCCGGCGACCGGGCACGCATCTGGACAAGGGGAGCCTGATGGCAGACGGCACATATATCTCGGGGACATGGCAGGCGGGAGACGGCGCGCCGTTCGCAAAAGCCTGTCCGGCGACGGGAGAGACGAGCTGGCAGGGGGCGGCGGCATCGCCCGACCAGGTGGGGCGGGCGCTGGCAGCCGCGCGCACCGCCTTCCCGGCCTGGCGGGACATGCCCCAGCACCGGCGAACCGAAATCCTTGCCGCCTATGCCGACGCCCTCGGGGCGCGGTCGGAAGCGATCGCCGAAGCCATCTGCAGGGACATGGGCAAGGTGCTCTGGGACGCGCAGAACGAGGCCGCTGCCATGGTCGGCAAGGTCGCGCTGTCGGTCCGGGCGCAGGCCGAACGGGCCGGCAGCCGCATGACCGACGCCCCCTTCGGTTCCCTGCACCTGACCCATCGTCCGCATGGTGTCATGGCCGTGCTCGGCCCGTTCAACTTCCCCGGCCACCTGCCGAATGGCCACATCGTTCCGGCACTGCTGGCCGGCAATACGGTGGTCTTCAAGCCGTCCGAACTCGCGCCCTCGGTGGCCGCGATCATGGTCGCCGCGTTCGAGGAGGCGGGCCTGCCGCCGGGTTGCCTGAACCTCGTCCATGGCGGCCGGGAAACCGGTGCGGCGCTTGTCGGGGGCGATATTGACGGGCTGCTGTTCACAGGCTCGGCGCGCACCGGCACCTATTTCCACAAGCTCTTCGGCGGACGGCCCGACGTGATGCTGGCGCTCGAAATGGGCGGGAACAATCCCCTGATCGTGTGGGATCCGGCCGATATCGAGGCAGCCGCCGACATCGCCGCCCAGTCGGCCTTCCTGACGACCGGCCAGCGCTGCTCGTGTGCCCGCCGCCTGGTCGTGCCCGATACCGACTTCGGCGCCGATGTCATCGCGGCCATCGCTGCACGGATCGACGGGCTGGCGATTGGTGCCTGGAACGAGCCCGGCCGCTTCATGGGACCGCTGGTCTCGCCCGGGGCGGCCGAGGCAGCGTTGGCCTTCCAGGATGACCTCATCGCCCGGGGGGCGGAGCCTGTGCGCCGGATGACGCGTCTCGATCGCGGCGGCGGGTTTGTCACCGCCGGGCTGGTCGATGTCACCGACGCCATTGACGTGCCGGACGAGGAACTGTTCGGTCCGCTCCTGCAGGTGATCCGTGTCCCCGACTTCCATCTCGGTATTGCACGGGCCAATGATACGCGCTTCGGCCTGTCGGGCGGGCTGGTCTGCGATGACGATGCGCGCTGGATCGAGGCGACCCGGCAGATGCGCGCGGGCATTCTCAACCGCAACCGCCCCACGGCCGGCGCGTCCGGGGCGATGCCCTTCGGCGGGCCGGGCCTGTCGGGCAACCACCGGCCCAGCGCCTGGTATGCTGCCGACTACTGCGCCTGGCCCCAGGCCAGTCAGGTCGCCGACCGGGCCGGGCGGCTGTCCGCCGAGGGCTTTCCGGGCTGACCCCGCCAGCTTGTGCCCCGGCACACTCGGGGTAGCCCTGCTGCACTGTCACCGGGTAGGCAACGGTCCCGCCGCCCAGCCGGCGCCGGCAGCTTGGCGCAACGTCATGCGTTGATTTCCCCGACAGGCTCTCGCATCCTCCCACTATAGACCGGAGCCCGACAGCAGGACCGGCGCAACGGGAGGTAGACGGGTCATGGCCATTGCCGAAGCGGAAGACTTCCGCGCCGAGAGTGACGCCTTGTACGCACAGCTGGCGCCGCTCGATGACGCGGCCTTTGCGCGCGCAACCGCCTTCAAGGGCTGGACTTTCGATGACATCCTCACGCACCTGCATTTCTGGAACCAGATGGCCGGGTTCCAGCTGACCGACGAGGCCGAACTGACCGGCCGGATGAAGCGGGCCATGAGCGAGCCGGGCGGCTTCCGCGCCTTCGAGGCCCGCTATTGTGGCGATCTCAGGGGCGGGGCCCTGCGCGAGGCCTGGCGGGAGACCGTGCACGCTACGGCCGATCTCTTTGCGGCAGACGATCCGAAACAGCGACTGAAATGGGCCGGCCCGGACATGAGCGCGCGGTCCTCGATTACCGCGCGGCTAATGGAGACCTGGGCGCATGGCCAGGCTGTTTATGATGAACTCGGCGTTGTCCGCGCGGATGAAGACCGGATCGGCAATATCGTCGTGCTCGGGGTCAACACCTATGGCTGGACCTTCCGCAACCGCGGCGAGGCGCCGCCCGAGCCGATGCCCTGTCTTGTGCTGACGGCGCCCTCCGGCGCGGTCTGGACGCATGGCACGCCGAGCGAGGCCGAGCGCATCGAAGGCGCGGCCACCGGTTTCTGCCAGGTCGTGACCCAGACCCGCAATATTGCCGATGTCGACCTCAGGTTGACCGGGCCGAATGCCAGAGCATGGATGGAGAAGGCGCAGTGCTTTGCCGGTCCGCCCCATGACCCGCCGCCGCCCGGCCTGCGCAAGACGAAGGAGCCCGCCTGATGGATCTCTCGCTGAATGACGAACACAAGGCCTTCAAGGCCGAGGTCGAGGCCTTTCTCGACCGCTACAGGGAAGAGGCGCCCGGTCCCGGGGATCGCGGCTTCAAGCATCCGAAGCGGCTGGCCTGGCAGAAGCGGCTGATCGAGCATGGCTATGCGGCTCGCACCATTCCGTCCGAGTATGGCGGCTACGGCGCCGAACCAGACATCCTCAAGTCCCGGATCATCGCCGAGGCGTTTGCCCGGGCAAGGGTGCCGGGCGGGCTGAGCGGCCAGGGGATCGCCATGCTGGTGCCGACCTTGCTCGAATGCGGCACGGAGGAGCAGAAACAGGCCTGGATCCGGCCCACGCTGAATGGCGAGATTGTCTGGTGCCAGGGCTATTCCGAGCCGGGCGCAGGGTCCGATCTCGCCAGCCTGACCACCCGCGCGCATATCGATGGCGATGACTATGTCATCAACGGCCAGAAGATCTGGACCTCGACCGCCCGGCAGGCCGACATGATCTTCTGCCTTGTCCGCACTGAGCCCGATGCGCCGAAACACCAGGGCATTTCCTATCTCATCTTCTCCATGGAGACGCCCGGTATCGAGGTCCGCCCACTGGTCGACATGACGGAGTCGGCGAACTTCAATGAAGTCTTCTTCACCGATGTGCGCGTGCCGCGGACGCAGATTGTCGGCCAGCCAGGCGAGGGCTGGAAGGTGGCGAATGCGACACTCAAGCATGAACGAGGGTCGCTGGGCAATCCGAATGCCGCCATGGCGCGCCTGCTCGCCATCGTCGAGCTGATGCAGACCGAGACCGTCGGCGGTGTGCGTCAGATCGACAATCCGGTCCTGCGCGACCGGCTGGTGGCCCTGCAGGCACGAGTCCATGCCATGCAGGCCAACGGGCTGCGCGTGACCACCGCCCGTGCGCAGGGGGAGGGCGCGGGTCTGGCCGGGCTGATTGTCAAGCTGCAGGGCTGTGACCTCAACCATGACCTCGCCCGCCTGGCCATTGATGCCATGGGTGAACTTGGCCTGCTCTATGGCGAGGACACACCCTATCTCCGCGATCACGGCGACTGGCAGGTGAAGTACATGTACGATCTCGGCCTCATTATCGGTGGCGGGACAGCACAGATCCAGAAGAACATCATCGCCGAGCGCGGTCTTGGTATGCCGCGCGAACCCAAGCTGGCTAAGATCTAGGAGGCGCACCATGGAATTTGCCCTGTCGGAAGACCAGGTGATGCTGCAGGACTCGGTCCGGGGACAGCTCGCCAGTGCCAGCCCCTTGGAGCGCGTGCGCGAGGTCGCAGCCGGTGCGGCGGATGTGCGCGCAGCCATCGCGGCCGATGTCGCCGGGCTCGGTCTCGGACCGATTGTCGTGCCGGAGGCTCAGGGCGGGCTCGGACTTGGCCTGCTGGACGCCGTGGTGGTGCAGGAGCAGCTGGGGGCGGCCGTCGCGCCGGTTCCGTTCCTTGCGCAGTCGGTGATGGCGCCGGTTGCCCTCGGGCGGTGCGGGAGCGCAGCGCAGCAGGCCGGCTGGCTTGGCCGGATCGCGCGCGATGAGGTGCATGTCGCCGTGGCTATGACGGAGCGAACCGGCGCGCGCGAAGGGGCAGGCATCGCCGCCGGGGGCGGTACGGTCAGCGGCAAGGCACTCTTTGCCCTCGAAACCGAAGGCGCGAGCCATGTACTGGTGGCCGATACGGCTGGCGTCCTGCATGTGGTAGACATCGCCGCCGATGGCGTGGTGGCGCGGCCGCTGCGGACGATCGACCGGACACGGGTCCTTGCTGAACTCGTCTTCGAATCGGCGCCGGCCGAGGCGCTCACCGATGAAAACCAGCCGGGCATGGCCGCCGATGCTGCGATCTCGGCCGGCCGGCTGATGCTGGCGGCCGATACGCTCGGCGCAGCCCAGGCCATGCTTGACAAGGCCGTCGCCTATTCGCTGGAACGCAAGCAGTTCGGCCGCGTGATCGGCAGTTTCCAGGCCGTCAAGCACATGTGCGCCGAAATGGCGGCCGCGCTCGAGCCGGCTCGCGCGCTCATCTGGCATGCCGCCCATGCGGTTGACGAGGGGATGGAGGAAGCGCCGCTGCTGGTCTGCCTTGCCCGCGCCCACATGGCTGAAGTCGGTACGTTCATTGCGCGCACGGCGACCGAGGTGCATGGCGGCATGGGTTTCACCGACCTGGTCGGCCTGCATTACTGGTTCAAGCGTATCGGCGTGAACCGCCAGCTGCTGGGCGGGCCGGAACAAGTGCGCGAGGAGGCTGCCCGCTTGCAGGGCTGGGTATGATCAGGCCTCGCGGAGCAGTTCGTTGATGCTGACCTTCGCGCGGGTCTGCGCGTCGACCTGCTTGACGATCACGGCGCAATAGAGGCTGGGTCCGCCATTCGGATCGGGCAGACTGCCCGGCACGACCACCGCATAGGGCGGGATCTCGCCGCGCATGACCGCCCCGGTGGCGCGGTCGACGATCTTCGTCGACTGGCCGAGATAGACGCCCATGGACAGCACTGCGCCTTCGCGCACGATCACGCCCTCAGCGACCTCGGACCGGGCGCCGATGAAGCAATTGTCCTCGATGATCACGGGATTGGCCTGCAGCGGTTCCAGCACGCCGCCGATGCCGGCGCCACCGGAAATGTGCACATTCTTCCCGATCTGCGCGCAGGAACCGACGGTGGCCCAGGTGTCGATCATGCTGCCTTCATCGACATAGGCACCGATGTTGACATAGGAGGGCATCAGCACCGCGTTCCTTGCAATATAGGCCCCGCGGCGGACGGCAGCTGGCGGTACGGCGCGGAAGCCAGCGGCTTCGAACGCGTCCTCGTCCCAGCCATCGAACTTGGACGGCACCTTGTCCCACCAGTGGCCTTCGGTGCCAACACCACCATCGACGAGCGTGTTGGCATTGAGCCGGAACGACAGCAGCACGGCCTTTTTCAGCCATTGGTTCACCGTCCAGTCGCCATTGCCGGCGTCACGCGCGGCGACGCGCACCTCGCCAGTATCGAGCAGGTCGATCGCCGCATCGATGGCGTCGCGAATCTCGCCGTCCGTGGCGGCCGAGATCTCGGCACGTGCCTCCCAGGCGTCGTCGATCACGCGGGCAAGGGCATCGGTCATGACGTGTTATCCTTTGTCTCGGTTGTCGCCGCCATGAGGAAGCCGGCAAGGTCATCGGTCACGTAGTGGATATGCGCCACCGCTGCATGGTTGTCACCGGAGGGCAGGGCGCCGGGGCGAATAGCCTCCGGTTCATGGCTCCAGTCGCCACCGCTGCGAACCAGGACGGTGGTGAAGCCGAGCCTGTGCGCGGGTTCAAGGTTGCGCGAAAGATCCTCGAAGAAGACCGAGTCCGACGGTGTGACCGCGTGCCGGTCGCAGAAGCGGTCATAGGCGGCCGGTTCGGGTTTCGGCACATAGGCGCCGCAGTCGATTCCGCTCATCCCGTCGAACAGATGGTCGATCCCCAGCTGCCGGGTCACGCGTTCGGCATGCCGCCGCGAACCATTGGTGTAGACATATTTCCGCCCGGGCAGGTCGGCCAGGGCGCTGCGCAACCTGGCGCAGGGTTCGACCGAAGACAGATCCACATCGTGGACGTGGTGAAGGAAGGCGTCGGGCTGCATGCCATGTTCGAGCATGAGGCCTTTCAGCGTCGTTCCGTGTGTTTCGTAGTATCGCTTCTGGATGCCGAGAGCGTCGGCATGGGCAATGCCGAGATAGGTGGCAATATAGTCCGCCATGCGCGCATCCATTTCCAGGAAGATACCGGATGCGGCCGAATAGAGTGTGTTGTCGAGGTCGAACACCCATGATCGGATATGTGAGAGGTCCGGCATGGCGTGGGTTATCACTCTTCGGAACCGGGGTTGAGGGGGTCGAAGTCGCGTTCGAAGAATTCGAACACGAGCCTGCCATCCTGTGGCGTGGGAGCCTTCGCGAACAGGGCGGTCCGGTAGAGGCTGGCTTCGCAATTGTCCCGCCCGGTCACGGCGAACTTGGCCCGGGCCACGCAGAAGCTCTCGGTCGCGCGCGTCAGGGTTTCAACCTCGCCGGTCGGGCTTTCCTTCTCGCCATAGACGTAGAAGTCCGAATGGACGAGCGACTCATCGATGACGCGGGCGCAGCCACCGGCCTCCAGCGGCCACCAGCCCCGGCTCTCCCATTCATCGCCCCGGCGCCGGGCGATCGCGCTCCAGATGCGTTCGCTTGTCCGGTTGCACAGGCTGAAGCCGACGGTACGGGCGCGTTCGATGGCCGACATTTCAAGCAGGTCGATCAGGTCGTCATCGGGCGTATCGGCCGGCAGGTTGTTCTCGGCGAGGAAGTCGCCAATGGCCGAGCGCGTCCGCCGCTGCAACAGGCCGTCGATGCGGCCGTTGAAGATGCCGGCATCGATCAGCAGGCGCTGCAGACCGGCCGCCTTGGCCTTTTCGAGCGTATAGCGGTCGGTTTCGGTGAGCGTGGTCTGCCAGTCGCTGCGGCGCTCGATGAGGACCGGACTGAAGCGGCGCTCCTCCAGGCCGAAATCTGTACAGCTTGGCGGGTTCTCGATCTGGAACGAACCCGTGGGATCGACGCAGAGCGCATGGTCGCCGCCCCAGTGGCGCGCGCCGCCGCGGTGGGCGTCAGATGTCCTGGCATAAAGAAAGTGTATGCCCGGCTGCAGCGGGCCGGGCAGGGCGAGGTCACAGGAGCCCGGCCGCAGCTTGGTCCAGCCCTGCACGATCACGCCGCCGGTTTCCGGGCGTCCGATGGCCGCCTCGACGATGAAGCTGGTTGCGTTGCAAAGCGACCATCCCCGCGGCGTATCGGCGGCATCGACCTGTGCCCGGGCGCCGGGTGTCAGGGCGAGGCCGGGGAGTATCCCGAAGACAATGACGACGGCGAGTGCCGCGAGCCTAGCAGACAAGCGTCCCAAAACCATGTTCGGTAAACAACTCCATCAAGAGGGCGTGGGGGGCACGACCGTCCAGGATGACGGCTGCGCCGACGCCATGGGTAACGGCCTCGGCGGCGGTTTCAAGCTTGGGAATCATTCCGCCCGAGGCGGTGCCGTCCTCAATCAGAGAGGGCACGATTGTGTGGCCGATCGTGCGGATCAGTTCGCCGGACCTGTCGAGCACGCCGGCGACGTCGGTCAGCAGCAGCAGCCGGCTCGCCCCCAGCGCCTGGGCGAGCGCACCGGCAGCGGTATCGGCATTGATGTTATAGCGCTCGCCATCGGGGCCGACCCCGACCGGGGCGACGACCGGGATCAGCCCGGTATCGGCGACCGTCAGCGTGGCCAGTACCGCCGGATCGATGGCGTCGGGTTCGCCGACAAAGCCGAGATCGACCACCTCCTCGAGATGGCTGCCGGGCGTCTTCTTGGTGCGGGACACCTTGCGCGCCCGGATAAGATTGGCATCCGAGCCCGACAGGCCGACCGCCCGCCCGCCGGCCTGGTTGATGGCCCGCACGATCGTCTTGTTGATCGCCCCCGACAGGACCATTTCGACCACGTCCATCGTCGCGCCGTCGGTCACCCGCAGACCGTCGCGGAACTCGCTCTCGATGCCGAGCCGTTCGAGCAGGCGCCCGATCTGGGGCCCGCCGCCATGTACCACGACCGGGTTGATGCCGAGATGCTTGAGCAGCACCACATCGCGGGCAAAGCTGTCGGCCAGGGCGGCATCGGCCATGGCATGGCCGCCATACTTGATCACAATGGTCTGGCCGGCATAGCGCTGGATATAGGGCAGCGCCTCGGCAAGCGTGGCAGCGGTCAGCTGGGCAGGAGGTGGGGCATCGGCCATGGCGCCGGTCTAGCCCGCTTCGCCGTCTCAGGGGAAGAGCGAAGCGGCAGCGTCATGCCGGCAATGACAGCGTGAAGAACCGGCTGTTGGGATCTTCGGCATAGGCGCCGAACGGGCCGCACGGGACAAAGCCATGACGCTCATAGAGCCGCCAGGCGGGTGCGAACAGCGGCTGGGTCCCGGTTTCGAGGCTGATGCGCGTCAGCCCCTCAGCCCTTGCCGCTTCGAGGATCGTTTCGAGCAGGCGCGTGCCGAGGCCGAGGCCCCTGCCGCGATAGGCGGCCCTCGTGTGCATCGACTTGATTTCACCCTCGGTCGCCGACAGCCGCTTCAGTCCTCCCATGGCTGCGAGCGTGCCATCCACCTCGGCGCGCCAGAGGGTGATGGCCGGGGCGCGCAGCCCCTCGATGAGCAGAGCGTGGGAGCTGTCCCAGGGCGAAACGGTCAGCATCTCAGCCTTGTGGTCGCGTACGAGCTGTTCAATGTCCGGCCCGGTGAGATCGTCAATGGCAAGGGTGATCCGGGGCATGTCTCAGTCCACGAGAGAGACGATGTCCGCGCGCATTTCGGCGATCCCCCAGCCCTTTTCCGCCGAGGTCCGGGCCACCCTGGGATGGGCTGCCGGCCGCCGTGCCAGAGCCTGGCCAATCTTCTCCGACAAGGCGTCGAGTTCACTTGGCTTCAGCTTGTCGGTCTTGGTCAGCACGACCTGGTAGTTCACCGCTGAGGTATCGAGCAGGTCCATCACGCCGGTATCGGTGTCCATCACCCCGCGCCGGGAATCGATGAGCAGGAACACCCGGCGCAGGCTGGCCCGCCCGCGCAGATAGTCCCGGGTCAGCGCCATCCACTGTTTCGCCTGGGACTTCGAGACCTTGGCATAGCCGAAGCCCGGAAGGTCGACGAAGTAGAGCGCGCCCTCGCCGAGGTCGAAATAATTGATTTCGCGCGTCTTGCCGGGCTCGGCCGAGGAGCGGGCCAGCGCCTTGCGGCCCGTGATGGCATTGATCAGCGAGGACTTGCCGACATTGGAGCGCCCGGCAAAGGCAACTTCGGGCCGGTCACCGGCCGGCAGGCCGTCGAGCTGTACCACGCCCTTCACGAAGACCGCCGGTCCCGCGAAGAAAACCCGGCCGCGCTCGATCGCCAGTTCGCCGGAATCTGCGCTCATTCGGCCGGTTTGCGCCCGTTTGTGCCCCGCAGACGCGCGATCAGCTTGTCCAGCTCGGTCTCCACCCCGTTCCGGCGCATGATGAAGTATTGCTGGATCAGCATCAGGATGTTGTTCCACACCCAGTAGATCACGAGCCCTGCCGCGAAGCCGGCGAACACGAATGTCAGCACGATCGGCATGGTCATCATCACGGTGCGCATCGTCTTGTCCGGCGGCGGCGGCGACAGGCTCTGCAGCGCGAGCATGGTGAAGCCGTAGAGAATCGGCAGGATCCCGATGCCGATAATCAGGCCAAGGATCGGGATCGCCTTCACGTCGGTTGCGGCCCAGGGCAGCAGGCCGAACAGGTTGCCGATCGCCGTCGGATCGGGCGCCGAGAGGTCCTTGACGAACCAGAACGGCTCGTGCCGCATTTCCAGCGTCACGAACAGCGTCTTGTAGAGGGCGAAGAAGATCGGCATCGTTGCCAGCAATGGCAGGCATCCAGCCAGGGGATTGGCCTTTTCCCGCTGGTAGAGCTTCATGACCTCCTGCTGGCGCCGCTGTGGATCGGCCTTGAACTTCTCCTGGATCTCCTTCATCGGCTCCTGCAGCAGCTTCATCCGCGCCATCGCCTTGTAGCTCTGGTTGTAGAGCGGGATCAGCGGCAGCTTGACGAGCACCGTGAAGGCGAGGATCGCCCAGCCGAACGAGCCGACAATGCCTTCCAGCCAGAGCAGGGCGCTGAAGAAGGGCTTGGTCAGGAACCAGAAATTGCCCCAGTCGATGGCATCCTCGAACCGCGGAATCCCCAGGCCTTCTTCATACTTTCGGAGCACTTCGAGGCGCTTGGCGCCGGCAAATATGCGGTGTTCGATGCTCTGCGTCTCGCCTGCGGCCAGGGTGAGCGGCGTGCCCGTGGTCGACAGCTCATAGACCGGCTCTCCGGCGCGCTCGCGCAGGCGAAACCGTGAATCGAAGCCGCGCGACTGGTCGGGTACCAGCGCGGCCATCCAGTATTTGTCGGTCAGCCCGATCCAGCCGCCTTCGCTGGCTTCGGTCTCGCCCTTGATCCCTTCGCCCTTGGACAACCCCTTGTAGCTGCGTAGCTTCAGGGTCCGGTCGATGACGCCGATGAGGCCGAAATGGACGATCGCGCTCGCGCTGGCCGCGCCCGGATCGGTGGCATTCAGGAACGCCTCGTACTCGCCATGCCGGCGGACAAGGCCGAACGGTGCCAGCGTGCGCGTCTCGGCCGACAGGTTTTCCACCGTGTCGCGATAGGTGAACATATAGTCATCATCCATCGCGATCTCGCGCGTGAAGCGCAGTCCGTCCGCCTCGGTGACGAGGGTGACCGGGGTCTCCGGGGTCAGGGATTCCGGGCTCGTTTCGGCCAGGCGCCACCGGGTTTCCCAGTCGACCAGCCGGCCCTCGCGCTCATGCAGCCAGCCATAGGTCGCGAAATATCCGTATTCTGCATTTTCCGGTCGCATCAGGCGGAGTTCTTCTTCCCGCTCAACCGTCAGGAAGTGCCGCTTGAGCTTCAGGTCGTCGATCCGCGCCCCGGTCAGGTTGATCGTCCCGTCGGTGCCGGGGCCGTCAAACGCAATGCGCGGGCTGGCTGCCAGGGCGGCATCGACAGTCGGGGCGATTGCCGGCGCCGTCGGCGCGGCGGTGCCGGCACCCGGTCCGGCCTCGGCCTGGCGTTCGGCCGCCGCCTCCTGCGCCGCCTTGCGCGCCTCGACCTCCGGATTGATCACGAACACCTGGTAGGCCCAGACGAAGGCCAGCATCAGCACCATTGCGATCAGGAAGTTACGCTGCTGGTTCGGGTCCTGATGAGGCGTCTGGGGGGGCATGATGGGCTCGAATTCTGATGGGGTCTCGGGGATATAGCCATGATCGTGGCCGGATGCATCAGCCGAAATGGTCGGCGAGGCTTAGCAACGCGCTCTCGATATCGTCAAGCAAACGGGGCCAGGCGATGTCGGCGGTGTTGTGGCGGGCGATGAAGACGTAGTCGACTCCCGGTCGTCCGAGCCTTGGCAGGGCCAGGCGCGCGGCCTCGCGGAGGCGGCGCTTGGCCCGGTTCCGCGTCACGGCATTGCCGATCTTCTTCGTTGCGGTAAACCCCTCACCGATCCACGCACCGGCGGGCTCAGCCCGGCGACGGGCCTGGACCAGGCAGGATTTCCGTCGCTCCGTCAGTCCCGATCTGGCATACAGGAACTGGCGCCGAAGTTTCAGGCGCCGGATTTCTGTCGTGACGGAGGGGCTGATGTGCCCTGTCCCTAGGCAGACAGGCGCTTGCGGCCCTTCATGCGACGACGCGCAAGCACCTTGCGGCCATTCTTGGACGCCATGCGCGAGCGGAAGCCGTGGGTCCGGGCACGCTTGAGGCGGCTGGGTTGAAATGTGCGTTTCATGGCGCGGGGTCGCCTTGTCTTGAAGAGCGGTCAGGATCAAGCGAGGTCAGATACAGGCGCGCCGCATCGCGGTCAACCGTCACGCCGCGATCACGGGTGTTTGATGACCGGCCGCCCGGCTGTGAAATGCGGCGCTGCAGCAGGCAGACTATATACAGCCATGAAACGAGGCCGGCATGTCCGGCGCGGCGAACAGGAGATGATACCCGTGAAAAGAGCCAGGACACCCCGGTGGATCCCCCTGCTAGCCCTCTGCGCAGCTGTGGCCTTGCCGGTTGCGGCAGACGGCAATGCCCCGCCCAGCGACCGCGCAGAGGCGCCTGTAAGCACCACCACTGCAACTGCCGATCAGACCCGGCAGGCGGCCTGGTCGGCGCTGCTTGCGCGGTATGTGAAACCCGGGGACGACGGGCTGAACCGGTTCGATTATGGCGCCCTGCAGGCCAATGAGGCAGACCGCGCTGCGCTGCAGCGCTATATTGCCGGCTTCGCAACGCTTGATATCGATGCGCTGAGCCGGGATGAAGCCTTCGCCGCCTGGGTCAATCTCTACAATGCCCTGACCGTTGAGCATATCCTTGGACGATACCCGCTCGGGTCCATCCGCGACGGGTACTTTGTCGGCCCCTGGAAGTCGGTGAAGACCATGGCCGACGGGCGCGAGGTCTCCCTCCACGAGATCGAGCACGATATCCTGCGCAAGCAGTGGGATGATCCGCGGGTCCATTATGCCGTCAATTGCGCGTCGATCGGATGTCCGAACCTGCGGCCCACCGCCTGGACCGGCGCCACGCTGGAGGCCGATCTCGATGCGGCCGCCCGCGCCTATGTCAACCATCCGCGCGGGGTCAGCGTGCTGTCGAACGGGCTCAGCGTCTCACGCATCTACAAGTGGTTCCGGGAGGATTTCGGCGGCACGAATGCCGGTGTCCTGGAGCATCTGAAAAAGTACGCCGAACCGGAGCTGCGCGCGGCCATCGATGCCACTCCCCGCATCCGCAAACACGCCTATGACTGGGCGCTCAACGATATCGAAAGTGAGAGCCAATGACCGATCCGACCCCCCTTGCACCGGAGTCACCACGTCCCGGCCAGCCGCTGCTCGTGCGTCTCTGGCCGGTCTACCTGATCGGCGGCGGCCTGTTCGCGGCATGGGCCCTTGGCCTGTTCGACTATCTCTCCCTGGAGACCCTGCGCACGCAGCAGGAGAGCCTGCAGGCCATGGTTGCGGCCCATCCTGTGCTGGCCTTCCTCTCGTTCATTGCCATTTATGCCGCGGTGACGGTCCTGATGATGCCCGGGGCGTTGTGGGTGACGATTGCCGGCGGACTGCTGTTCGGCCTCGTCGGCGGGTCGCTGGCAACGATAGCCGGCGCGACGCTCGGGGCGAGCCTGCTCTATTTCGCGGCGAACCTCTCGATCGGCCGGACCCTGCGCGAGCGGGCCGGGCCGTTTGTCCGGAAGATGGAGGACGGCTTTCGCGATGACGAGCTGAGCTACATGTTCTTCATGCGCCTGTTTCCCGGCGTGCCATTTCCCGTGGCCAATATTGCCCCGGCCTTGCTTGGGGCGAAATACCGCAATTTCGCGCTGACCACTGCGCTCGGGATCGTGCCCGGCGTCCTCGCCTATACCTGGATCGGGGCTGGGCTTGGGGCGACCTTCGCCGCCGGCGAGGATCCCGATCTCGCCTCCGTGGCCGGAAACCTTCTGCCGGCCTTCATCGCCCTGGGGCTCGTTGCCCTGTTGCCCGTGATTTACAGGAAGGTCTTTCGCAAGGCCCCGCCCAGCCCCATCGAGGAGGTCCCCCAATGAGCCCCGCCGACCTGACCGCGTCCGAACTGGACACGTCCGCCCGTGATGCCGCGCCGGGTTCCGGTGAGGCCGGCGGCGAGGCAACCAGCACGCCCGCATCCCGACCCGGCGCGCAATCGCAGCGGACGCTGACGGCCGACCTCGCGATCATCGGGGCCGGCTCGGCAGGGCTATCGGCAGCGGCCGGTGCGGCCATGCTCGGGCTCGATGTCGTGCTGTATGAAGCCGGCGAAATGGGCGGCGACTGCCTCAATTACGGCTGCGTGCCGTCGAAGGCGTTGCTCTCTGCGGCCAAGATCGCAGCGACCGCGCGGAAATCTGCGAAATATGGTGTCGCGCTGGGCGAGCCGCACGTCGACTGGGCGGGCGTCAAGGCCCATATCCGCTCAGCCATCGAGACCATTGCGCCGGTCGACAGCCAGGAACGCTTCGAAGGCCTTGGCGTTACGGTCATCCGCGAGCATGCGAAATTTGCCGACCCAAAGACCATCGTTTCGGCAACCACACGGACAACCGCGCGCCGCATCATCCTCGCCACCGGATCACAGGCCTTCATGCCGCCTATTCCCGGTCTCGACAGCGTCGCCAGCCTGACCAACGAGACCATATTCGATCTCGATGTGCTGCCCGGGCACCTTGTCATCCTCGGCGGCGGGCCGATCGGCATGGAGATGGCGCAGGCATTCTGCCGGCTCGGCAGCAAGGTCACCGTCATAGAGATGCATGTCGCGCTCGGCGGGGCGGAGCCTGACCATGCTGCCATTGCGGTTGCGGCCCTGCGCGAGGAGGGGGTGACCCTTCTGGAAGGGCACAAGGCCGTCCGGGTGAGCGGTGCCGATGGCGGGATCGTCGTCCACGCTGCAGGTCCCGATGGCGAGGTGGCCGTTTCGGGCACTCATCTGCTGGTCGCGCTCGGCCGACGCGCATCACTCGACGGGCTCGACCTCGAGGCCGGAGGCGTTGAGCATGATGGCCGATCGGTCAGCGTCGGGCCCTCGTTGCGGTCGAGCTCCAACGGCCGCGTCTGGGCGCTTGGCGATGTGGCCGGCCAGGGCCAGTTCACCCATCTGGCCGGCTGGCACGCCTCGGTCTTCGTCCGCCGCGCCCTGTTCAAGCAGGGTACGAAAGCCGACAGCCTGCCCCTGCCGGCGGTGACCTACACCTCACCCGAAGTCGCCCAGCTTGGCCTCACCGAAAAGGAGGCACGCTCCAGGTATGGTGACACCGTCGCAACCTCCGTTTTTCCCTTCGACGAGAATGACCGCGCCATTGCCGAAGGGGAAACGCGCGGCGAAGCGAGGCTTGTCATCCGGAAAGGCCGGCTGGTCGGGGCCTCGATTGTCGGCGACGGGGCAGGCGAAATCATCCAGCTCCTCGCCCTGGCGATGTCGAACGGGCTGAAGGTCAAGGATCTCACGAACTTCATTTCACCCTATCCGACCCGAACCGAGGTCGTGAAGCGGGCCGCCTCGGCGCATTTCAGTGAAATCGTGTTCGGTGCCGGAGCGAAACGATTGGTGAGCTTGCTCCAGCGCATCCCGTGATCTAACGCTGCCCCCAATGGCAGACAGCATCTCTGGCGACGGGCGCCCTCTCTCGACGCTTCCAGATACCAGCCGGGACATCGAATCGCCGCGCTGGCGGGACAGCCTGTCTTTCCGGCTGTTCCTGCTCACCATCGCCGCCATCCTGTTCGTCGAAGTACTGGTCTTCATACCGAGCGCGGCGAACTTCCGGGCAGGCTGGCTGGAAGAACGCGTCCAGGCCGCCCGGATCGCGACGCTGGCCATCGATGCGGCATCCTCGCGCGAGGTGTCGATGGAATTGTCATCAGCCCTGCTGGAGACTGCGGAGATGCTTGCGGTCGCGGAGCTGTCGGATGGTGTCCGCTACCAGTTGCTGCCGCCGCAGATGCCGATCCCGCGTCCGGTCGTGGAGATCGACCTGCGCAGCGAGTCCATGGGATTCTCGATCATGGAGACCTTCTCGACGTTGCTCGCAGCCCAGCCGCGCACACTCATGATCACTGACGACGGCGCAAGGCCGGACAGCGTGCTGGAGATTCTCGTGCTCGAGGCCCCGCTCAAGTCCGCCCTCTGGGCTTATGCGCGCAACATTCTCATCCTGTCCCTGATCATTTCGATCACCACGGGCGCGGCGATCTTCGCCATCCTGCTGTTCACCGTGGTCCGGCCGGTCCGGCGCGTGACCGCGTCGGTAGAGCAATTCCGGTCCGATCCCGGTGCATGGACGCGCCGGCTCGAGCCGACCGGGCGACGCGACGAGATCGGCCGCGCACAGAACGCCCTGTCGGACATGGAGGCGGCCGTCTCCGAGAGCTTCCGCCAGCGCGAACGGCTTGCCCAGCTCGGTGAGGCGGTCGCGCGCATCAATCACGACCTGCGCGGATCGCTCGCCTCGGCGCAGCTTGTCAGCGACAGCCTCGCCCGGTCGGACGATCCGCGCGTGCAGCGCGCGGCTCCGCGACTGGAACGGGCGCTCGAACGCGCCATCGCGCTGGCGACCGACACGCTGCAATTCGGCAAGCCGGCACCGCTGAAGGCCGACACGAGACGCCTGCACCTCCGGCCAGTCATCGAGGAGGCCGCCGAGGAGGCGCTTGTCCGGCATCCCGGAATCGTCTGGGAAAATCACTTGCCAGAGGGGCTCGCGGCGCAGGTCGACGCAGATGCGCTGCACCGTATCGCCGCGAACCTCATCCGCAACGCGGCCGAGGCCATGGGCGGGACCGGTCGCATCACTGTTCGCAGGCTTGAGAATGCCATCCTCGTGTCCGACACCGGGCCGGGCCTGCCGCCCGAACTTGTTGGCAACCTCTTCAAGCCCTTCGCCGCCACATCGAAGCGCAAGGGGACCGGTCTCGGTCTCGCCATCGCCCGCGACCTGGCCATGGCCATGGGCGCCCGGCTGAATCTGGGGGACACCGGTCCCGATGGCACCACCTTCGCCCTCGTGCTCGGGGAGATGACTGTGTGAAGCCGGGTATCAGTGCCGGGGCAGGGCTGCGGGACCGGGACGCCGGAGGTGCGGGCCGCATGTTCGCTGGCGATCCTGTCTACACCCCACCTGCCGGTCCCGTGCGCCTGGCGTATCTCGATGATCATCTCGTCATGGCCGACAAGCCGAGCGGGCTGTTGTCCGTGCCCGGGCGGGGCGAGGCCAAGCGCGATTGCGTCGAGGCACGGCTGGCGCAGGCGCTTGGCTGGGTCCGTGCGGCCCATCGCCTCGATATGGACACTTCCGGCCTGCTCGTGCTGGGCCGGACGCCCGACTGTCACCGGGCGTTGAGCGCCATGTTCGCATCGCGCTCGGTTCACAAGACCTACGAAGCGCGGGTCTGGGGCTGTCCGGCGTGCGAAAGCGGCGAGGTCGATGCGCCGCTGGTTGCCGACTGGCCCAACCGTCCTCGGCAGAAGATCGATCGCAGCTTGGGCAAGTCCGCCGTCACGGCCTGGCAGCGCCTTGGCTCCGACGCGCAGACCTCACGCATAAGGCTCCATCCGATAACCGGACGCAGCCACCAGTTGCGTGTCCACCTTGCCAGCATCGGCCACCCGATCCTCGGCGATCCGTTCTATGCACCGCCGGTAGCCCGCCATGCCGCGCCGCGCCTCATGCTGCATGCGGCCGAGATGTGCCTGACCCACCCCGTCACTCGCCAGGCGCTGACGGTTCGCTCGGAGCCGGGCTTCTGACCGGGGGTGCCGGCGTCTCGGCGTCGCCTGCCGGGCCGGGCTGCAGCGATCGTGCAACGCCTTCCCGGCGCGGATCGGCACCGCCTTCAAGGCCGTCCTCGCGAACCACGATGAGGTGCAGGCCGGAATTTTCCCCCTCGACCTCTTGTACAGTGTAGCCGGCCGCCTTCAGGCTGTCGGCCCAGGCCTGGCCCCCGGGCATGTCGATCTCCACTCTGACGGTTTCGCCGCGGGCCACCACGTTCGGCAGGTTCGCTGCTTCCTGGGCGGTCAGACCCCATTCGAGAACGCCGACAAGGGTCTTGGAGACATAGGCCACGATGGAATTGCCGCCCGGAGAGCCCGTGACCATGGCCACTTCGCCATCGGCATCGAAGACCACGGTCGGGCTCATCGAACTGCGCGGCCGCTTGCCACTGGCCGGCGCATTGGCCAGCGGCAGGCCGTTCTTCGCCGGGTCGCGGGCGAAATCGGTCAGTTCATTGTTCAGCAGGAAACCGTCGACCATGCGGCTGTTGCCGAAGGCCGATTCGACCGTTGCCGTCATCGAGGCAACGTTCCCTTCGCTATCGATGACCGAGAGATGGGTCGTCCCCGGGGCGTCCTCCGTCGTGTCCCGTCCCCAGAGGCCGATGACCGGGTCGCGGCCGAGCACCGCACCCGGATCGCCCGGCTGGGGCCGGGCACCTGGTGCCGGAACCTCGCTTGCCCGCGCATCGAGATAGCGCGGATCAAGCAGGTCGCTGGACGGGACGGGCACGAAATCGGGGTCCGCGACATAGTGGTCGCGATCAGCATAGGCCAGCCGCTGGGCATCCACCCAGGCCCGCATCCGGGCCTCGTCGCTGTTTGGCCGTCGCGCCGCTACCAGTCTCTGGTAGAGGCCGAGGATCATGCCCTGGGTGACCCCGCCGGAACTCGGCGGCGGGGCCGAACACACCCGGTAGTCCCCCTGCATGGAGCAGAGCGGGGCCCGCTCGACCACGGCATACGTGCCAAGGTCCTCGAGCGTCATGGCGCCGGGGCGCGGTTCTTCGGCGACGGTCGCCACGATCCGTTCGGCACGCGGACCGGTATAGAATGCCTTGGGGCCGACGAGCGCGATTTCCGTCAACGTATCCGCATAGGGCGCATTGTCCCTCATGTCCCCCGCCTCAAGCGGGTTGCCGCCCGGATAGAAGTACGCCGCACTCACCGGACGATCATCCAGTTCGATGGCCGCCCGAAGGCGCGGGTTTGCAAGTAGTCCTGCCAGTCGCGGCGACACTTCGAACCCTTCCCTTGCAAGGTCGATGGCGGGCTTGAACAGCTCTTCCCACTCGACCTGGCCATGCGCATCATGGGCGGCCTTGTAGAGCGCAACCTGGCCGGGCACGCCGGTCGACAGCCCGGACTGCCAGGAGGAGATATAGTCGCGGACCGTGCCGTCGGGGTCCAGGAACAGGCCTTCATCGACCGCCGCGGGGGCTGTTTCCCGGCCGTCATAGACCCGGGTGTCGCCGCTCTCGCGCTCATGGATAACGAGGAACCCGCCGCCGCCGATGCCGGAACTCTGCGGTTCCACAAGGCCGAGCACTGCGTGCGCCGCGATCATGGCGTCGACCGCATGTCCACCCTCGCGCAGCACCGCAAGCCCGGCCTCGACGGCGCGCGGATCGGCGGCAGCCACCATGGCCCCATGCGGCCAGCCGGACGTGTCGGCCTCCGCCGAAGGGACCTCGGCGGGGGCGGGCGCCGTGCCTTGCGGCCCGCAGGCTGCAAGCGCGAGGGCCACAAGCGGTCCCTGCCATGTCTTCATCATCCCGCTTCTCATTGCCATCCAGCACACTCCCTTGCCAACAGGCCCTGGCTGCGCGCCATGCCTCTTCATATTCCCGGCGCGATGCGGACAAGGCCTGCGAGAGCCTCGCCGCACCCTGCCGTTTCCAAACCGATTTCAGCACCTTAGAAAACCTTCAGGCAAAACAAAAGGAGAGGGTCCATGGCCAGACCTGGCGCACGCAATCTGATTACTGATGTGTCAGGCATCGCCATTGGTCATGCAGAGGATCGGACCGTGCGGACCGGGTCCACCGTCCTGCTTTGCGAAACCCCGTGTCCTGCCGCGGTTGCCGTGGCGGGCGGCGGTCCGGGTACGCGGGAGACGGACCTGCTGGATGCCGGCCGCCTGGTCCGGAAGGTTGACGCCGTTGTCCTGTCCGGGGGCAGCGCCTACGGGCTCGCCGCTGCCGATGGGGTCTGCGCCGGGCTGGGGGCGCGCGGTCGCGGTTTCGGCCTGTCGGACCTGCCGGGCGTGCCACGTACCCCGATCGTCCCGGCGGCCATCCTGTATGATCTCGCCAATGGCGGCGACAAGGCGTGGGGGGAATCCCCGCCCTATGCGGCGCTTGGCCTGGCCGCGCTGGCTGCCGCCGGCGCCGACTTTGCCCTGGGTGCGGTTGGGGCCGGGACCGGCGCTCGCGCGGGCCAGCATGCGGGCGGTCTCGGCTCGGCCAGCCTTGTGACCCATGATGGCTTCACGGTCGGCGCGCTGGCCGCGGTCAATTGCTTCGGCTCGGTCTTCATGCCGGGCACGCAGGCCTTCTGGGCCTGGCCGCACGAAATCGGCGGGGAGTTCGGCGGCGCGCGGCCACCGCATGACTATGCCGCCGATGCCGAGGACTGGGGCGCGGCCAAGGCGAATCCGCAGCCGGGCCAGAACACGACGATCGCCGTGATCGCCACGGATGCCGCACTTGGCCCGTCGGATTGCCAGCGCGTGGCCGACATGGCCCTGGCCGGCTTTGCCCGGGCGATCCGGCCGGTTTTTGCGCCGTTTGACGGCGATTGCGTCTTCGCCCTCGCCACTGGACAGCGTCCGGTTGACGAAACGGTCCGTCCGCTGGTCATCGCCCGGCTGGGAGAGAGCGCGGCGTCAACCCTCGCCCGGTCGATTGCGCGCGGCGTGTATGAGGCCGGCAAGGCGCCCGGCGTGTGACATGGACGGGTCTGCCCGGATCCGCCTGGACGTATCTGATTGGGGACGGCCGGGGTCCCCATCGCGCCGGTCCGCAGGCTGCCGAGCCTGGCGAGCCTGGAATGGGGCAACATGACGCGCACCGGCGACCCCCGGCATAGGCTTCCGGGTGATCGGCAGCGCTTTCAATTCCGTGGCAGCTGGTGTTATGCAAGCCTGCCTGAGGCCAGACATCCGGAGGAGACGAACATGGCAGGATTCCGGTGGATTATCGCCGTTGCGGCACTTGGCATCGCTCACGGTTGCAGTGCGGGTACGGAAACGAAGGACCCCGTCGCCGAAGCCGGTCAGTCGGCGCCGTTGCCGGACACGTCCTGGGTTCTCGACAGCGAGGCGTCGCGCATTTCGTTTGTGTCGATCAAGGCTGGCGAAGCGATCGAGACCCACTATTTCCCAGGCCTTTCCGGCACCGTTTCACCGGACGGTGGAGCCCGGGTGGAGATCCCGCTCGACGAGGTCGAGACCAAGGTTGATATCCGGAATGAACGCATGCGGGAGATGTTCTTCGAGACCGGGAAGTTCCCACTCGCGGAAATCCGCACGAACGTTGAGCCAAACGCATTTGCGGGCCTTGAGGTCGGCGAACGCGCGCGGATGCCCGTGAAGGGCATGCTCTCTCTTCACGGCGCAGAGGCGCCGGTCGAGGTCGACGCGTTTGTTACCCGCATCGCGCCGGCGCGCGTCGAAGTGGAAAGCGTCGAGCCCGTGGTCGTTTATCTGTCCGATTTCGACCTCGAGCCGGGCCTCGAGCGGCTGCGCGACATTGCCGGCCTGCCCTCGATAACGGCGTCCTCGCCGGTCACGTTCACCTTCGTCTTCGACGCGCAGACGACCAACGCCGTCGGAGCGTCGTGACGTTGCGGCGGTGCCATCGGATACAGGCGAACCGATCTGCGGAAACGTGAAGCGCCCGGACCGCCGGGGTGCGCAAAGTCTGCGCCATTCAGTGCGCGCGGTCTGGGGTTCGTGATCGGTCTTGCCCAGCGTCGGAGTGCCCGTCGCGATTCAAGCGGTTCAGAGACGCAAAGCGCCGATGGCGGCATGCTTCCGGTCTGAGCGGCCTTCGGCCATGATCATTCGAGCTGTGCGGAAGTCGCGTGCATCGGAATGGTGTCATCGCCCTTGCCGGCGCGTGGCAGAAAGAGCGGTGTCAGATCATATCGTGTCTGCGTGCCGTCCCGCTGCCTGTCCGTGAAAACCCGGATCAAGACCTCGATCACGCAATTCCCCGATCTGCCTGGCAGGGGCAGCAGGACTCGAACCCGCGACCCTCGGTTTTGGAGACCGATGCTCTACCAACTGAGCTATACCCCTAGGGGCCAGGCGAACACGGTGTGTGCCGCAAAACGCCAACCGATGCAATCGGCCACATGCCCCAGGGGACGCGTCGCCGGAAGTGGTTGACTCGCCGGTCCACGCTGCCAGCATGCGGAAAAGACAAGATACGGCAAACCGGGAGGACAAGATGACACCAGAAGCGATGGCAGGGGAAAGCGAAACCCTCCGCGCGGCGCTGCACCATGCCCATCATCCGACGCTCGCCATGGTCCTGGTCCATCTGACCGGCGATACCCGCTTTCTCTCCGAACGCTACCAGGCCCGGTATGACCCCCTGCTCGGCGATCCCGATGGCAACCTGTCTGAAGCGGCGAAGGCCGAGTTGCGCGATGCGGTGGTGGCAGCCATGCAGCGCTACTGGGAGAGTGGAACGCTGCCGCCGCGTCCGGACCGGGCCACGCTGAAGGTCATGATGGACCAGTGCGCGACGGAGCCGATTCCCGAGGAATATGACGACTTCGTCAACCATGAGCTGGCGCTGGACGGGGTCGAGCAGCTGATGCCCGGCGCCGGGATCGAGATGGATCCCGAGGCAGCGGCCGGGATGAAGACGATCATTGTCGGGGCCGGCATGTCGGGCCTGCTGATGGGCGCGGTGCTGAAGCGGGCTGGCGTGCCGTTCGAAATCATCGAGAAGAATGCCGATGTCGGCGGAACCTGGTATCTCAATACCTATCCGGGCTGCCGGGTCGACAATCCGAACCATCTCTATTCCTATTCCTTCGAGGCGAAGCACAACTGGCCGAACCATTTCTCTCCCCAGCCCGTCCTGCTCGATTATTTCCGCCAGTTCGCCGAGAAATACGGCCTGCGTGACCACATCCGCTTCGAAACCGAGGTGCTCGGCGCAAGCTGGGACGAAGCGGCGAAGGGGTGGGTGGTCGATATCCGCGCCGCCGACGGCACCGGGGAACAGCTCAGCGCGCGGGCTTTCGTCAGCGCCGTGGGCCAGCTCAACACGCCGAAATACCCCGACGTCGAGGGCTTCGGGAGCTTCGCTGGCCCGGCCTTCCACTCCGCACGCTGGGACCACTCGGTGGACCTCAGGGGCAAGCGGATCGGCGTTATCGGGACGGGCTGCAGCGCGCTGCAGTTCATTCCGGAGGTCGCAAGGGAGGCTGGGTCCGTCACAGTGTTCCAGCGGACGCCGGGCTGGCTGGCGCCGACGCCGGATTATCATGACGAGATCAGCGAGGAGGTGCACTATCTCCTGGGCGAGTTGCCCTTCTACCAGGTCTGGTATCGTTTCTTCCTGTTCCTGACCATGGCGGACGGTCCGCTGCAGTTCCTCGTCAAGGATCCGGACTATGACCGGCACGATTACGCGCCCAACGCGGCCGCTGCCGAATTGCGGGCGATGATCGAGCAGTATTATCGCGAACAGGCCGGCGACCGGACGGATCTGGCCGCGGCCGTGACGCCGGATTTCCATGTCTCCGGCAAGCGCTCGATCCGGGACAATGGCATCTGGCTGGAGACGCTCAAGAAGGACCATGTCACGCTGGAGACGACCGGGATCGCGAAAATCACTGCGTCAGGCGTGGAGACCATGGATGGCCGGTCCCATGATTTCGACGTGCTGATCTACGGCACCGGTTTCAAGGCGAGCGATTTCCTGATCCCGATGACCATCACCGGCCGGGGCGGGGTAGAACTGCACGATGTCTGGGGCGGCGATGCCCGCGCCTATCTTGGTATCACCATGCCGGGGTTCCCGAACTTCTTCATGATGTATGGGCCGAACACGAATATCGTGGTCAATGGCTCGATCATCTTCTTTTCCGAGTGCGAAGCGCACTACATCCTGGGCTGTCTGAAGATGCTCGAGGAGCAGGACGCAGCGGCACTGGAACCGAAACGTGGCGTGTTCGAACTCTTCAACCGGGAGGTGGACGCGGCGAACAGGGAGATGCCCTGGGGCTACACCACCGCGAACACCTGGTACCAGGCCGCTTCCGGCCGGGTGGCGCAGAACTGGCCGTTCCGCCTGATCGATTACTGGACGAAGACACGCAAGCCCGAGCCGGGGGAGTACAGCTTCACCCCGAAGGAAGGCCCCTCCAGCGCGATTGCCGCTGAATAGGGGCGCTGCCTGCGGGGCGCGCGCCGGGGATGGCGGGAGGCACGCCCGGAGCTTCCGGACGTCGCGTGACTCTGCGACGCACGGACATGCGCCCCTGCCCGCGCTAGGTGTGCGGGAAGGTCGACTGCGCTTGTGATCGCCGGCCCGGTTGCGCAAGTGTCAAAACAGGCCTAGTCCCGCGACGGGTTGAGACGGAGCCCCTGACCATCATGACCGATCTTGAACGATTTGCCCTGGACTACCTGCCCGTGCTGATCTTTCTCGGCCTTGCGCTCATCCTCTCCGTACTGTTCATCGTTGGCTCTGCCATCTTGGCGCCGCACCATCCGGACCCTGAAAAGAACTCGGCCTATGAGTGCGGCTTCAACGCCTTCGACGATGCGCGGATGAAGTTCGACGTGCGTTTCTATCTCGTCGCCATACTGTTCATCATCTTCGATCTCGAGGTGGCGTTCCTCTTCCCCTGGGCGGTCAGCCTTGGCGAGATCGGGGTCTATGGGTTCTGGTCCATGGTCGTGTTTCTGGGCGTGCTGACCGTGGGCTTCGTCTACGAATGGCGCCGCGGCGCCCTGGAGTGGGAGTAGGCCATGGCAAAGTCCGATCTGATCCCTGCTGGCGCCGCCGGGCGGGCCGACATCGAAGGCGGTCATACCCCGCGTCTCGATGACCCGTTCCATGCCGGACTGAAGGACGAACTGGCCGACAAGGGCTATTTCACCGCCCGTGCCGATGACCTGATCGCCTGGGCGCGGACCGGGTCGCTCATGTGGATGACATTCGGGCTGGCCTGTTGTGCGGTCGAGATGATGCATGCCGGCAATCCGCGCTACGATCTCGAGCGCTTCGGCATGGCGCCGCGCGGGTCACCGCGCCAGTCGGACGTGATGATCGTGGCCGGCACTCTGACGAACAAGATGGCGCCGGCCCTGCGCAAGGTCTACGACCAGATGCCGGAACCGCGCTACGTGATCTCGATGGGGTCATGCGCCAATGGCGGCGGATATTATCACTACAGCTATTCCGTGGTGCGCGGCTGTGACCGGATCGTGCCGGTGGACATCTACGTCCCGGGCTGTCCGCCGACGGCCGAAGCGCTGGTCTACGGCCTCTTGCAGTTGCAGAAGAAGATCCGCCGCGAAGGCTCGATCGAGCGTTAGGAGAGTTGGCGGTATGGCAAAGGCGCTGGATTCGCTTGATGGACTGAGCGAGATCGTCATCGCGGAAGGCGAGGACGCGGTGGACAGCGTGAAGACTGCGCATGGCGAGCTCACCGTCTTTGCGGTGCGCGATCAGATCGTCCCGCTGATCCGCAAGCTGCGCGACCATGACAATTTCAGGTTCAAGACCCTGATCGACATCTGCGGGGTCGATTATCCGGAGCGCGAGCAACGCTTCGAGGTGGTCTACCACCTGGTCTCCATGCGCCTCAACCAGCGGATCCGGGTCAAGGTGCAGACCGACGAGGCGACGCCGGTGCCCAGCGTGACGGGGCTCTTTCCCGGTGCGGACTGGTACGAACGTGAGGCCTTCGACATGTACGGCATCCAGTTCGCCGACCATCCCGACCTGCGACGTATCCTTACCGATTATGGTTTCGAGGGCTATCCGCTGCGCAAGGACTTTCCACTCACCGGACATGTGGAAGTGCGCTATGATGATCTCGAAAAGCGGGTGATCTACGAGCCGGTGAAGCTCACCCAGGAGTATCGCGATTTCGATTTCCTCTCGCCATGGGAAGGCATGCAGTCTGTCATCCCGGGCGACGAGAAGGCCGAAGAAGAGGCAGGCTCGAATGGCTGACGGCAACCAGATCTCCGCACCGCCCACCGATGGCAAGTTCACGCTGAATTTCGGCCCCCAGCATCCGGCTGCGCATGGCGTGCTGCGCATGATCCTCGACCTTGATGGCGAGATCGTCGAGCGCGTCGACTGCCATGTTGGCCTGTTGCATCGCGGCACCGAGAAGCTGCTTGAATACAAGACCTACCTGCAGGGTCTGCCCTATTTCGACAGGCTCGATTACTGCTCGCCGATGAACCAGGAGCATGCCTGGTGCCTGGCGATCGAGAAGCTGCTTGGCATCGAGGTGCCGCGCCGCGCCTCCTATATCCGCGTCCTGTTCTCGGAGATCGGCCGGATCATGTCTCACATGCTGAATGTGACGACGCAGATTCTTGATGTCGGTGCGCTGACCCCGATCACCTGGGGCTTCGAGGAGCGCGAAAAGCTGTGTGTGTTCTATGAGCGGGCATCAGGCTCACGCATGCACTCGGCCTATTTCCGGCCGGGCGGGGTGCACCAGGACCTGCCGCCGGACCTCATCGCCGATATCGCCGAATGGTGCGAGAATTATCCGAAGGTGCAGGCCCGCATCGAGGGACTGGTCACCGAGAACCGGATCTTCAAGCAGCGCAATGTCGACATTGCCGTGGTCGACGAAAAGACGATCTTCGACTGGGGTTTTTCCGGTGTGATGGTGCGCGGCTCGGGCCTTGCCTGGGACCTGCGCCGCGCCCAGCCCTATGAGGTCTATGACGAGCTCGATTTCCGCATTCCCGTCGGCAAGCACGGCGACAATTATGACCGCTATGTCTGCCGCATGGAGGAAATGCTGGAAAGCGTGAAGATCATCCAGCAATGCATCGAGGTGCTCTCGACAATGGAAGGCGAGCCCGTGCTGGCTGCGGGCTCCAAGGTGGCGCCGCCGCGCCGGGCCGAGATGAAGACCTCGATGGAAGCGCTGATCCATCACTTCAAGCTCTATACCGAGGGCTTCCATGTTCCGGCTGGCGAGGTCTATGCCCCGATCGAGGCGCCGAAAGGGGAGTTCGGTGTCTACCTCGTCGCCGACGGCACCAACCGGCCCTACCGTGCCAAGATCCGGGCGCCGGGCTATCCGCACCTGCAGGCCATGGATCACCTCTGCAAGGGCTACATGCTGGCCGACGTGTCCGCCATACTCGGCTCGCTCGACATCGTGTTCGGGGAGATCGACCGGTGATGGGTGTTCTGCCCCAGTCTCGCCTGTCGATCATCACGCTCGGGGTCTCCGACCGGGCGGCGATGACGGCCTTCTATCGCGATGTCATCGGGCTGCGCCTCTACAATGAGAAGGGCATGACCATGTTCGACATGGGCGGGCTCATCCTTGGGCTCTGGGAGTATGACCGGCTGGCCGATGATGCGGGCCAGCCAGAGGGACCCGCCAGCGGTTTCCGGGGCACGGCGCTCGCCTACAATGCGCGCAGCGAGGCTGAGGTGGATGTGATCTTCGCCCGCGCTGAGGCTGCCGGGGTCACCATAACAAAGGCGCCGCACAAGGCCTTCTGGGGCGGCTATTCGGGCTATTTCGCCGATCCCGAGGGCAATGCCTGGGAAGTGGCCTACAACCCGTTCTGGACACTGGATGCGGCGGGCCGGGTGATCCTTCCTGCCGGGGAGGAGGAGTAATGGCGCGGCGCCGGTTCGACATGGAAGCAGGTGGCGACAGCTTCGCCTTCCGGCCCGAGACGGAGGAGAAGATCGCCTTCTGGCGCGGCAAGTATCCGGGCGACCGCCAGCAATCGGCAGTGATCCCGCTGCTCTGGCTGGCACAGCAGGATAATGGCGGCTGGCTGTCCGAGCCGGCGATGCGCGACGTCGCCGACCGGCTGGCCATGCCTTATATCAGGGTCTATGAGGTGGCGACCTTCTACACCATGTTCCGCCTCCAGCCGGTGGGCCGCTACCATGTCCAGCTCTGCGGAACGACGCCCTGCATGCTGCGCGGGGCGAATGCGCTGAAAGAGATCTGCGCGGAGAAGATCGGGCCCAGGATGCAGGTCACCGATGATGGAAAGCTGTCCTGGGAGGAGGTGGAATGCCTCGGCGCCTGCGTGAACGCACCCATGGTGCAGGTGAATGACGACTACTATGAGGACCTGACCGAGGACAGTTTCGCCCTCCTGCTCGAGAAGCTGCGCAATGGCGCGCCGGTGACCCCCGGGCCGCAGACCGGTCGCCAGCGCTCCGAAGCGCTTGGTGGCACCGAAGTGCTGACCGATCCGGCGCTGTTCGATGGCAGCCGGAACGCGCTCGCCGTGCTGCCGAACCTGCCCGAGCCTGCCGAGGGTGCACCCGATGCGCCGGCGGCGGCGCCTTCACCCGCGCCCGCGTCTGCACCCCCGACGGCGAAAGCGCCCGTCGAGGGGAAAGGGGCAGCGGCGACCGGGGCGACACCGGCGAGCCTGCCGGGCGAGCGGCCCGACCCGCTCGAGCCCGCACCGGGCAAGGGCGACGATCTCAAGCGCATCAAGGGGATCGGTCCGAAGAATGAGGACCAGCTCAATGCGCTGGGGATCCATACCTTCGCGCAGGTCGCAGCCTGGACGCCGGCCAATGTCGCCTGGGTCGAGGGCTATCTGAGCTTTCCCGGTCGGATCGAGCGCGAGGACTGGATCGGGCAGGCAAGGGCCCTGGCAGGCGATGGCGAGACAGCGGTTCCCGGGCGCAACGACGCGGGCGAGGGTGGATCGAGCCCGGACGAGAGTGAGGACGAGGCGTGACCGCCAGGCTTGACATATCCAGGGCGGAGCAGGGCGCATGACCGGCGATCACTCCGGATCCGCCACGCGAAACCTCGTCAGGGCGATCCTTCTCGACGGGCTCTGCATCGGGACCGGTGTGGCAGGTTTCATGATGACGGACAATTGGGTCTGGCTCGCAGGTGGCGCCCTGCTCGGCATCGGTTTCAGTGCGCCGGCGCTAATCGCCCATCTGCGCGCGAGGAGGTAGACAGGCATGTTGCAGGACAAGGACCGCATCTTCACCAATCTCTACGGACGCCACGATCCGGGGCTGGAGGCGGCGCGCCAGCGGGGCGCCTGGCACCTGACGCGCGAAATGCTGGCGCTGGGGCCGGACTGGATCTGCAACCAGATCAAGGCGTCAGGCCTTCGCGGACGGGGCGGGGCCGGCTTTCCCACAGGGCTCAAATGGACCTTCATGCCCAAGGAAGTGCGCGACCGGCCGCACTATCTGGTGGTCAATGCCGACGAATCCGAGCCCGGCACCTGCAAGGACCGGGAGATCATGCGGCACGACCCGCACCTTCTGATCGAGGGCTGCATGGTGGCGAGCCGGGCCATGCGCGCGCACAAGTGCTATATCTACGTCCGGGGCGAATACATTGCCGAGCGCCATGCGCTCGAAGCCGCCATCCGGGAGGCCTACGAGGCCCGGCTGATCGGCAGGGACAATGTGAACGGCTGGGATTTCGACTGTTACGTCCATCACGGCGCGGGCGCCTATATCTGCGGCGAGGAGACCGCCCTGCTGGAAAGCCTGGAAGGCAAGAAGGGCCAGCCGCGCCTGAAGCCGCCCTTTCCGGCCAATGCCGGACTCTATGGCTGCCCGACCACGGTGAACAATGTCGAGAGCATTGCCGTGGCGCCGACCATCCTGCGGCGCGGGGCCGAGTGGTTCGCCGGCTTTGGTGCACCGAACAATACCGGCACCAAGCTCTTCTGCATTTCAGGCCATGTGAACACGCCGTGCAATGTCGAGGAGGAGATGAGCCTCACCTTCCGCGAACTGATCGAGACCCATTGCGGCGGCGTTCGTGGTGGATGGGACAATCTCAAGGCGGTGATCCCGGGCGGTTCATCGGTGCCCATGGTGCCGGCCGAGCAGATCATGGACGCGAAGATGGATTTCGACACGCTGCGCGACCTCAAATCCGGCCTCGGCACGGCAGCGGTGATCGTGATGGACAAGTCGACCGACCTGATCCGGGCGATTGCGCGCATCTCCTACTTCTACAAGCATGAAAGCTGTGGCCAGTGTACGCCCTGCCGGGAGGGCACGGGCTGGATGTGGCGGGTGGTCGAGCGCATGGCGAAGGGCGAGGCCGAGATGGCCGAGATCGACATGCTTCTGGATGTGACAAAGCAGGTCGAGGGCCACACGATCTGCGCGCTCGGCGATGCGGCGGCGTGGCCGATCCAGGGCCTGATCCGCCATTTCCGCCATGAGATCGAGGAGCGGATCCTCAGCTACCGGGCGACGCACACCCAGGTGCAGGGCGCCCGCGTGGCAGCGGAGTAGACGATGACCGATACGTTTAAACTCAATATCGACGGCCAGGAAATCGAGGTGCCGCGCCACTACACGCTGATGCAGGCGTGCGAGGCCGCTGGCGCCGAGATCCCGCGCTTCTGTTACCATGAGCGCCTCAGCGTGGCGGGAAACTGCCGCATGTGCCTTGTGCAATGGGTGGGCGCGCCCAAGCCGATCGCCTCCTGCGCGCAGACCGTCGGCGAGATGCGGATGAACCCGGACGGCAGCCCGCCCAATATCCTGACCAGCGGCGACTATGTCCAGAAGGCCCGGGAAGGGGTGATGGAGTTCCTGCTCATCAACCACCCGCTCGACTGCCCGATTTGCGACCAGGGCGGGGAGTGCG
>CAZDMQ010000014.1:0-52732 GCA_964506685.1 uncultured Hyphomonadaceae bacterium | reverse complement strand
TTCATGCGGGCACGGCGGAGAACCGATCGAGTCCTCTCGGCGGCCGAATGCCGACGACTCGAGCTGCGCTTCTGTCGCTTCAAGGTCGTGGAACGATTCAAGGATCTCGTCGGAGCGAGATAGCGACAGGAACTGCTTTCTGGGCCTCGGACCGGGAGTATCGGATCAGGAACCGCTGGAGGTCGGGTGCGCTTTAAGACCATCGATGGACTGCGTGGCATCGCGGCCATGGCCGTCGTCGTCTTTCATTTGAACGAAGCCACCCACGTGGCGTTCGGGGAGTGGCTGCCATCGGCGGTCGATTGGATCTTTCGCCAGGGTCACTTCGGCGTCGATATCTTCTTCGTGATCAGTGGGTTCGTGATCGCCTACCGAAGGCGATGGAGCGGACGCGGCGGCAATGGATGCGGGCACGCGTGCAGGCGATGGGTCCGGTCGCGGGCCGGAAACCTCGGGAGGGACTGCGGCGGGGGCTTCGGCGGCGACGGCAGCGCGGCGGTCCTCCGTTCCGGGTGATGATGACGAGGAGGCCGACAACACCGCTGCAGCCAAGGCTGCTCCGGCGCGGCCAGAGCTGCCGGTGATTGCCCGCAGCCTGACGCGGACGGAGGTGGAGACCCTGGCCCTGTCGCTCCGGCTCGAGGAGAACGGGGACGCCGGCGAGGGCGGGCTTTACGTTTTTCCAACCGGAAACATTGATGTTTTCGTGAAATCCGGTCTCGAGGCTGGCGATCTCATCACGGAGGTTGCAGGAATGAAACTGGACAGCCGGTCGGATTTCGACCGGCTTCTGCAGACGGTTGAACAACAGCGCCAGATCACGCTTGCGGTCCGTCGTGGTCAGGATACACGCAGCCTGCGTGTGACGGTTATCGATTAGGCGCCCGCTGGCGCGACGGAGTACAGACCATGTCATCCCCTCTCAAAACCTCGATGTCGAAGGGCGTTGCCGCTGTCATCATGGGGGGCTTCCTGGGCGCATATCCGGCCCTGGCGGACACTTACAGCTCGTCGGGGGCGGCCAGCCGCACGGCGAACTGGGACAGCCAGCACGTCATCAACCTGCAGGATGTCGAGATGTCGGTGCTGATCGATGATGTCTCACGGATCACGGGCTACACGCTGATCGTGCACCCGGCCGTGCGCGGCAAGGTGACGGTGTCCTCGCAATCTCCGCTGAGCACAGCCGAAGTGTTCCAGGTCTTCCTGTCGACCCTGCGCGTACACGGCTTCACCGCGATTCCGGGGCGCAATGGTATCTACAAGATCGTGCCGGAACAGAATGCGACGGCCGAGGCGGCACTGGCCAGCCAGGCAGTGGTCGGCGACCAGGTCGAAACTGCCGTGTTCAAGCTGCGCTCCATCAATGCGGTGGAAGCGGCGAAGATGATCAAGCCGGTGACCAATCCGCAGGGCCAAGTCTCCACCAGCGCAGCATCCAATTCGGTGATCGTGGTCGATTATGCCTCGAATATTGCGCGGGTCCGGGCGCTGGTCGAGGAGATCGACGAGGATCGCTCGGCCGTGGTCAGCGTGCCGCTGAAGAACATGTCGGCCTCGGAAATGACGCGAACGCTGAACGCGCTCATGGCCGGCTCCAGCGAGGCCTTCAACTACGATGTCGGCGCCATCGCCGTGGACAGCTCCAATGCCGTGGTGCTGCGCGGCGATGAACGCGACGTGGCGCGGATCGCGGAGATCGCCCAGCAGCTGGACGAGGAGAGCCAGATTGCCGAGGAGACGATCAAGGTCTTGTCGCTGAAATACGCCACGGCCATCGATCTCGATCCGATCCTCAAGAGCATTGGCGCGCGCATGGCCGAGGCGGCCAGCCGGGGCGGCTCGGTGATTGCCGCGCCGACCGTGGTGGCCCATGAGCCGACCAACTCGCTTGTGATCAATGCCGAGCCGCAGATCCTGCGCCAGCTCGAACGGGTGGTCGAGGACCTCGACGTGCGCCGGGCGCAGGTCCTGGTCGAGGCGATCGTGGTGGAACTGTCGGACCAGGCGACACGAGAACTGGGCCTGCAATTCGTTGTCGGCGGCGGCGACGATACGACGGTGCCCTTCGCAACAACCAATTTCACCCGCAATGCGCCGACCATCCTGTCGCTCGCCGGCGCCTTCGTGCCGAGTGATTTCTCCGGCGACGATACCGGCTCGGCCGCGCTTGCCGGCGCAGCGCTGAACTCGCTGCTGAATACCGATGGCGGCCTGATCGGGGTTGGCGGGGAGACCGATGACGGGCTGATCTTCGGCGCCATCGTCAATGCGGTGCAGGGCGATGTCGACAGCAACATCCTGTCCACCCCGTCGGTGATGGCGCTCGACAACGAGACCGCCTTTGTCACCTCCGGCCAGGAAATCCCCATCGTCACCGGCGAGGCCCTGGGAGCAAACAACCAGAACCCCTTCCGGACGGTGGAGCGCCAGGATGTCGGGGTGAAGCTGGAGATCAAGCCGCAGATCAGCGATGGTGACACGATCCGGCTGAACCTGCGCCAGGAAGTCTCCTCGATCGCGCCGATCTCCGGCGCGTCGGACATCATCACCAACAAGCGCGAACTGTCGACGACGGTGCTGGCCGATGATGGCGAGATCATCGTGCTCGGCGGGCTGATCCAGGATGACCGGCAGGACTCGGTGTCCAAGGTGCCGCTGCTCGGCGACATTCCCGGGCTCGGCCGGCTGTTCCGCAGCGAGGGGACCTCGCGCAACCGTACCAATCTCATGGTGTTCCTGCGTCCGACCATCATTCGTGACACCGAGACGGTTCGCGAAGTGACCGCGATCAAGTATGATTTCACACGCGATGCCCAGATCGCCGCGAGCCCGGACGGGACATCCAGTCTCGACAACATCATTCGCGACCTGATCGAGGGCGAAGAGTAGGATTGCAGCCAGCACCCGGCCGGGTGGCCGGCCGGACCATGGAGGCAGGAACGCGCAGTGTCAGGGACCGAACCGATCCGGCTTGCCTATTCCTTTGCGAAGGAGAAGGGGGTTGTCCTCCTGCCGGGCGAGGATGGCGTCCGGCTGGGCGTACGCAATGGCGCCGATCCGCGGGCGGTGATCGAGGCGCGGCGCGTGGCGGGCCGGAAACTGGCGGTCGAGGCGCTGGATGCGGCCGCCTTTGACCGCAAGCTGAACGAGATCTATGCGGCCGAGGGGATCGATGCCGCAGAGCTCGATGATGCGCTGGCCGGCGAGGATGACCTCGACAGTCTCGCAGCGGGCCTGACCGAGACCGCCGACCTGCTCGACACTTCCGATGATGCGCCGATTGTCCGACTGATCAACGGGCTGATCGCCGAAGCGGTGCGCACGCGGGCCTCGGATATCCATGTCGAGCCGTTCGAGGACCGCCTGTCGGTCCGGCTGCGGGTCGATGGCGTGATGCGCGAGGTGCTGACACCGCCGCGCCGGGTGGCGCCGCTGCTGGTGTCGCGGATCAAGGTGATGGCGCGGCTCGATATCGCCGAGAAGCGCCTGCCGCAGGATGGCCGGGTGTCATTGTCGCTGGGCGGGCGGGCCATCGATGTGCGGATCTCGACCCTGCCCTCACGCTATGGCGAACGGGTGGTGATGCGGCTGCTCGACAAGGAACAGGCGCGGCTGGACCTTGAGGATCTCGGCATGCCGGCTGAGACGCTGCGCCGGTTCACCGAGCTCCTGAAGACGCCGAACGGGATCATCCTCGTGACCGGCCCGACCGGCTCGGGCAAGACCACGACGCTGTATGCCGCGCTGACCCTGCTGAACGACCAGTCGCGCAATATTCTCACCGTGGAGGACCCGATCGAGTACGGGCTCGACGGGGTCGGCCAGACGCAGGTCAATACCAAGGTGGGCATGACGTTCGCCGCAGGCCTGCGGGCGATCCTGCGCCAGGACCCGGACATCGTGATGGTCGGCGAGATCCGCGACGGCGACACGGTGCAGATCGCAGTGCAGGCCTCCCTGACCGGTCACCTGGTGCTGTCGACGGTGCACACCAACAGCGCGGCCGCAGCGGTGACGCGGCTGCGGGACATGGGCGTGGAGCCGTTCCTGCTGGCCTCGACGCTGACCGGGGTGCTGGCCCAGCGCCTGGTGCGGCGGCTGTGTCTGGCGTGCCGGCAGCCCTATACGCCGGACCCGCGGGAAGCGGCGCTGGTCGGCATCGAGCACCGGCCAGACGTCATCTTCCACCGGCCGGGCGGGTGCGAGGCGTGCGGTCATCTCGGCTATAGCGGCCGGCTCGGCATCTACGAGCTGATCGCGGTGGACGAGCGGATCCGGCAGATGATCCACGACGATGCGCGCGAGCAGGAGATCGAGGCGATTGCCTTCGAGGGCAAGGACACGCTGCGCCTGTCGGGGGCGCGGCATGTCGCGGCGGGGCGGACCTCCTCGGAGGAGGTGCTGCGGGTCGTGCGCGCCGGTGGAGAGATCAATGGCAGCCTTTGAGTACCAGGCCCTCGACGCCGACGGGCGCACGCGCAGGGGCGTGGTGTCTGCCGACAGTCCGAAGGCGGCGCGCCGGGAGTTGCGGCGCCAGTCGCTGACGCCGCTGAAGCTGGCGCCGACGCGGGAAAAGGTGAGCGCGACGGCGGCGAGCCGGCGGCGGCTGTCGTCGGGCGAGCTGGTCCTGGTGACGCGCCAGATCGCGATGCTGATCGGCTCGGGGACGCCGGTGGAGCAGGCGATTGCGGCGGTGGGCTCGGCATCGAAGGATGCGCGCACGCGCACGGTGCTGGCCTCGCTGCGCTCGAACGTGGTGGAGGGGCGCTCGCTGTCGGACGCGATGCGCGGCGAGCACCGCTCCTTCAACCCGCTCTACCGGGCGATCGTGGCCGCCGGCGAGGAGGCCGGTGCGCTGGGCCTGGTCATGGACCGGCTGGCCGACTATCTCGAACGCAGCCAGGCGATGCGGCGCAAGGTGCTGGCGGCGATGATCTATCCGCTGATCCTGGCGCTGGTCGCACTCTGCGTGGTGGTCGCGCTGATGGTGTTCGTGGTGCCGCGGGTGGTCGAGCAGTTCGACACGCTCGATGCCGACCTGCCGGCGCTGACCGACGGGCTGATCGCGGTGTCGGCGTTTCTTCGCTCATACGGACTGGTGCTGCTGGGGGCCATTGGTGTCGCGGGCTTCGCGTTCAACCGGGCAATGCAGCGCGAGGCGATCAAGCGGCGGGTGGATGGCTGGGTGCTGTCGCTGCCGGTGCTGGGGCCGGTGGCGCGGAGCGTGGCGGCGGCGCGCTTCTCGCGGACCTTTGCGACGCTGGCGACGTCGGGTTCGCCGGTGCTCGACTGCCTGGCGGCGGCGCGCGAGACGACGCCGAACCTGGTGCTGCGCGATGCGGTGGACGAGGTGATGGTGACGGTGCGCGAGGGCGGCTCGCTGAGCAAGGCGATGGCGCGCACCGGCCAGTTCCCGCCGCTGATGGTGCACATGGCTGCCAGCGGTGAGGCGAGCGGCGACCTGGGTGGCATGTTCGTGAAGGGGGCGGAATATCTCGAAAGCGATTTCGAGACCGCGTCCGGGGTCGCCCTGAGCCTGCTCGAACCGCTGATTACCGTTGTCATGGGCGGCATGGTGCTGGTCATCATCCTTGCCATCATGTTGCCCATTCTCCAGCTCAATTCCTCCGCCCTGTTCTAGAAGGTGACAGACATGACTGACGATCGAAACACGGCCCTTGCCAGGCCGGATGCCGGACCGGAGACCGGGCCGGATCATGCGCCGGATGCAACGCCCGGAACAGCGTCCGGCACAGCGTCCGCCCCCCCCCGCGCCGGCAGGGAGGCGGGCTTCACGCTGACCGAGGTGATGGTGACGGTGTTCATCATCGGCCTGCTGGCCACGGTCGTGCTGGTGAACGTGCTCGGCAATGTCGATGTGAGCCGGGTGCAGAAGGCGAAGACGGATATCGCCCTCCTGGAGAGCAGTCTCGACCGCTACCGGCTGGCCCTGTTCGACTATCCCACCGTGGAGCAGGGGCTGGAGGCGCTGGTGCGGGCGCCGGACGGCCTGGCCGATCCGGGCCGCTACCCCGCCGAGGGGTTCATCAAGCGCCTTCCGCTCGATCCCTGGGGCAATCCCTACCAGTATGAGTATCCCGGACAGGACGGTCGCGTGCTCGACATCTATTCGCTCGGTGCCGATGGCCAGCCGGGGGGCGAGGGGCTCGACGCCGATATCGGCAACTGGAGCTAGCGCGGATGCCGGGCGAGCCCGCGATCAACGGTCGCGATGACGTGGAGGGGCCCGCCCGCCGACCGCGCGCAGAGGCCGGGTTCACGCTGGTCGAGATCATGATCGTGGTGTTCATCATCGCGCTGATGTCGACCGTGGTGATCGTCAACCTGCCGGCGGGAAAGCCGGCGGCCGCCACACGCGTTGATGCGCTGCACCGCGATCTTACCCGGGCTGCGCGCGAGGCTATCGTCAGTGGCGAACCGCTGGCGCTGGCGGTGCGCGACGGGCGCTACCGGTTCGAACGCTATCGCGGGGGCTACTGGTCGCCGGCGGGCGCGGTGGCTGGCGGGGCAGGCAGCGGCGCAGGTGCGGTGACGGTGGAAGTGTTTCGCGAGGGTGAAGACAGGCTGCAGGCCCGCCGGGACAGCTCGCGCACCGGCCAGCCGGACGACAGTTTCGAGCGCAAGCTGGTGTTCAGCCCCGTCGGCGATGCCACCCCGGTCGAGATCTACGTCACCGACGGGGTCTATCGCCGTGGCCTCGCAGTGTCCTCGAACGGGGAGATCCGGCGGATCGGGCCGGACGGGACGGAGGCGTCCTGATGGCCGGGCAATTGGGCAGGGACCGGGCGGCTGGCGGTGAGGCGGGCTTCACGCTGGTGGAGGTGCTGGCAGCGCTGGCGATCTTCTCGATCGCGGCGCTGGGCCTCGTGCAGGTCTCGCTGGAGAACACCCGCACCGCGCGGATGGTCGAAACCCGCGCGCTGGCGTCGCTGGTGGCCGACAACCAGCTGGCCAACGCGCTGACGCGCCGGGACGATCCTGAGCTCGGCGTGCGCACGGAGGCGGTGAAGCTGGCCGGCCGGAACTGGCAGGTGCGTGAGACCCTGCGGCGCACGCCCAATCCGGTAATCCACGAACTTGTCGTCGAGGTCGCACTGGCCGAGGCCGACCGCGATCCGCGCATGATCATGTCCATCCACGCCTTTACGCGGGCGCGGTCATGAGGCGCTGGCGCCTGGCTCCAGGGGCACCGGCGCACGGGCCGGGCGTGGACCCTCGTGCCGGTGGCGTTGGCGGTGATGGGGCCAGTCACGGGACCAGTCACGGGACCAGTCGCGGGGCCAGTCATGGGGCCAGTCATGGGGGCTGTGACCTGAGCGGCCCCGAACCGGACGGCCGGACGCATGGTTTCACCCTTGTCGAGGTGATGATTGCGACGCTGATCATGGGCGTCCTTGCGACCATGGGAACGATGCTGTTGCGCGATTCGATCGCGGCGCGCGAAACCGTGGAGACCGTTGTCGAGGAGACCCAGTCGCTGACCCTGGCCCGGTCGATCCTGAAGACCGACCTGGCCCAGATCATGCGGCGGCCGGTGCGCGGCCCCTATGGCGAGCCGGCCGAACAGGTGTTTTCCGGTGGCGATGTCCTGGCCGGGGGCGAGATCATGGCCTTCGTCCGCAATGGCCGGCACACGGTCGGGCTCGATCCGGAGGGCTCGAGCCTTGAATATGTCGCCTATGCGATGGTCGATGGCGACCTCGTGCGGCGCAGCCGGTCGCTGATCGATGCTCTGCCGGAAACGCCCATGGTCGAGCGGGTGCTGCTGGCCGATGTGCCCGATCTCCGGGTTCGCTTCCTGGCTGAAACGGGCTGGGTGGAGAGCTGGGACCCGCGCGATGCCGGCGCCGGTGACAGCCTGCCGGCCGCGGTGGAACTGAGCTTCACCCATCCGCGCTTCGGCGCGATGAAGGCCGTCATGGTCACGGTGGAGGGCTATTGAGGATGCGCGGGTGCAGCGATCGCGGAACGCATTCCCCGCCAGCCCCGCGCGAGCAGGGGGCGGCGCTGGTCTCGGCGATGCTGATCGTCTCGCTGATGGCGGTGGTGGCCCTGTCGCTGGTGGAGTCGGTGCGCTTTGCCTCCCGGCTGTCGCTCAATCTCGAAGCGCGCGAACAGGCGCAGCTCTACGCCGTGGGCGCTGAACAGCTTGCCAGGGGATCGGTGCGGAGTTTCTGGGTGGCCGGGCAGGACCGGCAACCGGCCCTTGAGGCCTGGCTCGGGCAGCCCTTCTACTTCCCGATTGAGGGCGGGGCCATACAGGGGGAAGCCAAGGACGGGGCGAACTGCTTCAATCTCAACAGCCTCGTGGCGTCGGGCGAGGATGGCGCGCAGGTCGCCAATGAAGCGACGCAGGCGGAATTTGTGCGCCTCATGGGCCATCTCGACGTGATCGACTCCGAGGCGCAGGCCATCGCGACGGCGACGACGGACTGGATCGACAGCGACAGCGATGCCGGGTTCAGCGGTGCGGAGGATGATTATTACGGCGCGCTGGAGCCGCCTTTCCGGACCGCCGGCGGGCTAATGGTCGAGCCCAGCGAGATCCGCCGCATCCGCGGCATGACGGGTGACATCTACACCCGCCTGCGGCCTTTCATCTGCACCCGGCCCAGCCTTGAGCCGAGCCGGCTCAACCTCAACACGCTGCGGGACTGGCAGCTGCCGTTGGTGGCGGCGATCCTGGGCGAGGAGACCGACATCTCCGATGCCGAGTCGCTGCTCGGCGAGCGTCCGGCCGGCGGCTTCATGGAAGCGCGGGAATTCCGGGAACTGGACAGTGTCGCGGCGATGGAACTCGAGGATGCGGTGCTGGAGCGTTTCGGCGTGCAGTCGGACTACGTCGATCTCAGCGTGCAGGTGCGATACAGGAAGGTGTATCTCAACATGGTGTCGAGCTTGCAAATCGGCGAAACGGGGGACATGACAACCCTGTCGCGTCGCTACGGGTCTGTAGAATGAGCAAGGTGCTGGTCCTTATCTGTGGCGACCGGCCGGATGCGCCCCTGGCGTGGCGGCTGGTTGACCGGCCTGGCAGTATCATTACGGCCGGAACGGGCAGGCTTGATGCGCCGGACGCACTGGATGGCGGCGGGGGACAGGCGGTCGCCGATACCGGTGAGTCCCTCGGCGCCATGGCGGGCGAGGACGCGATACTGGTCCTGCCCGGGTTTCTCGTCTCGGCCATCGAGGCGAACCTGCCTGCCCGCAGTGAACGACAGGCCCTGGCGGCGGCGCCCTTCGCGGTCGAGGACGAACTTGCGAGCGAACCCGACACGCTGCACTTCGCCCTGGTGCCGGGCCGGCGTGCGGGTGGGGACGGACAGCGCACCGTGCTGGCGATCGACCGGGCGCTGCTGTCGGACTGGGTCGCGGCGGTGGCGGCGGCCGGTCTGCGCCTGCGAGCGGCCCTGCCGGACTTTCTCTGCCTGCCCCACGACCCCGAGAGGGTCGTGGCACTGGGGACCGATGACGGGCTGGTCCTGCGCCACGGCGACTGGGGCACCGCGATCGAGAGCGACATTGCCGGGGCTGTGGTCCCGACCATGATCGAGTCGCGGGCGGGTGAGGATGCGGCCCGCCTTCTGGCCGGTCCCGATCATGGTGTCGGCGGGTTCGAGGGGCCGGAGCCGGGCGCGGCCGACCCGCTCGACGTGCTGACGGGCGGCGCGGTGCAGGCGGGCCCGGGCCTGTTGCAGGGCGCCTTTGCCGTGCGCGAGCGGGGCCACCGGGCCGGGGATGTGCTGGCGATGCTGCGCTGGCCGGCTGCGCTGGCTGCGGTCGCGACGCTGGCGTTCTCTGCGGTCAGTCTCGTGCAGGGGATGATGCTGGACGCGAAGGCCGAGGCGGTCCGCGCCGAGAGCCGGGCGCTTTTCCTGTCGGCCTTTCCCGGCACTGAACGGGTTGTGAATCTCAGGGCGCAGCTTCGCCGGGTCAGCCAGGAGCAGCAGGGCCAGCGACCTGATTTCCTCGTCCTTTCAGGCTATGTCGCCGCCGGGGTCGATGCGGTCGATGAGGTGAGTATCGAGAGCCTGCGCTTCGACACCGAGGCCGGCGAGATCAGTGCCAGCATCCTGTTCGACAGCTATGATGCGCTGGCGAGCTTCCGGGCGGCGGTGGAGGCTGCGGGCGGGCGCGTCGTGGAGGGCGGCTCGCGGCAGCTGGGTGACCGGCGGTCGGGCGATGTGAAGGTGATGCTGCCATGATCCGGACCTGGTGGAGCGGCCTTGAGGCGCGCGAGCGGATGCTGGTGCTGGTTGCCGGCGCGCTGGTGACGGTGATCGTCCTCTATCAGTTCGTGCTGGTGCCCTCGCGACAGTATGCCGAGAGCCGGACGCTGCGTTACCGCGCGGCCCTGTCGGAGTATCAGGACGTCAGGGCCGTGGCCGCCCTGGCCGGCGAGGTGCGGGCGCCGGAGTCGGCGGGCCAGCCGCTGCAATCGGTGCTGACCCGGACGGCGGGGCTCTACGGGCTGACGATTACCCGCCTTGCGCCGGCCGAGAATGACGGGCTGAATCTCTGGCTCGACGATGTGTCGCCGCAACTGCTCTATGCCTGGCTTGGCGATCTCGAACGGGCCCATGGCGTGCAGGTCGGCAAGGCGGCGTTGCGGGCCGATGGCGAGGGCAACACGGTCAGCGCCAGTTTCTACGTGTCACGGGAGTCGGGATGATGGGGCGCGCGCAAACCCTCACCCTGTTCGGGGTGGTGGTCTTCGTCGGGGCACTGGCCTGGACGGCGCCGCTGGCGGTGCTGGCCGGTGCAGCGAACCTGTCCGGCCGCGGGATCAGCTATGACCGCGCGCAGGGGACGATCTGGTCGGGCGACCTGCTCGGTGTCCGCGTGGCGGGCCAGCCGGTCGGGCGGGTGACGCTCGACCTGCAGCGGGTCGCGCTCTTGCGGGGGCGGCTGGACTATGCGGTCGAGGTGGCCGGTCCCGCCGGGCAGGGGCGGGGCGAGCTTGTCCTGGCAGTCGGCGGCGGGCTGGTCGTGCGCGACCTGGTGGCGGATGTGAACCTGCAGGCCATCGAGCGCCTGGATGCGCGGCTGCGGGAGGTGCCCTCGACGCTCTCGCTGACGGTGCCGGAACTGGTGGCCGGGCGGCGGCTGGCGTGCGAGCGCGTGGACGGGCGCCTGCGTACAGACCTGCTGCAGCGGCTTGGAGGACGGCTGAACTGGCAGGGGCCGGCCATGGCAGGGATTGTTTCCTGCGACGGCGAGGGCGGGTACCGGCTGTCGCTGGCGAATGTCGACGGGCCGGACGAGATCACGCTGGAGACCCGGGGCTCGCCCGTCACGGCGTCGGTCTCGACCAAGGCGCGGGTGCGCACCGACAACCAGACCGTGGCTGATACATTGACGCTTCTTAAGTTCCAGAAGGAGGGTGATGCCTTCATCTATTCCAGGGCCGACGGCATTGGCCGTCCCATGGGGGAGGCAGGATAGGATCGATGAGGAGAGCAATCGTGGCCCTGATGAGTACTGTGTCCCTTGTGGCCTGCGTCACCGTGGAGGATGGCCCGGTTCCGCCCAAGCCGGGGGGGGCGGGCGCGCCGGCTGGGGCCAGGGCTGGGGTCGGGGCGGGGGCGGAGACCGCCGCCATGCCCGCGATCACCGATCCGGACGGGTTCGACCTCTCCGCGCTGGAGCCGAAACGGCTGGCCGACGGCGAGTGCGGCATCTTCCTGTTCACGTCCAATCCCAGCCCGCGCTTTGTCTTTTTCAGCAATGACACGCGCGGCTATGCGGAGATGATCATCAATGGTGCGCCCGTGACGCTGCAGCGCGTGTCCACCGGCGGGTCGGCATTTGCCCAGAGCTTCACCGAGCAGGATTTTCGCGACGGTGCACGCGGTATCGACGTGGCCCTGGCGCTCAATCCCGGAGCGCCGATGGATGGCGGGTACGAGATTGCCAGCGGGGCGATGCGGATGACCCGGAGCGACGGCTGGAGCATGGTGATCCCGGTGTCGGGCGCGGCGGCCTGCCAGGCCGATGCGTCCTCTGCGCGGGGTTAGGCGCCCCGATGTCGCGGGCGGAGCCGGTCATGAGTGGACCTGACGCCCTGCCGACGGCGGAGGATGTGCTGGCGGCTGAGGGCCGGGTGCGCGGGCACGTGATCGAGACCCCGCTGCTGCGCCATGATGCGCTGGATGCGGCGACCGGGGCCGAAGTCTGGGTCAAGCCCGAATGCCTGCAGGTGACCGGCAGTTTCAAGATCCGCGGGGCGACCAACCGGCTGGTGCAGCTCGACGAGGAGGCGCGTGGGCGCGGGGTCGTCGCCTATTCCTCGGGCAACCATGCCCAGGGCGTTGCGCGCGCCGCCCGGCGCCTCGGAATCCCGGCCACAATCGTGATGCCAAGGGATGCACCGGCGGTGAAGATGGCCGGTGTCGAGGCCGATGGCGCTGCGCTGGTCCTCTATGACCGGCGCTCAGAGAGCCGCGAGGCAATCGCCGCGGCGCTGTGCGAGCAGACGGGCGCGGTGCTGGTGCCCAGCTATGATGACCGCGACATTGTGGCCGGCCAGGGCACGTGCGGACTGGAATTCGTGCGCCAGCTCGGTGCGCGCGACGTGCAGCTCGACCATGTGGCCTGCTGCGTCGGCGGGGGCGGATTGCTGTCGGGGATCGCGCTGGCGCTGGAGGCCCGCTCGCCCCGGACCCGGGCCTGGGGCGCCGAGCCCGTGCACCATGACGACTGGGCGCGCTCGCTCGAGGCGGGACGGATACTGGCCAACCCGGCCGACGCGCCGGCCTCGATCTGCGATGCCATCCTGACGCCGCAGCCCGGCGCGATCCCCTGGGCGGTGGGCCGGGCGCGGTTTGCAGGCATGTTCCGGGTCAGCGACGAGGAGGTCAGGGCGGCGATGCGGTTCGCCTTCCGGCACCTCAAGCTCGTTGTCGAGCCCGGCGGTGCGGTCGCCCTGGCGGCGCTGCTCCACCATTGCCCGGCCGACTGGGCGGGTCAGCGGGTCGGGGTGGTGCTGACCGGGGGCAATGTCGATGGCCGGCCCTATGCCGACAGTCTCAGCGCATCCGCCCCCGCTCCAGGTCCTCGCTGAGGCGGATCTCCTCGGGCTCGCCGGACAGGCGGTGGCGATAGACCTGGGTATTCTCGAGCACCCTTTGGACATAGTTGCGGGTCTCGGAAAAGGGAATCATCTCGACCCAGTCGACGGGATCGACCTCGCCGCGACGGGGATCGCCATAGTCGCCGACCCACTGGCGGGGGCGGCGCGCGCCGGCATTGTAAGCCGCCGCCGTCATGATGTAACTGCCATTGAACGTGTCCAGCAGCGTATCCAGATGCGCCCCGCCGAGGGTCATGTTGTAACCCGGGTCATCGGTCAGCCAGGAGGTGCGATAGGGCAGGCCGCGCCGGCGGGCCTCGCTCTGCGCCGTCGACGGGATGAACTGCATGAGCCCGCGGGCATTCGCATGGGAGATGGCGCGCGGGTTCATCTCGCTCTCCTGGCGGGAGAGGGCGAGCATCAGCGACCGCTCTACCCGGGGTTCGCGCAGGAGCGGGAAGTTGACCAGGGGATAGGCTGCCTCGGCGGTGACGATGCCGCGAGCAAGGCCCGACTTGGCGCCGCGCACGCCGATGTCACTGAAATTGTAGTCGTCGCCAAGCTGCTTGAGCTGGAGGAAGTCGGCCGGGGTCTCGAGCTGGTCATCGAGATGGTAGGCGAACTGGCGGAACTGGCCGGTCTCGCCGGCCTCGGCAAGCAGGCGCAGCGCCCGGACGAGCGGCCTTGCCTCGAAGGCGGTCCTTTCGGCGTCGGTGGGCGTCGTGGCCGGATCGAAGGCGAGCGTCGCCTGTCCGACCTGTTCGGCGGCGAGCTGACCGTAAAATGTGAAGGGAAAGCCGGCGGCGCGGCCATAGGCGTCGCGGGCGGCCTCGTCCTGGTCGAGCGCGGCGAGGGCGCGGCCGGACCAGTAGTCGGCCCTCGCCGAGGAGATCGGCGTGGAGACCCCCTCGCCAAGCGTGCTGAAATGCCCTGCAGCGCGCGCCGGATCGCCGGTCTTGCGCAGGGCCAGCCAGCCGGCGAGGAACTCGGCCTGGGCAAAGGCGGCGCCACGGGTCAGCCCGTGCGGTGCCGCCAGCGCGTAGGCATCGCGATAATCGCGAGTCTTCAGGGCCGCGCGGGCGGCGATGTGGCGCTCCCGCCAGAGGCGCGACCGACCGGCTTGCGGCACCGCGCCGGTCTCGATCTCCATGAGCAGCGGGGTTGCCCCGTCCTGGCGGCCGCGCTGGCGCCGCCACCTGGCGCGGTCATGCAGCAGGCCGGGATGGTCCCGGAGATGGGCAGGGACAGCTTCGATGGCGCGATCGACGCCGCGGCGGCGGGCGGCAAGGGCGATGCGGGCTTCAGCGAGGGCGCGGTAGTCGGCCGTGAGCTGGCGGGACAGGGTGCGCGCTTCCGAGCGCTGGCCGGTCCAGAGGAGGAAATCGACGCGGGCGCGCAGGTCATCCTGGGTGATCCGGCTGGCATAGTCGGACTGCACCCGTTGCAGCGCCTCGTTCGAGAGGGTGCGGCCGCGGAAGGCCGATTTCAGCCGCGCTTCGCCAGCGTCCACGGCGCCGGTCTGGATCTCGGCAATGGCCAGCGCGATCTCGCCATCGCCGGAGACCGGGCCGCCGGCTTCGAGCCATTCGGCCCGTTCGGCATAGGACAGGCGGCTGTCCGAAATCGCGCGTTCGGCGAAGCCGCGGATGGTGCTTTCCCGTGGCCATCCGGCAAGGCGCTCGAGCGCGCCGGACAGCTGGGCAAAATCGAGGGCGTCGCCATGGCTGGTCACTTTCCGCCACAGGATCAGGTCCTTGACGGTCCGGTCGCCGGCAGCCGACTGGAGCTGGTCGACCCGCCGCCAGTCGCCGCGATCGGCCGCATCCAGGGCGCCCTCCAGGATCGCCGCGTCGGTCGTGGAAACCACGCGCGAGGCGTAGGGCTTGTCGGGCTTGGGGCTGGGCGGCTCGGGCGTGGAGGCCTGCGCGGGCAGGGCCGGGGCGGCGGCGCATGCCAGGGCGGCCGTGACGGCGAGCGCGGCGAGGACCTTGTGCGGAGCCATCATTTGGAGCAGACCTTCTCGTCCATGTCCCGTTTTCCTGTTCGCAGGCGGGGTCATCAAGCGCGCAATCGAGGCAGATATAAGATGTTCGCCGGTTCCATCCCAGCCCTCGTCACACCGTTTCGCGACGGCGTTGTGGACAGACAGGCCTTTGCAACCCTCGTCGAGCGCCAGATTGCGGCGGGCTCGTCTGCGCTGGTGCCGGTCGGCACGACCGGTGAAACCTCGACCCTGTCCCATGATGAGCACAAATCCGTTGTCAGCCTGTGTGTCGAGGTGGCTGCAGGACGCGTGCCAGTGATTGCGGGGGCGGGCGCGAATTCCACCCGGGAGGCGATCGAGCTGACCGCCCATGCCAGGGACGCCGGCGCGGCGGCGGCGCTGGTGGTCTGCCCGTATTACAACAAGCCCGACCAGCGCGGGCTGCATGCCCATTTCAAGGCGATCCATGACGCGGTGGAGCTGCCGGTGATCGTCTACAACGTGCCGGGCCGGACGGTGGTGGACCTGCATCCCGACACCGTGGCGACGCTGGCCAAACTGCCGCGGATTGCCGGGATCAAGGATGCGACGGCCGACCTCAGCCGCGTGGCGCGGCATCTCGAGGGCACGCGGGGCGAGGATTTTGTGCTGCTGTCGGGCGATGACCCGTCCGCGCTCGGTTTCTGCGCCATGGGCGGGGCCGGGGTGGTCTCGGTGACGGCGAACGTGGCGCCCGAGGCGATGGCGGCGATGATGGCTGCGGCGCTGGAGGGCCGGCTGGAAGCGGCGCGGGCGATCGAGGCCCGGCTGGCCCCGCTGCATCGGCTGCTGTTCGTGTCGCCGAGTCCCGGGCCGGCGAAGTATGCCCTGTCGAGGCTCGGCCTGTGTGCGCCGGACCTGCGGTTGCCGCTGCTGGGGCCGGACGAATCGGCGAGGGCGCAGATCGATGCGGCACTGCGGCATGCCGGACTGCTGGACTAGTCATGGCCAAGGGCAACCAGACGAAGGGCCGCGGTGACGGCCTGATCGCGGAGAATCGCCGGGCGCGGCGCGAGTACACGGTGGAGGACACGCTGGAGGCCGGGCTCGTGCTGGTCGGCTCGGAGGTGAAATCGCTGCGCGAGGGGCGGGCGAACATTGCCGAGAGCTATGCCAGCGTCGAGGATGGCGAGCTGTGGCTGATCAATGCCGACATCCCGATCTATCCGGCGGCCAACCGGTTCAACCATGAGCCCAAGCGCAAGCGCAAGCTGCTGGTGTCGCGGCGGGAGCTGGCGCGGATCGCCCAGGCCGTTGAGCGCAAGGGGCGGACGGTGGTGCCGCTGAAGCTGTACTTCAACGCGCGCGGGATCGCGAAACTGCTGATCGGCATCGCCACCGGCCGCAAGGCACCGGACAAGCGCGATGTCGAGAAGTCGCGCGACTGGGACCGGCAGAAGCAGCGGCTCCTGCGCGAGAAGGGCTGAGGCCCGGCGCCGGGGGCGTCAGGCGGCCTTGCCTGCCGGGGCGGAACGGGCCGCCGGCGCGGGCGAAGGCCGGGACAGGGTGTCGGCAAACCGGTGGTTCACATCGCGATGGTGGGCTTCGTCGGCCCGCACCTTCTCGACAACATCGCGCAGCCGGGCGGTGGCCGGCAGGTGCCAGTAGTCCCGGGCGATCGCCGGGGCGGGCGTGTTGTCGAGCCGGCCGGCATCGATCTCGGCGAGATAGTGGGTGTAGCTGACCACGGCCTCCTCCTCGAGATAGGCGACGAAGCGATGGGCAGTGCGCGGGGCGAACAGGTACATCCAGAAGTAGAGATTGAAGAAGATGGCCTGGGCGATCATGATCAGGCCGCGCTCGAACACGGACGGCCTCGCCACCTCGATGAAGGTCATGAGGTGCATGCGCTCGTTCTCGGCCTCGTCGAGGAGTTCGCGGATCCAGCCCTGGTCGTCGCGAATATGACGCAGTGCACTGAGGTGCTGGAGCATGCCGCCGACCATGCCTGGCACGGCGGCAACCGTTTCAAGAACCACGGCGCGATGACCGTAGCGCCGGCGGAAGAACAGGTCGGCGAACACGCGCATCGCCTTGACCAGACCGAAGGCGAACCGGGCGCTCACACCGCGTGGTGCCCGGCGGGCATGGATGGACGGGGTCTCGATCATGGCTTCCCTTTCCGCGTAAAGTCTCTTTCGTTGATCAGGAAATAGGAACGGGCGGATCGTCCGGGATGCGACAGGCTGCCCCTGTGGCAGGACGTGCCGGCAGGTCGGCCGGCCTGAGTGAGGGATCAGGCGCGCGTATCGAGGATGGTGCGCGCCTCAGCGAAGACCGCTTCGAACATCCCGGTCGTGAGGCGGCCGGTATTGGTGTTGTAGCGGGAGCAGTGGAAGCTGGATAGGAGGGTGAGGGAAGCAGTGCGACCGGTCTCGCCAAGATCGAACCGGGCGCCGTGGCCAAAGGGCACCTGCGCCGGCTTCAGCGCGCGGGAAGTAGAACGAATAGTCGTTGGGCTTAACCGAGCCCCCGGTAGCGGCGTGGGCAATCGCTCGTTTCGGTCGAGTTCGCGACGATCGTTCTGGTCGTGACGTTTGGCTCGAGCGGACGCAAATGCTACAAATACTACTCAAGCAGCCTTTCGATTTCGCTTAGAGAGAACGTTCGGCCACCAAATTTTTTTGCAACTTCGACTAGAGACCCGTCTTCTGTTATAAGTGCAAAGTCGTGCCGAAGCGCGGTTTCGGCGATGAGTACGTCATTAAGTTGGTTTTTGGCGTTCCTCGGCTTCTTTTTCTTTGCCCGATCGGCGACCTTCAAAGCATCGAGCATTTGTTGAAATATCCCATCTTGAAAGCCCCAACACGCCTGTCCCCATCGCGAAACTCCCCAGACCGAACTTGAGGTCGGAACCAGCTCCGGTCCTAGGCACTGAAACGTGGACAGCAAGGCCGCGCGACGGGCTTGGTCTTTTGTTTGCATGATTTCGTCCATTTGAATGTGAGTTGCACGTAACTGCAATCGACGAAGCAAGGCGAAAACATCCTCGCAGTCCAATGTCCGGTTAAACACAACCGTGTCGAGCATGTAAATTTCACTCAATTGAACTACTCCAACAGGATCGGACCCACTCCAACGCCCTACCCACCCTCCAACACCCCCCGCGCATCGGCGAAGACCGCTTCGAACATCTCCGGCGTCAGGCGGCCGGTATTGGTGTTGTAGCGGGAGCAGTGGAAGCTGGAGACGAGGGTGAGGGGGCGGCCTTCGTGGGTGAGGTCGTGGCGGGCCCGGTGGGCGAAGGGGACCGCCGAGGGTCTGAGGCCGAGGGCGCGGGCGGTGGAATCGTGGGCGATGCGGCCGAGGGCGAGGATCACGCGGAGGCGGGGCAGGGCAGCGATGCGGGCCGCCAGGAAGGGCCGGCAGGTGTTGATCTCGGCCCCGACGGGCTTGTTCTGCGGCGGCACGCAGCGCACCGCATTGGTGATCATCGCATCGGTCAGCGTGAGCCCGTCATCGGCGCGGCGGTCATAGGTGCCGGCGGAAAAGCCGAACCGGTCGAGCGTGGCGTAGAGCAGGTCGCCGGCCCAGTCGCCGGTGAAGGGGCGGCCGGTCCGGTTCGCCCCGGTCACGCCCGGCGCGAGGCCGACAATCAGCAGCCGTGCATCCGGGTCGCCGAAGGAGGGGACCGCGCCGTTGAACCCCTCCGGTTCGGCCGCGCGATTGGCCGTGCGGTAGGCGACGAGGCGTGGACAGAGGGGACAGTCCGGGGGCGCCTCGGCGGCCACCGGCGATCCCGCAGCGGCGGTCTCAGCCGGCGTCATCTTCGTCGCGATCTCGTTCACCGATCTCGCGGCGCGGGCGGGCAAAGCGGTCCGCCATGTCGGCAAGGTCGATGAAGGCGTCGGCCTCGCGGCGGAGGTCGTCGGCGATCATCGGCGGGGCCGATTGCACGGTCGAGACCACGGTGACGCGGGTGCCCCTGGCCTTGACCGCCTCGACCAGGCGGCGGAAATCGCCATCGCCGGAGAACAGCACGATGTGATCGACGGTGTCGGCGGCCAGCAGCATGTCGACGGTCAGTTCGATGTCCATGTTGCCGCGCACGCGCCGGCGTCCGTCGCGGTCGGTGAACTCCTTCGCAGCCTTCTTGATCACGCTGAAGCCGTTATAGGCGAGCCAGTCGACCAGCGGGCGGATCGGCGAATAGTCTTCACTCTCGAGCAGCGCGGTGTAGTAGTTCGCCCGCAGCAGCCGGCCCTTGGTCTGGAATTCCTCGAGCAGTTTCCGGAAATCGATTTCCAGCCCGAGCGCCCGGGCAGCGGAGTAGAGGTTTGCCCCATCTATGAACAGCGCCAGCCGCTCATCCTTGTAAAAAGCCATGAAATCTTCTCTGCTTCGGCCTCCCCCGCCCCCAGGCCGTCCAATAATCCGGCAGCGTTAGACGAGCGGCCTGCCCGGCGCAATAGGTCAGAGGTTGCATTCAATAGCGCGGGGCGGTATCTCATGCGGTCCTGATCGGAGAGATTTGCCCATGGCCCGCGTTACCGTTGAAGATTGCGTCGAGAAAGTCCCGAACCGGTTCGAGCTTGTCCTGCTGGCGGCGCACCGGGCCCGCATGATCCGGGAGGGCTCTCCGCTTTCGGTCGACCGGGACAATGACAAGGACCCGGTGGTCTCACTACGCGAGATCGCCGAGGACACGGTCGACCTGAAGACCGTCAAGGAAGGCCTTGTGGCCAGCCTGCAGGAGGTGCGCCCCGGCGAGGAAAGCGAGCGGCAGGCCGATCTCGAAGCGCTCGAAGCAGCGCCTGCAGCCACCGAGGACGATGTCATCCGCGCCTACCAGGCCGAGCTGGAAGCGGGGCGGGAAGACCGGCTCTAGTCGATGGACGGCAGTCCGGGTCTCGCGACGCAGGCGGTTGCCGAACCGAAATACCCCGGTGATACGGTGCTCTTGCGGGTTCCCGACTGCGAGAGCCTGATCACGCAGGTCGCCGCCTACCATCCGGGGCTCGACCGTGAGCGGCTGGCAGATGCCTATCACTTTGCCCGCCGCCACCATGGCGAGCAGCTCCGGGCCTCGGGCGACCCCTATTATTCCCATCCCGTTGCCGTCGCTGCCCTGCTGGCTGATGTCCGCCTCGACGAGGTGACGCTGATGGCCGGGCTGTTGCACGACGTGGTCGAGGACACGGAGGTCTCGCTCGGCGAGATCCGAAGCCGGTTCGGCGAGGATGTGGCCGACCTGGTTGACGGGGTGACCAAGCTCGGCAAGGTCGAATACCGATCCGAGGCGACCAAGCAGGCGGAGAACTTCCAGAAGTTCATCCTCGCCACGGTCAATGATATCCGGGTTCTGATGGTCAAGCTGGCCGACCGGCTGCACAACATGCGCACGCTGGAGCATCTGCGGCCCGACAAGCGCAAGCGGATCGCCATGGAGACGATGGACATCTATGCGCCGCTGGCCCGGCGGGTCGGGCTCTATCATGTCGCATCCGAGCTTGAGGACCGGGCCTTCCGCGAACTTAATCCCGAGGCCCGCAACACGATGATCGCGCGGCTGGAGGAACTGGCCTATGACAATGCCGAGGACCTCCGGCGGATCCGCAGGGATATCGAGGCGCTGATGGAGGTCGGCGAGGTCCGGTGCCGGATCAAGGGCCGGCGCAAGCAGCCCTACTCCATCTGGCGCAAGCTCGAACGCAAGGACATTTCCTTCCGCGATGTGGCCGACATCTTCGCCTTCCGGATCATCGTCGGCGAGGTGGCCGATTGCTACCGCGTGTTCGGCCTGCTGCACACGACATGGAACTGCCTGCCCGACCGGTTCCGCGATCATATCTCGGTGCCGAAGCCGAACGGCTACCGCTCGCTGCACACCACGGTGCGGGCGTCGGGCAATCGCCGGGTCGAGTTGCAGATCCGCACCGAGGAGATGGACCGGACCGCGGAATATGGCGTGGCCGCGCACTGGAGCTACAAGAACAGCCAGTACGGGTTCGATGCGGAGGGCGCCCGCGAGGTCGGCCTCGACCCCGAAGCGAGTCTCAAGGCGTTTGCCGAACTCATCGCCGATGCGGCCGATCCGAACGAGTTTCTCGAGCATGCCAAGCTCGAAATGTATCGCGAGAATGTCTTCGCGTTCACGCCGAAGGGGCGGCTGATCATCCTGCCCAAGGGCGCCATGCCCCTCGATTTTGCCTATCAGGTGCACACCGAGATCGGCGACCGCACCGTGGGGGTGCGGATCAACAATGAGGAACGCTCGCTGCGGACCGAACTGAAGAATGGCGATGTCGTCGAGATCCTGAAGGGCGAGCAGGCCAAGCCGGTGATCGGCTGGGAGGCGCTGACCATAACGGGCCGGGCCAAGGGGGCGCTGCGACGGCTCGACCGCGAGGTCAAGTCGCGGGACTTCCGCAAGTATGGCCGCGGCGTGCTGAACCAGGCGCTGCGCCGCGCGGGGATCGATCCCGTGGTCGTCGATCTCGACCGGGTGGCCGGGCGGATGGGCCATGACAGCGTCGAAGTGCTGTATGAGGCAGTGGGCAGCGGCGCACTGACGCCGGAGGCCATTCTCGACCGGGCATTCCCCGATGCCCGGCGTCCCGAGGGTGAGGAAAAGTTGCATCTCGATAGCCAGCATGCCCCGCTGCTGGTCTCCGGTGAGCACCTGACCCCGGGGGTGACGCTGCACCTGGGCACCTGTTGCCGGCCGATCCCCGGCGACCGGATCATCGGGATCCAGATGCCGGGCCAGGGGGTCGTGGTGCATGCCATTGCCTGTCCGGCGCTGGCCGCGTTCGATGCGATGCCCGGCCGCTGGGTCGACCTGCAATGGACCGACCTGGCGCGGACCGGGGCGGTGGCCGCTGCGCTGATCCGCGTCCGGGCCGCCCACCAGCGCGGCGTGCTGGCCTCGCTCTGCACGGCGGTGGCCCAGGCCGACGGGAATATCGTTTCGGTTGCCACTGACCGGACCGGCGATACCTTCATCGACCTCTTGTTCGAGATCGAGGTCGAGGATCTGCGCCGGATGAACCAGATCCTCGCCGCCTTGCGCGCGCTGGCCGTTGTCGATAGCGCAGTGCGCGAGCAAACCGGCGGGCAGGAAAGGGACAGGGACGGGACCGATGGACACTGAGGACGTTCTCGACATTTTCCGGGCGCAGGGCGCACTGCTGGAGGGGCACTTCATCCTGTCCTCGGGCCGGCGCAGTCCGGTCTTCCTGCAGAAGGCGTTGGTCTTTGCCCGGCCCGAAGCGTCCGAGCGGCTGTGCGCGGCGCTGGCCGAGCGGGTACGGGCGAGCTTCGGCGCGGTGAGCGTGGTGGTCGGCCCGGCCGTGGGCGGGATCATTCCGGGCTACGAGATGGCCCGCCAGCTCGGGGCGCGGGCGCAGTTTGCCGAGCGGGTCGAGGGGCGACTGGCCTTCCGGCGGGGCTTTTCCTTCTCCGCCGCTGACAGGATCCTGATCATGGAGGACATTGTCACGACCGGATTGTCCTTCCGCGAGACGGTGGAAGCGCTCAAGCCGCTGCCGGGCAAGCTGGTCGGCGGGGCGTGCATCATCGACCGCTCGGGCGGGACGGTGGATGTCGGCACCGGGCTTGTCGCGCTCGCGAGCCGGCGCTTTCCCGATTACGATCCGGACAACCTGCCGCCGGAACTGGCCCTGATCGAGCCGGTCAAGCCGGGCAGCCGGGGGCTTGCCTGACATGCCGCCCATCCGCCTTGGCGTGAATATCGACCATGTCGCGACGATCCGGAATGCGCGCGGCGGGGGTCATCCGGACCCGGCGCGGGCGGCAGCGCTGGCCGAGGCTGCGGGCGCCGACGGGCTGACCTTCCACCTGCGCGAGGATCGCCGGCATATCCGCGACGCGGACCTGGCGGCGATCCGCAAGGCGGTCTCGATCCCGATCAACATGGAGATGGCGGCAACGCCGGAAATGCTCGAGATCGCCCTCGGCTTCCGTCCGGAAACGGCGATGTTCGTGCCGGAAAAGCGCGAGGAGCGGACCACCGAGGGCGGGCTGAATGCCGCGCGCGAGCACAACCGGCTGGCGCCCATGGTGCGGCAGCTGCGGGAGAACGGCTCGCGGGTGTCGCTGTTCATCGAGCCGGACGCGGTGCAGCTGCATGCCGCCCATGCCATGGGGGCGAGCATCTGCGAGTTCCACACGGGCCGGTTCGTGGAGCTGGTGCTCGCCGGTGACCGCCACCTGGCCGAAGTCGAGCGCGGACGCATTGCCGATTGTGCTGCCGAAGCGGTGCGCCTCGGGATCGAGCCGCAGGCAGGCCACGGGCTGACCTATGACACGGTCACACCGATTGCCGCGATCGCTGAGCTGACCGAGCTGAATATCGGCCATTTCCTGATCGGCGAGGCGGTATTTGTCGGGCTGGAGGCAGCGATCGTGCGGATGCGTGCCCTGATGGACGCGGCGCGGGAGGGGCGCCCGGCCGGGGGCGGGTCCGGAGACGCGGCATGATCATCGGGCTCGGCCAGGACATGTGCAATATCGAGCGGATCGAGAAGACCCTCGAGCGGTTCGGCGAGCGGTTCATGCGACGGGTGTTCACCGAGTTGGAGATCGAGAAGGCCGAGCGCCGCCGGCGGCGGGCCGAGACCTATGCCAAGCGGTTCGCTGCCAAGGAGGCCTGCGCCAAGGCGCTGGGCACCGGCGTGCCGCGGCGCGGGGTGCACTGGCGGCACATGGGCGTGGTCAACCTGCCGAGCGGCGCGCCGACCCTGGCCCTGACCGGCGGGGCCGCGGTGCGGCTTGCGGCGATCACGCCGGCCGGCCACGAGGCGGCGATCCGGCTGACCCTGACCGATGATTACCCCTGGGCGCAGGCGCTGGTGATCATCGAGGCCCTGAGGCCGGCGCCGGAAGCATGAAGGACGCCCGCCCCAAGCGTACCCGACAGCGGACCCGGGCGAAGCCGAAGACGCCGGCGCTCGATGCCGATGCGCGCGCCAGCCTTGAGGACCGGCTCGGCCACCGGTTCCGGGATGAGGGGCTGCTGACCCGCGCCATGACCCATCCGAGCGCGGTGGCCCATCGCAAGGAAGCAGTGAAGGGCTCCTACCAGCGGCTGGAATTCCTCGGCGACCGGGTGCTGGCCCTGGTCATGGCCGAACGGCTGGTCCGGCGCTATCCGACCGAGCGGGAGGGCGACCTGGCCCAACGTCTCAACCGGCTGGTCAACAAGCGGGCCTGTGCGGCGGCCGCCGCGCATATGGATCTGGGGGGGCATGTCATCATGGATGTTCACGAGATCGAGCAGGGCGGTCGCGAGCGGGAGGGCACGCTCGGCGATGTCTGCGAGGCGGTGATTGCGGCGCTCTATCTCGATGCCGGGCTGGCGGTGGCGCAGCGCTTCATCGAGCGGGCCTGGGCGCCGCAGTTCGACGGCGTCCGCGAGGGTGGCAAGGATCCCAAGACCCGGCTTCAGGAATGGGCACAGGCGCGGGGCGAACCGCCGCCGGTGTATGAGGTGGTCGGCCGCAGCGGTCCCGACCATGCCCCGACCTTTCGCGTGCGGGCCGTGACCGGGGCCGCCAGTGCAACGGCCGATGGCCCATCGAAGCAGGAGGCCGAGCGGCTGGCCGCGGAAGGCGTGCTGGCGGCCGTCGATGCCGGAGGGGAAGGATGACCCATGACGCCTGACGAGACTGCTGCGCCGGAAGATGAGGTGCCCGTCCGCCGGGCCGGCTTTGCCGCGATCATCGGTGCTCCGAATGCGGGCAAGTCGACACTGACAAACCGGCTGGTCGGCACCAAGGTCGCCATCGTGACCCACAAGGTGCAGACGACGCGGTTCCCGGTGCGCGGGCTGGCCCATCATGGCGATGCGCAGATCGTGCTGGTCGATACGCCGGGCATCTTTCAGGCGAAGCGGCGGCTGGACCGGGCGATGGTGAAGTCGGCCTGGAGCGGGGCCGACGATGCCGACGCGGTGGTCCACCTCATCGATGCGGCCGCCTGGGTAGCGGATGCAGAGGGGGAGGCGAGCCCGGCGCAGCGCAAGAGCATAGAGGATGACCGCGCTATCATCGCGAAGCTGCAACAGGTCGAGCGGCGGGCCATTGCCGCGCTGAACAAGATCGACCTCTTCGCCCATGAGGCGGTCCTGCCGCTGATTGCCGAGCTTGGCGAGGCCGGCGTGTATGACGAGATCATCCCGCTGTCGGCGGTCAATGGCGACGGCGTGGCCGCGCTGCTCGACCTCCTTGCGGCACGCATGCCGGAGGGGCCGGCGCTCTATCCGCCCGACCAGGCCGCCGACATTCCGGTGCGGGTGATGGCGGCCGAGATCACGCGCGAGAAGCTGATGCTGCGCCTGCACCAGGAACTGCCCTATGAACTGACGGTGGAGACCGAGGCCTGGGAGCCGCGCCGCGATGGATCGGTGAAGGTCAGCCAGGTGGTGATTGTCGCCCGGGATGGGCACAAGGGGATCGTGCTGGGCAAGGGGGGGCAGACAATCAAGGCCGTGGGCCGGCTTGCCCGCGAGGAACTGGGTGCCATACTCGGCCAGCCGGTGCACCTCATCCTGTTCGTGAAGGTGGATCCGAAATGGCAGGAGAGCCTTGCCCGTTATGAGGGGCTTGGGCTCGATTTCGATGCCTGAGGGCGGGGGGCGCTGTCGCTTGCCGTCGCCCTTGCCGGGGCGGTGCGGGGTCGGGGAGACGACAGCGACCGGCCGGGCGTGCAGCGGAACGGCAGGGCGACGCCATGATGCGCTGGAGTGACGAGGCGATTGTGCTGGGCGGCCGCAAGTTCGGCGAGGGCGGGCTTGTCCTCGACGTGCTGACGGCTGGACAGGGCCGGCGCGCCGGGCTCGTCCATGGCGGGGCGTCGCGGGCGCGGCGGGCGCAGTACGAGCCGGGCAACACGGTGCGGCTCGGCTGGAGCGCGCGGCTGGAGGAACATCTCGGCCGGTTCGATGTCGCCGAACTGGTGACCGCACGCGCGGCCGGGCTGTTCCATGCGCCGGCGGCGCTGGCGGCGGTCCAGACCATCACGACGCTCCTGCGCGATGCGATCACCGAGGGCGACCGGGCCGGCTCGGTGCTCTACCCGCCGACGGCGGTCCTGCTGGACGCGCTGGACGCGGTCGAGGTCTGGCCGGCGCTGTATGTGCGCTGGGAGCTGGGCCTGCTGGCCGCGCTGGGGTTCGGGCTCGACCTGACGAGCTGTGCCGTGACCGGCGTGCGGGAAGGGCTGAGCCATGTCTCGCCGCGGTCGGGCCGGGCGGTCAGCCGGGAGGCGGCCGGGCCCTATCTCGACCGGCTGCTGCCGCTGCCGGCCTTCCTCGCCGGCTCGGCCGGACCCCCGACGCCGCAGGAACTGGCCGACGGCTTCGCGCTGACGGGGGGCTTCATTGAGCGGCGGATCTATGCCGGCGCAGGGGGCGATTTCCAGCGCCTGCGCACCCGCATGGTCGAGAGACTCGCGCGGGAAATGGGATGAACCCGGGCGAAAAGCACCGGAATATGCGGAATTCTCTTGATTCATGATGGTCTGGATGCGCTTTAGGAGTGTCGGGCGAGTGCTGTCCGGCTTGCGTACCGTGATTGGCCCTGGCGATGATCATGGGCCAATCACACCCGGCGCCGGCCTGAGCGGCACCGGAGGGGACGGGCGGCACCGCCGTTCCTGCAGCCGTTCCTGCGACTCGCCTGCGGTCACCATTCCGGGCCCCACCTCACCAGGCGTCAGCGGCACGTGTCTCCGGGGCCCATGTCGAAGTGGAAGTGGTCGGCATGGGCGGCGTTGTAGTCGGGGCCGAGGCTGACCGAGAACAGCCGGCAGGCGCCGTGGAACACCTCGTCGAGGAAGCGGCCTTCATCGGACCGCCGGCCCCAATGCTCGCGCACCCGGATGGTGCGGCCGTCTTCGAGGGTAAAGCCCCAGATGTCGATGGCATTCGCCCGGGCATGCTCGCTGCGCCGCCGGCTGCCGGCGACATTGCGGCAGGCATAGGTGCCAAAGGTCTCGATGCGGGCGATGGGTGCGCCCAGCCATTTCTCCGCCAGTGGCCGGGCGAGCTGGCGCTCCCAGATGTGGACAGCCGCGGCCTGGTGGCAGGTCATGCGCAGCGGGGCGGCGCCATAGGGCGTCAGCGAGCGTTCGAGGACCAGGGCATTGGTGAAGCCGCACTGGCGACCGGTGACCGCGTCGGGGATCGGCTGGAAGCCGAGGCCGGCCCGTTCGAGGGCGGCGAAACACACCTCGGGCCGGTGTCGGGCGCGCGACAACTTGCCATAGGTGGCAATGCCGATGGGGGCGGTGACGTCGAGGGGACGCAGCGGGTTGTGCTGGGCCGGCAGGGCGACATGCACGGCCAGACCGACCAGGGTCAGGACAAGGAGGAAGGCGCCGATCGCCCGGGCCTTGTCGGCCGATGAAAGCTCTTCCTTAACCAAACCGGCCTCTCTGTTAGTATATCAGGTGAGAATCACGATGAACGGCTATACCAGAACGGGTGGCCGGGAAGGCGGAGACGATGTCAGACACGCTCGACCAGGATCCCGGCAGGATCGTCAATGAACCGCTCAGCGAGGCGCTTTCCAAGCGTTATCTTGCTTACGCCTTGTCCACGATCACGGCGCGGGCCCTGCCCGATGTCCGCGACGGGCTGAAGCCGGTGCAGCGCCGCATCCTCTATGCGATGCGGGAGCTGAAGCTCAACCCCGACGGGGCCTACCGGAAATGCGCCAAGATCGTCGGCGAGGTGATGGGGAACTACCACCCCCATGGCGACAGCGCGATCTATGACACGCTGGTGCGGCTCGCCCAGGATTTTTCCGTGCGTTACCCGCTGGTCGATGGCCAGGGCAATTTCGGCAACGTCGATGGCGATTCGGCGGCCGCCATGCGCTACACCGAAAGCCGGATGACCGATGCGGCGAAGCTGCTGCTCGAGGGGCTCGACGAGGATGCGGTCGATTTCCGCGACACCTATGACGAACTCAACAGCGAGCCGGTCGTCCTGCCGGCCGGCTTTCCGAACCTCCTCGCCAATGGCGCGACCGGGATCGCGGTCGGCATGGCGACCTCGATCCCGCCGCACAATGTTGCCGAGGTGATCGATGCGGCGCTGCAGATGATCCGCGAGCCGGACGTCAGCACGGCGGCGCTGATGGAGCATGTCCCCGGACCGGACTTTCCTACCGGCGGGGTAATCGTCGAGCCGCGGGCGTCCATCCTCGACGCCTATGAGACCGGCCGCGGCAGTTTTCGCCTGCGCGCCCGCTGGCATGTCGAAGACCTCGGCCGGGGGACCTGGCAGGTCGTCGTCACCGAGGTGCCCTACCAGGTCCAGAAGGGGCGGCTGATCGAGCGGATCGCCGAGCTTATCGAGACCCGCAAGGCGCCGCTTCTCGGCGATGTCCGCGACGAGAGTGCCGAGGATGTGCGCCTGATCCTGGAACCGCGCTCGAAGACGGTCGATGCGGCGGTGATGATGGAGAGCCTGTTCAAGCTCTGCGATCTGGAGACCCGGTTCTCGCTGAACATGAACGTGCTGCATGACGGCGCCCCGCAGGTCATGGGGCTCAAGGGCGTGCTGCGGGCGTATCTCGACCATCGCCGCGCGGTGGTCTGCCGGCGCGCCGCCTTCCGGCTGGGCAAGATCGAGCAGCGGCTGCACCTGCTCGATGGCTATCTTGTTGCCTATCTGAACATCGACGAGGTGATCCGGATCATCCGCGAGGAAGACGAGCCGAAACAGGAACTGATCAGCCGGTTTGCGCTGTCGGACGTGCAGGCCGAGGCGATCCTCAACCTCCGCCTGCGCGCCCTGCGCAAGCTCGAGGAGATGGAGATCCGCAACGAGCACACCGCGCTGACGGCAGAACGCGAGAGCCTCAACGAACTGCTCGGCTCTGAAACCCTGCAATGGGACAAGGTCAGCACGCAACTGGCCGAGGCCCGCAAGGCCTTCGATCCGGAAACCGAACTCGGCCGTCGCCGGGCCGGGTTCGACGCTGCCCCCGATATCGACCTCGATGCCGCCCTGGAGGCGTCGACGCCGAAGGAGGCGGTCACGGTGGTGCTGTCGAAGAAGGGCTGGATCCGGGCGATGAAGGGCCATGGGCTGGATATCGGGGCCGTGAAGTTCAAGGATGGCGACGAGCTGTTCCTTGCGCGCGAGGTCTGGAGCACCGACAAGGTGATCTTCATGTCTTCGGATGGCCGGGCCTTCACGCTCGGGGCTGACAAGCTGCCCGGCGGGCGCGGGCATGGCGAACCGATCCGGCTGTCCATCGATCTCGAGGACCATGTCGACATCCTCACCTTCTTCGCCTTCCGCGAGGGCCGGAAACGGCTGGTGGCATCGGATATCGGCTACGGTTTCATCGTTCCCGAGGAGGAACTGGTCTCGACGCGCAAGGCCGGCAAGGCGATCGTGACGACCGGTGATGACGGGCGGCTGGCGGTGTGCGAGGTGGCCGAAGGCGACTTCGTGGCGGTCATCGGGTCGAACCGCAAGCTGCTGCTCTACGAGGCTTCCGAGCTGCCGGAAATGCCGCGCGGCAAGGGTGTGAAGCTGCAGGCCTATCGCGGCGAGGACCGGCTGGTCGATGCCATGGTGTTCGATGGCGAGGACGGGCTGATCGTGATCGATGGCGGGGGCCGGCACCGCGGCATCGCCGAGTGGCGGGACTGGATCGGCAAGCGGGCGCAGGCCGGCCGGGCGGCGCCCAAGGGCTTTCCCCGCTCCGGGAAACTGAATGGCTAGTTGCCGCCGCCCGGCCGGGCGGTTAGGCAGTGATCGGATCTGGCACGCGTTGCGCGAAGGGGAATGTCGATGGAAGGCCTTTACATCATTCTGGGCATTATTGTCCTCCTGGTTCTCGTCGTTATTGTGCTTTACAATGGGCTGGTGTCGAAGCGGCAGCGCTGCAACCAGGCCTTTGCCGACATCGACGTGCAGCTGAAGCAGCGCCAGAACCTCATTCCCAACCTCGTGGAAACGGTGAAGGGCTATGCCAGCCATGAGCGCGAGACGCTCGATGAGGTGGTGCAGGCGCGGAACTCGGCCATGGCGGCTGATGGACCCGACGCGCAGGCGCAGGCGGAAACGGCGCTGACCGGCGCGCTTGGCAAGCTGTTCGCCCTCGCCGAAGCCTATCCCGACCTCAAGGCGAACACGAACTTTCTGCAGCTGCAGGAAGAGCTGTCGCTGATCGAGGACAAGCTGGCAGCGGCGCGCCGGTTCTACAATTCGGCCGTGCAGGACTACAACACCGCGCGGGAGCAGTTCCCCGGCTCGATCATTGCCGGCATGTACGCCTTCGAACCGCGCAGCTTCTTCGATGTTGGCGAAGCGCGCGCGGCCCTGTCGAACGTGCCGAAGGTGGACTTCTAGGGCCGGAACGTTCTCGCTGGACCGCGCCGGCCCCCTGTCCGCGCCATGCCATTGCCGGGGGCCTGCCCTCTGGTGCTCATCGGTGAGGGCCTTGGCGCGGCGGTCGATGGCGCCTATGGAACGCGCTTTGATCCCGGGCGCCGGCCAGTGGCCGGTCTCCCTGGCCCTTCCGCCTGAGGTCACGCCATGACACCCATCGTCCGCTTCGCACCGTCGCCCACCGGGCGGCTCCATGTCGGCAATGTCCGCACCGCGCTCATCAACTGGCTGTTCGCCCGGGGCCATGGCGGCCAGTTCGTGCTGCGCATCGACGATACCGACACCGAGCGCTCGACGGCGGCCTTCGAGCAGGGCATCCGCGACGATCTCACCTGGCTGGGCCTGCACTGGGACGACACGTTCAGCCAGTCGGCGAGGTTCGCCGAGTATGGGGCGGCTGCGGACCGGCTCCGGGAGACGGGGCGGCTCTATGCCTGCTACGAGACCGCCGAGGAGCTTGAGCGCAAGCGCAAGATCGCGCTCTCGCGCGGACGTCCCCCCGTCTATGACCGGGCGGCGCTGGAACTGACGGACAAGCAGAAGGCGGCCTTCGAGGCGGAGGGCCGCGCGCCGCACTGGCGGTTCCGGCTGTCGGGCGAGCGCTGCGTCTGGGATGATCTCGTGCGCGGCCCGCAATCCATCGATACCGCCTCGATTTCCGATCCGATCCTGATCCGTGGCGACGGATCCTATCTCTACACGCTGCCCAGCGTGGTCGACGATATCGACACGAAGATCACCCATGTCGTGCGCGGCGAGGATCATGTCACCAATTCCGGGGCGCAGATCGAGATCTTCGAGGCCCTCGGCGGAACGCCGCCGGCCATGGCGCACACCCCGTTGCTGGTCGGGGCGGACGGGCAGGGGCTGTCGAAGCGGCTGGGGTCGCTGTCGATCCGCCAGCTGGCCGAAGAGGGGGTCGAGCCGCTGGCCCTGGCGAGCTTGCTGGCCAGGATCGGCACCTCGGACAATGTCGAGCCCGGCGAAAGTCTCGAAGCGCTGGCCTCGGCCTTCTCCTTCGACAAGATCGGCCGGTCGCCGGCGCGGTTCGACGAAAAGGAATTGTGGAGCCTGAATGCGAGCCTGCTGCATGGCCTCTCCTTCGATGCGGTCCGGGACCGGCTGGCGGCCATGGATCCGCGGATGGCCGAGGGGCCGCTGTTCTGGGAGACGGTGCGGGAGAATTGCGAGCGGCTCGGCGATGCGGCGACCTGGCTAGATGCTGCCTGTGGCGAGGTTGTTCCGCTGGTCGAGGCGGAGGACCGGGAGTTTCTCGCCGCCGCGCTGGACGCGCTGCCCGGCGGAGCGGTGACGGAGGCGACCTGGGGCGCGTGGACCGCAGCGCTCAAGCAGGCGACGGGCCGCAAGGGGCGGGCACTGTTCATGCCGCTGCGCAAGGCCCTGACCGGACAGGCACACGGCCCGGACATGGCCTCCATGCTCGTGCTGATCGGCCGGGAGCGGGCGGCGGCGCGACTGGCCGCGGCGATCGCCTAGAGCGCTTCCAGGCGAAGTGGGCACCGGTTCGCCGTCCGGAAGCGCGTCAAGACAATGACTTGAAGCGGCACGCTGAGTCCACTTGAGAACGCGCCGCTTCAGAGCCCTCTGAAGGGGCGCGCCTCAGCTGTCGAGGCGCGGATTGACGGCGAGACTCACCCCCATGCCGGCAAGCCAGTCGCCGTCGCGCCGGCGGGCACCTTCCACCATGACGGCCATGCCCGATGCGTCGGCCTCGGCCACGCGGGCTTCGAGATCGGCGCTGCGTTCCAGCGCATGCAGGCGGATGGCGACCCGGTCGACCAGCAGGCGCAGGCCCTCGCCAAGCGGCGCGTCCCAGGTCCGGCGGGCGTCGATGCCGACGAGCAGTCCCGTTGCGCGGAGGTCCCGGACAATGGCGAACATGTCGTGTCGGCGATGACTGAAGGCACTGTCGGCGATATCGAGGCAGATTTCCTGCGGGCACAGGGCCATGCGGGCGGCCGCCGCGGCACAGGTCCGGGCGAGGCCATCCTGCAGGAGGGCGGCCGCGGGGACGGGGACATGGATCGGCCGGGCGGTTGCGGCGTGCGACTGCGACAGGCTGGCGGCTGTCTCGATCAGTCCGGCGAGGCTGCCCAGGGCGTCACCGGGCAGGGGGCTGTCGTTGAGGCTTCCCGGAAGATTGGCCTGGCCGGGGCCAGTCGCCGGGCCGAACCGGACGCGGTCCTCGAAGGGCCGGTGCGGCTCGGCGACCAGGCCGACCGGCGTCCCGGTCCGGAGGTCGATGACCGGCTGCAGCCGGAGGGTCTGGCTAGCGGGGCGTGCGGCATGGCCGCGGGAAAACCGGGCGGTCGGTTGCATCTTCTTGCGTCCTTCCCGTAAGAGGCGCCTCATGGCAGGATCGGCTACCCTAGTCGATCGGGCTGAAGACCCCGCATAGATGGGGCAGCCGATTTGACCGGTGCCGGCAAGCCTTTGGAGAGGAAGATGGACGACGCAGACACATCGGGGTCAGACACTCCGGGCGAGGCCGCAAAGGGCGAAGCCGCAAAGGTCCAGGACGGGGCCGGATCCGGGAAGACACCGCCGGCCGTGCCGCGCCTGTCGGCCACGATCCTGCTGTTGCGCGACCGGCCGGGGCTGGAAGTGCTCATGGTCAAGCGCCACTACGAGATCGACTTCGCATCGGGCGCGCTGGTGTTTCCCGGCGGCAAGGCGACGCCGGCCGACAGTGTCGATCGCTGGGCCGGCCGGATCGACGGGAGCTATACCGGCCCCGACCTGGCCGCGCGCGTGGCGGCCCTGCGCGAAGCGTTCGAGGAGTCGGGGATCGTGCTGGCGCGACAGGCAAGCAGCCGCGGGGCGGATGCGCCGCTGGTCGGCCGGGAGATTGCCGAGGCGCTGGCGCCCATGCGCGGGCCGGTGGACCGGGGCGAGGTGGATTTTCTCGACCTCATCGAGCAGCATGACCTTGTGCTCGCGCTCGACCGGCTGGTCCATTTCGGCCACTGGATCACGCCGGCCATGATGCCCAAGCGCTTTGACACCCATTTCTACCTTGCGGCGACCCCGCCCGAGCAGATCGCCGAACAGGATGGCCGCGAGACGACCGAAGCGGTGTGGCTGCGCCCCGACGCAGCGCTGGCCGCCGAAGCGGCAGGCGAGGCGACGATCATCTTCCCGACCCGGATGAACCTCCGGCGGCTGGCCATGGCAAGCGATTGTGCCGACGCGCTGGCGCGGTTTGCCGCGATGCCGGTGCCGACCGTGCTGCCCGAGGTCGGCCGGGATGTGGATGGCAATCCGTGCCTGCACATTCCCGCGGTCGAAGGTTATGGCCAGACTGTTGAGCCGCTGGAGGCTGTTCGCAATGTTGCCCGGCCGCCTGCTGGTAGAGGCTAGCGCGGTTTCCGACCGAATTGCATCACTTGGACGCTGGAATTTTGCGTCAGGGCCAGGAGCGTGGTGTCCGGCGATGCGGGCATCCTGCGCGGATAGCGACGCCGCCAGAGCGTAAAACTCGCCCCTTCAGGTGACCCAATTCGACCGGACTCCGCCCCTAAGTACCGGCCTTCCGTTCCACTCCAGACCGTCGCTTTACTCCCCTGTCCTGGCGCAACTATCCGTTCGCAAACGATTGCGTTTGCTCCGGAGTTGCTTTCAGCCGGGGGCTTAACCCCAGCCGGAGAGGCGCGCGGAGACCTGGTCTTCGAGTGCGGTGCAGACGGCATCGGCGAGATCGACGGACGCGCGGGCCGAATTATGCTTGGCTGCCGCCCGGCAGGCCTCGACATGCAGGTGGATGAGTGCGCCGGCGGCGTGCGGGTCGTTGTCATGCTCGAGCATCTGGCAGAGCGAGGCGGTAATACGCTCGATCACCGGAAAGCCGTAAGCGCCGGCCGCACCGCGCATATTGTGGGCAATGAGGAAGAGCGCGCGGCGATCCCGCTCGTCGCCGGTCTCGGCGAGGAAGGCGTCGGCAGCCTCCCGCAGTGCGGCCAGATCGGCCTGCAGCCAGTCTTCGCCGGCAGGCGGGGTGCGCTCGCTATTATCCGCCCTGGCCGTCTCGCTGGTCCCGGCCGGCGGGGACGCCGTCGGGCTTTCGGGCGCCGCGACGATGCTGCCTGCGTCGAGGACGAGCGGTGATGCATCGGTGCGGGGGGCGGGCGCCGCATCGGCTGCCTCGCCTGGCGCGTCGCCGGTCGCTGGCTGGCGGGCCGTCGGGGAGAGGCTTTGCGTTTTCGGGACGATGCGCGCAGCACCGCGGTTGTACTCGGGCAAGACGCGGGAAATATCCGGCGTCGTGGCATCGTCGATCGTCTCGGATTTCGCTCGTTTCAGGAAGGATTTGAACATCGCTTGTCTACTCGTACGGCTCTGGCTGTGATCAGCTCTCCGATGCACTGTAGAGCGATAACCTTTTCAGAAACTGAATTGCTCGCGGAGGATACGTTCCTCCAGGGCGTGGCCGGGATCGAACAGCAGCGTGAGGTAGCGGCCACGGTCCTCGGAAATGTCGAGACGGGTCACGTTGCGGACTTCCTGGTTGTCGGCGGCCGCCGCGACCGGCCGGCGCCGCGGGGCGATCACGTCGATATGCACCTTGGCATCGCAGCGCAGGAGGGCGCCGCGCCAGCGCCGGGGCCGGAACGGGCTGATCGGGGTGAGGGCGAGGAGGTTTGCCCCGATCGGCAGGATCGGGCCATGTGCGGACAGATTGTAGGCCGTCGAGCCGGCGGGCGTGGCGACCATGACCCCGTCGCAGGCCATGGACGGCATGCGTTCGCGCTCATCAACGACGATGCGCAACTGCGCGGTCTGGGCGGTCTGGCGCAGCATCGAGACCTCATTGATGGCAATCGCGCTGTGGATCTCGCCGTGAATGTCGACTGCTTCCATGCGCAACGGGTTGACCGTGACCCGTTCGGCGGCGTCGAGACGCCGGGGCAGGTCCGCCTCGTCATAGTCATTCATCAGGAAGCCGACCGTGCCGCGATCCATCCCGAAGACCGGCTTGTGGTCGGCGAATCGCCGGCGCAGCGCATCGAGGATGGCGCCGTCGCCGCCGAGAGCGACGATCACGTCGGCAACGTCCTCATCATACTGTCCGTAGCGGCGGACCAGCCGTTCCAGCGCATCCTGGGCTTCCGGCCGCCTCGATGCGGAAAAGGCGATGCGGACGTCGCTCATATCCCCTTGTCTGCCGCACCGGCACCTGCCGTCAAGCGCGATGCCGGCTCGAACTACTAGCAGGGCAGGGCAATATCCGGTAAGATGGACAAGCAAATAGACAGACAAGGGAGGATCGAATGGCAGACGGTATCATGATCGAAAGCCTCAGGGATGTGGTCAGCGGGGAGGAGTGGGCTGCGCGCGTCGATCTTGCCGCCATGTACCGTCTCACCGCGCTTTATGGCTGGGATGATCTCATCTTCACCCACATCTCGCACCGGGTGCCGGGTCCCGAACACCATTTCCTGATCAATCCCTATGGCATGCTGTTCGAGGAGATCACCGCCTCCTCGCTGGTCAAGGTCGATCTTGACGGCAACATCGTCCAGGACTCGCCCTACTTCATCAACCCGGCCGGTTTCACGATCCACTCCGCCGTGCATGCCGCCGCCGATCACCACCATGTCGTCATGCACCTGCACACCGATGACGGCGTGGCGGTCTCGGCCATGGAAGAGGGCCTGCTGCCGATTTCCCAGACCGGCATGATCGCGGCCAATGACCTCGCCTATCACGATTATGAGGGGGTTGCGCTCAATCATGACGAGCGCGAGCGGATCGTCGCAGACCTCGGCGACAAGCACATGCTGATGCTGCGCAATCACGGCACGCTGACGGTCGGCAAGACCGCCGGCGAGTGCTTCCTGCGCATGTTCTTCCTCGAGCGCGCCTGCGCGATGCAGGTCCGGGCGCTTGCCGCCGGACGCTCCGGCGTGCGGGAGGTCAGCCAGGAGGTGCAGGAAGTTGTCAGGAGCCAGTCCAATCCCAAGGGCATGGGCACGATCTCCGAGCGGCTGGCCTGGCCGGCCCTGCTGCGCAAGCTCGACCGGACCTGCCCGGACTTCCGCGACTAGGCTGGCGCCGTGCGACGACCGGCCGGCTGCGGTGTCCGGCGGGCCGGTCAGAGGCGGCGCATCGGTCGCACCAACAGCAGATTTCCACGACCGCTTGCGGAGATTACCTATAGCCAGACAATGGTCAGGCTCAGATAACCCGCGCGCATACCGGGACTGCTTGGGAAAACACGCAATGAAACACCTCAAGGCCTTCGAAGACGCCCTCAGTTCCATTCACGAGGAAGGCCGCTACCGGGTTTTTGTCGACCTCCACCGGCACAGGGGCCGGTTTCCGAAGGCGACCGCACGGTTTGAGGATGGCGAGCGCGAAATCACGGTCTGGTGCTCCAATGACTATCTTGGCATGGGCCAGGATGATGATGTCGCCGACGCCATGCACGAGGCCGTCGACAATTTCGGCGCAGGCTCAGGCGGGACCCGCAACATCTCCGGGACAACCCGTTACCATGTCGATCTCGAGCGCGAACTGGCCGACCTGCATGGCAAGTCCGGCGCGCTGCTGTTCACGTCGGGCTATGTCGCCAATGATGCGACGCTTTCGACGCTGGGCCGGATCCTGCCGGACCTGATCATCTATTCCGATGCGCTCAACCATGCCTCTATGATCGAGGGGATCCGCCGGTCCGGATGCGACCGCCGGATCTTCCGGCACAATGATGTCGGCCATTTGCGCGCGCTGATGGAGAATGATGATCCCGACCGGCCGAAGGTGATTGCCTTCGAGAGCGTTTACTCGATGGATGGCGATTTCGGCCCGATCGAGGCGATCTGCGACCTGGCCGACGAATTCGACGCGATCACCTATCTCGACGAGGTGCACGCCGTCGGCCTCTACGGCGCCGAGGGGGCGGGCGTGGCCCAGCGCGACGCGGTGATGCACCGGGTCGATATCATCGAGGGGACACTGGGAAAGGCCTATGGCGTGATGGGCGGCTATATTGCTGCTGAAGCGACCGTGATCGACGCGATCCGTTCCATGGCATCGGGCTTCATCTTCACCACCTCGACCTGTCCTGTCATGGCCGCTGGCGCCCTTGCCAGCGTTCGCAAGCTGCGCAGCGAGGATGGCCGGAGGCTGCGGGCCGACCACCAGGCCAAGGCGGAGCTGCTCAAGGGCAAGTTTACCGAGGCCGGACTGCCGGTGATGGCAAGCGACAGCCATATCGTGCCGTTGCTCGTTGGCGATCCCGAGCGCTGCAAGGCGCTCTCCGACACGCTGCTCTTCGATTTCGGGATCTACGTCCAGCCGATCAATTATCCCACCGTGCCGAAGGGCACCGAGCGGCTGCGCTTCACGCCCAGCCCGGTGCATGACGAGGCCATGATGGACGAGCTGGTGTCGGCCATTCTCGCGATCTGGAAACAGCTCGGGCTGGCCGATGACATGGTGGCCTGAGGCCTGCGTGGCCCGCGACCCGCGCGGCCCGGGACTGCGAAGCCTGGCCTAGCGTCGCCTGGCGCCACGCGCCGTCCCTCACGCCCTGCCGGTGCCTGAGGCGACGTCGGACGGGACTGACAAACGGCGCTACCCGCTCTTGCGACCGAGGCCGATCTCCTTGGCGAATTCGGACCGGCGCTTGGCATAGTTCGGCGCGACCATGGGATAGTCTGCTGGCAGGCCCCACCGCGCCCTGTATTCCTCCGGGGTGAGCGAATAACGCGAACGCAGGTATCGTTTCAGCATTTTCAGCTTCCGGCCATCCTCCAGGCAGACGAGATAGTCCGGCGCGATCGACTTGCTGATCGGCACGGCAGGCTCGGGCCTTGGCGCCTCTGCCGGCTCGCCCGACGCGATCTCCGACAGCGTGTCATGCACCGTACGGATGAGTTCGGGCAGGTTTGTCGCGGGCACGGGATGCTTGGCAACAAAGGCGGACACAATGTCCGTTGTCATCCTGATGAGGTGTACCTTGTCCGTATCGCCCATCTCAAGCCCCTTGCGACGATGTCTGCTGGTCCAGCCGCGATTACCTCCCGGGATGATGGGAGATCGCAACTAAGAGTTAATGGATACTCGCAAAAGCATTGCGAGCGAGAAGATTAAAGTTCGGGTATATGGTAACTCATTTTGCCTTGGAAGTCTCGAAATTCGCATGATCGAAAGTATATTTGCAATCGCATCGCCACTTTTACGCCCTGCAAGTGTTTCGCAGGAATTTGCACCGTCTCTGCGAAATGGTGCGGGGGCTTGCCGCAGGCTCCCGGCGCGGCCGGTGCGCCCGGTGCGCGAGGGCTGGCTTGCCGATGCCGGCAGCGCCCGGTAGGACAGGCGACCAGAGAGGAGACCCGTCCATGCCCGATACCCTTGCCCAGGCGTCGACCCCGCCAGCCGGATTTTTCTCCAGCAGGCTGGCTGAACAGGATCCCGACATTGCCGCAGCGATTGCGAAGGAACTGGCCCGCCAGCAGGACCAGATCGAGCTGATCGCTTCGGAGAATATCGTTTCGGCCGCCGTGCTCGAGGCCCAGGGCTCGGTGCTGACCAACAAGTACGCCGAAGGCTATCCCGGCAAGCGCTATTATGGCGGCTGCGAGTTCGTCGACATCGCCGAGCAGATCGCCATCGACCGGGCGAAGGCGCTGTTCGGTGCAAGCTGGGCGAACGTGCAGCCGCATTCGGGTGCCAATGCCAACCAGGCGGTCTTCTTCGCCCTGCTCCAGCCTGGCGACACCTTCATGGGCTTGGATCTCGCCGCCGGCGGCCATCTCACCCATGGCAGCCCGGTAAATCAGTCGGGCAAGTGGTTTAACGTGGTCAGCTATGGCGTCGATCCGGACACCCACCTGATCGATTATGACGAGATGGAGCGGCGCGCCCTGGAGCATCGTCCGAAGCTGATCATTGGCGGGGCGACTGCCTATTTCCGTGTCGTCGATTTCGCCCGCATGCGCGCGATTGCCGACAAGGTCGGCGCCTATCTGATGGCCGACATGAGCCACTTCTCCGGCCTTGTGGCGGGCGGGGCCTATCCCAACCCGCTCGATCACGTGCATGTGGCGACGACGACCACGCACAAGGCGCTTCGCGGCCCGCGCGGCGGGATCATTCTCAGCCGCGACGAGGCGCTTGGCAAGAAGATCAATTTCGCCGTGTTCCCGGGCCTGCAGGGCGGCCCTCTGATGCATGTCATTGCTGCCAAGGCGGTTGCCTTCGGCGAGGCGCTGCAACCGGGGTTCAGGGCCTATGCCGGCCGCGTTGTTGCCAATGCAAGGGCCCTCGCCGCGGCGCTCCAGGCACGCGGGCTCGATATCGTTTCGGGCGGCACCGACAGCCATGGCATGCTGGTCGACCTCCGGCCCAAGGGCGTGACAGGCAAGGTCGCCGAGCACGCGCTCGACCGGGCAGGGATCACCTGCAACAAGAACGCCATTCCCAATGATCCGGAAAAACCCTTCGTCACGTCGGGGATCCGGCTCGGCACGCCGGCGGGGACGACCCGCGGCTTCGGCGAAGCGGAGTTCGAGCTGATCGCGAACTGGATCGCCGACGTGCTCGAGGCGCAGGATGGCGAGAACGCGGCGGTGGTCGAACAGCGCGTGCGCGCCGAGGTGAAGGCGCTGACTGCCGGGTTCCCGATCTATCCCGCTGATGGAGCCTGAGCCAGTCGATGCGCTGTCCCTTCTGCGGCGCCGAGAACACGGCGGTAAAGGATAGCCGGCCTGCGGAGGACAATACCGCAGTCCGCCGGCGCCGGCTGTGCGATCGCTGCGGCGGGCGGTTCACGACCTTCGAGCGGGTGCAGTTGCGGGAACTGTTCGTGATCAAGCGCGACGGCAAGCGCTCGATCTTCGAGCGCGACAAGATCATCCGCACGGTGAAGCTCGCCCTGCGCAAGCGCCCGGTCAGCGACGAACAGGTCGAGCAGATGGTGTCGGGGATTGTCCGCCAGCTCGAAAGCGGCGGGGAGACCGAGATCCCGTCCTCGCAGATCGGGGACATGGTGATGGCGGCGCTGTGCGATGTCGATCCGGTCGGCTATGTCCGCTATGCCAGCGTCTACAAGGATTTCAACGACCCCCGCGATTTCGCCAAGTTCATCGACACGGCCGATTTCGAGGACGAGGACGAGGACGACGATGGCGAGGGCAAGGGCAAGGGCACAGGCACTGGTGACGGGGCGGAGGCCGCCGACCGGACCGACGATGCGGGCCGGGCACCATGACCCGGCCGACGGTAACCCTCAAGCTCGCCACCTCCATGGACGCCCGGATCGCGCTGGCCGATGGCACCAGCCAGTGGATAACCGGGCCGGCCGCGCGGGCGCGCAGTCATGAGATGCGCGCCGCCCATGACGCGGTGCTGGTCGGGATCGGCACCGTGCTGGCCGACGACCCGCTGCTCACGGCCCGCACCGTTCCGGCTGCCGCCCGCCAGCCCGTGCGCATCATTGCCGACAGCCACGGCCGGACGCCGCTGGATGGCCGGCTGATGACGTCGATCGCGCTGGCGCCGGTCGTGATTGCCACGGCGGGCGAGACCGGCGCGGTGCATGGCGCCCGGGGCGCTATGGTCTGGCCATGTCCCGGTGCCGATGGCCGGGTCGACCTTGCCGGCGTGCTGCGCCGGGCCGCCGTCGAGGGGATCGGCTCGATCTTGGTCGAGGGCGGGGGGCAGGTCGCTGCCGGCTGTCTGCGCGCCGGGCTGGTGGACCGGATCGAATGGTTCACTGCCCCGATCCTGATCGGTGGTGACGGCCTGCCAGCCGTCGCGGGGCTGGGCCTTGCCGCGATGGGCGATGCGCCGCGTTACCGCATTCACGCAACGGAACGGATTGGGGAGGACGTGCTGACCTCCTATGTTCGGGTCTGAGAGAGGAGCACCGCGAATGTTCACAGGCCTCGTGACCGATATCGGCACGATCCGGACGGCGGGGGATCGCAATGGTCTCCGTCGGTTCGAGGTCGAGAGCGGGTTCGACCCGGCCAGCGTCGCGCTGGGGGCGTCTATCCTGCATTCGGGCGTCTGCCTCACCGTGGTCGACCATGGCGCCGGCGCGCGCGGGGCCTGGTTCACCGTAGAGGCGGTGCCGGAGACGCTGTCGAAGACCGTCCTTGGCAGCTGGGACGAAGGCACGCGGGTCAATCTCGAACCCTCGCTGCGGCTGGGGGACGAACTGGGCGGGCATTTCGTGTTCGGCCATGTCGACGGGGTCGGCGAAGTTGTCTCGGTCGAGCCGGAAGGGCAGAGCTTCCGGCTCACCCTCCGCCCGCCGGCGGCGATTGCGCGTTATTTCGCGACCAAGGGCTCGGCGGCGGTGGACGGGGTGTCGCTGACGGTGGCTGCCGCGCTGGAGAATGGCGATTTCCAGCTGGCCATCATTCCACACACCTGGGAGATGACGACGCTCTCCGATCTCCGCCCCGGGTCCCGGGTCAACCTGGAGATCGACATGCTGGCGCGCTATGTTGCGCGGATGATCGGCCAGGATGCGCCGGTTCCGCACACCCCCGACGGAGGCGCCGATGGCTGAGGACTTTTCCGGCGCGATTTCGTCGATCGAGGACATCATCGAGGATGCCCGCAATGGCCGGATCTTCATCCTGGTCGATGCCGAGGATCGCGAGAACGAGGGCGACCTCGTCATCCCGGCGCAGTTTGCCACCCCCGAGGCGGTGAATTTCATGGCCCGGTTCGGACGCGGCCTGATCTGCCTGACGCTGACCCGCGAGCGGGCTAACGCGCTCCGGCTCGACATGATGGCGCGGGAAAACCGCGAGAGCATGGGGACCGCCTTCACCGTGTCGATCGAGGCGGCCGAAGGGGTGACGACGGGGATCTCCGCTGCGGACCGGGCGCGGACAATTGCGGTGGCAACCGACCCGCTGAAGGACCATCACGACATCGTCTCGCCGGGCCATGTCTTCCCGCTGGTGGCCCGGGACGGCGGCACGCTGGTGCGCGCCGGCCATACCGAGGCGGCCGTGGACATAGCCCGGATGGCCGGGCTCTATCCCGCCGGCGTGATCTGCGAGATCATGAATGATGACGGCACCATGGCGCGCCTGCCGGAGCTGGTCGCGTTTGCCCAGTTGCACGGGCTCAAGATCGGCACGATTGCCGACCTGATCGCCTGGCGGCGCGAGAATGACCGCTATCTGGAGCGCCGGGTGGAGGCGCCCCTGCACAGCGCCTATGGCGACGGGTTCCGCACCGTGGTGTTCCGCAATGCGCTCGACAATTCGGAACACATCGCCATCGTCCATGGCAAGATCGAGCGGGACACGGTGACGCTTGTCCGCGTCCACCGCACCGATGTGCTGGCCGATATTCTCGGCGAGCGGGGGCCGCGCCAGGGGCTTGTCGAGCGGGCGATGAAGTCCATTGCCGAGGCCGACGAGCCGGGGGTCGTGGTCTTTGTCAACACGATGCGGCCAAACGTGCTGGCCGAACGCCTCGGCGCGAAACCCGACCAGCCGGGCGATCACACAACGCCCCTGCGCGAATACGGTGTCGGTGCGCAGATCCTGCGCGAACTTGGAGTGCGGCGGATGATCTTCCTCTCGGACACCCAGCCGACCCGCGTTGCAGGCCTTGACGGATACGGCCTGACCATAGAGGGCTGGCGACCGCTGACACCGAAGGAGAGCTGATCGCATGGCCCGCGTCCTGATCGCCACATCCCGCTACTATGAGACGATTTCCCTTGAACTGGAGGGCGGCGCCCAGGAGGTGCTCGAGGCGGCCGGGTGCAAGACCGAGACGATCATCGTGCCCGGTGCGTTCGAGGTGCCGGGCGTGATCGCGATGGCGGCCGACAGCGCGCAGTGGGATGGCTATGTCGCCCTCGGCTGCGTCATTCGCGGGGAGACCAGTCATTACGACTATGTCTGCGGGGAGAGCGCGCGGGGCCTGATGGACCTCGCCGTGCAGCGCCGCCTCGCAATCGGCTACGGCATCCTCACCGTCGAGTCCCATGACCAGGCCTGGGCCCGGGCGGACCGCAAGCAGAAGAACAAGGGCCGGGATGCGGCCGAGGCCTGCCTTGCCATGCTGGAATTCCGGAAGAAATTCGTGCGATGAGCGGGGAGGACGCGTCCCGGCAGCGGCTGCCCTTCGAGGTCACCCGCGCCCGCCGGGCCGGGGCGAGGCTGGCCGCTGTCCAGGCCCTTTACGAGATGGAGCAGACCGGCAAGTCCGGCCGGGCGATCATTCGCGAATTCATGGACGACCGTCTCGGGCTCGGCCCCGACGGCAGTCCGGTCGAGGAAGCCGACCCCGATCTCTTCCAGCGGATCCTCAACGGCGTGATCGAGCACCAGGAACGGATCGATCCCGCCATTGTCTCGCGTCTCGCCGAGGGCTGGAAGCTGACGCGGCTCGATGCCACGACGCGGGCGATCATCCGGGCGGGGGCGGCCGAATTCCTGGTTCATCCGGAACTGTCGAACGCGATCATCGTGGATGAATACGTCTCGCTGGCCAGTGATTTCTTCGACACCACGGAGACGCGCTTCGTCAACGGGGTGCTGGACAAGGTCGGCCGGGACCTGCGCGCGGACTGAGCCCGGCCGGACCGGATGCTTGACAGCGGGACGGGCGGTGGTGCCAACCACCGGCCATGGAAGTCCATGAACCGATTGCGGCGCCGCGCCTGCATCCGGCGCTTGAGGCGGCCGAGGCCCGGATGCGCGCAGACACCGAGCGCCTGCACCGGCGTGCCGAGAAGGCGCGGGCGGAACAGGCGGCGCTCGCAAAGGTGCGGTAGGGCGCCAATGGCTGGCGGACAGGCCGGATTTCCGCTATCGTCCAGCAAGAGCCTAACCAGAAAAAGAGTGCGCCACGACGCGCGGTGCAGACAGGCAAAGGGAGAACAGCGAGATGGCCGACGGACATGCCATGGGCGAGCGGGCGAAATTCAGGGAAATGCTGGAGGGCAGCGAGGGCGACTGGGCCCTGATCGCGGCGCATTCGAAGGACTTCAACAAGGGGCTGGCCCGGCGGGTCATCGATCATCTGAAACTCCTGGACGGCGATTATGGCGGGTTCCCGGTCGACCGGCTGACCCATTCGCTGCAGACCGCGACCCGTGCCCACCGCGACGGTCGTGACGAGGAATATGTCGTCTGCGCCCTGCTGCACGACATTGGCGACACGCTGGGCAGCTTCAACCATCCCGACGTGGCCGCTGCGATCCTGAAACCCTTTGTCAGCGAGCAGAACCACTGGATGGTGGCCAATCACGGTGTCTTCCAGGGCTATTACTTCTTCCATTATCTCGGCCTCGACCGGAACATGCGCGACCAGTACAAGGACCACCCCTGGTACGAATACACCGCCCAGTTCTGCCATCTCTACGACCAGTCCTCCTTCGATCCGGACTATGACACTGCGCCGCTGGAGGTCTTCATCCCGATGGTCGAGCGGGTCTTCGCCAAGCCGAAGAACTCGCTCTATCTCAAGGCGCTGGCCGAAGGCTAACACGGCTGAGCAGGCCTCAGGGCGAGCAGGGATCGCGACCGGCGCCCCGGACCGGGCAATCGGTTGCAGGCTTTGGGAGCGGGCATGGCCGAGAGCTGCGGCAAGGCGGGCAGCAACCCGCTGGAGGGAGACGGGGACTGTGCGCGGTGCGCGGCCCTGTGCTGCATGGCGCTGGCCTTTGACACCGGCCAGGGGTTCGGGATCGACAAGGCGAACGCAACGCCCTGCCCGCATCTCGACAAGGCAGACCGCTGCAGGATCCATGACCGGCGCGAGGCCGAGGGCTTTGCCAGCTGCGTGACATTCGATTGCGGCGGGGTCGGCCAGTATGTCAGCGAAACGGTTTTTGCTGGCCAGCACTGGCGGGGCGATCCTGCACTTGCCCGGGAGATGACATCCGCGTTCTCGGCGTTGCGCGAGGTCGCCGCGCTGAGCGAACTGCTCGAAGCGGCCGGCGGCTGGCCGCTCTCGGAGGATGACGAGGCCGAGCGACACGCCTGGCTGTGTCGCCTGTGGAGCGGGACGGCATGGACGCCTTCGGCGCTCGGTGATTTCCAGGCCAGCGGGACCGCCCGGGACATCCGGGGCTTCCTGCGCTCGCTACGCCGCTATGGCCGGCACCGCCGACCGGCTGCGTGATGTGGGTCTTTCCGACCGTGGCCGGCCTGTGGCAGGCTCCCCCGGACATCTAGGGCTGCGGGAACTGACATGAACGAACAGGACCATCTGCTTGTCATCGACGAAGGCACGACATCGACCCGCGCCATCGTGTTCGACCGCAGCTTCGCCCCCGTTGCCGAGGCGCAGGCCGAAGTCGCGCTCAGCTATCCGGGCGATGGCTGGGTCGAACAGGACGGTGAGACGATCTGGCGCGAAACCCTGGCGGTGAGCCGCGCGGCCGTCGAGGCGGCCGGCGGGGCGGGGCGCCTGGCCGGTATCGGGCTGACCAACCAGCGCGAGACGACGCTGGTCTGGGACCGGCGGACCGGCCGGCCGATTGCCCCGGCCATCGTCTGGCAGGACCGGCGCACCGCCACGGCCTGCAGCCAGCTCCGCGAGCAGGGCCATGAGCCGGCGGTACAGGCCGAAACCGGTCTCCTGCTCGACCCGTACTTCTCGGCGACCAAGATCGCCTGGCTGTTGCAGGCCGTCGCCGGCGCGCGCGAGGCTGCCGAAGCGGGGCATCTCGCGTTCGGGACGGTGGACAGCTGGCTGATCTGGAAGCTGACAGGTGGCCGGGTCCACCGCACCGATGTCACCAATGCCTCGCGCACCTTGCTCTATCCGCTGGACACCGGCGCCGGAACGACGTGGTCGCCGGCCATGCTGGACCGGTTCGCCGTGCCGCGGGCGATGCTGCCGGAGGTGTATCCCAGCAGCGCCGAGTTCGGCATGACCGACAGTGCCGTGTTCGGACGGCCGCTGCCGATCCTGTCGGCGGTCGGCGACCAGCAGGCGGCGCTGGTCGGGCAGGGCTGCCTGACACCGGGCACGGCCAAGATCACCTATGGCACCGGGGCCTTCCTCGTCGCCAATACCGGCGCGAAGCGGGCTGTCTCCGAGCACCGGCTGCTGGGCACGATCGGCTATGGCCTGCGGGGCGGGGCGGCTGCCTACGCCCTGGAGGGGGCCATCTTCAACGCCGGAACGGTGGTGAAATGGCTGCGCGATGATCTCGGCCTGATATCCGAGGCGGCCGAGAGTGAAGCCCGGGCTGCGGCCCTGCCGGACAATGGCGGGGTGTATCTCGTCCCGGCCTTTACCGGGCTTGGTGCGCCGCACTGGGATGCGGATGCGCGCGGGGCGATCACGGGCCTCACCCGGTCGACCCGTGCCGACCATATCGTGCGGGCCGGCCTTGAGGCAGCGGCCTACCAGACGCGCGACCTTGTAACGGCTTTCGCGGCCGATGGCGCCGATATCTCGCTGCTGCGGGTCGATGGCGGCATGGCGGCGAATGACTGGCTCATGCAGTTCATCGCGGACATCTGCGAGCGGGCTGTCGAACGGCCAGATTTCACGGAGATGACCGCCCTCGGCGCAGCCGCGCTTGCCGGCATGGCGCTTGGCTGGACCACGCCGGAAGAGTGGGCTGCCCGGAAACCGCCGGGGCGACGCTTCGAGCCGCGCATGCCGGCGCCGCAGCGCGCGGCCCTGATTGGCGGCTGGACCGATGCGCTTGGCCGGACCCTCTCGTCCGGCACGGCCGCGCCCGCATAGGGCCGCCCCGCGCGCCCGGCCTCAAGGTGTCCCGGCCACATCCGCCCTGATCCGGGATCGCTCGGCGTCGTCCATGACGGCCTCGAGTTTGCGGCGTTCGGCCGGTGCCTCCCGATTGCCGAGCGCTTCTGCCCGGCGGAACCAGCCATGGGCCTGCACGAAATCGGGGGGGGCACCATGCCCGCCCGCGCTGGCCACACCGAGATTGAAGGCGCAGCGACCGTCACCGAGCGCCGCGCCCCGTTTCCACCAGGCCCTTGCCGCTGCGGCGTCCTGCGTCCCGCCCTCGCCCAGCATGGCCATGCGTCCGAGGTGAGAAAGGGCATCGGTGTCATCGGCCGCTGCGGCCAGTTCGAACAGGCGCCGGGCGATTACCGGATCGCGATCACCGCCAAGTCCGTTCAGGCACATGAAGCCGAGATTGAACTGGGCGGCCGGCAAGCCGGCGTCGGCCGCCATCGCATAAAAGGACCGCGCCTCCTGCAGGTCAGCTGGCGTACCGCGGCCATGCTGCAACAGCACGCCAAGATTGTTCGCCGCGCCGGCATGACCGCCATCGGCGGCCTCCCGCAGGAGCCTGACCGCCCTGTCCAGCCGGTCGCCGCCGCTGGTCTGTTCCAGCAACTGGTGGGCGCGTTCGAAGAGGCTGTGTGGATCGCTCATGCGCGCGATCTAGATGTCTCTTCATGGACGCCAAGGGACGCCAAGGGGAGACCGGCCGATGCCCGCACCCAAACCGACACCGATCCCGGCAGGGCCCGGGCAGGAAAGCGTCTGGGCGTATCCCCGCCCGGCCGTGGCCGAGCCGACGGCCCATGCGCTGCGGGTCGAGTTTGCCGGCGAGGTGATCGCTGAGACACGGCGGGGCATGCGGACCCTCGAGACCAGCCATCCGCCAACCTATTATTTCCCGCCAGAGGATGTCCGGATGGACAGGCTTGTCCCGGTCTCCCGGACCAGCCTGTGCGAATGGAAGGGCAGGGCGCGCTATCATGACGTGATTGCTGGCGGCCAGCGGGCGGCGGGCGCCGCCTGGTGCTATCCTGATCCGACGCCGCCCTTTGCGCAATTGGCCGGGTTCATCGCCTTCTATCCCGGATGCGTGGACGCCTGTTTCGTCGACGGTGAGCGCGTCGTGCCCCAGCCCGGCGGATTCTATGGCGGCTGGGTCACGCGGCACATTGCCGGCCCGTTCAAGGGCGGACCGGGCACGGCCGGGTGGTAAACGCCGCGTCGGCATTGGTCGCCGATCATCGTTCAGGAGCCCGACCGAACATCAAGGTGCGTGATTTCAGTGGCGTGCGGGTCCCTGTGGTTGTCGGGACTGCGGAGACACGCGATGCCTCGGACTGACTTTTCTCCAGTTCGTCGAGGGTCGACCCGGACGGGTTGCCTGCGAACAGCGCCGGAAATGACCCGGCTGGCGCTGGCATCTCTGCCGACATTGAAATCCGGGCGCTGGCCGCATCGGCGGGGAACTGAAGTAACTGCGACACATTGCGCCCGATCCCAAGGGTCCGATCCCGTGGCGCGTGCGTATCCACATCAGAAATGAAAGGAGCCGCCTGATGCCAGCCATGGTCACCCGCGAAGAGGTCAACCGCATCGTTCTCTGGATGTATGCAACACCGGTGCTGTTCACTTGGGCGCTGCTTTCCTGGCTGCCCCTGTTCGGCCTTTTCATTGAAGGCGCCAGCGTGCTGTCCATCGCCGGCGACATTGTCTTCCTCGCCACCGGTTTCGTGGCTCTTGCCGGCCTCTTCGCCATCCTGTCACTTTCGGCCAGGCCGGAGGAAAAGGACGCGGTGAACCAGTCCCTCCGCGGCAAGGTGGGCTGGCTCAGCGCGTATGCCACAGCCTGGCTGGTTGGCTACTGGGCGTTCAAGTCCTTCCTTGTCTAGCGGATCCCCAGAGGATCACGGGTCCAGGATCTCGCGCCTCTTTCGTTGCCTCGTCGCCTCGGGGAAAGACGCGGTTCCTGGGGTCAGCGTCGGCGCCGGCCGGCAGAAAGCCTGGCACGAAGACGGCATATCTTGCAGCTGATGATCAATCGATCACCTGGGAGACCCACTCTGGGTTCCTGGAAATGGTGGGCGGTAACGGGTTCGAACCGCTGACCCTCTCGGTGTAAACGAGATGCTCTACCAGCTGAGCTAACCGCCCTGTCCGTGTCCTAATAGTCGGGCCTTGCCGGCGAGTTCAAGCGGCAACTGCGCACCGCTCGGGAAGAGACTGAAAATGCGGCGTTGAGCCGGCGGCAAATGCGCGTAAGCTTGCCCCCATGTCAGCCAGACCAACACGCCAGCCTTCGCCCCTTGCTCCCTGCCTGCTGCGGCGCCGCCTGCTTGTGCCGCCGCAGATCGCATGCGCTGGGCACCGCGCGCCGCTGCGGCATGTGGCCCGGGCCGCAGGCCAGATCATCCTGCAAGGGAGGACGTCAACATGAACACCATCGCTTTCATCGGGCTAGGCAGGATGGGCTCCGGCATGGCTGTCAACCAGGTCCGGGCCGGGCGCACCGTGCGCGCCTTCGACCTGTCGAAGGACGCTATGAAGAAGGCCGAGGCGGCGGGCTGCAAGCCGGCGGGCTCGGTGGCCGAGGCCGTGGCCGGGGCTGATGCGGTGATCACCATGCTGCCGGCCGGCCAGCACGTGTCCGCGGTCTACGAGGCCGACATCCTGCCGAATGCGGCGGCTGGCACGCTGCTGATCGATTGCTCGACCATCGATGTGGAGACGGCCCGGTCCGTGGCGAAGCTGGCCAGGGCGGCCGGCTTCCGGGCTGCCGACGCGCCGGTTTCGGGCGGGACGGCAGCGGCAGAGGCAGGCACGCTGGCTTTCATGGTCGGATGTGAGACGAACGATTTCCGCGACATCGACGAGGCGCTCGGGCCGATGTCCAAGGTGGTGATCCATGCCGGGGCGCCGGGGGCGGGGCAGGCGGCCAAGATCTGCAACAACATGCTGCTCGGCATTTCGATGATCGGCACCTGCGAGGCGTTTGCGCTGGCCGACAAGCTCGGGCTGGCCGCCGACCGCTTCTTCGAAATTGCGAAACAGTCCTCCGGCCAGTGCTGGTCGGTAACGTCCTACTGTCCGGTCAAGGGGGTCGGGCCGGACACCCCCGCCGACCGCAATTACGAACCGGGCTTTGCCGTGGACATGATGCTCAAGGACCTGAAGCTTGCCCAGGCGGCGGCGGCTTCGGCGGGCGCGACGACGCCGCTGGGCGCCGAAGCCGAGGCGCTGTATGCAATGTTCGCCGGCATGGGGCGCGGTTCAAAGGATTTCTCGGCCATCATCGACCTTCTGGCACCCGGCAAGATAAAGCCCGGCTGAGGGACAGGGCCGGGATGAGATCGCCGGAAACGGCCCTGGTGTGTGAGGTCCGTCCGGCACCGATGCTTGACGCGCGGGGCCGGACACACGATGTCTGGCCCAGCCCGATTAGAGATTGTATTTGTGGCCATCTTCCGTTAGGTGCCGCAATCCCCCCAGGAAAGTCAGACCATGGCCGCCAAGGAAAACAAGCCGCGCATCGGACCCGTCACCTTCATCCGCCAGGTGCGGGCAGAGGGTAACAAGGTCACCTGGACGAGCCGGCAGGAGACCCTGTCGGCCACCATCATGGTGGTGATCATGTCGATCCTCGTGGCGACGTTCCTGTTTCTCGCTGACCAGATCATCGCCATGCTGGTGCGCATGATCACCGGGCTTGGCAACTGATGAAGGAGACTGCACGTCCCATGGCCGACGCCAAATGGTATATTGTTCACGCCTATTCGAATTTCGAGAAGAAAGTGGCGTCCTCAATCCTGGAACAGGCCGAGCGCAAGGGGGTCGATGATCTCATCGAGGACCTTCAGGTGCCGACCGAAGAGGTGGTCGAGATTGTGCGCGGCAAGAAGAAGACGGTCGAGAAGCGCAACTTCCCCGGCTACGTGCTGATGAAGACGAAGCTCACTGACGAGATCTACCACCTCGTCAAGGACACGCCGAAGGTCTCGGGCTTTCTCGGCGCCGATGGCGGCAAGCGGCCTCTGCCGGTGCCCGAGCGTGAGGTCGACCGCATTCTCGGGACCGCCGAGGAGGCCGTCGAGCGACCGCGGCCGCAAATCATCTTCGAGATCGGCGAGCAGGTGCAGGTCAATGATGGTCCGTTCCAGGGCTTTGAGGGCGCGGTCGAGGAAGTGGACGAGGCCAGCGCCCGGCTCAAGGTGACGGTCTCGATCTTCGGCCGGGCAACGCCGGTCGATCTCGAATTCGGACAGGTCGACAAGTTGTAGCCGGGCGGCGCCGCGCCGGTGCCCCCGGACTTGTCACCGGGCAGCGAAGGCAGTACATCCCGGGGTCCCGCACAGGGCCGCCTTAGCTCAGTTGGTTAGAGCGCTAGATTGTGGATCTAGAGGTCCCCCGTTCGAACCGGGGAGGCGGTACCACGGGGGCTCCTGCAAACCCGCAAGGGGGCGCTGCGTGCCCTCCTATTGGCTTGGCGACTTCCGGAATACGGCGATGCATTGCCGAAACATGAACGGAACCTTTCCGGAATCGGGCAAAAATCGGGCAGAAGCGTTTTCTGTTGCAATTCGGTCGCGACCCTCGGGAAAATGTCGGGCAGAGACTGAGAAAATCACGTTTCCGCCCTCGCAAGGTGGGTTAAACGACTGTACTACAAGCCTGTACGGGATTCGCCGTATCTGGTTCCTGTGCCGCCGGGTCGTGTCCGGTTGGTCCACAATAAGGGGAAGCATATGAGAAACACTCTTTTGTGCGCGACCGCTGCAGCTGCCCTCACGACGGGCGGTGCATTCGCACAAGCTGACGAAGGTTGGTATGTCCGCGGCGATGTCGGCTACGTGTTCGATGGCATCATGGACTACGACGTCCAGGGCGACTCGATCGGGTCCATGGGCGGCGATGGGGATGTCGGCGTTGACTGGGGAGGCCTCGGCCTCGGGGCAGGCTACGAATTCGGGAACGGGTTCCGTCTCGAAGGCGTGGTCGGTAACCGCCAGGGTGAACTTGAGCCCGATTCCGTTATCAATGGCGCGATCCCGAACATCACGGGCGGCAACCCCGTCGCGGTGTTCGAGCCGGGCGATAACGGCTATGTCAGCATCACCGACGTGATGTTCAACGGTGTCCTCGATATCGAGAACGCAAGTGGTCTCACCCCCTATTTCGGCGGTGGTATCGGTCTGGCCCGGATCAAGGCCAAGGCGAACACTGCCGTCGGCGGCATTTATGATACGTCCGGCGGGACGGCGAACCTTGTTGGCTCGTTCAATGCCAACGGCTTCAACGAGACCGAAACCGGCTTCGCCTGGCAGGGCCTCGCGGGCCTCGGCATCCGCATGACCGACAACCTGACCCTCGATGTCGGGTACAACTACTTCTCCGTGGAAGGCCTGAACTTCGGCGGTAATGATTCGCGCGGCAACCCTGTCGGCTACAAGACCGATTATACCGACCACCAGGCCAAGGTCGGCGTCCGCTGGAGCTTCGGCGCAACCCCGCCGCCGCCTCCGCCGCC
>CAZDMQ010000013.1:0-57499 GCA_964506685.1 uncultured Hyphomonadaceae bacterium | reverse complement strand
TCATCCCGGTTTCGCCCCATGGCACCCCTGTCAGCCCGGTCCATCGCTCGCGCTGAACCCGCGATGACAGCCCCGATATCGTCTCGAAGGCCTCGACCGACCCCGCCAGCCGGCGCGGCCGGCTGCACCTGCTGACGCTCTAACGCGCCACCAGCGGTGCGAAGCCGAGATGGGTGCCGGCATCGGCCAGCAGCGTCTCGCCGGTAACGTGGCGGGCGGCATCGGACAGGAAGAACAGCGCGGCATCGGCGATATCGTCCGGCCCGCTCGCCGCCTGCAAGGGCGTCGCCCGTTCCACCGAGGCCCGCATCGCGAGGTACTTTTCCTCTTCCATATGGTCTGAGAACCAGCGCGTATCGATATATCCCGGGCAGACCGCATTGACCCGGATGGCCGGCGCCAGCGCCCGGGCAAGCGACAGGGTCAACGTGTTCAGCGCGCCCTTGGAGGCAGCATAGGCGACCGAGGAGCCGATGCCCGTCACGCCCGCAATCGAGGAGGTGTTGAGCACTGCGCTGGCCCGGCCGGTGCCGGCATGGGCCGCCCGCAGCAGCGTTTCGCAGGCCTGCACCATCAGGAACGCGCCGGCGACATTCACCGCATAGATATCGAGGAAGTCCTGCTTGCCGAGCGCGCCGAGATCGGCATGGTGGGGCGCCCGGCGGGTGATCCCGGCATTGTTGACGAGGATGTCCAGCCCACCCCAGCCGGCTGCGGCATCGGCCAGTGCCTTGCAGCCGTCCGGCTCGGCAACATCGGCCTGCACGCATTTTACCTCGGCGCCGGCCGCGCGGCAGAGGTCGGCGGCCTCCTCGGCCTCTGCAGCACTGCGGGCATAATTGACGATGACCGAGGCCCCGCGCTCGGCCAGCTTGACCGCCATGGATCGCCCAAGCCCGGTCGCCGAACCGGTCACGATCGCCCTGCGTCCATCGAATTCGCCCATTGGTTTCACTCCCTGATGCTGTCCCGGCGCCGATCATGGCCGCACCTGCCAGGGAAGGAAAGGGAGGAGAAGTGAAGGTAAGGGAAGGGAGGAGCATCGAAGGCCGTCAGGCCTGCGCCCTTCCGTCCCGGCGCAGGCTGGCTATATGCAGACTTCGTTTGGCGTTCGCGGCCGGCTGCGCCATAAGGCCAGCGAGCATGGGGCCGTGGAAATGGGCATGGGCATGGGGTCCGGGGAGTAGGACATGAATGACATCTTGCTGGTCGTGGGCGGATTGTTCCTGCTGTTCGTCGGCGGTGAAGCGCTGGTCCGCGGGTCGGTCGAGGTGGCCCGCAAGCTCGGCCTTTCCGAGCTGGTGATCGGGCTGACCCTGGTCGGGTTCGGAACCTCCATGCCGGAGCTGGTGACCAGCCTGCGAGCGGTCCAGTCCGACGCTGTCGGTATCGCGATCGGTAATGTCACGGGCTCGAACATCGCCAATGTCCTGCTTGTGCTCGGCGTCGCTGCCCTGATCCGGCCGATCATCACCCAGCCCGCCGCCCTCGCCCGCGACACGATCGTCATGGTGGCCGCCACGCTGGTCTTCGCATTCCTGGTCTATACCGACCAGTTCACGCGCCTCACCGGTGGCCTGCTGGTCGCCATGCTGGTCGCCTACATCGCGGTGTCGATTTTCCTCGACCGCGGCGGGTCCAGCGCACCAGGCAAGATGCACACCGAGGAAGCGGAGATCATGAGCGGGGAAATGGGGCTCGTCACCGGCCTGCTGCTCGCCATTGGCGGCATGATCGCCGTTGTCTTCGGCGCCCGGTTCCTTGTCGATGGCGGCTCGGGCCTGGCCCGCGATCTCGGCGTCTCCGACGCGGTGATCGGGCTGACCATCGTCGCCATCGGCACGAGCCTGCCCGAACTCGCCACCTCGGCCATCTCCGCGATCCGCGGCAAGTCCGATGTCGCGCTCGGCAACATCATCGGCTCCAACATCTTCAATGTGCTCGGCATTCTCGGCGTGACCGCGCTGGTCCAGCCCTTCTCCGTCCTGGTCGAGCGGCCAGCGGCGACGCCGATCCTGGGCACCGATGTCGATCCGCAGGGAAGCGTCGCTGTCCCCCTCCTGAGCTGGGAAGACATGGGCGCGCTGTTTCTCTCGGTCTTCCTGCTGATCCTGTTCGGTCTCACCGGCCGAAAACTCGCCCGCTGGGAAGGCGCAGTCCTGCTCGGCACCTACGCCGTCTACATGGGCATGCTCGCCGGCGTGGTGCCGACCCCCTTCGCCGTGCCGGAAGGATGAGCGGCAAGGACATCCATACCGGGCCCGACCAGCTTGGCCGGGCGACCGTCCAGCCACAAACGCCCGATGAGGCCCGGCTGGAACGGGTGCCGAACCCGCATCCCGGCACGCTTTACCTCACCCGGTTCACGGCGCCGGAATTCACTTCGCTCTGTCCGGTCACCGGCCAGCCCGACTTTGCCCACCTGGTGATCGACTATGCCCCCGAGGACTGGCTGGTCGAGAGCAAGAGCCTGAAGCTGCTGTTGGGCGCGTATCGCAATCATGGTGCCTTCCATGAGGACTGCACCCTCGACGTTGCAAAACGGGTCGCCGGGCTGATCGCGCCGAAATGGTTGCGGATCGCCGGCTACTGGTATCCCCGCGGCGGCATTCCCATCGACGTGTTCTGGCAGACCGGTACGCCGCCGGACGGGCTGTGGATTCCCGACACCGGCGTGCCGCCCTATCGCGGGCGCGGCTAGGGCCCTTCCGGGGCCGGGCGTTTGTCCCCATGGGGTGTCGCGGTGGTAGTATGGCTGGGAGAGAGTTCCGGACCGGCGCTGAAACGAGGAGGGACCGGCGGCAAGACCGGCCCGGGATCAGGTGGGAGGCTGCGTGTCGGGGGACCAGCGGCGAATTTTTTCGGCGGGGTGCGGGCGCGGACGTTCCGGCGGATTGGCTGTTGCCGTGCCGAGATAGATGAAACCCGCCAGGCGCTCGCCGGCCGCGAGGCCCATCAGGGTGGCGACCCGGGGGTCATAGGCGATCCACTCGGTCAGCCAGACGCTCGCCCAGCCAGCGGCATTGGCCGCAAGGAGGAGATTGAAGCAAACCGCGCCAGCGCTCAGTTCCTGTTCCCAGACAGGGGTCTTGTGGCCGGTATCGGGCGAGGACACCACCGCGACCACAACCGGGGCGCGCAGGAGCAGGCCTCCGGCATTCGCCTGCACGTCCGCCGCCGGGGCCTCGGGGTGCAGTTCGCGATAGATCGGCATGATCGCCTCGCCAAAGGCCTGCCGCGCCGCGCCCTCGAACACGATGAACCGCCAGGGTTCGACCCGCCTGTGATCCGGCACCCGCATGGCCACCGTGAGCAGGTCGTCCAGGGCATCGGGAGACGGCCCCGGTCCGGCGAGGGCGAGCTTGCCGGCCGAGCGGCGCAGGGCGAGCAGGCGACGGGCCTCCTCGCTGTCGAGAACCGGCGCCATGGGCGTGCCGGTGGCGGGCGGGGTGGGGAAGACGTCAGACATGCAGGCCATATGGGGCGCATGGCCAGCCTGCGAAGACCGGGCGGCAACCGCACGAAAAAATAAACACCGTTTACATATTAAACTTCGTTTGTTATGGGCTGCCGTAGCTTGACCGGGGCAACCAGGCAGAAGGCAGGTATGCATGGCGATCAACGCCGACAACACGATCACGCCCGCAGAGCGCCGCCGCCAGCGGGTGCGCACCGCGATCCTTGATGCTGCCGAGAAGGTCTTTGCCGAGGAGGGGGAGGAGGGGCTCTCGATCCGCCGGCTGGCAGACGAGATCGATTACTCGCCGGCGGCGATCTATCGTTATTTCGGGTCCAAGGAAGAACTGGTCGATGAGCTCAAGGAGGTGTTCTTCGAACGGATCCTGGTGCTGATCGGGCAGAGCCGGGAGTCCGCCGAGATCTTCCCGGTCCGGATGCGCAAGTGTATTGCCGCCTATATCGGCACGGCGCTTGAGAAGCCGCACCATTATGCCGCCGCGTTCACGGGGCTTGCCCAGACCGAGGCCGCGCCCCTGGAGTTCCGATCTGTGGACGGGCCGGTGCGACGGCTGGCGTCGGGGACCTCGAACAAGACCCGCGCGTTCGACTTCCTCGTCGAGATGATGGAGACCGGCCAGCGGGAAGGCCACCTGCGCCGCGATCTCGACCCCGCTGCGGCAGCCTTCTGTACCTGGTCGGCCTGCCACGGCCTCGCAATGATCATCATCCATACCCAGGCCCTGCCCGCGCTGATGTCTTCGGACGGATCCGGCGGCAACGATCTGGCCGACAGTCCCTGCGCTGCCCAGGCCGCGATCGACACGATGATCGACAGCCACGCCGATATCATCGCGCGGGGGCTTGAGATCGATCCCGGCCGCGTTCCGGACCGGCCCCTCGCCACCGGCCAACCGCCAGGCCCGAAGCCAGAGCCGACGACTGGCCCGACACCTGGCCCGACACCTGGCCCGACGACTTGCCCGAAGGAAGCCCCGACCTCCGACCCGACCTCCGGGTCGATCACAGGACACAGCAGATCATGACCGAGCTTGCCGCCCCACGCGAGAAACGACCCACAGCCGCCAGGGCCTTTACCTTCCTCATCGTCCTTGCAGTGATCGGCGCCGGGCTCACCGCCTTCGCTCTCTCACAGCGATCAGCAGAGGGGCCGAAGGTGCCGACCGATGCGCCCCCGCCGCTGGTTGTCACCGTCGAGCCGGCAGAGGTGCTGCCGCGCTTCGAACTCAGCGAGACCTATTCCGGGATCGCCATGGCGAGTCGCGAAAGTGCGCTCGGCTTCACCACGGGCGGACGGATCGAGCGGCTGGCGGTCGATATCGGCAGCCGGGTGCGGGCCGGCGACGTGCTGGCCACACTCGATACCCGCAGCCTGCGTGCCCAGCTCCGGGCCGCCAATGCCGCCGTGGCGGAAGCCGAGGCCGCAGCTGAGATCGCCGAGGCCACACTTCGCCGGCAGGCCATCCTGCTCGAGCAGGGCCACATCTCGGCGCAGGCACTGGACGAAGTCCTGGCCCGGCGCGATGCGGCCCAGGCCCGGGTGCAATCGGCGGCTGCCCAGGCCGACACCCTGCGGGTGCAGATCGACCTCTCCACCATCACCGCGCCGTTCGACGGTGTGATCACGGCCCGGCATGCCGATGAAGGCGTGATCGCCGGGCCGTCGCAGCCGATCCTCACCCTGGTCGAGTCCGGTCCCCTCGAAGCCCGGATCGGTGTGCCGGCGGCGATTGCGCCCCGGCTCGAGCCCGGCGAGACCCACACGCTGATGGCCGGCGAGACGCCGGTGACCGCGCGCCTCAGGTCGCAGACCGGGATCATCGATGCGCAGGCCCGGACGGTGACCGCCATCTTCGAGATCATGGCCGGCGAGACGGTGATCGCCCCGGGGACGGTCGTCCGGCTCGCCATGTCCGAGATGATCGAGGCGCCCGGTGTCTGGGTCCCCGTGAGTGCGCTGACCGAAATCTCGCGGGGGGTCTGGTCGGTGCTCGTGGCCGAGACCGATGGCGGCCAGACCCTGGCCCGGCCGCGTCCCGTCACGCTGGTCCACACCGACGGCCGACGCGCCTATGTCCGCGGGGTGCTCGAGACGGGCGACCTGATCATTCTCGAGGGCTTGCAGCGGGTGACACCGAACCAGCCCGTCCGTCCGCGCGAGGCGACACTGGCTGGCCGGCCGGCAACCTCCGGGGACTGACAGCCCACCCACCAGCCCAGAAACCACCTCGCTCTCTCCACAGGCTCTCCGTCACACCTTCTCCTTCCGCATCCACCGGGCTATCGCACCGCTCCGCCACGAGACTGACCCATGTCGACACTGTTCTTCAAGCTGCCCCGGCTCACCGTGCTCGCGATCCTCGTGGCGCTTGCGGCCGGGCTCGGCGCGGCCCTCACCCTTGGCCGCCAGGAAGACCCCACCCTGGTCGAGCGCTATGGCTACGTCCTGACGGCCTTGCCCGGCGCGGATGCCGAGCGGGTCGAGGCGCTGATCACCGATCCCGTCGAAGCGGCGCTGCTGGAGCTGCCGGAGATCGAGGAACTGAGCTCGGTCTCCCGCGAGGGCGTCTCGCAGGTGACCATCAATGTCCGCGAGGACCTCACCGAGGCCGAGGTCGACGATGCCTGGACGCTGATCCGCTCGCAGGTCGAAGGCGCCCGGGCGGCCTTCCCGACCGGCACCTTTCCGCCCGTTGTCCGGCAAACCTATGTCGGCGCCGAGACGCTGGTCGTTGCCATCGTCTGGGAGGGCGAGGGCGCGGCGCCGCTGCCGGTGATGAGCCGGATGGCCAAGACACTCGAGGACCGGTTGCAGGTCCTGCCCGGCACCGATGAGGTGATCCTCTACGGTCAGCCGCGCGAGGAGATCCAGGTCCTTGTCGATGGTGAGGCGCTGGACGCTGCCGGGCTCAGCCTGCGCCAGGCGGCAGGCCTCATTGCGTCCGCCGATGCCAAGCGGCCGGCCGGCGAATTCCGCGACGGCGCGGCCACGCTCGGGGTCGATGTCGCCGGCGAGTTCGACTCGATCGCCCGCATCCGCGCCGTGCCGCTGCTGCAGCGCGAGGATGGCCGCGCGGTCCGGGTCGGCGACGTCGCCGATGTCCGGATCGGCATCGAGGACCCGGTCGAAGCGCTGCAGTTCGTCGACAACCAGCGCGCCATCCTCATTGGCGCGGCGCTCCAGCAAGGGCTGCAGGTCGATCGCTGGGCGGCAAGCGCGCAGGCCGTGGTGGACGACTTCGCCGCCAACGCACCCGGCAAGCTGCGCATCGAGACCGTGTTCAGCCAGAGCGAGTATACCACCGCGCGCCTCGGCGAACTCGCCCGCAATCTCCTGACCTCGGCGCTGATCGTCTTTCTCGTGCTGTTCATATCCATGGGCTGGCGGGCGGCGCTGGTCGTCGGCACCGCGCTGCCGCTGACCGTCCTGCTGGTCCTGATCCTGTTCCGCCTGTTCGGGATTCCGCTGCACCAGATGTCGGTGACGGGGCTGGTCATTGCCCTTGGCCTGCTGATCGACAATGCCATCGTCGTCGTCGATGAGTTCGACCAGTACCGGACACGGGGCGAGAGCCGCCTCGGCGCCATAGAGGCCTCGCTCGGCCATCTGTTCGGCCCGCTCCTGGCCTCGACCCTGACCACCGCGCTGGCCTTTGCACCGATTGCGCTCTTGCCTGGCTCGGCCGGCGAATTCGTCGGCACGATCGGCATCTCGGTGATCTTCGCAGTGTGCTCCTCCTTCCTTGTCGCGATGACCGTGATCCCCGCCATGGCCGGCTGGATGGACCAGGTGCGAAGCCATGAGGGCGGCCGGGTCCTGCCGCGCCGCTGGTGGCGCAGCGGGTTTGTCAGCGACACGATCAGTGACGGCTATCGCGCGACCGTCGAGGCGGTGCTGCGCTTCCCCCCGCTCGGCATCGCCATTGGTATCGTGCCGGCCGCCATCGGGTTCATCCTGGCCGGCACGCTGCCCTCGCAATTCTTCCCGCCGACCGAACGCGACGTGTTCCAGGTGGAGATGGTGTTGCCCGCCAACGCCTCGATCGCGGAAACCGAACGGCTGGTGCGCGACGCCACCGACCGGCTGCTGGCGCGCGACGAGATCGAGGCGGTGCACTTCACGCTCGGCGAGCCCTCGCCGCGCGTCTACTACAATGCCTTCTCGAACACGCGCGGCGTCGAGGGGTTTGCTTCGGGCTGGGTCGAGACCACTGGCCCGGACGCGACGCGGGCAATTGTCGGCGATGTCCAGCGCGAGTTGCGCGAAGCCTATCCCAGCGTGCAGTTCCTGGCCGTACCCTATGCGCAGGGGCCGCCCACCGATGCGCCGCTGCAGCTCTACATCGAGGGCGAGGATCTCGAGGTGCTGAACCGGCTTGGCAACGAGGTCCGCGCGGTGATGGCCACCACCCCGGGCGTGACCTATACGAGTGCGAGCCTGCAACTCGGCGCCCCGCGCCTCACCCTCGAGGCCGACGAGGCTGTGGCGGCAATAACCGGGGAGCGGCTGGCCGATCTGGCCGCCGACCTCGCCGCCGACCTGCAGGGCGTGGAAGCCGGCAGCGTGCTCGAGGGCACCGAGAACATCCCTGTCCGCGTCATCGCGCCGAGGGAACAGCGCGGCCGTCTCGAGGCCGTTCGCGGCATGTCCTTTGGCAGCCTCGCCGGGGAGGGACTGGGCACGCCGATGGCGGCGCTCGGCGATCTCACCCTGAAGCCCGACGTGTTCTCGATCACGCGCCTGAACGCGCGCCGGGTGAATGACATCCGCGGCTTTGTCGAACCCTATACCCTGCCGGCGCCGGTCTTTGCCGACTTCGAGGCCCGGCTCGCAGCGTCCGGCTTCGAACTGCCGCCGGGTTACAGGATTCGGGTTGGCGGCGATGCCGAGGCGAGCGGGGACGCCCAGTCCGACCTGGCGGCCACGGCCGTGCCGCTGCTGCTGATCATGCTCGGTGCCGTGGCCCTGGTGTTCAACTCGTTCCGCATGGCGGTGCTGATCCTGACCGTCGGCGGGCTGTGCATGGGCCTCGCCTTCTTCGGGGTCTGGCTGTTCAACCTGCCACTCGGTTTCAATGCCATCCTCGGAGCGCTCGGCCTTCTGGGAATCGCCATCAATGGCTCGATCGTCGTGCTGTCCATGCTGCGGACCAATCCGGCCGCGATGGCCGATGACGTGATCGCCCAGCGCGAGACCGTGGTCGATGCGACACGCCATATCGTGGCGACCACGCTGACGACGATGGGCGGTTTCGTGCCGCTGTTGCTGGCGGGTGACGCGTTCTGGATGCCACTGGCCGCGGGGATCTTCGGCGGGGTGGCGGGCTCGGCACTGCTGGCGCTCTATTTCACCCCGGCGGTGTTCCGGATCATGACCATGCGGCCGGTCTCGCGCTTCCTCCTGGGACGCGGGCCGGCCATCGACCGCGCCCAGCCGGCCGAATAGGCGGGCGCTTGCCTTGTGTCGGGCCGGCAGGCTGTGAGGGGCGGGGTCAGCGCTGGGCGCGGAAGGCATCGCGCTCGGCCGCGGTGAGCTCGGGATGGCTGTCGAGGAAGGCGTCGAACTCGGTATCTGACATTGCCCTTATGTCGTCCATGCAGATGGCGCGGAAGGTCCGGCCCGAATGCGGCGCGGTGCTTTCGACGATTGCGGGTGCGGCGCCGGCGACACGTTCCTCCTCGCATTTGCCGGAGAGATCCTCGATCACCGACTGGCCGTCCTCGGCGGCGCGTTCCATGGCCGGCTCATCGACCATGACCGACACACGTGCCTCGATCCGGGCCGCATGGCGCTCGGCTTCGGCCTCGACTCTCTCGGCATAGGCCTCCAATTCGTCCTCGAACTGCTCCATCCGGAATGCAAAGGCATCCATGCTGGCCTCGAAGGCGGCTGCGTCGAAGCCGTCAATCGTGAGATGGACGCCATCGCCGGTGATGGTCAGTGCTTGGCCGTCAGGGCTGGCTGTGATGTCGAGGTCTCGGTCGCCGAACGCCTGGAGCGCGCTGAGGGCTGCGAGATCGCCAAGCCGGGCCAGTTCACCAAGCCGGGCCAGTTCACCGAGTTCGGCAAGGCGGCCGACGGCCAGACCGCCCTCCGTTTCGCTCAGGTCGAGGTCGAGATGGACCGCGCGATCACGCGCCATCGGCTTGACCGGTGGTGCGGGCGGCTCCGGCGGCTCCGGCGGCGCGAAGCCGGTGCCATCGAGACGGGCCAGCTCGCGATGCATGTCCTCGAACGGATCGCCGGCGATGATCATGCGCTCGCGCCGGTCGATCTTTACCACGCGCACGCCCTTGTCGGTGCGGTGGATCTCGACCTGCGACCCGCTGCCCAGCAGTTCGTCGCCATGCGCAGCATGCGTGCTGGCGCTGGCGAGGATGAGCAGGGCACCGGCAGCAGCGCCTGCGGCCTTGCCGAAGAGCGACAGCCGGCGGCCTTCCCGGGCCATGCGCCGGAAGCGCTCCTTGAGGCCATGGTTTAGCGTCAGCCCGGCGACCTGAAGCTGCGGCGCCGGACGCATCAGCCGCACGGCCTTGAGCAGGGTGGCGCCATAGGTCTGCGGGCTGGCATCGCCGCGCGCCAGCACCATCGCATCGCAGGCTGCTTCCTGGTCGGCACGAAAGGCGCGCAGGGCGAGATGGGCCAGCGGGTTGAACCATTGCAGCGCGAGGAGGAGGTGGGCAGCGTGCAGCGCGAACAGGTCGCCGCGTTTCACATGCGCCATCTCGTGGATCAGGGCGAGGCGCTGCTCGACCGGGCTGTAGTCGAGATGGAACCAGGCCGGCACCAGGATGGTCGGCCGCAGCGCACCCATGACCATGGGGCTCGAGGTGAGGAAGGTACGCTTCACGGTGACGGCCTGCCTGACGCGGAGGCTGCGGCGGATGTCCTCGGCAAGGGCGGCAAGTTCGTCCGGTGCCGGTGCGGCCTCTATCGCCACCAGATGGGCGAACCGGGCCTGGCGGAGGAGCGTGGCGAGGTACCAGAGCCCCGCAATGCCGACGATGGCGACGAGGGTGATCGTTGCCCAGGGCAGGTCGGCGGGCAGCGTCGGCACGCTGACCAGCGCTTCAGCGGGCGGCATGGGGTCGGACGCCCACGCCCCGATCTCCATGGCGGGTGAGGCAGGGGCGGGAGCGGGGGCGGGCGTCCGTTCGGTTGCGACCAGGGGACCGGACGAAGCGGGAAGCAGGGGCGAGAGGCCGAGCCAGTGGGCGGGCGACAGCGTGGCGGGCAGGGGCGGCATCACGAGGCGGAGCGCCGGCAGAAGCCACAGGGCATAGGCAGCATTCGCGCCGAACCGTCGGGCAACCGGACCGCGCAGGGCCAGCACGATGAGGATCAGGAGCGAGACGGCGAGCGAGGTGGTCGCGAGATGGATGACGGTCATTTCTTCAACTCCCCAAGGAGCCTTTCAAGCTCCGCAATATCGGCTTCGGTGAGGCCCTTGGCATCGGCGAGATGGGCAATCAGCGGTGCGGACTGTCCGGAAAACAGCCGGTCGACGAACTGGCGCACCGCGCCGGTCTTGTATTCGTCCTGCGGAATGGTCGGCGTGTAGAGATAACGCCGGCCGTCCTCCGCGGTGGCCAGTGCGCCCTTCTCGACGAGGCGCGCGAGCAGGGTCTTCACGGTCCGCACGTTCCAGTCGCGCACGGGCCGCAGGGCGTCGTGCACCTCGGTGGCGGAGATGCCTGGACGGGCCCAGAGCACCTTCATCACATCCAGTTCGGCGTCGGAGATCTGCATGGCTCGTCCTTCGGGCAGAGTCGGCTGGCGACTACAGTCGTAGTCATAGTGTTGACTACAGATGTGGTCAATCCATCAATTGAGGCAGTTTCAGGGCAGGCCGGCCTTGCGCCCCGGGGCAGGCTTGCATCCCTGCCTTGCCATTGACAGAGTGGTGTATCAACTGCTCCCCGAACGGGCAGGCGCGAAGGCGAGGAGACACGCGATGCAGACCAATCCCGACACCGGGGCGCGTCCACCCGCCTGGACGCGGCTGACCTTCGAGGCCTCGGCCGCTGCGGCTGAAGAGCCGACCCTGGCGAGCTACATCAACGCCTCGATCCTCAGCCATGACAGCCTCTGCCAGGCGCTGTCCTACCACATCGCGGAAAAGCTGGCCGGACCGGAAATGGGCGGACTGCAGGTGCGGCGACTTTTCGAGAAGGCCTATGACCGCGATCACAGCCTGGTCGATGCCGCCGAGGCCGACATGTGGGCGATCCTCGACCGCGACCCGGCTTGCCGCAGCCTTCTCCAGCCCTTCCTGTTCTTCAAGGGCTTCCTGGCGGTGCAGACCCACCGCGTGGCGCACGACCTGTGGAAACAGGGCCGCGAGACGCTGGCCTTCCATTTCCAGTCCCGCGTATCGCAGATCTTCGCGATCGATATTCATCCGGCGGCACGGCTGGGCACCGGCCTGATGCTCGACCATGCGTCCGGGATTACCATCGGCGAGACTGCCGTGGTCGGCGACAATTGCTCCTTGCTGCATGGTGTCACGCTCGGTGGTTCCGGCAAGGAAGTCGGTGACCGTCACCCCAAGATCGGCAATGGCGTGCTGTTGTCGGTCGGCGCCAAGGTGCTTGGCAACATCAGCGTGGGCGACGAGGCGAAGGTGGCGGCCGGCTCGGTCGTACTGAAAGACGTGCCCGCGCGCTGCACCGTCGCCGGCGTGCCGGCCCGCATGGTTGGCGGCCAGTGCGCCGAGCCGGCGCGGACCATGGACCAGGGCATACCCGACAAGTAGCCGCGCGGCCGGCCAGCGTGCCTTTGCCGCAGTCCCGCCCCCCAAACCAGCCTGCCGGTTGAACCGGGGGACGAACCCTATAGTCTGGCGCCACGGAAAGAAGGAGCCCACCATGGAGCGCGAAGAAACCCTGCGCCTTGAGGCCTATCTCAAGGAGAAACTCCATCCCGGGCTGCGGCTCGTGCCGCGCGACAAGACCGATGACAGTGTCGAGGTCTATCTCGGCGCGGAGTTCCTCGCTGTCGTCTACAAGGATGTCGATGAGGGGGAGACGGCCTACCAGCTGCAGATGACCATCCTCGACGAGGATATCAGGACATAGAATGGCCAGTGCGGGACCTTGCCGATGGCGCTGACGGCACGCGCGCTTGCCAGGTCTTTCGGCGGCATCCAGGCCGTCGCCGATGTCAGCCTGGTCATTGAACCCGGCGAGACGCTGGCCCTGATCGGTGCCTCGGGGTGTGGCAAGACAACCACGCTGAAACTGCTCAACCGGCTGATCGAGCCGGATCATGGCGAGGTCCGCCTCGATGGTCTGGAAGCCCATGACGTGCCGGCCCATGAGTGGCGACGCCGGATTGGCTATGTGATCCAGTCGGGCGGATTGTTTCCGCATCTCACGGTCTTCGGGAATGTTGCAGTGACCCCGGACCTGCTCGGCTGGCCGCCGGCGCGGATCCGGGACAAGGTCAACCGGTTGCTCGACATGGTCGGCCTGCCGGCGGGCGAGTTCGCCGGGCGCCGGCCGGACGCCCTGTCGGGGGGGCAGGCCCAGCCTGTCGGCCTCGCCCGCGCCCTGGCGGGTGAGCCGCAATTCGTACTGATGGACGAGCCCTTCTCGGCGCTCGACAGCGCGATCAAGTCCGACCTGATCGATGACGTCGCCCGCCTGCGGGACGAGCTTGGCTTTGGCGCCGTGATCGTGACTCACGACCTGTCCGAGGCGCTGCGCTTTGCCGACCGCATCGCGGTGATGGAGGGGGGCCGCATCGTCCAGGAAGGAGAGGCCGAAACACTGATCGCGCAGCCAGGCCATGCGGCGGTGGAACGCCTGCTCGACGCCCCGCGCCGGACGGCCGAGCGGGTGGCGCGTGCATTTCAGTCCGCAGGGGCCGGCTCAGGCGGCGTTTCCGATCCGGGCGCCGATGCCATCATTCCATCGACATAGGCGGCAAAACTCGGCGCGTAATAGTCCCGGCTCCTCTGCCACCAGTCGCGGACATTGGGATTGAGAAAACTGTTGCGGATCCGCGCGTCGACAGCCTGCCAGAGCTCTTCCTCGAAGGCGCTGTAGCGGCGGTGCATATGCAGCACTTCGTAATTGCGCCAGCTGACGCTGAGAAAATTCGACAGCCGCAGCGCTTCCGCTTCGGTCAGGTCAAGGTCGCCATTGCCTTCCCGCACGAGCAGCTCGGCGAGATCGGCATGCTCGACCACCCGCGCAAGGTTCTGCGTCAGCAGCTGGGCCGACACCTGCGCCGCGGTCAGCCGCATCAGAGAGGCGTTCTGGCGCAGCTGCATCCAGATGAAGGCCAGGGTGAGGACAACGGCCAGCGAGGCGAGAATGCTCGCGGCTGTGGCAATGCTTTCAAGTGTCATGGGCGGGGTCATCCGTGCAGGCTTCGGTCAAGGCGGAACCATACGTCACGCTGTGCCCGGTGACAGCCCGTTGCGATCCGCCTAGGTTCTCCGCCATGTTCACCGAGGAACTCTCCGTCTTTCCCGGCCACTATACCGGCCACCTCGTCCTATCCTTCGCCGCGCTGGCAACCGGCCTTGTCGTGTCGCTGCCGCTTGGCATCATCGCGGCCCGCAACGAGCGGCTGGCAGGCCCGGCGCTTGGGCTCGCCTCCATCGTGCAGACCATTCCCGGCCTTGCCCTGCTGGCGCTGATGGTGCCGCTGCTCGGCGGCAGGATCGGGTTCTGGCCGGCCTATCTGGCGCTGGCGCTCTACTCGGTCCTGCCGATCCTCAGGAACACGATCGTCGGTTTGCGCGGCGTGCCGGCCGAACTGCGCGAAGCGGCGCTCGGCGTTGGCATGACCGACCGCCAGCGCCTCGCACGGGTCGACCTGCCGCTGGCCGCACCGGTCATCGTGGCCGGTGTGCGAACTGCCGCCGTCTGGGTGATCGGCGCGGCGACCCTTTCCACCCCCGTCGGTGCGGAAAGTCTCGGCAACTACATCTTCCAGGGCCTGCAGACGCGCAACTGGGGCGCGGTCGTCTTCGGCTGCCTCGTCTCGGCCGCCCTTGCCATGGCGCTGGACCAGGTCATCCGGGCCTTCGAACGCTCGGCAGAGCGGCGCGAAAGGGTATATGCGCTGGGTGGCGCCATCGGCCTCGCCCTGATCGTCCTGCCGGCGCTGACCAGCCTGCGGCCTGCCGGCGCCAAGGCCCCCGACGGGCGCAGCTTCAGCGTCGCGACAGCCCCGCTCGAGGGCCGGACGCTGACCCTCGGCGCCAAGGCGTTCACCGAACAGTATATCCTCGCCCGCCTGATTGCCGACCAGCTGGAAGCGGAAGGGGCGATTGTCGACCTGCGCGAGGGCCTGGGGTCGACCGTGGCCTTCGATGCGCTCACCCGTGGCGAGATCGACCTCTATATCGACTATTCCGGCACGTTGTGGGCGACCGTGATGGACCGCGAGGACGTGCCGCCACGGGCGGTGATGTATGCCGAGACCTCGGCCTGGCTCTGGGACACCCATGGCGTGCTGGCCTATGGCCGGCTGGGCTTCGAGAATGCCTATACCTACGCGGTCACCCGCGAGACGGCGGCACGCGAAGGCCTGACCCGTGTCGGCGAGCTCGCCGGCAAGCCGTTCAGCGTGGCCAGCGATCCTGAATTCTTCGGGCGCCCGGAATGGACCCGGACGCGTGATATCTACGGGCTGGGCGGGCTCGATACGCGCGGCATGGAGTCGACCTTCATGTATGAGGCGGTCCGGGCCGGGGAGGTGGATGTGATCACCGCCTACACGACCGATGGCCGGATCGATGCCTATGACCTCGTGCTGCTCGACGAGCCCGCCGGTGCCCTGCCGCCCTATGATGCCATGATCCTGCTCGCCCCGAACCGGGTCGAAGACCGCGCCTTGCAGCGCGCGCTCGAACCGCTGCAGGGGGCGATATCGAGCGCAGCGATGCGGGCCGCCAACGGCCGCGTCGATCTCGAGCGCGAGACCGTGCGCGAGGCGGCCAACTGGCTCGCGGGCGAGATCGGGCTGGATGCAGCCCCGGACTGACGGACCCGCCGTCCGTGTGACTTTGTCACCGACAGGCCGGGCCGACCGTAGCAGGATGAGCCCGGGCCGTTTCCCGGCCCGACTTGTGAATGGAGACTGCCATGCCTCGCAATGAAGGCATTATCGATCGCGTGCTGCGCGTTATCTTCGGACTTGCCGTGCTGTCACTGGTCTTTGTCGGACCCCAGACGATGTGGGGCTGGCTTGGCCTGGTGCCGTTGCTCACGGGCCTCGTCGGCTTCTGCCCGGTCTATGCCCTTTTCGGTCTGCGGACCTGTCCACGCAGGGATGCTGGCTGACGGTGTGACCCTCGCCCGGCGGAACATGGGTCTGGCGAAGCGGGCAGGTTCATGGTGTAAACCGGTTGCAATGGCGATCGGTGAACAGGCCCCATGGACAATGACCGCGACCAACAGACCGTCCGCTATCGCGCCGGCGCTCACCTGTTCCGGCCCGGCGAACCATGTGCCGGGTTCCTGATGGTCAGGCAGGGCACGATCCGGGTGTCCCTGCTGGCGGCCAATGGCCGGGAGATCGTCCTCTACCGGGTCCGACCCGGCGAGATCTGCCTGCAGACTTTTGCCTGCCTGGTCAGCGACGAGCGCTATTCAGCCGAGGGCGTTGCGGAAACCGACATCGAGGCAGACCTCGTGCCGCGGTCGGCCTTCGGGGAGCGGGTCGCCCGTGATCCGGGATTTCGCCAGCAAGTGTTCGGCGCTGTTGCCCGGCGGTTCCACGATTTCGAGCAGCTTGTCGAGGATGTTGCCCTGTCGGGCTTTGACGTCCGACTGGCCCGGGCGCTGCTGAAGCTGGCCGATGACCAGGGCTGCGTCCGCGCGACTCACGAGGCCCTGGCAGTTGAAACCGGTTCCGGTCGGGCGGTCGTCAGCCGCCAGCTCGCGGAGTTTGCCCGACGCGGGCTGGTTGTTCCGGGCCGTTCGGAAGTCCGGATCGTCGATGCCGGCGGCTTGCGTCATATCTGCGCTGGCTGAGCGGGCCCGACAGGCGCTGCGCGGACCTACACGTCGATCTCGAACTCCAGTTCGACCGGGCCGGTCATGAGGACGTGGTCATCGCTTTCGCGCCACTCGACGAAGATGTCGCCGCCATCGAGAATCATGCGCGCCCTGCGCCGGGTCTTGCCGGCCCGGGCCGCACAGACCAGCGCTGCACAAGCCCCCGTCCCACAGGCCCGCGTCAGTCCGGTGCCGCGTTCCCAGACGCGCAGGCGGATGGTCTGAGGGTCGATGACCTGGGCAAAACCGACATTGGCGCCTTCGGGGAATACCGGATGGCCCTCGACCAGCGGTCCGATCGCCTCGATGTCATAGGCCTCGACATTGGCCACGAAGAACACCGCATGCGGATTGCCCATGGAGACCACGGCGGGGCGGGCGAGGACCGGGGCGTCGATCGGCCCGACCTTCAGGTCGATGCCGCGGACATCCATCTTCTCGGCGAGGGGAATGTCGGCCCAGCCCATCAGCGGCGAGCCCATGTCCACTGTGACGAGCCCATCCGGTGCCTCGGTCGCATCCAGCGTGTCGGCATTGGTGCGAATGCGGACCCGTTTGGCACCGGTCTCATCGAGCAGGAGCCGGCCGACGCAGCGGGTTGCATTGCCGCAGGCATTCACCTCAGAGCCGTCGGCATTCCAGATGCGCATGAAGGCATCTCGTTCCATGTCGCGCTCGATCGCGATGATCTGGTCGGCAGACAATTCCTGCGCCAGCCGCCTGATCTTGTCCTCACCCGGATCGAAGGCGTGGCTACGCGCATCGAATATGGCAAAGGCGTTTCCCGCTCCGTTCATCTTCCAAAGCTTCATGGCGGGCGTTGGTAGAGATGTTCTCGCGTCTTGCAAAGGCAATTCGATCAGCGTGGCAGGCGGGCAGCGGCAAGCCATCCGGTCACCTGTGCAGCCAACGCTGCGATCAGGGCGATATCGACGAGGGGATGACGGACAAGAAAACTGGCGGCGGCCATCGCAATGGCAAGCCCGTCCACGGCGTCATTGCTGATGAGGTGACCAAGTGGGCGACGGGCGGCCGCGATGTCGGCCATCCGGACATGGCGCCAGACGCGATCCATGTCGGGCGGGCCGAAAACATCCTGCAACTGGCGGGGATCGAGGATGCCGGTCAGCTCGCACAGGTCCTGCATCCTGGCGGCACCCGCCTCCACGGCCTGGCGCCGCGCGGCCGTCCCTGCCAGTGAGACGAGGGCGAGCAGGATCACCGACAGCGCCGCAACGGTCGAGGCAAGTCCGTCAAGGGGAGGGTATCCGGCCATGGCCGACTTATAGGACGGTCCTGCGCCGGCAGGAAAGCGCAGCATCCCGAAATCGGACCAGAGGTGGCCGCGGCTGGCGCCGTCATCATTGCCATTGCCGCGCCATTGCCGCCTCCGAGCCGATGGTGCGCCGCTGGCGACGCCGGATGCAGCCCGGCTCAGTAGGGGTCGATGCCCAGGGCCCTGACCGTGTCTATGGTGAGGTAGCCCACCGCCAGGCCATTGTCGCGCTGGAAGGATTCCATGGCCCGGAGGGTGCCCGGACCGAACTGGCCATCGATCAGCGTCGGATATCCGGCATCGGTCAGAGCCGCCTGCACTTCGCGGATCCTGGCGGCAGACGCATTCGTGTCGCACAGCACTTCGCGCCATTCCAGACCGCCGCCGCCGACGACTTCGCGCCGCTCGACCGTTTCGTACTGCGCCGGGATGGTGACGACTTCCTCGCGCGCAGGGGCAACCTGGCGGCGCTTCTCCACGGTGCGGTAGACGGCGGGTACCACCTTCTCCTCGATCCGCGCCGGGGAGACCACAACCTGCCGCCTGACCGTTTCAAATTCAGCGGGGATGACGCGAACTTCGGTCCGCTCCGGTGAAACGAGCCGGGTGCGAGTCACCGTATCATACTGGGCGGGCACCTCGACGCGGCAGAGCAGCTCGCCCGTGGCCACCGAACTGTCCGACGTGCCCAGCCCGGCGCGGGCAGGGGCTTCGGCGCGGCCGAACAGGCCCGAGCCGGGTTTCCAGGTAACATAGGCCGGGCGGACAAGCACCTCTTCAGTATAGGTCTCGAACTCGGCGGGGATGACGACGGTCTCGGTATATTCGGGCCGGACCATCACCTCTTCGGTCACCGTTTCATAGGTCGCCGGAATGGTGACGAATTCGATGGTTTCCTCCTTCACCAGCACCTCTTCGGTATAGGTTTCGAACTCTGCCGGGACCAGCCGGATCTCAGTTGCTTCGGGTTTGACCAGGACGGTCTCGGTGACGACCTCTGTCTCTTCCGGCAGAAGGACGCGGGCATAGCACCGGCCCGGCTCGGCGTTGGGCGGAACGTCCGCGGTCTGGGCCGAGGCCGATCCGAGAAGGAAAGGGCCGCCAAGGGAAGGGCCGCCAAGGGAAGGGCCGGCGAACGACAGCCCCCCGAGGGCCAGGGCCAGCATGCAGCCTCGAAACATGGTTTTCACGGATCATCTCTCCCCAAGAATGACCAGCCGGAAACTGGTCGCATTCGATTGTACATCCCGATGCGCACGGTTCGCCGTTCATCCGGGATGGCACGGGCCACCCCGCCCGTATCTCAAAGCGTCATAAAGGAACAGTAAGGAGTGAGCCAGTCTTCGTCCTGTGGATTCTTCCGTCGGTTGCGTTTTCCGGCCCGCCTTCCTTGAATAGCGCTGTCGGCATGCTGCAGGGTACCGCGGCCGGTTCCCGGAGTTTCTGGCCAGGGTGCGCCAACGGGGGTAAGGGCGGGCAGAGACAGGCCGCATACGTGCCGGAAGGAGCCCGCCGATGATCCCTCGCTATACCCGTCCCGAAATGGCAGCGATCTGGTCCGATGAGAGCAAGTATGCGATCTGGCTGGAGATCGAGACGCTGGCGGCCGAAGCCATGGAGGCCCGCAGTGAGGTTCCTGCCGGCACAGTGGCCGCTGTGCGCGCGCGTGGCGGGTTTGATCCCGCCCGCATCGAGGCAATCGAGCGCGAGGTAAAGCATGATGTCATTGCCTTCCTGACCAATGTTGCCGAGCATGTCGGCGAGGAGGCGCGCCACCTGCACAAGGGGCTGACCTCGTCGGACGTGCTGGATACCTGCCTGGCGGTGCAGCTCGACCGGGCAAGCGCGCTGCTGCTGGCCGGGCTCGACCGCCTGCTGGCCGCGCTCAGGGCCCGGGCCGAGGAGCACAGGTACACCGTGATGATCGGGCGCAGTCACGGCATCCATGCCGAGCCGACCACGTTCGGGCTCAAGCTGGCCGGCTTTCATGCCGAGTTCCAGCGTGCGCGGTCCCGGCTGGAGGAGGCGCGGGCAGGGATCGCCACATGCGCGCTGTCAGGACCCGTGGGAACGTTTGCGAGCATCGATCCGGCCATCGAGGCGCATGTCGCCGGCGCGCTGGGCCTGGTGCCGGAACCGGTCTCGACGCAGGTGATCCCGCGCGACCGGCATGCCCACTTCTTTGCCGTGCTCGGTGTCATCGCGTCCTCGATCGAACGGCTGGCGACCGAGATCCGGCACCTGCAGCGGACCGAGGTGCTTGAAGCCGAGGAGTATTTCTCCGAAGGCCAGAAAGGCTCCTCGGCCATGCCGCACAAGCGCAACCCGGTGCTCACGGAAAACCTGACCGGTCTCGCGCGGCTGGTCCGGTCTGCGGTAATGCCGGCCATGGAGAATGTCGCGCTGTGGCATGAGCGGGACATTTCCCACTCCTCGGTCGAGCGCGGGATCGGCCCGGATGCGACCGTGCATCTCGATTTCGCCCTGCACCGGGCGGCAGGGGTGATCGAGGCCCTTGTCGTCTATCCCGGCACCATGCGCGCCAATCTCGAGCGGCTCGGCGGCCTGCACAATTCCCAGCGCGTGCTGCTCGCCCTTATCGAAGCCGGGGTTGCGCGGGAGGACGCCTATCGGCTGGTGCAGCGCAACGCGATGAAGACCTGGGCGATGGAAGGGTCGCGGGAGGGCGCGTTTGCCGCCGGTCTCAAGGCCGATCCGGACGTGACGGCCCACCTGTCCGGCGCAGAGATCGATGGCCTGTTCGACATGGCGTTCCACACACGCAATGTCGATGCGATCTTCGCGCGCGTCTTCGGTGCGGTCGAAGGCTGACGCGGATCGGCCAGTCGACGGAGCTGTCCTGGAAACTCGGTTTCAGAGCTGCGGATCGGGGCCATCGAGGCCGTTGCCGGTCGGTCGCGAGACGCGCTGGATGCTGATCGAGAGCAAAAGGAGAATGGCAAAGCTCAGGAAGGTCTTCCAGAACGCTGCAGATATCTCTTCAGCCCAAAGCGCATATATGCCCATCAGGGCGATGAAGGTCAGGGACATGACAACAAGCCCCTTCACGAAACCATTCTCTCTGTACATGAAGAACAACCCTACACCAACGCGACCATCGAGGTTGAAGGTAAGCAGATTTCCCCGGCAGAAGTGTGAAACCTCTGCGAAAAATGAGGGTTTTCGCGGCCATTCATGGGGCCTAGACTGGTGACCATGGCAGATGATCAACTCGTGGCGTCTGACGCCGTTCCCGCATTCGTCAAGCAAGCGAAATCGCTGCTCGGTCCGCAGGGCTGGAGCGAGGATCCGGAAGCGCTGAAAGCGGCGGCCACGCCGTGGCGCGGCCTCGCCTCGGGTGAGACCCCGTTCATCGCCCGACCCGGGAATACCAGGGAGGTTGCCGCGCTGGTCAGCCTGTGTGCCCGTACCGGGGTCGCGATCTGTCCCCAGGGCGGCAATACCGGCCTTGTGGACGGCGGCACGCCGCATGGCGAGATCACCCTGTCGCTGTCCCGGATGCAGGCGGTGCGGTCGGTCGATCCCCTCAACAATGCGATGACCATCGAGGCCGGCGCGCCGCTGGTAACCGCGCAGACCGCCGCCGCCGAGGCCGGTCGCTTCTTCCCGCTCTCGCTCGGCTCGGAAGGCACCGCCACGATTGGCGGGCTGATCTCGACAAATGCGGGCGGCGTTGCGGTGCTGCGCTACGGCATGATGCGCGATCTCCTGCTCGGGCTGGAGGTTGTCTTGCCCGACGGGACCATCTGGGACGGGCTGTCTGGCCTGCGGAAGAACAATACCGGCTACGACCTCAAGCATCTGTTCGCCGGGGCGGAGGGTACGCTTGGCGTGATCACGGCTGCGACGCTCAAGCTATTCCCGAAGACCATGCGCGCAAGCGCCTGGGTGAGTTGTGCAAGCGCGGAAGACGTCGTCAGCCTGCTGGCGCTGGTGCGGGACGAGGCGGGCGATACCGTCACCAGCTTCGAGATGATTCCTGCCAATGCCATCGCCATGGTCCGGGCCGACATGCCCCAGGTGCGCGACCCACAGCCCCGGCCCGAACCCTGGCGGGTCCTGTGCGAGATCTCCATGTCGCGCGAGGACCATGCCCGGGAGGTGCTGGAAATGGCCTTAGGCAAGGCATTCGAGGCCGGGCTGGCGCAGACGGCGGTGATCGCCGAAAGCCTCGCCCAGGCGCAGGCCTTCTGGACGGTGCGCGAATCCATCCCCCTGTCGAAGCGGGCCTACGGTACTTCTCTCAACCATGACGTTTCGGTGCCGGTCTCCCGCATTCCGGAGTTTCTCGACCAGGCCGGCGCCGCCGTGGCAGCCATCGCACCGGCTGCGGAGATCGTCGCGTTCGGCCATGTTGGCGATGGCAACCTGCATTATTCGGCCTGCGAGCCGGGCGGCACGGACGCGCCGGTCCTGAGGGCGAAGGGCGCCGACATCACCGCGTCAATACATGCCGCAGCCATGGCGCTGGGGGGCTCGATTTCGGCCGAACACGGTGTCGGCCGGCTGAAGCGCGACGAACTGGCAACGATCCGGCCGGGCGCGGCAACCGATGCCATGCGGGCGATCAAGCGGGCCCTGGACCCACAGAACATCATGAACCCCGGTCGTGTTGTGTCGCTCTGACACCTGCGGAGCCAGGCCGATGGTGCAGATCATTTGCTTCAACAAGCCGTATGGCGTGCTCTCCCAGTTCACCGACAGCAGCACGTCGGGCACGGCCCGCAAGACACTTTCGGATTTCATCGACTGTCCCGGCGTGTATCCGGCGGGCCGTCTCGACCGCGACAGCGAAGGGCTCCTGGTCCTGACAGATGACGGCCGGATGCAGGCGCGCATCGCTCACCCTCGGCGGAAGATGGAGAAATCTTACTGGGTGCAGGTGGAAAGGCTCCCCGATGCAGCGGCCCTTGCCGCGCTCGAGGCCGGGGTGGATCTCCGCGATGGCCGCACCGCACCGGCCCGCATTCGCCGCATCGATCCGCCGGCCGGGCTCTGGCCGCGCGACCCGCCGGTCCGGGTGCGAAAATCCGTTCCCGATTGCTGGCTGGAAATCACCCTCAGCCAGGGACGCAACCGCCAGGTCCGGCGCATGACTGCGGCCGTCGGCCATCCAACCCTCCGCCTGGTCCGCTGGCGGATCGGCTCATGGACGCTGGACGGGCTGTCGCCGGGACACTGGCGTGCGGCGGAGGCCCTGCCGTCTTGACCGGCAACGTGCTACGCGGATCCGGCCTGCCCAGCGAGTGAACGCAAACGGAATAGATGACACTGGCGTCAGTCTTTTACCGCTGCTAGATGAAAGACGGGAGGTGCCGGATGCTCAAAGCACCGGTCATGCAGAGATGACAGACCAGACGGATTTCGATGTTCTGATCGTGGGTGCGGGTCTTTCCGGGATCGGCGCTGCCGTCCATCTCCAGAGGGAATGCCCGGACAAGCGCTATGGCATTCTCGAGGGCCGGGAGTCGATGGGCGGCACGTGGGACCTTTTCCGGTATCCCGGGATCCGGTCGGACAGCGACATGCATACGCTGGGCTACAATTTCAAACCCTGGCGGGCGGCGAAGGCGATTGCCGACGGTCCCTCGATCCTCGATTACATCCGCGAAACGGCGGCCGAATACCGCGTCGAGGACCATATCCGCTATGGCCACACCGTGACGGCGGCCGCCTGGGACACCCCGAGCGCGCGATGGACCGTGACCGCCACGCTCGCGGACGGGCGCACCGCGACCTATACGGCCAATGTGCTGCTCATGTGTGCGGGGTATTACAGTTACAAGCAGGGTCATGCACCGCATTTCGAGGGCCAGGAGCGGTTTGCAGGCCCGATAGTCCATCCGCAGTTCTGGCCGGCCGATCTCGATTACGCGAACAAGTCGGTTGTGGTCATCGGCTCGGGCGCAACCGCCATGACGCTGGTGCCGGCGATGACCGACAAGGCGGCAAAGGTCACCATGCTGCAGCGCTCGCCGACCTATGTCGTCTCCCGTCCGGCCCGGGACGGTATCGCCAACATGCTGCGTGCGCTCCTGCCCGAGCGCTGGGCCTATGGCGTGACGCGCTGGAAGAACATCTCCCTGCAGCGCTTCTTCTACAACCGCACCCGCAAGCAGCCCGAAAAGGCGAAGGCGGCGCTGCTGAAGCGCGTGCGTGACGAACTCGGCGACAGCTACGACGTCGAGACCCATTTCACGCCGACCTACAATCCCTGGGACCAGCGCCTCTGCCTCGTCCCCGACAGCGATCTCTTCCGCGCCATCCGCACCCGCAAGGCCGACGTCGTCACCGACCGGATCGACCATTTCGACGAGACTGGCATCGTGCTGCAGTCGGGCCAGCGGGTCGACGCCGACATCATTGTGTCGGCCACCGGCCTCGAGCTTGAGGTGCTGGGCGGGGCACGGTTTTCCGTCGATGGTGAACCCGTCGATTTCGCGCAGACGTGGACCTACAAGGGCCTTGGCTATTCCGGCGTGCCGAACCTGGTCTCGACATTTGGCTACATCAATGCGTCATGGACACTCCGGGCTGACTTGATCGCCGAATATGCCTGCCGGCTGATCAATGAAATGGACCGCACCGGAACGCGGCAGTTCATGCCGACACTGCGGCCCGCCGAGCAGGCAATGCCCGCTCGGGACTGGATCGAGGGCTTCCCTGCCGGCTACATGACACGCGCCATGCATCTCTTTCCCCGCCAGGGCGATCGCGAGCCCTGGATCAATCCGCAGGATTACGCGAGGGATCGGAAAATGTTCCGCGAGGGGCCGGTGCAGGACGGCGCGATGATCTTCTCCAACCCGGTTGCGGCCGCCAATGATGCGGTTGCCACGTCCGCTGTCACGGTAGCGGCCGAGTAGCGCGCGATCCGATTCGGCGGGTCGGCAGGGTGTCCCGATCGGTTGCGGGAGGCGAGCGCGACAGGGAGAAAGCTTGCAACCGGTTTGCAAGGCCAGGGGACGATTTCACCGCATTCCGGGCAAGACCTGCAACGACATGACCTGCGGGTGGTCGAAACTATGGCGTTTTTGACACACTCGCGAGGTTTCTATGAAGGAATTGTCACCGGTCGTTGACGGTTTTGCGTCTACTCCAATAAGGCATGATAAATACACTCGGGGGTGAGGCCTGGGTGGAACATCACAGATCGGAGGTTCACACGTGAACGGGACTAATTTCAGGACGCGCCTTCTGGCGTCGTCAATCTTCGCTGGCGCATCGGTCGCCATGGCCGGTTACGCCGTTGCCCAGGACGCCCCCACCGAAGACGAGGAGGCCGTTCAGGAGACCATCACGGTCACCGGTTCGCGGATCCAACGTCTCGATTTCGTGTCGAACAGCCCGATCGCGACGGTGGGCGCCGAACAGTTCGAACTGACGGGCACGGTGAACACCGAGAGCCTGCTCAACACGCTGCCGCAGACCGTTCCCGGCCTCGACCGCACATCGAACAACCCCGGCAACGGAACGGCGACCGTTGACCTTCGCGGTCTCGGCTCCACGCGGACGCTGGTTCTCGTGAATGGCAAACGTTTTGTGCCGACGTCCGGCGGCGGTGTGGTCGACATCAACTCGATCCCTGCTGCGCTCATCGAACGCGTCGAGGTCGTCACCGGCGGTGCATCGGCCGTTTACGGTTCCGATGCCGTCGCCGGTGTTGTGAACTTCATCCTCAAGGATGATTTCGAGGGCGTTGAAGCCTCTGCCGGATACGAGGCGACGCAGGAAGGGGATGCTGAACTCTTCTCCATGTCCCTGACCCTGGGTGGCAACTTTGCCGAGGGCCGCGGCAATGCCGTCATCAACCTCGCATACACCGACCGGTCGGAACTGTTCCAGGGTGATCGCGATTTTGCGACCTTCGCCCAGTTCGATGATGGTGAGGGCGGGCTGTTCAATGGTGGCTCGTCGGGCATTCCCGCGACGTCGATCTTTGCCGGAAGTGTCGGCACGGATACGGCCGCGAACTGCGCCAGTTTCGGCATCACGTTCGAGACCGACGGATCATTGCGCTGCTTCAATGATGATTTCAGCGCGCCGGAAAACGACTTCTACAACTATGCACCTGTGAATTATATCCAGTTGCCGCAGGAACGCTTCCAGGGCACCGGTCTTGCCCGTTTCGAGATCAATGAGCATTTCGAGGCCTATGGTGAGTTTCACTTTGCCCAGAATGATGTGCCGCAACAGCTTGCGCCGACGCCGATCTTCGAGGCGGGCTCGCAATTTTCGCTCGATGGCAACCCGTTCCTGACCCCCGAAACCCAGGCCATCCTGTCGGGCGCTTTCGGCGATGGTGTGGACACCGATGGTGACGGCATCGACGATACGGCGACCGCCTTCCTGCGGCGCCGTCTCGAAGAAGTCGGCCCCCGGATTTCCGACGACCAGTTCGTGGCCTTCGAGATGATTGGCGGCCTGCGCGGGATGATCAATGAGAACATTGATTACGATCTCTCCTACCAGGAAGGCCGGGTGATCAATTCGTCGGCCCAGCGCGGGAACGTCTCGCGCGACCGGTTCCTGCAGTCGCTCATTCTCGCCGATGCGGATGGCGATGGGAATGTCGATGTGGATGCGAACGGTAATCCGACCTGTTCGGATGCCGGGTCGAATGGGTCCACGGTGGGTTGCTCGCCGATGAACCTCTTCGGTGAAGGCAACATCAGCGAGGACGCTGCAGAATTCCTCCGGACGCGTGTCAATGCGGATGCGCGTTACGAGCAGCGCATCTTTGCGGCCACGCTGTCCGGCGACACGGCCGGTGCATTCGAGCTGCCGGGCGGTCCCATCGGTATTGCCGGTGGTTTCGAGTATCGCGAGGAAACCTTCGTATTCGATCCTTCGCAGGATCTCGCCAGCGGAAATATTGCCGGCTTCAACGGGTCGCCAGCCGTGCCGGAATCCGGGTTTGACGTGTATGACCTCTTTGCCGAGGCCTATGTCCCGATCCTGAGCGATGTCCAGTTCGCCGACACGCTGGCCCTCGAACTCGCCTACCGGTATTCGGACTATTCCTCGGTCGGTGGCGTCGAGGCCTACAAGATCGCAGGTGAATGGGCCCCGGTTGAACAGTTCCGCTTCCGTGGATCTTTCAACACCGCGGTCCGGGCACCGAACATTCTTGAGCTGTTCCAGCCGGTTGCCGAAGGCTTCCCAGGCGCCGTCGATCCCTGCTCGGCCGGTGGTCCGAACCCCGGCGCGATTGCCGACATCTGCGTGGCTACCGGTGTGCCGGCGGCTTCGGTTGGCTCGCCGGCGATCAACCCGCCGGCTGGCCAGGTCCGCCAGCTTTCAGGCGGTAACCCCGACCTTGCAGAGGAAGAGGCCGAAACGATTACGGTCGGCTTCGTGACCAGCCCCGACTTCATCGAAGGGCTGACCGTCTCGGTCGACTACTTCGATATCGAGATTGATGGCGCGATCTCGAGCTTTGGTGGCGGTGCGGCCAACGTACTCGACATCTGCTACAACAACACCGAGTTCGGTGGTATCGGGTCGCCCTTCTGCGACGTGATCAACCGCCGTCCTGACGGCACGATTGATGCGATTTCCGTGCAACAGCAGAACGTCGCCGCGATCACGCTCAATGGTGTCGATGTGCAGGCTGAATATCAGTATGATGCTGGCAACCTCGGGCTCTTTGGCCTCAGCTATCTCGGCACCTTCACCGAGGAGTCGACCTTCCAGGCCTTCGAAGGTGCGGATGTCGACGATTGTGCAGGCGAGTTCGGCGTGCTGCTCTGCGGCGAGCCGGTGCCGTCCTACAAGCACCGTTCGACGCTGCGTTGGGCCAATGGCCCGATCAAGGCACAGATCCTGTGGCGCTATGTCGGCGAGGTCGAGGACGATGATGATGGCACCGACTACGCGGTCGAGACCATTGACGCCACGAGCTACTTCGATGCGTCGGGCACCTATGAGTTCACCGATAATCTTCGACTGACATTCGGCATTGATAACCTGCTGGATGAAGAGCCGCCGATCCTTGGTGACAACCAGGAGCAGGCCAATACCTACCCGGCGACCTATGATGTCTTCGGCCGGACCTTCTTCGGCCGGGTCACCGCGACCTTCTAGGCTGCAGGCTGACGACAGCAGACAGGGCAGGCCCTCCTTCGGGAGGGCCTGCTTTTTTGTCGGGGACGAGGATCTGCGCGGATTGTTCGGGGATACGGCAGGTCCCTCAGAGACTGGACCGCCGGCGCTTGCGGCTGTCATTGCCGCCTCGCTGTGTTCCGGCCGGGGCGGACGTCGGGTCTTCCATGAGAGCGTTGGATGCTGGGTGGCCTGATGCACGCGGCGCTGGCTCTTGGCGTGTCCGGTCCATTGTCGGGCCATCGACGTTCGGAGCCTTCTGAGCCAACTCTGCCCATTCTGGACCGGCCGCCGGCTGCCCGCCTGCAGGCTCTGCCAGCCCGCGCGCGAGCCGACGACGCGGCAAGGGCAGGACGATGAATTGATCGAGACGCACACTGCCGAGCTCGCAACGCGGTCTCCGGCGGTCCAGCGCGGCCGCTTGTTTCATCTCCGGAGACCCGCAAGGTCAACCTTCAACCGGCAATCAGCGGGCGCGGTGCGGGGGAAGAGTCCTCCTGCCCTGGACGCGCAGGTGTGCCGCACCGTCAAGCCAGACCGCGAAAAGTGTTGTCGAATTGCACGACAAGCCGGGAAATCCGGCCTGTCTGCCAAAAATGCGTGCGCTAACATCTTGCATTGTCTGGCGATGAATGTTTCATGTCTCCTGTGCGATAGCGGTAACATTTCTGCATCTGCTGAACACAGCCAAGCCCTAGAAGGCAGGAAATCATCGGGAGGACAATTTGGACATGAAACAAATCAACCTTTGTGGTCTGCTCGCATCTGACCACTGCAAGTACCTGTTCGGCAGCGTGTCGGCGGTATCGCTCCTGGCAACGGCACCAGCGTTCGCGCAGGAAACTGTGGACAGTTCCGAGGCCCGTCAGGCAACCGTCTTCGTGACCGGCATCCGCAGTTCCTACCAGAACGCGATGAACATCAAGCGCAATTCCGATGGCGTTGTCGATGCCATCTCTGCCGAGGATATCGGCAAGTTCCCGGACACCAACCTCGCCGAGTCGCTCCAGCGCATTTCCGGCGTCTCGATCAACCGGACCAATGGGGAGGGATCGGAAATCACGGTTCGCGGTTTCGGCCCCGACTTCAACCTTGTGACCCTGAATGGCCGCACCATGCCGACCGCCGAGATCCGCGCAATCGGTCAGCGCGGCAATTTCGGCGCGGGCGGCGATCGTGCATTCGATTTCTCGAACCTCGCATCGGAAGGCGTGAGCGCGCTGGAGGTCTACAAGACCGGCCAGTCCGTCCTGCCCTCGGGTGGCATTGGTGCGACGGTCAATATCAGGACCAGCCGTCCGCTCGAACTCTCGGACTCTGGTCTTACCGGGTCGGCCCAGGTCAAGGGTGTGATCGATGACAGCGTCGTCGGCGGTGACGAGGTCACGCCCGAGCTTTCCGGCATCGCGGCATGGAGCGATCCGGAGCAGCGTATCGGCGTCAGCCTTTTCGGTTCGTATTCGGTGCGCGATTCCGGTGCGCCGAGCCAGCAGGTCAATGACTGGCTGATCCAGCGCTCCGAAGATGGCTCGATTGCCAACAGCCTGCTGCGCGGCGACGGTTCGACCACGGTCGAAAATCCCCCGGCTGCGGGCCAACTCTACGGCATTCCCCAGGACAGCCGTTACGACCTCTCGGAAATCTCCCGCGAACGCCTCAATGGTCAGCTCGTCCTGCAGTTCAGGCCCGTGGACTCGCTGACCCTGACGGGCGACTGGACGTATGCGCTGAATGAATCCGAGGAGCTGCGTGCCGAGCAGACCAACTGGTTCGCGACGCCGTTCGACCAGGTCATCTTCGACAATGATGGCCCGGTTGCGAGCGCAGTCTTCCTGCAGGAAAACAATGACGGGTCGAAGGACATCGGCTTCGAGCAGACCAATCGCGCAACCCGTGACGAGCTGAGCTCGCTCGGCTTCAATGCGGACTGGGATCTCAATGAGGCGATGTCGATCGTGTTCGACGCGCACTCGTCCTCGTCCAAGTCGCGCGGCGACAATCCGCTTGGCCATACAGCGACCTTCGTCACCTTCGGTGCACCGGTCATTCTGCGGCACCAGGTCGATTTCCGCAGTGGTTATCCGATACAGCAGTACGAGATCGATGACACGGTGCGCGGCAACGGCAATGGCGTGCTCGAAGTCGGCGATCTCGGTACGCAGGTGCAGCGCTCGAACACGTCGTCAGCCAAGAATCGGATCGACGAGTTCGACCTCCGCTTCGTCTGGGAAAACGACGCGTCCAGTTTCACCGTGGGCGGCAACCTTCGCGACAGCACGTTTGACCGCGCAACCCTCACGACGCAGCAGGATCTCGGCTCATGGGGCATTGGCGATCCTGGTGACCTGGAGCGGTTCGCCCCCGGCCTCGTGACCTCCTATTGCCTCGAGTGCGAATTCGATGACGTTCCAGTCGGGCAGGCGGACATAGCCTTCCGCGGGGATGCGGCCGAACTCTTCACGGTCCTGCAGGACGCCTACTCGCAGAATGCAATCAGCTACGGCTCTTCCCGGGACACGGTGAACGAGGAAATCGCCTCGCTGTACGCACAATTCCAGATGGAAGGCGAATTCCTGGGGCGCACGGCGCGCATGAACGCCGGTGTGCGGTATGAAGAGACCGATGTCTCCTCATCGACGGCGCAGTCGGTTCCGACGGGCATCCTCTGGACGGCCGATAATGACTTCCTTGTCCAGCAAGGCGGCGATACGCAGAGCATCGAGGGCGAAGGCAGCTATGATCACTTCCTGCCGAACCTCGATTTCCAGGTTGACGTGACTGAGACCCTCGTTGCGCGCGCATCCTTCTCGAAAACGATCGGCCGGGTTGCCTTTTCGAACCTGTTCGCATCGACGACGGCGAATGCTCCGAACCGTCCGACCGTCCTTGGCGGCCAGGTCACCGGCGCGTCGCAGAACCCCGGCCTCCTTCCGCTGGAATCTGACAATTTCGATATCTCGCTGGAATGGTACTTCGATGATGCGAGTTTCATTTCGGCCGGTTTCTTCGACAAGCGGGTGAAGAACTTCATCGGCACCGGTGTCGTGGATCGCAACCTGTTCGGCCTGCGGGACCAGACGTCTGGCGCCGCTGGCACGCGCTCGGGTGATGCCGTCGATATCATCGGCGAGCTGGGTGTCGACCTGTCGGAGGCCAACCTCTTCACGCTTGTCGCGCTGATCGACAATAATGGCGGAGACGTTGCGGCGGCCCAGGCCGAATTCGAGGCCAATCTTGTCGGCAATGCACTGCCGCAGTCCTATGTCGACCAGATCCTTGGCGAATTCGACGTCGTGGCGGACGCCAATGATCCGCTGCTCTCCTTCGCGGTGCAGCAGCCTATCAACAACCGCGAAGGCAACATCGACGGTTTCGAGTTCGCAGGTCAGCACTTCTTCGGTGATACTGGTTTTGGGGTGGCTGGCAGCTACACGATCGTCAACGGCGACGTGGAACTCGATCCGGCCTCCGACCCCGGGGAGAACCAGTTCGCCCTGACCGGTCTCTCCGACACCTACAACATCACCGGCATCTACGAGAATTACGGCGTGTCGGCGCGGGTTGCCTACAACTGGCGTGACACGTTCCTCTCTGCGACAAACCAGACGGGCGACCGTTCCGGGATCTTTGTCGAGGATTATGGCCAGTGGGACCTGAGCCTCAATTACGATGTCAACGACCATTTCGCGATATCGTTCGAGGCCATCAACATCACGGGTGAAGATCAGCGCACGTTCCACCGTGTACCCGAGCAGGTCTATTTCACCTACGAACTCTCGCCGCGCTACGTGCTGGGCGCACGCTATCGTTACTGATCCGATAGCTGGGAAAACAGCATCGGACTTTCCCCACCGATGCTGAAAAGAAAGGCCACCGGACGTCCTCCACCCGGTGGTCTTTCGCATGTTGAATGGCCTGCCAGCTTTCGGGACTGCGGGCTGGCAGGCTTCAGGCCTTTCGCCTAGGATCGGGAGTGACCATGAACTCCGTACGCCTCAATAATGTCGATCATGCCGACCTCCTGGTGAAGCCGGTGCGGGGGGCTGCGGTCGGTGACGCGGTGAACCAGGTCGTTGTGGCCGTTACCGAGTTGCAGGACGTGCAGCGCGAATTTCCCATCCTGTTGCGGAAGGACCAGAATGACGACTGGCAGGCGGTTGCCCTGCTGGGCTTCGCGGAGGGGGAGAACCTGTTTCTCGAAGGGGAGGCCTGGGCGTCTTCCTACGTGCCGGCCATGCTGGCGCGCGGTGCCTTTTCGATCGGACTTGACGATGCGGGCCAGCCGGGGCAGCAGCCGGGCGCCAGGATCGGTGGCGAGCCGATGATCCATATCGATCCCGATTTCCCGGGCGTCGGGGCGCAGGACGGCCATCGGCTGTTCCTGCCCCAGGGCGGCAATGCCCCATACCTTGTCCACGTCTCGAGAATCCTGCAGCGCCTGCATGCTGGCCTGCAGCTCCGGCAGCCGATGTTCGACGCCTTCGAACGTCATGATATCATCGAACCGGTCGAGATCGCCGCCGAAGCGTCCGACAGCCTGCAATTCGTCGTGAAGGGGTTCTCGGCGATCAGCCTCGACAGGTTGCAGGGCCTTGGCGGCGACGCGCTGGGCGAGCTCAACCGGGCGGGGCACCTCTATGCGGCGCACCTGATGGTGGCGTCCCTGTCCAATATTCCTCGGCTGATCGAGCTGAAGCGGCGGGCTCACGAAGCCCCGCCGGCGGGTTGAGCAGGGCGCGCATGAGCGCCCTCGCATCCGCCCAGAAGACCGAGCGCCTGACCGGCCTTTCGCTGGCTCGCGTCGACTTGAAGGCACTTGCCGGACGCGGCCGGCCCGTCATTGTCGAAGACGCGGCGGCCGAATGGCCCGTCGTGCGCGAGGCCCTCCGGTCACCCGAAGCCGCCATGGCCTATCTTCAGCATTTCTATTCCGGAAAGCCGCTCGTTCTCTATACGCTCGAGCCGGAGTTCGCCGGTACGCCCTTCTACGACGAAACCGCTACGAAGATGAACTTTTCGGCCTCCCGTGAGCGCCTCGGCACCGTCTTCGAGGCGATCAGGTCAGGTTTTGGACAGGCGGAACCGCGTGGTTACTACGTGCAATCCACCGACGAAAAGCTCTTCTTCCCCGGTTTCGAAGCGGAGAACGGCCTTGGTGAAAGTGCTTGCGCCCTGTTCGAGGCGGCTCCGCCGATGGTATCGCTCTGGCTTGGTGGCCGGACCACGGCCCGGGCGCACTATGACATGTCCAACAATATCGCGATCTGTCTTGCCGGCGAGCGCCGGTTCATCCTGTTTCCGCCCGACCAGATTGGCAATCTCTACCCCGGTCCGCTGGCGCCGACGCCGGGCGGTCAGGTCATCACCATGGTCGATCTTCATGATCCCGATTTCGAGGCCCACCCGAACTATGCCCAGGCGCTGGAGCATGCAGAGATTGCCGACCTGAAGCCCGGTGACCTGCTGATGTATCCCGCGCTCTGGTGGCATCAGGTCGAGGCGCGCGCTGAATTCAACATCCTGATGAATTACTGGTGGAATGCGGTCCCGAACCATGCCGATTCGCCGTGGACGACGGTGCTGCATGCGATGCTCAGCCTGCGCGACCGGCCCGCGGACGAAAAGGCAGCGTGGCTGGCCGTCTTGCAGCACTACGTCTTCGGAGACCCGGAACAGGCGAGGAAGCACCTCCCCGAGGCCGCTCACGGGCTGTTGGCCGAGATGACGCCGGCCATGGCGCGGCAGCTGCGGGCCATATTGCTGCAGAAACTCAACCGATGAGGCACTGGTGTGACTGAGACCCTTGTGAAGACAGTGGTGATCGCCGGCGGTGGGACGGCGGGCTGGGTGACGGCTGCCGCCCTTTCGCATCACCTCGGACCGGCGCTGAACATCATCCTGATCGAGTCCGATGCGATCGGTACCGTGGGTGTCGGGGAAGCGACGATCCCCACCCAGAGATCGTTTCACACCTATCTCGGCATATCCGAACAAGAGTTCATGCGCGCCACCGGCGCAACTTTCAAGCTGGGCATCGAATTCGAGGGGTGGGGCGATGTCGGCGAACGCTACATTCACTCCTTCGGCACCCTGGGCAAGCCAACCTGGGTCGCGCCGTTCCACCATCTCTGGCTACATGCAAGGGCGAACGGGTTTGGCGGGTCTCTGGACGACTACTGCCCCGAACTGAAAGCGGCGCGGGCCAGCAAGTTCTACACCTCTCGCGAGCGCACACCCCTCAACTACGCCTATCACCTCGATGCAGGGCGGTATGCCGCCTTCCTGCGCGCGTTCAGCGAGGCCAGGGGCGTCCGCCGCACAGAGGGGCTGATCCGGTCGGTCGAGCAGGCCTCCGAGACCGGGTTTATTACCGGGCTGGTGCTCGAGTCCGGCGAGCGTGTCGAAGGTGACGTCTTCATCGACTGCACGGGCTTTCGCGGCCTCCTGATCGAAGGCGCCTTGCAGACAGGTTTCGAGGACTGGTCCGACTGGCTGCCGATGGATTCCGCCTTCGCCGTACAGTCGGAGGCAACGGGACCGGCGATCCCCTATACGCGGGCGATTGCGCATGCGCAGGGCTGGCGCTGGCAGATCCCGCTGCAGCATCGCGTCGGTAACGGGATCGTCTACAGTTCCGACCACATGGAGGATGAGGCGGCGCGGGCCTTCATACTTGATGCGTTGGATGTCGAACCGCTGACCGAGCCGCGCATGATACGCTTCAGGACGGGGCGCCGCCGGGTGGCCTGGAACCGGAACTGCATTGCGATCGGCCTCTCGGGCGGTTTCCTCGAGCCGCTTGAATCAACAAGTATCCATCTCATCCAGAGAGCGGTCACCGACCTCATTGCCGTGTTTCCCTATCATGGCGTGACGCCGGCGCTGAGCGATGTCTTCAACCGGAAGATGAACCGCGAGCTGGACCAGATCCGCGACTTCCTCGTTCTGCACTACAAGCTGACACGGCGTAGCGATTCCGATTTCTGGAAGAGCCGCCAGGCCATGGACATTCCGGACTCGCTTGCCGAACGCATCGCGCTTTTCCGCGAGCACGCGCATGCCTATCACGGCTGCGACGAGCTGTTCCTGACCGATTCCTGGGTACAGGTAATGATGGGGCAGGGGCTGATGCCGACCGGCCGGCATGCCGTGGGATACATGTTTCCACCCGACAAGCTGCGGGGCGCACTCGACGGACAGCGCCGCCAGGTCGACGCGTTCGTGGAAAAGCTTCCGGCGCACCAGGCCTTCCTCGAGGCCTGGTGTGGCGCGCCGGACGCCTGAGGGGGCGGGGAGCATCGGCGGAAGCGGACCCGGACCCGGAACCCGAACCGTTGTCCCTGCCTTTTTCGCGACCCTCGGGCTATTCGCCGTCGATGGTGAGGAACCCTGATACCGTGGCGGGCGTGAAGCCGGGTTGTCCGCCGCCCACAGAGAGGTCCATCGGGGCCTGGCCGGTGAAGACGAGATGGCCGTCCGTGTTGAAATAGCCCAGTGAGTCGCCGTCGATCGTGAAGTGCACGATCCGGGTTTCGCCGGGTTGCAGGTCGACGACGTCGAAGGCCACCAGCTTGCGCCGGGGAACGCCGTCTTGCGCGCCCGTCTCACGGGTCAGGTAGACCTGCACGACCTCGCGCCCGGCCCGATCGCCGGTATTGGTCACCGAGACGGCGAGCGGAAAGTCGGCGCCCGGGGCGACGGCTGACGGCATCTCAAGTCCGGAATACGCGAAGGTGGTGTAGCTCAGCCCGTGGCCGAAGGCGTAGAGCGGACGTCCTTCGAAATACTTGTAGGTCCGGTTGGTCATGTTGTAGTCGCCGAAGTCCGGCAGGTCCTCGACCGATTTGTAGAAGGTCACCGGCAGTCGGCCGGACGGGCTGAAATCGCCCCACAGCAGGTCCGAAATCGCTTCGCCGGCGCGTTCGCCGGGATAAAAGGCCTGCACGATGGCATCCAGTTCCCGGCTTTCCCGGTTCAGTGCCATGGCGCTGCCGGAGAAGTTCACCATCACGATCGGCTTGTCCGTCGCCTCCAGAGCGCGGAGCAAGTCTTGCTGCGATTCCGGCAATTTCAGGTGGGTCCGGTCGCCGCCGAGGAAGCCGTCGATCTCGACCGGCATCTCCTCGCCTTCGAGATTGGCGTCGATGCCGCCGAAATAGAGGATGACATCGGCCGCTTCGGCTGCCGCCAGGGCTTCGGCACGCAGGTCGCGGGAGACATCCACCCATTCGAGACGGGCGAACTTGTCGAGACCATCGCGCGGCCACCCGGACTGGAGACTGAACTCCACCCGTAACGCGTAGTGCTCGCCGGCTTTCATTTCGACCTCGTCGGAGGCGCCGAGTTCCACGCCGTCGACCAGTACGCGTGACCAGCGCGAGGGCCTGAAACGATAGGTCCCATCGGAATCGGGGATGATCGCACCGGTCCATGTCGCGCCGAATTCGTCATTCAGAAGGTCCGTGCCCGGGGTGCGCGTCCAGGCAAAGTCGATCTCGGCGTCGACCCGCTCGAGGACCGGGTCGCCTGTCCGCGCCTTGTCCGCATAGTAGGCCCCTTGCAGGCCGGGCTGCAGGCGGCCATCGGCCGTCTCGTGGAACAGTACGCTGGCCGGGATCACCTCGTAACCAGCATGAATGTCGCCTGCCAGCGTCGATCCGGCGCTGTAGAAGACGTTCTCATCTCCGATGCGGTTGATGATGCCTTCCAGCGCTGTCACCGGCGCCGTCGGACGACCGTAATAATTCGCCACCAGCGTCCACCAATTGTCGGCATTCGGTCCGATGACGGCGACCCGGGTGCCCGGCTCCAGGGGGAGAATGCCATTGTTCTTCAGCAGCACGAGCGATTTGCGCGCGGCGTCTTCCGAGAGCTGCAGGTGCGACGGGCTGGCCACGACATCCAGCGGAAGATCCGCATGCGGCACGCGCGCGGGGTCATCATACATGCCTAGCCGGAAAAGGGCGGTATAGAGACGCTCGACGGCGCGATCGATCGTTGCCTCGTCGATCAGGCCAAGAGCGACGGCTTCGGGAAGCGCGTCCATCTTGTTGCCCTCTCCATCTCCGCAGTTCAGGTCCGTTCCCATGCGAATGGCAAGCGCTGCGGCTTCCGCGCGTGTTTCGACATGATCGTGGGCGTGGTCGTAGTAGAAGTCCCCGATCGCGCCGCAGTCGGAGACGACATAGCCGTCAAAGCCGAGTTCGCCGCGCAGGATGTCGACCATCAGGCGCTCCGACCCGCAGGCCGGCGCACCCCAGACCGCATTATAGGCGCACATCACCGAGGCCACGTCGGCCTCCTCGATGGCCATGGCGAAGGCGGGCAGGTAGGTTTCGCGCAGGTCGGTTTCGCTGACGGTGTAATCGTCCCGATGGCGCGAAGGTTCGGGGCCGGAATGCACGGCGAAGTGTTTCACCGTGGCCACCGTCTTGAGGTAGGTGTCGTCTTCGCCCTGCATCCCGTTGATGAAATTCACGGCCATACGCCCGGTGAGGTAGGGATCCTCACCATAGGTTTCCTGCCCGCGGCCCCAGCGCGGATCGCGAAAGATGTTGATGTTCGGGGACCAGAAGGTCAGCCCGCCATACATGGCATGGACGTCCTCGGAGGCGTAGAAATGGTGCTTCGCGCGGCCCTCGTCCGATATGACGGTTGCAACGTCCAGCATGAGATCCTCGTCCCAGGTCGCTGCAAGACCAATCGCCTGGGGGAACACCGTCGCCTCTCCCGCGCGGGCCACGCCATGCAGCGCCTCGTTCCACCAGTTGTATTCATGCAGGCCCAGACGCGGAATGGCGGCGGCCTTGTCATAAAGCTGTGCAGACTTCTCTTCGAGCGTCATGCGGGAGACGACGTCGCGAGCGCGCGCCTCGGGCGACAACGAGGGGTCCATGAAGGGATACACGTCGCCGGAATTCGCCGCTGTGTCGGCAGCGGGCAGGGGAAGGCGCGCCGTTTCGGCGGGAGGCGATGCGTCGTCCGGCGCCTGTGCACAGGCTGCGAGATACGCAAGTGCGCCGAGGGTTGCCGGAAGCGCAAAGTGCGGAGGAATGCGTGACATGGTCGGTGAGTCTCCCTTTGGCGATGCCGTCCGTGCGGTCCGCCCTTGTCGTTGAGGGCCCGCTCCCGAGGTCTTTCCCGGAGGCGCGCGTCCACAATTGTTGTACGCTAACATTGCGATGGGCGATAGACTTTCCGGCCGTTTTCGACTCACGCCGTGCGGTCGCGTCGCCTTCACCCGGCAAGACCGCGACGCGGCCCCAGGGCCGCCCGCCGTGTTTGCCGGGTCCGGAGTCGCCTGGCGGTCAGAGGGACTGGCCCGACTTCGCCCAGTCGGCGAGGAAAGCTTCGAGGCCCTTGTCTGTGAGTGGGTGTTTCAGCAGCTTTTTCAGGACGTCCGGCGGGACGGTGGCGACGTCCGAACCAGCAAGTGCCGCATCGCGAACATGCAGGGGGCCGCGGATCGAGGCTGCGAGGATCTCGGTATCGAACCCGTAATTGTCGTAGATCGTGCGGATCTCGCGGATCAGGTCCATGCCATCGATGTGGATGTCGTCGAGCCTGCCGATGAAGGGCGAGATGTAGGTCGCCCCGGCCTTGGCAGCGAACAGCGCCTGCACCGCCGAGAAACAAAGCGTGACATTCGTCCTGATACCCTCCTTGGAGAACTGCGAACAGGCGCGCAGCCCAGCCTCGGTAAGCGGCAGCTTGACCACCACATTGTCGGCAATTGCCGCAAGCTCATGGCCTTCCCGCAGCATGCCTTCGGTCTCCGTGGCGACGACTTCGGCGCTGACCGGGCCGTCGATGGCGCTGCAGATTTCGGAGATCACGTCGCGCAGGTTGCGGCCGGATTTCAGGATGAGGGACGGATTGGTTGTCACGCCGTCGATCATCCCGGTCTTGTCGAGGTCGCGAATGGCGGCGGTGTCGGCCGTGTCGACGAAGAACTTCATGATTGGCTCCCGGTTTCATGTTGGACGAAGGGGTATGGGGCTATCCCGGAGATCCGCCTTATAACCCTGGCCTCAAGAAAATGTTAGCGCTAATATTTTTGTTCGGCCAGTCAGGGTGTCCGGCGATTGTCAACCGCCTCCCGGGTGAGCCCTTACACAATGCAAGCCGCCTGCATCGGGTTTGAAGCGTCCGGCCAGATGATTTTCACTGCACGGGCTGGACGTCCGGGACGACGCCATGATAGCGTTATCAAAACAGAGGAGCCTGTCCGGGCACTATCGAGATGCGACCCGGAGACTTGGCACAAGGACAGGCGTATGGCGTCTGGAGGGAGACTGTCATGGCCGATTTCGACAGGCGCAAGGCGCTCGGCCTGATCACGTCTTCGGCGCTGGCGGCAGGTTGCGTTTCAGGCTCGTCCGGAAGGGCAGGCGCCGACGCGGACACCGACACGAGCGGTGGGGCGATTGCGCAGGGGCGCGATACGGCCGCCCTGAAGGATCTGGCCGCGGCCAAGGGCATCCGCTTCGGCTCGGCCATGGCAACCCACCAGCTCGACGATCCGCAATACGTTGCGATCATGCAGCGTGACTGCGCCACCATGGTCGCAGAGAATGCCCACAAGATGTACACGCTCCAGCCCGTGCGCGGACAGTGGAACTGGACACCTGCCGACCGGCTTGTGGCGTTTGCCCGGTCGAACAACATCAGGATGCGCGGGCATGCCGCCGTGTGGCACCATCCGCGCTGGATGCCGGACTGGGTGAACAATGCGACCTTCACCGCGAGCGAGGCCGAACGGGTGCTCGGCGACTACATTACCGGGGTCGTGGGGCGCTACGACCCGTTCCTCTATTCCTGGGACGTGATCAACGAGAGTGTCGCCGACGAGGATGGCACTTTCCGTGAGACCAGTTTTTCCAGGGCGATGGGCGGCACCGTCAATGCCCTCGACTTCAGCTTCCGCATGGCCCGCGAGGCGGCGCCCGGCTGCTCGCTTGCGTACAATGACTACATGAGCTGGGAGACCACGAGCACGCGTCACCGCGCCGGCGTCCTGCGGCTCATGGAGGCGCTGATGACCAGGGGCACACCCATCGACGCGATCGGCCTGCAGAGCCACTCCAATTATGAAATGCCAGATGCATATGACCGCGCGCGCGAGCGCGACTGGATCGCCTTCCTCGATGAGTTGAAAGGCATGGGGTTCCGGCGCTTCTACCTCACGGAATTCGACGTGAATGACACCGGCATGGGCCCGGACGTTGCCGCGCGCGATGCGGCAATTGCGAGCTACACCAAGGACTATCTCGACCTGATGTTCTCATACCGTGAAACCCGGGACCTCCTGGTCTGGGGCATGGTCGACAGCATGAGCTGGCTGCAGGGGTTCCTGCCGCGGGAAGATGGCGTCGAGAAGCGCCCGGCACTGTATGACAGCCGGTATCGCCCCAAGATCATGAGGGATGCCGTTGCTTCGGCCTTGCGCGCGGCGCCTGAACGCGACTACGGATGATTGCGCTAACATATGCGCGGACGCAGATGTTGAGAAAGGAAGGCGGAGGGAATGTTCCTCGGTATTGATATTGGCACCTCTGGCGTGAAGGTCGTCGTGACCAATGCCGAAAATGACGTGATCGAGCAATCGGTCGCCCCGCTTGCCGTGTCGCGGCCCCGGCCGCTCTGGTCGGAGCAGGACCCCGCGGACTGGTGGACGGCGACACAGGCCGCCGTGCTGTCATTGTCGCCAGACCGGCGTGCCAGCATTGAGGCAATCGGACTGTCTGGGCAGATGCACGGCGCGACATTGCTTGGTGCCGACGACCGGCCCCTGCGCCCTGCGATCCTCTGGAATGACGGCCGCAGTCATGCCGAATGCGCGGAGCTGGAAGCGCGCGAACCCCGGTCCCGCAAGGTGTCGTCGAACATGGCCATGCCCGGTTTTACCGCGCCGAAACTGCTCTGGGTGAGATCGCACGAGCCGGATGTGTTTGCCGCCACCGCCAGGGTGCTGCTCCCGAAGGATTATGTCCGGCTCGTCATGACGGCCGACCATGCCAGCGACATGTCGGATTCTGCTGGCACGATGTGGCTCGACGTGGAAGGCCGCAGGTGGTCGGAAGACATGCTCTCGGCCTGCGACCTGACGGAGCGACACATGCCGACGCTCCACGAGGGCAGCGAGGTGACAGGCAGGCTGCGCGCCACCGTCGCGGCGGACTGGGGCATGCCGGCCGTACCCGTGGTTGCAGGTGGCGGTGACAATGCCGCCGGCGCGATCGGCGTCGGCGTGATCGCTGCGGGCGACGCATTCATTTCTCTCGGCACATCCGGGGTCCTTTTCCTCGCAGGCAATGCCAACTATCCCGATCCCGAATCCGGTGTGCATGCCTTCTGTCACGCACTTCCCGGGCGCTGGCACCAGATGTCGGTCATGCTGTCTGCGGCCTCCTGCCTCGACTGGGCTGGCCGGCTCACAGGCAATGGCGGTGGGGGTGAGCTTGCCGGTGCCGCCGAAGCGCGCGGTCGCCTCGACGGTGCGGAAATCTTCCTGCCGTATCTTTCGGGCGAACGCACCCCGCACAATGACCCCCATGCGCGCGGGGCTCTCTTCGGTCTCGACCATGACAGCGATGCCGCCGCGATCGGGCAGGCAGTGCTGGAAGGCGTGGCGTTCGCCTTCGCCGACGGGCGCGATGCCCTGTTGCATGCCGGTGGTGCGCTCGACCGGATCACGGTGATCGGGGGCGGTGCCAGGTCGCGCTACTGGGGGCGCATTCTCTCCGCCGCACTGCAGACGCCCCTTGTCTATCGCCGCGACGGCGACGTCGGTCCAGCCTATGGCGCGGCCAAGCTGGCCCGCCTCGGTATCGGCAACGAGCCGGTCGAGAGCGTCTGTGCGCCGCCGCCCGCCCTCGCCCAGATCGAGCCCGACCCCCGTGACGTGGACCTGCTCGCCGTCAAGCGCGACCGGTTCCGCCGCCTCTATCCAAGTCTTAAACCCCTGTTCGCGAGAGACACCTGACCATGAGCCACACCGACTTCTTCGCAGGTATCGAGCCCATCCAGTTCGAGGGGCTCGATAGCCCCAATCCCCTAGCATACCGCTATTACGACAAGGACCGTGAAATTCTCGGCAGGCGGATGGAGGATCATCTGCGTCCGTCGGTCTGCTACTGGCACAGCTTCTGCTGGGACGGATTCGATGTCTTCGGTGAGGGCACGTTCAGGCGTCCCTGGCATGCCCTCGACGGCCAGGCCCAGGCCGAGGCTAAACTCGACGTCGCCTTCGAATTCTTCACCAAGCTCGGTGTCCCGTACTTCACGTTCCACGATGAGGACGTGATGGCGCCGGCTGCTAACCTGAGGGAGTATGTCGAGAACTTCGCAGCGATCCTCGACAAGATCGAAGCCCGGATGGACGAGACGGGCGTGAAGCTCCTTTGGGGGACGGCGAAGCTGTTCGGCAATCGGCGCTACATGGCCGGTGGCGGCACCAATCCCGATCCTGAAGTCTTTGCCTGCGGTGCGACCCAGGTGCTGCACGCCATGAACGCGACCCATCGCCTCGGCGGTGAGAACTACGTCTTCTGGGGCGGGCGCGAGGGCTACGAGACGCTGCTCAACACCCGGATTGGCCAGGAGACCGATCAGCTCGCGCGGCTCCTGAGCCTGGCGGTGGAGCACAAGCACAGGATCGGTTTCAAGGGGACACTCCTGATCGAGCCGAAGCCGCATGAGCCGACCAAGCACCAGTACGATCGCGATGCGGCGACGGTGTATGGCTTCCTGAAGCATTACGGGCTCGAGAACGAGATCAAGCTGAATCTCGAAACCAATCATGCGACGCTGGCTGGCAATCCTATGGACCACGAGATCGCCACTGCGTTCGCCTACGGCGTCATGGGCTCGATCGATGCCAATCGCGGCGATCCTCAGAATGGTTGGGATACCGATCAGTTCTGGACCGATCCGCTCGATATCACCCGCAGCATGTACCAGTTACTGAAAGGCGGCGGGTTCACCACGGGCGGTTTCAATTTCGACGCCAAGGTTCGGCGCCAGTCGATCGATGCGGCCGATCTCTTTCATGGCCACGTCGGCGGGCTGGATGCCCTGGCCCGGGGCCTGATCGCTGCCGCCGGGATCCTGCAATCGGGGCAGGTCGATGCGTTCGTGGCGGATCGCTATGCCGGTTGGGACAGCGATCTAGGCCGCTGGATCATGCAGGAGGCGTCGCTGGAGGAAATCGGCAGGCGTGCAGTGGATGCGGGCCTTGATCCCCAGCCGAGCTCCGGCCGCCAGGAATGGCTCGAAAACGAAGTCAATCGCCATATTCCCTGACAGGCTGCTGAAAAAGGTCTCGACCCGCTTCGCCGGGACGTCCATCTCTTCGCTTGTGGTGACCCGGCGGATTGACGGGTTGTTGAAGTCGGGCAGGGACAGTGTCTTCGGACCACGACTGTCCGTGCAGACCCGCGCAAGCTCCACATTGAGGATCGCGTAGCTGCGATTGCTGCGCAGGATTGTCGTCATATCGAGAGTTGTTCGCACCTTCGTCCAGAGCGACTGGACCCTTACCGTTGCGCACCGCGACCAGTTTCAGGATGGACGTAAATCATGGCGGGTCAGCGGCCCGGCCTGATTGATGCAGTGCGATGCAGTCCTGACGTCAACGCGCGTCTGCAAGAGCCTTGATCCAGAGATGCTGGCAGCGCGCTTCGAACGCAGCCGCAGTGCGAGGCTGGCCTTGTGAGGGCTGGCCGGGAATGCCGGCATCAGCTGGGACGGTGGCTGACGATCCCCTTGCGCAACTGTCCCTGGTGGGGAACGTGGCAAGACTTGTGCGATGTGGTGTTCTCGATTAATGAAGGGCATTAAGCGCCCACTTCCGGAGTCTTTTGCGCGGACGGGATCCAACGCAGATAGCGGGTTCGCTGATCCTGCGAGATCCCGTTTGCTGGCTGTGCGCGTGAAGATTGGAAAGGATGCGTGATGACGACACCCGGCCTCAGTCCAGAGCAAATCGAGTTCCGCGCTCATGCCCGCAACTGGCTCGCAGAAAATGCGCCGCCGCCGCCGCCCGAGCGTCTGCCGATCACGCCGATCGAAGTGATGACCACCGGCCAGCGCGATTATCTCCAGGACTGGCAGAAAAAGTGCTACGAGGCCGGTCTCGTGGGTGCCGACTATCCCAAGGAATATGGCGGCCATGGGCATACGGGGTGCCAGCGGATTGCAAACCAGGAACTCAGCCGTGCGCGGGTGCCCTTCCTGATCAATATTGTCGGCCTCAGCATGGCGGCGCCGACGATCCTGAAACATGGCTCGGAAGAGCAGAAGCGGCGATTAATTCCCGGCTGCCTGTCGGGCGAGGAGATCTGGTGTCAGGGCTTCTCGGAACCCGGTGCGGGATCAGACCTTGCCAACCAGCGCACATCCGCCGTGCGCGATGGAGACGAGTGGATCGTCAACGGTCACAAGGTCTGGACCAGTCTTGGCCATTTCGCGAAATGGATGATCCTCGTCACGCGCACCAGCAAGGACCACAAGTATGAGGGGCTGACTTATTTCCTCTGCCCGATAGCGGGCCATCCCGGGGTTACTGTTCGGCCGCTGGTGAAGATCACCGGTGAGACGGGCTTCAACGAGGTCTTTTTCGAGAATGTCCGGATCCCGGACACCAACCGGCTGGATGATGTGGGCAAGGGCTGGGCGGTCGCAATGACCACGCTCCTGTCCGAGCGCGGCGCGGCAGAGGGCGCCGGTGGGGGCGGCGGAGGCGGGGCTGGCGCCATAAGTGACCTGATCGAACTTGCACGCAGCAGTTGGCGCAATGGCGTCCTGGCCGCCGACGACCCTGTGACGCGCGACGCGATCATGCAGCGTGCCATCGTGGCTGAGGGCATGCGCCAGAATGCCAAGCGGGCCCGCGTGCCGGCGCTGTGTGATCATCCCATGCGCCTGCCGCTCCAGCAGAAGCTGACCGGTAGTGAATTCCAGCAGGACACTGCGCGGCTCGGCGTGGAAATCGCGGGCGCATATTCCACGCTCTACAAGCGCGACCCGCGGGCGCCTCAGGCCGGTCACTGGCCGCTCGCCTATCTCAACTCCTACGGCAACACGATTGCGGCGGGCACCAACGAAATCCAGCGCAACATCCTTGGCGAGCGCGTGCTCGGCCTTCCCAAGTCGAAATAGGAGGCGGACATGGCCAGCCCAAAGACCGCGCCTGGGGATTTCGGCTTCGGCGAAGACGAAGCCATGCTGCGCGACATGGCGCGCAAACTGCTCGGCGAACGCCTGCCCATGCAGAGGCTGCGCACGCTCGTCGCAGAGGCGCCCGAACCGATCAATGACGCCGGCGAGCGGCCAGCCTGGGACCCGGCGCTGTGGGCGGAGATTGTCGAGCTTGGCTGGACGGGGCTTGCAGTCAGCGAGGCCGATGGCGGCTCCGACATATGTCTTGCCGGGATTGTCGGGATCGTCGAGGAAGCGGGCCGCCACGCGCTGCCATCGCCATTGATCCCGACCCTGATGGCGAGCCTCGTCTTGCGCGCCTCCGACGGCGAGGTGGCGGCGAGCCAGCTCGCGCGCATTGCCGGCGGCGCAGCTGCAGCCCTGGCAATCACCAATGAGCGCGGAAGCTGGGAGCCGGCTGACGCCCCGCTCCAGGCCCGCGCAGACGGAGACGATCTCGTCCTGGAGGGCACAGCCCGGTTCGTTCAGGACGCGTTCAAGGCCGACATCCTCATTGCCAGCGCAAGATTGGGCGACGTCATCGTGCTCTGTGCCGTGGAGACAAGCGCCGAAGGGCTCACGCTCGAAGCCGATCATATCCATGACCTCACCCGCGACCAGGCGAGTGTGCACTTCAATGGCGTGCGCATCGGGCCTGAAGAGATCATCAGCCGGGACGGTGCCCCGGTCCTGCAGGCGGCCTGGCCAGGCCTGCTGGTGCTTGTCTCGGCCGACCTTTGCGGGGCCAGCGAATGGCTGCTCCAGACCACCGTTGCATACGCCAGGGAACGGGTTCAGTTCGACCGGCCCATCGGTTTCTTCCAGGCGGTAAAGCATCCGCTGGTCGATGCCATGGTGGGGATCGACCGGGCGCGCTCTCTGCTTTATCACGCGGCGGCGGAGATCGATGCCGGCTCGGATCGCGCTGAAGTCGCTGCGCGCATGGCCAAGAGCGCAGCTTCGGACGCAGCTGCGTACATGTCTGACAGGGCCGTACAGCTGCATGGCGGGATCGGCTTCACCTGGGAATATGGGCTGCACATCCATTTCAAGCGCAACCTGCACAATCAGGCCCTGCTGGGTGACGGCGTCCATCAGCGCGCAAAGCTCGCGGACCTTCTGATCGGGTCAGTTGGAAACTCATCCGAGCGGCCCGGATAGCCCTGCGCGCGACAGAACAAGAGAAGGAATGGACGATGAAGACCAGACTCACCGAGCTCCTCGGAATTGAAGCCCCGATCATCTGTGGCGGCATGATGCGGGTGGGAACGGCGGACCTCGCCGCAGCCGTATCGAACGCTGGCGGGCTTGGCGTGATGACGGCGCTGACGCAGAAAACACCCAAGGGACTTCATGACGAGATCGAGCGCTGCAAGTCCCTGACCGACAAACCCTTCGGCGTGAACCTCACTGTCGGCGTCGTGGCGACCCAGATCGATTATGACGAATATGTCGAGGTGATCACCCGCAGCGGTGTGAAAATCGTCGAGACCGCTGGCCGCAGCCCCGCGCCGTTCATGGAGCGCTTCAAGGCGGCCGGAATCAAGGTGATCCACAAGTGCGTGACGGTGCGCCACTCGCTGGCAGCCGAGCGGCTCGGGGTCGATGTGGTGAGCATTGATGGCTTCGAATGCGCCGGCCATCCGGGCGAGCACGATGTCGGCGGGCTGGTGCTGTTCCCGGCGGCGGCGCGGGCGTTGCAGATCCCGGTTGTGGCCTCTGGTGGCATTGCAGACGGACATGGTCTCGCGGCCGCACTCGCGCTCGGCTGCGACGGCATCAACATGGGCACCCGCTTCCTGGCCACGCAGGAAGCGCCGATCCATGACGGCATCAAGGACAGGATCGTCGAGATGGATGAGAACCAGACCCAGCTGATCTTCCGCAGCTATCGCAACACGGCGCGGGTCTACAAGAATTCGATATCGCAGAAGGTCGCCGAAATCGAGGCGGCGGGCGGCGGTTTCGACCAGGTGCATCAGTATGTATCCGGCACCAATCAGGAAAAGGCCTGGACCACCGGAGATATCGAGGCGGGGATGGTGACAGCCGGAATGTCGGGTGCCTTCGTGGAAGATGTGCCGACCTGCAAGGAACTGGTAGAAAGGATTGTCGGCGACGCCGAGAAGATCATCAGGGAGCGGCTGGTTGGCATTGCTGGCTAGTCCCCGTCGGTATTGGCACGCGCGCTTCTGGTTGGAGGTGAAACGTCTCCATCTGCGGCGAGGCGCGCGCATGCCGGCCTGGTGACCCCTCTGCCATGGGCAATCCCTGTTGCATCCTGATCGTTGATGATGACGCCGACATTCTTGCGCTGATGGAAGGCGTGCTGTCGCGCAATGGCATGACGGCCCGGATTGCTCGCTCGGCGGTCGAGGCCGACAAGGTTCTTGAGACCTTTCCGGCAGACCTGATCGTGCTCGATGTGATGATGGAAGGCGAGGATGGCCTGTCCTTCTGCCGGAGACTGCGCGCACGCTCCAATGTGCCGATTATAATGGTGACAGCCCTTGCCGAGGATGTGGACAGGATTGTCGGACTGGAAATTGGTGCCGATGATTACCTTGGGAAGCCGTTCAATCCGCGCGAGCTCATTGCCCGCATCAGGTCTGTCTTGCGGCGGGCAGCCGAGCGGGTTCCGACAACTGACAAGGAAGTCGCCGTTGTCCTGAGTTTCGGATCCTACAGGATGCATCTGGCACGGATGACGCTGGCCATCGAGGACGGAACGCCGGTGCATCTCACTTCAGGTGAATACGCCCTGCTTCGTGCCCTCGTCGAGCATGCGCCACAGGTGCTTTCGCGGGACAGGTTGCTGGACCTTTCCCGCGGCGCCGTGGCCAATCCCTTTGATCGCAGCATCGACAGCCAGATCAGTCGCCTGCGTAGCAAGATCGAGGTCGACCCCCGACGACCGGAATACATCAAGACAGTCCGCAATCTCGGCTATGCCTTTGCAGCCAATGTGACGCGGGTCGGGGCGCCATGACCTGGTTCAGGCGCGCTTGGTCGTCGATCGTGATCAAGGTCACGGCACTGACGCTTGCCGGGCTGATGCTTATGATGGCCAGCTTCCTCCTGCTGATGCAGACGCGGCTTCTGACACAAGTGCTCTACCCGAGAGCGCTTCCGCATATTGCTGAAAGCATTGCCGAACTCGTCTGGCTATTGGAGTGGTCACCCGAAGCCATGGAACCCTTCATCCTGGCAGTCTATAATGGGGGGTTCCGGATTGCTGCAGTCAGTGCGACCTTTTCAGAGGGGCTTGAACCGGATGCCGGACTGTCAGGGCGACTCGTGGCCGGGGACAGCGATGTTGCGTCCCGCCTCAGGGGGCGCGACATCCGCTTCGAGACCCTTGGCGTCCACCAGTTGCATGAACGCCTACGCCAGGACGGCGCTGAAAGAATGCCCGCCGCATCCGCGCTGCAGATCGCCATCGAACTCAGGGACGGCCGGGTCCTGAATGTCTGGCTCGCCCCGGCTCTCACCCTCGGCCGTCAACCGGTTGTCCTTGTCATTGCAGGTTGCGCGATCCTCCTCCTGTCGATTGCGCTGGGCCTTGCCGTCGCTGCGGTCACGCTGCGCCCGATACGCCGGCTGGAGCAGGATGCCGCGCGCGTCGAACTCCGCGAAAGCGGGGCGGATATCGTCGAGACGGGCCCGGCGGAATTGCGGCGGATCTCCGCAGCGCTCAACCGGATGCGAGCGCGCCTGGCCGCGCTGATACGCGAACGCGAACAGATGGTTGCCGCCATTGCCCATGATGTGCGCACCGGGCTGACGCGGATACGTCTGCGAATGGACGAACACGGCGCCGTGTCGGCCGATGAAATCGAGAGCGATGTCGCTCAGATGGAAGCGCTGGTCTCCGACATGCTCGCTTATGCCCGCGCTGCGAGCCCGTCCGGCTCGCAGGAACTCATCCGGCTGGGTGCCTTCGTCCGCAACGTCGTGGAGACTGCGCCCTACGCCATCGAGTTGTCCCTGCCGGACGGGGACGATTTCACGATCGTCGGCGACACCGTTGCCCTGCGACGCCTGTTTGAAAACCTCATCGAGAATTCCCGGCGCTATGGCGGCGGGGACATCGCAGTGCGGGTCGTCGCCAGTGATGCCGGACGTGACATCTGTATAGAAGACAATGGTCCTGGCCTGCCGGATGATGAACTCGAGACCGTCTTCCAGCCCTTTCACAGGGGGGAAGGCTCGCGTAATCGCGCCACAGGTGGCGTCGGACTTGGCCTCGGGATCGCCCGGGCGATTGCCAGGACGCACGGTGCGAGCCTGCGCCTGGAGAACCGGGTCGCGGGCGGGCTCGCCGCCATTGTCCACTTTCCAGACGCCTTGCGGACCTGAAGAACCTTCGGAGCGCACAAGGGCCGTTTGCGAACGGAGAGTTCGGCGAAAACAACGATCTGAAGCCAAGGTCCGGGATCAAGCGAGAGACCGGCGCGTCAGGTCGTGCACAGCCCGCCCCGGATCGCATGCCAGGCAAGTGAGGCCAGGCAAGTGAGGCCAGGCAAGCGGGGCCAGGCAAGCGGGGCCTGGCAACATTTCGCAACAAACCGTTTCAGGCGCGCCAAACGATTCCGGGCTCACCGGTGTACTCACCGTCTCTGGGGCGCTTTTCAAGGAGACAGGAAGATGACGTTCAAGACCTCAGGCAAGGCCAGCATGGTCGTGGCCGCCGGAACCCTCATGATCCTCACCGCAGCCGGTACTGCATCGGCGCAGTCGATGGAAGACCTCTCCAAGGTGGATGCCAATGGTGACGGAAGCATCGAGTGGCAGGAAATGATCAACATGCGAGAGGCCTCCTTCGCCCGCCTCGACAGGAACAGCGACGGCTATGCCGACAGCAACGACAGCCCGAACTTCGGACCCGGCAAGAGCCGCTTCAGTGAAGCACTTGCCAAGCTCGAGGGTGCCGATGCGAACGGCGACGGACGCATCGCCAAAGCGGAACTGATCGAGGCGCCGGCTCCGATGTTCGAGCAAGGCGATACGGATGGCGACAAGGTGCTCTCCGCGGACGAGTTGACTGCTCTGCGCGAGACCGCGGAGCGCTCATAAGGCGTCCCGATGGAATGGCGGCTCGCCAGCGTTTCGGTTTCTGGCGAGCCTGCCGTCGGTCGGCGGATCTGCGGGCCCGCCTGGTGCCTGCCCGGCCCGCATAGGGCGGAGGCGATCAGCAAAGCCCAATCCGGCGCCACAGAGCGAGAGGGGCATGCCATGCAGAACTTTCATTCGCGCTGGGTACTGGGCGGCCTTGCGATGACCTCAGCTGCCGGTGGTTGCTCGCTGACCCCTCCTGCCGAGGCACCTGCGCTCGTCACCGAGATACGCGCAAGCGACAGCTTTCTGCTGGCTTCGACTTCCTCGCTCGCCGCACCAGAGGTCGAGGCCTGGTGGCTCGCTGTCGGCGGAGAGGAACTCGATGGGCTGGTCACCGAGCTCCGCCGCAATTCCCTGATCCTCAATGAGGCGCGCCTGCAGGCCGAACAGGCGCGGGAAGCCTTGCAGATAGCACGCGGCCAGCGCCTGCCGAGTGCTGCCACCATTGTCGAGGCGGCCGCCACGCGAACGCGCGACCTGAGTGGCGAGTACGCCTGGTCCGAGGCCTACACGGCCGGATTGCTGGTCGATTTCAATACCGACATCTTCGGCGGTCTGCGCGCATCGGAGCGTTCGGCCAGACTCAACGCGATGGCCAGCGAACTGGCGATCCAGGCCAGCGAACAGCTGGAGATTTCGATCCTTGCGCGGAACTGGGTCTCGGCAGCGACGCTGCAACGCCGACTCGATCTTGCCAGGCGCACGGCCGAGAGTTTCCGGGCGACCTATGAACTCACCAATCAACGCTACTCGACGGGCTCAACGAGCGTTTCGGCCAGTGACGTGCAGATTGCGCTGCAGAATCTGGAGACGTCACTGGTCGATATCCCGCAGATTGAAGTCGATCTGGTTCAGCAGCTTCTTGTGATCGACGAGCAACTGGCGCGTTTGCCGGGAGAGACCAGAACCTCATTCGTGGGGGGCCTTGTCACGCTCTCATCCTTCGAGGCACCGGTGGGCAGGCCTGCCGCGCTCCTGTCGTCTCGCCCGGATGTCGCGATCGCCGAATTGCGTTACCTGGCTGCGCTTGAGGATGTCGGCGCCGCCCGCGCCCAACTCTACCCGGCAATCGCCCTCAGCGCGTCCCTGACATTCCAGGCAGACACACCGGAGGAGGTTTTCGACTGGGACCGGCACATTGCCAACCTGGCCAATTCGGTCACGGCTCCGATCTTCCAGGGCGGGCGGCTCAGATCGCAGGTTCGCGTGGAGCGTGCGCGGGCCGAGGAACTGGCCAGTGTCTTTGCGCGCACGGCTCTGGGGGCTGTCACCGATGTTGAAATCGCGCTCGCCGAGCTTGCCGGGCTGGAAGAGCAGAAGCTGCGTGTTGATGCCGCGCTGGCGACGGCCCGGCTCTCGAATGAACTCGCCCTGGGGCGTTACCGTCAGGGCCTGTCCTCCATCCTGGCGACGCTTGAAACCCAGCGAAGCCTCGATGCTGCCGAGCAGAACCTGATCCTGACCGAACAGGCCATCGCCAATGCGCGGATCGATCTTTTCCTGAGCCTTGGCGGCGACTGGACGGGCGAGGCACCTGCGTCCGAGCCGGTCGACAACGCCGCTTCCTGACGGGGATGAACCATGTCTGAAACGGATGATACGAATGCTCAAAGCGCCTCGGAAACCGATGCCGGGAAGAACAGGCGAAATGGGATCCTGCAGGTCATCCTTGTCTTTGGTGTCCTCGCCGCCGGTGTGATCGCCAATCGCGTCCTTTCCAATGTCCCGACAGCGCCGCAGATCCGCGCTGCCGGCACGGCCACTCTGGTGGTGCGTGTCGTCCAACCCGAAGTGCGCGACACCGAGTTGCGCCTGCGTGAGACCGGAACCGTTCAGGTCCGGAACTCCGTCGAACTGAGCCCGCAAGTCAGCGGACGGGTGGTCCAGGTCAATCCGGCGCTTGCCCCTGGCGGCACTTTTGCGGCCGGGGAGGTGCTGTTCCGGCTCGATGACGCCGACTATCGCGCGGCGATCGACCGCGCGCGCGCTGACCTTGCCGCAAGGCAGGCGGACCTGGAGGTGGAACGCGCCGAGGCGGAGATTGCCAGGCGCGAATGGGAACTGGTCAATCCTGGTGAACCGATCCCCTCCAATGTGGCGCGCGAACCCCAACTGGCGCGGGCCGAATCCGCCGTTCGCTCGGCCGAGACTGCGCTTGTCGATGCCCAGCGGGATCTCTCGCGCGTGAACTTCTCGCTGCCCTTCGACGGGCAGGTCCAGGCAACGTCGGTGGAGGTCGGGCAGAATCTCATGGCCGGGCAGTCCTATGGTCGCGCCTTCGAGCAAGGTGGGATCGAAGTCTCGGTACCCATAAATCCGACCGCACTCGAAGCGCTGGCGCCGGCTGAAGGACGACAGGCCGTGGTGCGAATTCGCCAGCGCCCGGGATCGCAGGACGTCCTCGCCTATCCGGCCAGGGTGACCCGCGCCGATGCCGAACTCAATCCGCAGACCCGGCTGGCGCGGCTGACGCTGGAATTCACGGACGCTGTCCCGCTCCTTCCTGGTCAGTTCGTTGAAGTGGAGATTGTCGGTCCCGTAGTGCCGGATGCAGTGCGGTTTCCCGAAGGCGCCATGCAGCAGGACTTCACTGTCTGGGTGGTGGAAGGGGATCGCCTTGTCTCGCGCCGGGTCCAGCTCGTGACCGCGATGCAGGGGCAGATCGTGACGCTGCCGTTCGACAGCGCCGATGGCATCGTCGTGAGCCCCCTCAATGATCCCCGGGAAGGCGACAAGGTTGTGATCGCCGGTGCGGCGCAAGGCGATGGAGACGAGCCATGAGCGCCTCCCGGCCGAGCGGGGTAATTGCCTGGTTTGCCCAGAACTCCGTTGCCGCCAACCTGCTGATGTTCGCGATGCTGGTTGGCGGTGTCGCCGTCATGACCCAGACGAAGGCGGAAATCCTGCCGGAAATCGATCCTCGGACCATCTCGATCACGGTGGAGTATCCGGGCTCGACGCCGGCGGAGATCGAAGACGCGATCATTCGTCGGGTTGAAGACGCCGTACTGGGCCTTGAAGGTATAGATCGTGTCAGTTCGGTCGCGTCGGAAGGGGTTGGCTCGGTCAATCTCGAACTGAGCGATTTTGCCGATGCGCAGTCGGTCAAGGAAGATGCCCAGTCGGCGATCGAGCAACTCGCAGATTTCCCGCCCGAGGACGCCAATGAACCCCGTGTGGTGGTTGCCAAGACCGTCTCATCGGTGATGCGGCTGGTGATTGCCGGGAATGTCGGCGAAGCGCAACTCAAACAGACGGCCGAAAGGCTTCGCCGGGACCTGCTCGCCGCAGACGGTATCAGCATGGTGACCCTTCAGGGGGCCCGCGACTACGAGATCGCGATCGAGGTCTCGGAAGACTCGCTCAGGGCTTACGGGTTGCGCATCGACGAGGTTGCCGCGGCTGTTCGCGCTTCATCGGTGAACCTCTCCCTCGGGACGGTCCGTACCTCGGGCGGAGACGTGCTGCTGCGCACCGATACCGAGGCGCGCGACGCTGCGGCCCTCGCCGAAATCGTGGTCATCAGCGACAGCGATGGCCGGCGCGTGCGTCTTGGTGATATCGCGACCATCCGGGACGGCTTTGTCGAGGTCCCGCTCGTCAACACCTACAATGGGGCGCCCGCCGTCTTTCTGCAGATCGACCGGGCCGGCGACGAGGACGCGTTTGACGTGCGCCAGGCCGTCGCCGATTTCGTCGAGACCTACCGGCCCCCTGCGGGCGTTGAGGTGCTCAGCATCGTCGACCAGACCGGGATCATTGGTGACAGGGTCAACCTGCTGGCCCGCAATGCCATCATGGGCCTCGCTCTCGTGTTTGCCTTCCTCGCGTTGACCCTCGACCTCAGGCTTGCTGTCTGGACCAGTATCGGGATCCCTGCCGCATTCCTCGGCGGCTTCATCCTGTTCGGCCAGTTCACCACCATCAACATGACGTCGCTTCTCGGCCTGATCGTGGTCCTGGGCATCGTCGTGGATGATGCGATCGTGGTCGGGGAGAACATACACGAACAACAGGAGCGCACGGGCCACGGCGCGCTCTCGGCCATCGCGGGTGCCAGTGGCGTGTTTGTTCCTGTCCTGATCGGGGTCACGACCTCCATGATCGCCTTTGCGACCCTGCTGCAATCGTCGGGCACGATCGGCCAGATTCTGCGGCCCGTGCCCATCGTGGTCCTCAGCGTGTTGTTCCTCTCCCTGGTCGAGGCCTTCCTGATCCTCCCCGCACACCTGGCTCACGGCCGCAACTGGAGCACTGGCGCGATGCTTCAGCTCAAGACCTTCGTGCAAGGGGGGCTGGACAGGGTGCGGGATGGTGTTTTCGTGCCATTGGCCAGGCTCAGTGTCCGGTTTCCCTATGTTGTGATTGCCAGTGCCCTGTCACTTCTGATTGCAACATCCGGCCTGCTGTCTGGCGGGCATGTCCGGTTCATCTTTTTCCCGTTTGTTGAAGGGGACGAGATCTCGGTCTCCCTGGAAATGCCGGCGGGCACTGCATTCGAACAGACCGAAGCGGCCATGCAGCGCGTTATCGACGCCCTGGAGGAAGGCGTCGGGGCCGAGGACTCCGGTCTCTACAGCTCCCTGTCGGTCACCATAGGCGGGCAGTTGTCTTCGGGGTTCGGCGCCAGCGGCACCGAATTGCGCTCCGAAATCGCGGTCGCGACACTCGAACTCGCTCCGGCCGAGACGCGCGGTCTCAGTTCGGCGGAGATCGAACGGCGCTGGCGCGAGTCCGTTGGCCAGATTCCCGGCGTAAAAGCCCTGCAGTTCGAATCCTCCGGCCTGTCGGCAGGCGCCGATGTCAGCATGAACCTGTCTCACCCCGATGATGACACCTTGCTGGACGCCGCAGAGCGGCTCGTGGCCGGATTGGAGGCGATGTCAGGGGTCAGCGAAATCGAGACAACGGCACAATCGGGCAAGCGGCAGATCGAGTTCGCCCTGACCCCGGCCGGAAGTGCTGCCGGTCTCACGGTGGACGAACTGGCGCGGAGCATCCGCCGGTCCTATTTCGGCGAGCAGGTCCAGCTGATCCAGCGCGACGGCGAAGAGGTCGAGGTGGTGGTCCGCTTTCCCGAGAGCGATCGCCGGAGCCTGGCCGATCTTGCCCGCCTGCGGATCCCGCTCCCGAATGGCGAGGACGTCGCGCTCAGCACGGTTGCGAGCATCGAGGAGACCCGCAGTTTCGTCACCATCGACCGTGTGGACGGCCAGCGCATCATCACGATCAGTGCGGACGTGGACGAAGCGGTCACCACGCCGAACGATGTCAACGCCCTGCTTGAGAGCGGCACGCTGAAGGCGCTGACAGACGAGATTCCGCAGTTACGGGTGTCCACGGAAGGACAGGCGCGCAGCCAGGCCGAGGAAATGGCCGCGCTCGTGCGGAATTTCCTGATCGCCATGCTGGCCATCTACGCGCTGATCGCGAGCGTGCTGCGGTCCTATGTCCAGCCGCTGGTAATCATGGCGATCATCCCCTTCGGACTGGTCGGCGCGATCTTCGGCCACATGCTGCTCGGATTTGACCTGTCCTTCCTGTCCTTGTTCGGCGTCGTCGCTCTGTCTGGTGTGATCATCAATGACAGCATTGTGCTCATCGACTATTTCAACGCCCGCGAGAAGGAGGGGGGCAACCGGCTCGACAATATCGTCGAAGCAGTCGCTCGCAGGTTCAGGCCGATCCTGATCACGACCATGACGACCTTCGTCGGCCTCATCCCGATGATCTCCGAGACGAGCATCCAGGCCCAATTCCTGATCCCCATGGCGGTCAGCCTCGCCTTCGGGATCCTGTTTGCGAGCACGCTCATCCTGCTGCTCGTGCCGGCTTGTCTCGCCCTTGGCCGCCGCCAGCCGTCTACAGAACCCATCCACGCATAGAAGGAGTTTCCCATGAGAGTTGTCGCCATGCCCGTTCTTGCCCTCATCGCCGGGTGCGCCACGAGCCACAGTGAGCGCGAGACGCTCCTCTCCGCCCCGATAGATTGTGAAACGGCAGAGGCGGACATCGCCGCGCTTGAGGCCGCAATGCCTTCGCGAAGGGAGCGAGCCCGCTCGGCTATGCAGTCGGTTACGCCGATTGGCGCAGTCAAGGGCGCGGTAACAGGGACCTATGACGATCAGCTGGACGTGCTGACCGGCTCGACCGAAGAGGAACTGTCGGCGCGCATCGACGAAATCCAATCCGAGTGCGGGCTCGCAGCCGAGGCCGATCCAGCTGCAGAATCGGCGATCACGGAATGAGCGTGTCCAGACAGATTCACCTGCGCCCTATGGCTGCGATCGCGTCGCTTGGAGCGCTCTGTGCGTGTGAAACCCTATCAGCGCCCGCCGAGACAGAGCCTGCCGGGAGCGCCACCGTCACCATCGATGAGGCCACGGGTGCGGGCGTCTTCTTCCCACAGGCGACAAGCGTCGAGACACCGGCCATTCGCTTTCCTCCGATGGAGGGCGTCGGCAAGCAGCAGCGCGGTCTTTTCGTCGATCAGCTTAATCTTGCAGCGACCACGCAGGGCCGCGCCATACCTATCATTGTGCAAGCTGTCGGTGACGGAAGCGAGACGCTCGTCTTCTTGTACCTTGACGCCCAGGGGCCCATGACACCGTACCTCGCGCGCGGCATCCTCGCGCGTCTCACGTCGATCACACGCTTCTCGCCGGTGATTTCCGAGATGGGACTTAGCGGCGAGATCGACGTCTACAACATGGCTGCGGTGCTGGGCTTTAAGCGGATCATCGTCACCGATGGCCGGGATTTCGCCCATGAGGCGAACCTCGCCGCCAACTGACGCGTGATCCCGTGACATTCGGTCAGGATTGGTTGCGTTCGAAACATATCCCCGCAACAGGCCGCGTTCAAACGTGTTTTCGCATGATCGTGTTCGAGGAGCTGAGAATATGAAGACCAAAGGAATCTTGAAGCTTGTGGTGCTTGCCCTGGTCGTGGCGGTCGGATCCGTCGACCGGGTCGGCGCGCGGCTGGCCCCTGAGGCGGTGGCGCAGGAGCGGCGTCCTGCTGACCCCCGCGGCGCTGCTGACCCGCGTGGCGCTGCTGATCCGCGTGGCGCTGCTGATCCGCGTGGCGCTGCTGACCCGCGCGGGCCTTACGATCCGCGCAACCCCTATGACACGCGCTACGATAACGTGGTGGATGCCTGGAATGACGCGCGCGAGGACTATCTACGCTACCAGACCGTAAACAACCTTCTCAGACTCGGGGCGTATTATGCTGTCCGTCGTCAAATATTTTGAGACAGATGGTGGCCTGACGTAAGGAGGGTCT
>CAZDMQ010000012.1:0-60650 GCA_964506685.1 uncultured Hyphomonadaceae bacterium | reverse complement strand
ACCGTGTCGATATCGCTGTGCATGTAGCGCACGCGGATGCCCTGCTCGTGGAGGTATTCGGTCAGGTCCTCGGCCATCTTCTTGGTCAGCGTGGTGATCAGGGTGCGCAAGCCGCGCGCAGCGGTGTCGCGCACCTCGGCGAGGACATCATCGACCTGATTGGCGCCATCGGCCGCAACAGGGCGGACCTCAACGGGCGGGTCGATGAGGCCGGTGGGGCGGATCACCTGCTCGACAAAGACCCCGCCGGTGCGGTCCATCTCCCAGGGGCCCGGCGTGGCGGAAACGGCGACGGTCTGCGGCCGCATCGCATCCCATTCCTCGAAGCGGAGTGGGCGGTTATCGACGCAGCTGGGCAGGCGGAAGCCATATTCGGCGAGGGTGCGCTTGCGGTTGAAGTCGCCGCGGAACATCGCGCCGATCTGCGGCACGGTCTGGTGGCTCTCATCGAGGAAGAGCAGCGCGTTCTCGGGAATATATTCGAACAGGGTGGGCGGCGGCTCGCCGGGCTTGCGGCCGGTGAGGTAGCGGGAATAGTTCTCGATGCCGTTGCAGGAGCCGGTGGCGGCCAGCATTTCGAGGTCATACTGGGTGCGCTGTTCGATGCGCTGGGCCTCGAGCAGTTTCCCGTGTTGTTCGAAATGGGCGATGGTCTCCTTCAGCTCGGCCTTGATCCGGTCGAGGGCCTGGTTGGCGGTCGGCCGGGGCGTGACATAGTGGGAATTGGCGTAGACCTTGATGGCCTCGAGGGTCTGGATCTTCCGGCCCGTGAGGGGGTCGAACTCGGTGATCGCCTCGAGCTCGTCGCCGAAGAAGGAGAGTTTCCAGGCGCGGTCCTCATAGTGGGCGGGGAAGATGTCGATGATGTCGCCCTTCTTGCGGAAGGTCCCGCGCCCGAAGGCAGTGTCATTGCGGGTGTATTGCAGGGCGACGAGGTCCTGGGTGACCCTGGCGGGGTCGACGCGGTCGCCGGCCTTGAGGGTGAAGGTCATCTCCGAATAGGTCTCGACCGAGCCGATGCCATAGATGCAGGAGACCGAGGCGACGATGATCACGTCATCGCGTTCGAGGATGGCGCGGGTGGCCGAGTGGCGCATCCGGTCGATGGCCTCGTTGATGGTGGATTCCTTCTCGATATAGAGGTCGCGATTGGGGACGTAGGCTTCGGGCTGGTAATAGTCGTAATAGGAAACGAAGTATTCGACGGCGTTGTCCGGGAAGAACGACTTGAACTCGCCATAGAGCTGGGCGGCGAGGGTCTTGTTCGGCGCAAGGATGAGGGCCGGGCGCTGGGTCGCCTCGATCACCTTGGCCATGGTGAAGGTCTTGCCCGTGCCGGTGGCGCCGAGCAGGACCTGGTCGCGCTCGCCGGCGATGATGCCTTCGACGAGTTCGGGGATGGCGGTGACCTGGTCACCGGCGGGCTCGTACTCGGCGGCGACCCTGAAGCGGCGTCCGCCCTCGAATTTCTCCCAGTCGCGCGCGGGCCGGTGCGGGGCCCAGGCGGGCGAGGGCGTACCGTCGGGACGCGCTGTGCCACCGGGTCCGGCGCCGAGCTGCTCATAACTGAAAATGGTCTGGGCCTCGGCGACCCCTTTTTGCTTTGCCATGGGCGGAAGATGGGGGATAGCGCCGCGCTTGGCTAGGTCAGACCGGCCAGTGGCCGCCCGTCTCGGGTCGCGGACGCGCTGTCGGGACCACGGTCAGGGCGGGACAGCGGAAATAACTGTCTCAATTTCCGGCGAACAACCAGAAGTATATGCCCACCGCTGGTGTGACGGGTTGATCGTTTCTTGCCGTAACGTCACAATGTTGCCAGACAGCGAGGGCTCTGAGGGGACAGTTGAATGGGACAGGTGTTTGTTTCGTATGCGCGGGCGAAGGGGGGCGACTCCGGCGGCGGAGACGGCCTCAGGCGCGCCGAACAGGTTTCGGCAATCATCGCACTGCATCCTGATCTCAATCCATGGATCGACCGGGAGGAGACGCGGGGAAGCCAGGATTGGCGTCAGCTGATCAGGAGCGAGATTGCCCAGAGCAAGCTGTTCGTCATTATCCTGACCCCGGAGATCGAACTCAGCACATATATCAGTTGGGAACTCGCGCTGGCTGACGCGCATAATGTTCCAATCCTGCCGATCCGCTTCAACGTCGAGCTCGACAGCGTACAGGCCTTGCCATGGGGACCATTTCTGCTGACGGTCGATGTCTTCGATGTCGGCGCGTACTTCAGTCAGAGCAAGAAGGAGAAGCTATTTGAACTGATCCAGGTAATGGCTGGGGTTGAGCCGATTCTGCCCTATACCTCACCCACGCCACCACCGCCGTCTCCCGAGGGCCGGGTCACCTCTTTCGTAAACTTCAAGGGCGGGGTGGGCAAGACGACGCTCACGGCGCTTTCCGGCATCTGGCTGGCGCACAGTGCCGGCAAGCGCGTACTCGCCATCGATCTCGACCCGCAGGAAAACCTCACCGACGTGCTGCTGCGGGCCGATGTCGCGCGACCGCTTGCCGGCGAGGGCCGCTCCGCGCTCGGCCTGTTCGAGCCGTTCCGCATGCCCGAGGCGCTGCGCACGCCCCCCGACGCGCAGGCGGACAAGCACATGCCGGCGGCCCCCTACCTGCAATTGCCGGTCCCCGCGCTCGAGTCCCGGACGGGGCCGGGCCGGCTGGACGTACTTGCCGGCGATATCCGGCTGATGAAGTTCGCCCAGGTCGACAGCCAGCTCCGCGGTGCCTTCGTATGGAATTTCCGCCAGGCCATGGTCGCGCTGAAGCGCCATTATGACCACATCCTGATCGATTGCGGCCCGTCCGCCTCGCTGCTCAGCATCGTCGCCTTTGACAGTGCCGACGAGATCATCGCCCCGGCGCGCGCGCAACAGGGTTCGACCCGCGGGCTTTATTCCATGCTGCAGGCAGGCAAGGCCTATTCCATGGATCTCGCCGAAAAGGTGCGGGTGGTTTTCAACATGGTGCGGGACCTCGCCGGGGAGACCGCCTACGTCACCGGGTTCAAGGAGGATCCGGGCCAGCATATCTCGGCCGACCTCGCCCCGCTCAAGGGGCGGGCCTTCGAGGCGGTCATCCCGCTCGCCGCGACCCTGACCGATACGACAATGATTGTCGACAAGGTGCTGCAGGCGGGCGGCGACCTGGACACGCTCGGCGCGGCGCGTAGCCGGGTGGAGGCGTTCTGCGCCGAACTGCTGGGGCCGCAGCCTGTACCGGACGAGGCGGAAGAGTCGCTGTTCGGCGAGGACTGGCACGACATGCCGGCAGACGTGCATGCCGGGACGCATGAGCAGGCTGGTGGCGACGAGGCAGAGGACGGGGCAGAAGATGGCCCTGACGACGCGATGGACGTGGACGTGGATGTGGAGCGGATGACGGCGGCACGTCCCGAGCCTGGCGAGGATGCGCCCCGGCTGGACGCCCCGCAGGCGAACGGGCATGGCGCGGCGCACGGCGCGACCGGCCCTGTGCCCACACCTGCGGGCGAAAATGGGCGTGCCGTCGAACACGGGGCGCCGCGCGCCGCGCTTGACCGGGAACTCGACCGGCTGACCAGCATGCAGGACCGCCTGCTCGACCGCAGCCCGGCCATTGCCGAGGCGCAGCGGGCCCTGCAGCCCTTTACGCTGGAACAGAAGATGACGCTGGCGCAGCGCCGCACCGGGCTCAGCCGACGGGCCTTCCTCGACCGGATCGTGGAGGAGGGCGTCGCCTGCGGCCTGCGCGCCCTGGAGCCGGGCCAGCGCACCCTGCCGCGCACCAGCAACTGGCTGTGCGAGAGCCTCCGCCCCGAACAGGCAGAAGAGCTGATCCGGCGCGTCGGCGAGGCGTCCGCGCGGGATCGGTAGGGGGGCTGGTTCACTTCGTGGATGCCTGGGGCAGCCTCGGAGCAGACATCATGGTTTTCGAACGGATACTGAAGCGGCGCGTTCTCAAGTGGACTCAGCGTGCCGCTTCAAGTCATTGTCTTGACGCGCTTCCTCACGGCGAACCGGTGCCCACTTCGCCTGGAAGCGCTTGAGCGCGAAAACAAGGACTTTTAGCGACTGTCCGGCGTGTAACCGACGACCGGCGCTTTCGCCCCCCTACCCCGCGTCCTTGAGGATTTGCTCTCTGGCGACGGGGAGGAGTTCGGCCATGTGCTCGCGGATCTGGGCGTCCGTTCGGTCAATGGCCCTGGCGTCGAAGTCGGCCCGGACCTTGCGGAACACGTCCTCCTCACCGGGCTCGTCGAGGTCGGAGAGAACGACGGTCTTGGCATAGGCCTCTGCCTCCTCACCGGTGAGGCCGAGCAGGTCGGCGGCCCAGAGGCCGAGGAGCTTGTTGCGCCGCGCCATCACCTTGAACTCGGTGGCCTGGTCCATGGCGTACTTGGCTTCCTGGCCCTTCTGGCGGTCATCGAACTGGGACATGGTCTGCTGGCCTGCTGTGATGGTTGAAAACGCAATCAATGTAGTCGCCGCCGCCCGGTTCCGCCAGAGCCTTGTTGGCAGCCCGGCAGGTTTCGGGCGCGCAAGGCCCGCCGGCGCAGCTTTCCCCTAGAAGAGTCCGCTGCAATCGTCTAAGCGTCGCGGCTTGTCACGCGGCACGGGGCTGTCGCGGCACCCGTTCTGATTCCCCGGAAGGAGGCGAGAAGCCCATGTCCAGGCGGCGCGTCGTCTATGAAGGCAAGGCCAAGATCCTGTATGAAGGACCCGAGCCGGGCACGCTGATCCAGTATTTCAAGGATGACACCACGGCCTTCAATGCCGAGAAGCACGCCGTGCTCGACGGCAAGGGTGTCCTCAACAACCGGATCAGCGAATTCGTGTTCACCCGGCTCGGCGCGATCGGGATCCCGAACCATTTCATTCGCCGGCTGAACATGCGCGAGCAGCTGATCAAGCGCGTCGAGATCATTCCGGTCGAGGTGGTGGTGCGCAATGTCGCGGCCGGCAGCCTGGCGAAGCGGCTGGGGATCGATGAGGGCGAGGCGCTGCCGCGGGCGATTGTCGAGTTCTATTACAAGAATGACTCGCTCGGCGATCCGCTGATCAGCGAAGAACATATCGCCGCGTTCAACTGGGCCAGCCCGCAGGAGGTCGATGACCTGATCGCGCTGAGCCTGCGGGTGAATGACTTCCTGTCAGGCCTGTTCGTGGCGGTCGGCATCCGGCTGATCGATTTCAAGCTCGAATTCGGCCGGCTGTTCGAGGGCGACATGGTGCGCACCATCCTCGCCGACGAGATCAGCCCCGACAGCTGCCGGCTCTGGGACGTCGTCACCGGCGAGAAGTTCGACAAGGACCGGTTCCGCCAGGACCTTGGCGGCATCACCGACGCCTATGCCGAGGTGGCCCGCCGGCTCGGCATCATCAAGGACGCCGTGGAGACCGGCAAGGTCGTGACGCTGAAGGGCAATGGTGCGAAATAGGCTGCGCCGGGACCCGCGTCGCGGTGCGGGACATGGCGGGCCGGTTGCCGGAAGGAGCGTTTCACTCATGAAAGCCATCATCCATGTCGACCTCAAGCCGGGCATTCTCGATCCCCAGGGCAAGGCCGTGGCCGACACGCTGGGCCGGCTCGGCTTCTCCGAGGTCGCCGGTGCCCGCATCGGCAAGGTGATCGAACTCGATCTTGGCGACGGGCTGGATGCGGCCGCAGCCGAGGCGCGTGTGCGGGACATGTGCGAGCAGCTGCTGGCCAATACGGTGATCGAGCGCTACCGGGTTGAAATCGTCTGACCGGTTTCGCCGCGGGAGAGAGGCTGCGCGCGCCCGCGTGACGGGTCTGCTTTACTGCCCCGCATGTGGCGGATGGCTCTGGCAGGATGGGTGCTCGGGATCGGGCTCGGGGGCAGTCTCTCGGCAGAGGCGCAGTCCTGTGCGCCGCAGTCGATCCGCTGGGAGACCGGCGGCGAGGCGCATGTCACCACTCTTATCGGCCGGTTGCGCAATGGCTGTCCGGTACTGGAGCAGGAACGCGGGCCGGTGAACGGGCCTGTCCGGCTCGCACAGGGCGGCGTCGATTGCGACTGTGACCTTATGATCGACGGCCGGGAGGCGCTGTTCGCGCGCCCGCACCCGGTTGCAGCCCGCCGGCTGGCCGGGCTCTGCAGGGCGAACCGGGCCGCGGCGCTGGACTGGCAGGGCGCGGCGGACCTTCAGCCGGAATAGGCGATGGCAAGGCGGATCCCTTAAAGCGGCGCGTTCACAAGTGGGGTCAGCGCGCCGCTTCAAGTCCTTGTCTTGACGCGCTTTAGCCGCCGAGCCAGGCCGGGACGCTGGACCGGGCCGCGGCGAGGTCGATGCGGCGCGCTCCGATCGGCGGACCGTAAAGCGCTGCGATGCGGGTCACGGCGCCGGTGAGAGGTTCGGCGGCCACGGCCATGTGGTGCGCATTGGCGTGGAGAATCTGCTCATGGTCGAGCATGATGCCGACATGGCCTTGCCAGAAGACGAGGTCGTTGCGCTGCAGGGTTCCGGGCGATTGCCAGCAAGGTATCGGCCGGCCGCACCAGGCGAACTGCATGTCGCTGTCGCGCGGCAGGACGATGCCGCACGCGTCGAAAGCGGCGACGGTCAGCCCGGTGCAGTCGAGCCCGAGGCTCTCCCGCCCACCCCAGAGATAGGGCGTGCCTAGGAACCGCAACGCGACACCGGCCGGGTCGGTGTCCAGTGCATCGGGCGCATCGAGCGCGCGCAGTTGGGTGGCGTGGATCCAGCCCGCCCGCGCACAGCGGACCCACTCGCCGTCCCGGGCCTCGGCAACCACGGGTGCGCCCAGGTTGACGAGGAAGCGCGGGGCCGATTTCAGGGCCGGTGCGCTGTACACATAAGCGCGCAGGGCGATGACACGGTGGGTGGCCGGCAGGACCGGGGCGGACAGTGCCTCGAGCCGGGCCCAGCCGACATAGCGGTCGCGCGTCAGCTGGACCTGGCCGAAGTCGCCCGCTTCCCCGAAGAGGCGCAGTGTTTCACCGTGCAGGGCCTGGGTCACCATTTCCGCATCTGGCTCGGGTGCGGCGCGGATCGCGGCCACCCCGGCCGTCACCTGCATCGGCTCGCCCTGACCGGGCGGCGGGGTGAGACGGGGATCGTCGAGCTGTGGCATATCCTTCATCCTACCTCACCGCGGCCTGGGCAGGAAGGTGCGCCATCGCCTGCTCGCCCGGCCTGAAGGCGGCCATGTCCCCGCTCGGCGCGGCAAGGCCAGTGTCAGGCAGCCGTCGGCTGGCGACCGAGATCGGTGTCGAAGACAGGCCGTCCAGCGGGCGCGGGTACATCCATACCGGCAGCCCGGCGCATCATCGCTGCCAGGGCGCGGAGATGATCCATGCCGGCGACGGTGCGCTCGACGAACACGCTGCGCAGGTCATCCTCGTCGGGAATGCGGCGCACGAAGCCGCAGCGCTCCAGCGCGTCGATGCCACGGGTGACAGCGGGTTTGGCGATCCCGAGCCGGCGGGACAGGCCCCGGACAGTATGCGGCCCTTGCTCCAGCGCGACCACGGCAAGGAGGGCCTGTTGGCGGGCTGACAGGTCCGGCGCGTCCGAGCGCACGATGTCGACGAGCGTGTTCCGCCAGAGATCGAGGGCATCGCGTTCGCTGAGGGTCATTTCGGTGTCTTCCCCATGTCTGTCGAACAGGGAATCGGGGCATTCGAACGGTTCGTAAAGAGTCAATGCCCGGAATTTAGAAAGACTCTCCGATTCAGGGAATCAGAGTCCAGCGTCGGGAGTCAGCCGGCGCTCATGCGGAGGTGCCGTACCGCGCCTGCAGCAGGCTCCAGACTGCGCGGAGGCCGGTTGCCGCGCCGCCGGCGGGTCGGCCATACCGTCCCTCTCGCCAGGCCCAGATGTCGAAATGCAACCATTCGGTCCGCTCGACGAACTGGGCGAGATAGACTGCGGCAGTGATCGAGCCGGCCATGCGCCCGCCGGAATTCGCAAGGTCGGCAATCGCGCTCGACAGCATCTGCTTGTACGGCATCCACAGCGGCAGGCGCCAGACCGGCTCGCCGGCCTCAATGGCCGCATGGGTGAGCTTGTTGGCGAGCCTGTCGTGGCGGGTGTAAAAGGGCGCAATGTCTGGGCCAAGGGCGATCCGCGCGGCGCCGGTCAGGGTCGCGAAGTCGATGATCAGGTCGGGATGGCCTTCCTCGGCGCGGGTCAGGGCGTCGCACAGGACAAGCCGGCCTTCCGCATCGGTATTGTCGATTTCCACACTGAGGCCCTTCCGGGTCGGCAACACGTCGCCGGGACGGAAGCTCCAGGCGGAGACCGCATTTTCAACGGCGGAGACGTAGAGCTTGAGGCGAACGGGCAACGCGGTGTCCATGACCAGCCGGGCCAGTGCGATCGCGTGCGCCGCCCCGCCCATGTCCTTCTTCATGTAGCGCATGTATTCACTCGGCTTGATGTCGAGGCCACCGGAATCAAAGGTAACACCCTTGCCGACGATGGCGAGTTCGGGCGCGCCTTCATCGCCCCAGGCGAGTTCGATGAAGCGAGGCGCTTCATGCGCTGCCCGGCCGACAGCGTGGACCATCGGATAGTTTGCCTCAAGCAAAGCGTCGCCAATCGTGACATCGACGGTTGCACCATGGGCTTCGGCGAGTGCAGAGACGGCGCCCTGCAGCCCGGCCGGGCCCAACTCCCCGGCGGGCGTGTTCACCAGGTCGCGCAGGAGCGAGATGGCGTCCGCCTCGCTGGACAGGGCATGGCGGTCGACTGCCTCGGGGAGGGCGAGACGGGGCGGGGCGGCCTTGCGCTGGCGGTAGCGTTCGAAGCGGTAGGCGCCATCGGCCCAGCCGGCCGCGCTCCACGCCATGGGCCAGTTCGCGGGCGTGGTGGCGAGGACATAGTCGCCGGCCGGCAGCTGTGCCGACAGGGCGGCAAAGGCCAGCGCATCGCTGCCATCGCCGAGCCCGAACAACACGTCCTGCGGCTGGCCGGCGGCGTCGGGCAGGGTGAGCAACTGGCCGGCCGCCCCGGTGAAGGCCTGGCTGGCGGCGAAGGTCATCAGCGGCGCGGGCAGGGCGGCATCGCCCCAGCTCCTTTCCGTAAAGGCATGAACCCGGATGGCCGCATCGGCCTCGTCGGTAAAGGCGGCGTGCATGGCGGTCTCCTGCAGGCGCGTGGCGGGCAGCCGTCCGGTGTGGCGATGGCCCGGGACGGCAACGGTTAAGGACGGGCGGATTTCCGTTAACGGAGTTTTGACCCGGCGGGGCTAACTCATGGGTGTCTGACCTAGACCGAGGAGAGTCAAGCCGATGCCCGGTTCCCTGCGCCGCCCCCTGTCCCTTGCTGGCCTCGCCCTCCTGTCACTGGCCGCTTGTGCCAGCGCGCCCGAAGCCGCTCCCGATGCCGAGCCGGAGTCCATCGCCGACCCGGCAGCGCTGCCGGCCGATGCCGAAACGCGGGCGGCCGCCGATCGCGCCCCGCCGCTGGAACGGGCGAACTTCTGGGCTGGCGAGCACGCCAAGGATCCGGCCGATGTCGAGGTCACCCTTCGTTTCGGCGAAGCCCTGCGGGTGATCGGCAGTCATGACCGCGTGGTGGAGATCACGACACAGGCGCTGGTGATCCATCCGAAGGAAGCCCGGCTGCACTTGTTGAAAGGGCGTGGCCATCTTGGCCTTGGCGAACCGGAACTGGCGGTGAATGCCTTCAGCCGGGCCGCGGAAAACGATCCGATGAATGCCACGGCCTATGCCAGTCTCGGTCTCGCCCTGGACCGCGTCGGCCAGCACCGGCGGGCCCAGACCGCCTATGCGCGCGCCCTGGAGATCGAACCGGAGCGGACCGTGACGCGCTCGAATTATGGTCTGTCGCTGGCGCTGTCGGGCGACCTCGATGCCGCCGAAACGCAGTTGCGCGCAGCGGCCGGCGCGCCCGATGCGACCAGCACGGTGCGCCAGAATCTCGCCCTGGTGCTCGGCCTGCAGGGGGATTTCGACGCGATGACCCAGGTGGCCAATGACGCACCCGATGACATCGTGGACAGCAATGTGCGGGTGCTTAAGGCCCTGCGCGGCGATGGGCCGGCAGACGCGGCGGCGGAGGACGCAGGTACGGAGGAGGTGGCGAGCGAGACAGGTGGGCTCGGCCTCCGGGGCCCGCTCGACGCCAGCGGGGCCGGGTGAGCGGCAGCCATTCGATTCCTGCCCGGCGTGCTCTAGATTACGGTCATTGCGATCCTGTCCAACCCTTCGGAGGTGACCCATGTCCTATGTCCTGATCCACAATCCCAGCTGCGGCTCCTCGAAAAAGGGGCTTGAACTGCTCAAGACCAAAGGGATCGAGCCGGAAATTCGCAAGTATGCCTCGAAGGCCGAACAGCTGAGCGAGTCCGAACTGCGCGAGATTGCGCAGAAGATGGGTGGCGTGAGCCCGCGGGCCTTCCTTAGGGAAAAGGATGCCGCAGCCGCCGGGCTCGGCGAGGATGCCGGCGATGACGAAGTGTTCGCGGCAATGGCGGCCAATCCGAAGCTGATCCAGCGCCCCATCGGCATCAACGGGGGCAAGGCTGTCCTTGGCCGACCGAATGAGAGGCTGCTCGACATCGCCTGACGGCGACTGTGGCCCCGATCTCCCTGGCGCGCCGGGGAGACCGGGCGGGGCAGACTGGGCCGGGGAGACTGGACCGGGGAAACTGGGCGGCAGGTTGTCTCAGGCCACCCGCTCGACCATCATCGACTTGATCTTCGCGATGGCCTTGGCCGGGTTGAGGCCCTTGGGGCAGACTTGGGCGCAGTTCATGATGGTGTGGCAGCGATAGAGCTTGAACGGATCCTCAAGGTCATCGAGCCGCTCGCCGGTCGCCTCGTCGCGACTGTCGATCAGCCAGCGATAGGCCTGCAGCAAGGCCGCGGGACCGAGATACTTGTCGCCGTTCCACCAGTATGACGGGCAGGACGTGGTGCAGGACGCGCACAGGATGCACTCGTAGAGGCCATTGAGTTCGTTGCGCTGCTCCTCGGACTGCTGCCACTCCTTTTCCGGCTCCGGCGAGTCTGTCTTCAGCCAGGGCTGCACATAGGCGTGCTGGGCGTAGAAATTTGTCAGGTCGGGAATGAGGTCCCTGACCACGGGCAGCGAGGGCAGCGGCGCAATGGTGATGGTCGAGCCGGCCACCTCGTCCCAGCCACGGGTGCAGGCAATCGTGTTGTGACCGCCAATATTCATGGCGCAGGAGCCGCACACGCCTTCCCGGCAGGAGCGGCGGAAGGCGAGCGTCGGGTCAATGGTGTTCTTGATGTGGAACAGGACATCGAGGACCATGGGGCCGCACTTGTCGAGATCGACGTAGTAGGTGTCCCAGCGCGGATTGCCGCCCTCTTCCGGGCTGTAGCGATAGATCCGGAACGGCTTGACGTTGGTTGCGCCCTCCGGCTTCGGCCAAGTCTTGCCCTTGCCGACCTTGGAGTTTTTCGGAAGCGTCAACTGAACCATGGGAAAACCTGTCTCATTTCGTGCCGTTCGCCTGCACCCGTCCGATATATAGCAAGCCTCGAACGCCTCGGCGCCCCACGCCTACGCCATTGGACGGAATGCCGCATGGCGCTTGTGGCGCTGGGTCGGGCGGCGCCAGACAGGGCGGGACTGGTGCATCGCACGCTGCGCGCCTTTCTGAAAAACTTCACTGGCCGGTCTGGCGCGAATTGTGCGAGCAGATCATCATTGATGTCTGGTCGGAGGAAAAAGCCATGTCAGGCCTTATGGATTTCTATTTCACTTCCAAGGGGCGTATCAGCCGCAAGGAATACTGGCTCAAGGGCGTGCTGCTTCTGCTGGGGCTCTACCTTCTGGCCTATGTCGTTATTCTGGCACTGGGCTTTGCTGTCGGTGCCGTCGCAGGACAGACGGTCGGCATGGCTGTCGCTGGCCTGCTCGCGATCCCGTTGATCATCGCGATCCTGTGGGCCAGCATCTGTGTTGCGGCGAAGCGGTTCCATGACCGCAACATGTCGGGCTGGTGGTACCTGTATTTCATGCTGATGGCGGTCGCCGCCTATGCCGTCATGGTGGTGCCCATCATGGTGCTCGGCGAAGGCAATCCGATTGCCGGGATCATCTCGGTCATCGGCCTGCTGGCCTACATCGCCGTCAGCCTCGTGAGCCTGGTCATTGTCGGCTTCCTGCCGGGTGCAAAGGGGCCGAACCAGTACGGTCCCGACCCGCTTGATCCGACCGGCGGAACAGCCGCGACGTTCGCCTGAGCGACCTGGCGGTTCGAATACAGGAAGGCCGTCCCCGAGGGGACGGCCTTTTCTGTTGTGGGGGCGGGTGCCTTGGACGCTTCCGCGCCCGGCCTGCGCGCCGGTCAGTACACCCGCGCCTTGGGCTCAATGTAGGCGATCTCATTGGACATGGTGTAATCGTGCACCGGGCGGTAGTCGATCTTCACCTTCCCGGCCTCGTCGACCCAAGCGAGCGTGTGCTTCATCCAGGTCTCATCATCGCGGTCGGAAAAGTCCTCGCGGGCATGGGCGCCGCGGCTTTCCTCCCGGTTGGCCGCGGAATTCACCGTGACGGCGGCCTGGGCGATGAGATTGTCGAACTCCAGCGCCTCGATCAGATCGGTGTTCCAGACAAGCCCGCGATCCTTGACATCGATCCCCGGCAGCTTGGCAAAGACGCCGTCGATCTTCTCGACGCCCTCGCGCAGTACGTCACCGGTGCGGAACACCGCGCAGTTGGACTGCATCGCCTTCTGCATCTCGAGCCGCAGCGCCGCGACGGGCTGGTCGCCGCTGGCCTGGCGCATCCTGTCGAAGCGGGCGAGGTGGCGGTCGGTCCATGCGGCATTGATGGCAGGCTGTGAGGCGCCGGCCTCGACCGTCTTGCCGCAATGGATGCCCGTGGCACGGCCGAACACGACGAGGTCGATCAGCGAATTGGAGCCGAGACGGTTGGCACCGTGAACGGACACGCAGGCCGCCTCGCCGACGGCCATCAGGCCGGGGACGACATGGTCGGGATCGCCATTGGCCTTGGTCAGCACCTCGCCATGATAATTGGTCGGGATGCCGCCCATATTATAGTGTACCGTCGGCAGGACCGGGATCGGCTCCTTCGTGACGTCCACACCGGCGAAGATGCGCGCGGTCTCGGAAATCCCGGGCAGGCGTTCAGCCAGGGTTTCGGGCGGCAGGTGATTGAGATGCAGGAAGATGTGGTCCTTCTGCTCGCCGACACCGCGGCCCTCGCGGATCTCCACCGTCATGGCGCGCGAAACGACATCGCGCGAGGCGAGATCCTTGGCCGAGGGCGCATAGCGCTCCATGAAGCGCTCACCTTCGGAATTGGTGAGATAGCCGCCCTCGCCGCGGGCGCCCTCCGTGATCAGGCAGCCCGAGCCGTAGACGCCGGTCGGGTGGAACTGAATGAACTCCATGTCCTGCAGCGGCAGGCCGGCACGCAGGACCATGGCATTACCATCACCGGTGCAGGTGTGGGCCGAGGTGCAGGAGAAGAAGGCACGGCCATAGCCGCCGGTGGCGAGCACGGTTTTCTGGGCCCGGAAGCGGTGCAGGGTGCCGTCGTCGAGCTTCCAGGCGGTGACGCCGCGGCAGACGCCATCCTCGTCCATGATCAGGTCGAGGGCGACATATTCGATGAAGAACTCGGTCTGGTTCCGCAGCGCCTGGCCGTAGAGCGTGTGCAGCATGGCGTGGCCAGTCCGGTCGGCGGCCGCGCAGGTGCGCTGCACCGGGCCTTCGCCGTAATTCTTGGTCATGCCGCCAAAGGCACGCTGGTAGATCTTGCCTTCCTCAGTGCGCGAGAAGGGCATGCCCCAGTGCTCGAGCTCATAGACGGCGGCCGGTGCGTTCTTGCACAGGTACTCGATCGCGTCCTGGTCGCCGAGCCAGTCTGAGCCCTTTACCGTGTCGTACATGTGCCAGCGCCAGTCATCCTGGGACATGTTGCCGAGCGAGGCGGCGATCCCGCCCTGGGCCGCAACCGTGTGCGAGCGGGTCGGGAACACCTTCGTGATGCAGGCGGTCTTCAGTCCGGCCTGGGCCGAACCCAGCGCCGCCCTCAGCCCCGATCCGCCAGCGCCGACGACGACCACGTCATAGGTGTGGTCGGTCCAGTTGTAGTCGCTCATGCCAACTCTCCTCAAACGCCCGGGGGCGAGGGCTCAGGCGCCCGCCGTGAACCAGATTTTCAATACCGTCAGCGCCGTGACCGCGAACAGCGCGAGCGCCGCAAATGTGTTGAGGACCAGCAGTGCTTGCCGCGTCCCCGAGCGTGAGATGTAGTCCTCGATCACCACCTGCATACCGAGACGCATATGAAAAAATGCCGCGCCGAGGGTGAGGACCAGGAGGATCGCGTTCCACGGCCTGCCGGCCCAGTCACGAGCGCCGGCATAGCCGGCATCCATGGCGTTCATGGCCGAGAACAGGAACCACGGCACGAGCAGGAGAAGGGCAATCGCGCTGACGCGTTGCTGGATGAAGTGACCGACACCTTCCTTGGCCGATCCGAGGCCGCGGGCCCGGGCCCTGGGGGTCCTGAAGGGTTGCGAGGCAGACATGGCGTTCCCCTAGATGAGCGTCGCGGCGGCCCAGAGCGCAGCAGCGCCGAGGATCGCGAAGGTGAAATTGAAGATCGACCAGGCGCTGGCCGTCTTCGGGTCGAAGCCGATCTTCGGGCCGTCCCAGAGCAGGTGCCGGATGCCATTGGCGAAATGGTAGAGGACCGCAGCGGCCCACAGCACCAGCACGACCTGGCCGAAGGGCGAAGCGACAATCATCTCGATCGTCGCGTAGGCCGCAGGTACGCCGGTGTCGCCGGACGGCGGCAGGCCGAGCGCGACCAGCCAGGCAGCGATGAGGAAGGAGCCGAAATACAGCGCCACCCCGGTCAACCGGTGGGTGATCGAGGCCAGCATCGTGGCGTGGAACCGCCACACCTGCAGGTGCGGCGACAGCGGGCGTGGATCACTCCATCCGGATCCGGACATGTGCACTTCCTTCTTGCTTTGCTCTTGGCCACTGTATCGGGGTATGGGAAACGGCTGCCGGGCTGTCAACGCGCGCTTTCGGCGCGGGGCTGGCCGCCGGAAGGATGGGAATGATGCGCTGTCTCCTCGCCTGCCTTGTCGCCCTGGTCGTCGCTGACCTTCACGCTGAGGCACAATCGCCGGCGGCTTCGCCTGCACCTGCACCTGCACCTGCGCCGGCCGGATCCGACTCCGCACCCGCACCGCTATCGGACATCATTGCGCGGTATGAGGCCTATGTGCTGGACGGCGACCCGGCACGCGCGGCTGAACGCGCCGGGCGGCCCGCCGACCGCTGGCGCGATGTCGGGGCCGGGACGCTGCACGCCCGCCGGCAGGTCGCCGAGGCGCTGCTGGCCGACCTCGAAGCCCTGGACGCCGGCGACCCGGTGGACCGGGCCATTCTCGCCGCCCTGCTCCGCCGCGACATTGCCGACCAGCGTCACGATCTCGCGCGTATCCCCTTCACCGGCGATTACGGCTTTCATGCCGAGCCGGTGTTTGCCGCCCTGCGTGCGCAGATCGGGTCGGTTGGGGATGCCGAGGCCTGGATCCGCCGCCTCGACGATGTGCCGCGCTATTTCGACCAGCAGGTTGCAAACATGCGGCGCGGCATCGAGACCGGATTCACCAGCCACCGAGATCCCCTGAACGTCACTATCGAACAGGTGCGCGAACAGGCCACGGCCGGGATTGACGACAGCGATCTCTTCGCCCCGCTGCGGGCCCTGCCGGACACGATACCGGCCGCCGAGCGGGTCCGCCTCGAGGCGGCAGGACGGGCAGCGGTCGCGCGGGCGGCGGCGGCCTATGCATCGCTGCTTGGGTTCCTCGAAGACGAGTACGCCGCCAACGCGCGCACCGAGCCGGGCATTGCCGCCCTGCCGGGGGGGCAGGAGATCTATCGCGAACTGGTCGGCCATCACACCGCTGGCGCGGGGCTCTCGCCGGAACGGGTCCACGCGATCGGCAGGACCGAAGTGGCCCGGATCCGCGCCGAAATGGACGCGATCATCGCCGAGATCGGCTTTCAGGGGGATTTCGCCGCCTTCCAGGCCTTCCTGCGCAGCGACCCGCGTTTCTATGCCGACAGCCCCGAGGACCTGATCGAAAAGGCGTCGGCGATCGCCAAGCGTCTCGATGCCATGCTACCGCAGTTTTTCGGTCGCCTGCCGCGCCTGACCTATGGCGTGAGCCCGGTGCCGGCCTCGATTGCCCCGGGATTCACCACCGGCCGCTACGTGCAGGGCGACCCCGACAGGCACCGGCCGGGCACCTACCTCGTCAACACTTTCCGGCTCGACCAGCGTCCGCTCTACGAGTTGCCGGCGCTGTCGGCGCATGAAGCAGTGCCGGGCCACCACTTGCAGATCGCGCTATCGCAGGAAGTGTCCGGGGTCCCCGACTTCCGCAAGGACTACTACGCCACGGCCTTTGGCGAGGGTTGGGGGCTGTACGCCGAAAAGCTGGCCGGGGAAGCGGGAATCTATGCCACGCCGTATGAGCGGTTCGGGGCGCTGAGCTACGAGATGTGGCGGGCCTGCCGGCTGGTCGCCGATACCGGGCTGCACTGGTATGGCTGGAGCCGGGACGAGGCCGAGGCGTGCTTCCGGGAGAATTCCGCGCTGAGCCCGCTGAATATCGAAACCGAGGTGACGCGCTATATCGGCTGGCCGGGCCAGGCGACCGCCTACAAGATCGGCGAGCTGAAGATCCTCGAACTGCGCTCCGCGGCCCGCCAGGCGCTTGGCGAGCATTTCGATATCCGGGCCTTCCATGACCACCTGCTGGGCGCCGGCTCGATGCCGCTGTCCTCGCTGGAGGCGCGGATGGAGGCCTGGATCACCGCGCAGCAACCCGCGACCGAGGCGGGGCGTGAGGACACCCCGGCGCCATGAAGGTCACCGTCATCGAGACCGGGCTCGTGCCAGAGCCGATCCGCGGAGACTGGCCGGACTATCCAGCCATGTTCGAGGCATTCCTGGAGCCGGCGGCGCCGGACTTCACCTTCGAGACGGTTTCGGTGATCCGGGGTGAAGCTCTGCCCGATCCGGCCAGCCTCGACGCCATCCTCATCACGGGCTCGAAGGCGGGGGTCTATGAGGACCACGACTGGATACCGCCGCTGCTCGACTTCATCCGCTGGGCAGCGCATGAGCGGACACCCCAGGTGGGCATCTGTTTCGGCCACCAGGCCATGGCGCAGGCGCTGGGCGGGCTGGTGGTGAAATCGGAGAAGGGCTGGGGCATCGGCCGGCACAGCTATCAGGTCTGCCACAGGGCGGACTGGCTGGAGCCCGCGCCGGATACGCTGTCCCTCGCCGTCAGCCATCAGGACCAGGTGGTGGTCCCCCCGCCGGGCGCGGCGGCATTTCTTGTCTCGGACTTCACTCCGCATGCTGGGCTCGTCTATGCGCAGGGGCCTGCGATCAGCCTGCAGGGTCATCCGGAGTTCAATGCAGCCTTTGCCCGGGCGCTTTATCGCTCGCGGCTCGGCGATCCGCTTGGCGCCGCAGCGGTCGGTGATGCCGAGGCGAGCCTCGAGGCACCGCTGGACGTCGATATTGCCGCCCGGTGGATTGCGGGCTTCTTCCGCCAGTCGGGACGCAGCGGCACAGCGCGCTGACTGGCGGAGGACGGCCCGGCTACACCGCGGCCAGGGCCTGTTCGAGGTCGGCGATGATGTCGGCCACATCCTCGATGCCGACCGACAGGCGCACCGTGTCCGGCGCGGCGCCGGCGGCGGTCTTCTGCACATCGGTGAGCTGGCTGTGGGTGGTCGAGGCCGGATGGATGATCAGCGAGCGGGTATCGCCGATATTGGCAAGATGGCTGAACAGCCCGACCTTGGAAACGAGCGCCTTGCCGGCCTCGTATCCGCCCTTGAGCCCGAAGGTGAACACGGCACCGGCGCCGTTGGGAAGGTAGGTCGCCGCGCGCCCGTTATGGGGATCGCCGGCCAGCCCGGCATAGCGGACCCAGGCGACCTTCTCGTGACCCTCAAGCCATTCGGCCACCGCGCGCGCATTCTCGCAATGGCGCGCCATGCGCAGGGCCAGGGTCTCGCAGCCGGTCAGGATCATGAAGGCATTGAAGGGCGACAGCGCCGGGCCGAGATCGCGCAGGGAATAGGCGCGCGCAGCGATCGCGAAGGCGACATCGATCGGCGCCCCGTCCGGTCCCATGGGCAGGGCGCCGAAGGCGTCGGCGAGCACCATGTCATTGTAGAATGGCAGGGGCTCGGTGAGGGTCGGGAATTTCGCCGCCTGGGCCTTCCAGTCGAACCGGCCGCCATCGACGATGATCCCGCCGATGGAGTTGCCATGCCCGCCGATGAACTTGGTCAGGCTCTCGACGATGATATCGGCGCCATGCTCGAGCGGCCGGCAGAGGTAGGGCGAGGCCATGGTGTTGTCGACGATGTAGGGCACGCCATGGCGATGGGCGATCTCGGCAACCCGGGCCATATCGGTGACAAGCCCCCCCGGATTGGCCAGGCTCTCGGTGAAGACGAAGCGGGTATTCTCGTCCATCGCCGCCTCGAAGGTGGAGAGGTCGTCGATATCGGCCCATTTCACCGACCAGCCGAACTTGGTGATGGCGTGGTTGAGCTGGTTGATCGAGCCGCCGTAGAGCTGTTTCGCGGCCACGACATTCGTGCCGGGTGCCATCAGCACATGCATGGCGACGAGCTGGGCCGCATGGCCGGAGCCGACGCCGACGGCCATGGTGCCCCCCTCGAGGTCGGCAATCCGGGCTTCGAGGGCGGATACGGTCGGGTTGCCGATCCGGGTGTAGATGTCGCCGAATTCCTGCAGCGCGAACAGCCGGGCCGCATGGTCGGCATCCCTGAACACGAAGCTCGTGGTCTGGTGGATTGGCTGCACCCGCGACCCGGTGGTGGGGTCGGGCTGGGCGCCGGCATGAATGGAACGCGTGGCAAATCCGGTCATGGCAGGTCTCCTGTTTCGGACTGTGGTTCTCACGACGCAAAAAAGCGCCGCGATCACAGCGGAGGGTGTAGACCATGGCGCCGCTGTGGATAAGTGTCAGTTGGGAGAATTCATTGGGGCTGGGGTGCTCCCGGCACGTAGATTGGGAGTTCGTCATGTTCGATACCAAAGCCATTCGCCACGTGGCCGACATCACACGGGTGCAGGCCCGGCTGCGAGGCTCGGAGACGGCCCTCTGGTTCGAGGGCCGGGAAACCAGCTTCGCGGCGCTCGATGCCCGCGCCTCGCAGGTTGCCAATGGCCTCATCGCCGCCGGGGCGCAGTACCAGGACCGCATCGGCTGGCTCGGCAAGAACATGGACGTTTACTACGAGATTGCCTTTGGCTGCATGAAGGCCGGCATGGCGATGTGCGGGGTGAACAACCGCCTGGCCCCGCCTGAGATCGAGTTCATCCTGAGAGATTCACGCACCAGCGTGCTGTTCGTGATGGCCGACTTCCACGACGTGGTTGCCAGCGTGGCCGGAAACTGTCCGGATCTCAAACTCATCATTGCGGTCGATGGCGACCATGCGGACTGGCCGGCCTATGACACCTGGCGCGGGAACCAGTCCGCGGTCGATCCCATGCGCAAGGTCGACCCCGACGAGGACATCATCCAGCTCTACACGTCCGGCACGACCGGGCTGCCCAAGGGCGTCCAGCTGACCGACGCCAATTATATGGGCTTCTTCTCGCAGGCGGCAGAACTCGCCTGGTCGAGCTATGACGCCGGCGAGGCGGTGATGAACGCCATGCCCCTATTTCATGTGGCCGGCGTGAATGTCGGCCTGCTGGCGGCCGGTCAGGGGGCGAAGACCGTCGTCCTGCGCGAGATCGACCCGGCTGCAATCCTGACGCTCATCCCCGAGCAGAGGATCGCGCATGCCTTCTGGGTGCCGGCGGTGATCCTGATGCTGACCCAGCAGCCGGGGGTGCAGGAAGTGGACTTCTCCTCGCTGCGGCAGGTCTTCTATGGTGCCTCCCCGATCGCCGAGGACCTCCTGAAGGAAGCGGTCGACCTCATGGGCGCACGGTTCACCCAGCTCTATGGCCTTACCGAGACGGTCGGCGCCGGCACCTTCCTGCCGCCCGAGGCGCATGACCCGGCCTGGGGCAAGCTGCGCTCGTGCGGCGTGCCCTGGCCCGGCGCCGTCGTGAAGTGCGTCGACGAGGCAGACAATGAGGTACCCACGGGCGAGGTCGGCGAGATCGTGATCCAGTCCGATTTCGTGATGAAGGGCTACTGGAACCGGCCGGACGCAACAGAGGAGGCGCTGCGCGGCGGCTTCTTCCACACCGGCGATGCCGGCTACTTCGACAAGGACGGGTTCCTGTTCATATATGACCGGGTGAAGGACATGATCGTTTCGGGCGGGGAGAATGTCTATCCGGCCGAGGTCGAGAATGCCCTGTTCAGCCACCCCGACGTGGCCGATGTGGCCGTGATCGGCATTCCGAGCGAGAAATGGGGCGAGGAAGTGAAGGCGATCATCGTCCGCAAGCCGGGCACGGACCCCTCACCCGAGGACATCATTGCCTTCGCCCGCGAGCGGATCGCTGCCTACAAGGCGCCGAAGACGGTGGATTTCGCCGAGGCCCTGCCGCGCAATCCCTCGGGAAAGATCCTGCGCAAGGACCTGCGAGCGCCCTACTGGGAAGGCGAGAACCGGAAGGTGGGGTAGCGTTGCAGGCCCGGACCGGCCTGCCGGGCCGGCGAGGGGCGCTTACAGCGTGGCCGGCTTCATCAGGGTGTTACGGACCAGCTTGCCGGCATTGGCCGGGTCGATCTGGCCAGGGAAGCGGGATTTCAGCGCCTCTATGCAGCGGCCGGCATCGGTGAGCCGCGAGGCGTTGAGATCCTCGACGACGGACCTGACCGCCGACTCCAGTTCGTCCTCATCGAGACGGCAGGGCAGGAACGACGTGATCACGGCCAGCTCGTCGCGCTCGCGTTCCGCTTCCTCAATGCGGCCGGCCTCCTCATATTCCGACGCCGACAGGCGAAGCTGGTCCGCCATGGTCTCGATCACGTCGCGAACGGTGTCTCCCGGGCAGCCGTCATACTCCCCGCGCGTCCGGGCACCGACGTCGCGGTCCCGGATCGCACAGACAAGGAGGCGCAATGTCTGTGCGCGCACACTGCCCGGCTCGTTCAGTTCCGCTTCGGAGAGCGCCGATTCTATCCGCTCCCGAAGACTTGAATTCAAAGGCGTTTCTTTGCTCGCCATGAATCCCTCTATCCGTATTGGCACAGACGCCGATTGACGACTGGCCAGGTCAGCCCCTAATTCCCCCGAGCCTTCGGCGACAAGAGTTAAGCTTTGGCAAATCCGAAGGGAACAGCATTACCTATGATTTACAAAGATTTCATGCAAGCACCTTCGCGCTTCACGGGTGCAATCGCGCTGGCGGATGGGAGCATCTTTACGGGTCGGGGCGCCGGAGCCACCGGAACAGCGGTTGGAGAGCTTTGTTTCAACACGGCGATTACCGGGTATCAGGAGATCCTGACCGACCCGTCCTATGCCCGCCAGATCGTGCTCTTCACCTTCCCGCATGTGGGGAATGTCGGCACCAATGCGCTGGATGTCGAACACAGTTCGGCACCGGCCGAGACGGCCGCCGTGGGAACCTTGTTCCGGGCGCCGATCACATCGCCCTCGAACTGGCGCGCCTCCGGGACGTTCGATGCCTGGCTGGCCGCACGCGGCATTGTCGGCCTGTCCGGTATCGACACGCGCGCGCTCACCGTGCGGATCCGGACCAACGGCATGCAGAAGGCGGCGATCGCGCATGATCCCGACGGGCACATCGACCTCGAGGCCCTGCTGTCGGCGGCCCGCGCCTGGGACGGCATCGAGGCTGCAGACCTGGCCGCCGACGTCGCCGCTCCACACGCCTTCGTGCACAAGGAGGGATTGTGGTCGACGGACAATGCATTTCCCAGCCTCGTGGAACCGCGGTTCCATGTCGTCGTGGTCGATTTCGGCGTGAAGCGGAACATCCTGCGCAACCTTGCCGCCATCGGGGCCCGGACAACCGTGGTGTCGGGCGATACCGGGTTCGGCGAGATCGCCGCGCTTGAGCCGGATGGTGTGGTGTTGTCGAACGGGCCGGGCGACCCGGCTGCGACAGTGAAGCGGGCCGGGCCGCTGGTTTCGGCACTGGTCGACAGCGGCCTGCCGCTGCTCGGCATCTGTCTCGGCCACCAGTTGCTGGCGCTGAGCCTCGGAGCGGAGACCCGCAAGATGGACCAGGGCCATCACGGCGCGAACCATCCGGTCAAGGATCTTGCCACGGGGCGGGTCGAGATCGTGTCGATGAATCATGGCTTTACCGTCGATGCCGCAACGCTTCCGGACGGGGTCGAGGAAAGTCACCGCTCGCTGTTCGACGGCTCAAATTCCGGGCTGGTGGTCAGGGGCAAGCCGATCATCTCGGTGCAGCACCACCCCGAAGCCTCGCCCGGCCCCCAGGACAGCTACGTGCTGTTTGCCCGCTTTGCGGCGCTCATGGCTGGGACGGCGGCGTAGACACGAGGAATTGCGCGCGCAGCATGGCCACCGGCCGTGACCGCTCGGTCTGCCAGGCCTCGGCGCGGACCGTCGCCATGCGCGAACCGAGCTTGACCACCACAGCCCGGCCATACAGGTCCTCGGCCCGTCCCGAGCGCAGGTAATCCACCGTGAGGTCGATCGGCCTGGGCGGGCGGTCCAGTTCGGTCAGCAGGAAGACCTGCGCCATGGCCGTCAGTTCGAGAAAGGCGCCGATCACGCCGCCGTGCAGCGCCCGGATCGCACTGTTGCCGATGAATTTCTCCTGGAAGGGCAGGATCGAGGTCATCTCGTCGCCACGCACTTCACAGACGACACCCAGGGTGCGGGCAAAGGGCGTCCCGGTCAGGAAGGTCTGCAGCTTGTCGGCGCGGGTCATTCGGCCTGCCCCGCAGGGTTGCCCGAGGCGGCCAGCGCGGCGCCACCGGCCTTCCAGCGTGCAGGATCGTTGAGGGCGAAGGCGCCGGTGGCCGCTGCGATGATGCGCTCGCGCGTGTCGTGATAGGCCCAGGCCCGGGTGAAGGCGACCGAGCGGGTGAGGTGGTAGCATTCGGCTTCGGCGATGATGTCCCGTCGCGGTTCAGCCGGGCGCATGTAGTCGATGCGCAGGTCGAGCGTGGCCATGGACTTGAACTCATCAAGCGCGGCCGAGATCGCCACACCGCACAGATTGTCGAGCAGGGCCGTGATGACGCCGCCGGCGATCACGCCGTTGTCGGGGTCGCCGACAAGATCCTCGCGCCAGGGCGCTTCGGCGAAGGCGCGCGCACGCTCCACACCGGTGATGCGAAAGCCGAGAGCATGGGCCCAGGGCACGCCCTCCATGGCGAGATGGGCGTGCTGCTGAATGGCCTTGAGGAGGGGCGATTCGGTCTCGCTCATGCGGTGCGGGCCCTTTCGGTGGATTGACCTTGAGGCGACCGCCGATACCATCCCATTACCGCAATGCAAACAAGCGGACATCCGGGAGGACTGCATGGGTCAGGCACGCGCCGGGGCGCGAAAGGTTTGTATCATCGGAGCAGGCTGTTCCGGCTTCACCATGGCCAAGCGGCTGAAGGATCATGGCGTTGCCTATGACTGCTTCGAGATGTCCGACAATATCGGCGGCAACTGGTACTTCAGGAATCCGAACGGGCACTCCTCCTGCTATGAGAGCCTGCATATCGACACTTCGAAGTGGCGGCTGGCCTTCGAGGACTATCCGGTGCCGGATGACTGGCCGGACTTTCCCCACCACAGCCAGCTGTTCCGATACTTCAACGATTATGTCGACCATTTCGGCCTGCGCGAGACGATCACCTTCAACACAAAGGTCGAGCATGCCAGCCCGGAGGAGGACGGGCGCTGGTCGGTCACGCTCGGCACCGGCGAGGTGCGCAGCTATTCGCACCTGATCGTCGCCAATGGCCACCACTGGGATCCGCGCTGGCCCGAATATCCGGGCACCTTCGAGGGCTACCAGGTGCACTCGCACACCTATCGCGACCCGTTCGAGCCCTATGACTTCCGCGGCAAGCGCGTGCTCGTGGTCGGCGCCGGCAACTCCGCCATGGATATTGCGTCGGAACTGTCCCAGCGCCCGCTTGCCGAGCGGCTGTTCGTCTCGATGCGCCGCGGGGTCTGGGTGCTGCCGAAATACATGAACGGCCAGCCTGGCGACAAGGCTGCCCTGCCGGCCTGGATGCCGCCGGGGCTTGGCCGCGCGCTGGCCCGGCGGATGATCCGGAAGACGATCGGCAACATGGAAGATTACGGCCTGCCCAAGCCTGACCATGAGCCGCTCGACGCCCATCCCTCGGTGTCGGGCGAATTCCTGACGCGCGTCGGCTGTGGCGACATCCTGCCCAGGGGAGCCATCGAGCGGCTCGACGGGGACGGCGTCATCTTTGCCGATGGCACGCGTGAACCGCTCGACGCCATTATCTGGGCGACGGGCTACAATGTCTCGTTTCCCTTCTTCACCGAGCCGGCACTGACCCCGGTCGAGAACCGGTTTCCGCTGTACAAGCGCATGGTCAAGCCCAGCTTCGAGACGCTGTTCTTCCTCGGCCTCGCGCAGCCGCTCCCGACGCTGGTGAACTTTGCCGAGCAGCAATCCAAGCTTGTCGCGCGCGCCATTGACGGCACCTACGCCCTGCCGCCGGCGCGCGAGATGGAGGCTGCAATCGCTGCTGACGAAGCAGCCCATGCCGGTCATTTCTACCCGTCCGCCCGCCACACGATGCAGGTCGACTTCAATCGCTACTGCGCGGATCTCATGAAGGAAATCCAGCGGGGGGCGAAACGGACCGGGGTCCCTGCCAACGCCTTGTGACGCTTCGGGCGCCCGGCGGGCAGATGCGTCAATTTGACGACCTTTCCAAAGGTTAACAAGCGCTCGTCGCGATTTCGGCCCATTTCCTGCTTTGCGGCAATGTATTGGCAGGAAGCAGGCGAGGCAGCGGCGCATGACAGACCGGTTGGAACAGGTATCAGGCAGACCGGACATGGCCCCCTCATGGCGGCGCTGGACAGCGGCCCTGATGGGCGGCGCCATGGTCACAGGCGCGCCAGCCCTGGCCGAGGCGCCGGGACAGGCATCCCTCCAGCCGGTGACGTTCACGCTGCACGACAGCGGCGCTGATCGCAGTGTGCCGCGGAACGTGCGCACGCTGGACATGCAGCCCGTCCTCGGGAAGGTGGCGAGGCCCGCACTCACGGCGGAGACGGCAGTCCGGGCGCGGTTCGGCAGCTTCCGCCCGAATACGCACCTGCAGGTCTGTTTCAGGCGCCTGTCCAACGCGCCAGCACTCGACAGTGCGCGGTACGTTCGCAGCTACGTTCCGCTGGTCCTCGCGCGTGGCCGGGTAGCGCTCGCCGCAGCGCCCGTGAACAATGCCTGCATGAGCTCCGGCTTCGGCCCAAGGGCGGGACGCACGCACGAGGGTATCGATCTCAGTGGCCACCGGGGTGACCCGGTCTTCGCAGCCGGTCCCGGCATTGTGCGCGAGGCGGGGTGGGGACGCGGCTATGGCCGGTATGTGGTGATCGACCATGGCCACGGGGTCTTTACCCGCTATGCGCATCTTGAAACGATCGCGAAGACGGTGAAGCCCGGCACGGCGCTGGGCTTCGGCGAAACGCTGGGCAGAATGGGCAACAGCGGCAACTCCACCGGTGTCCACCTCCACTACGAGGTTCTGACAGGCAAATGGGGGCCGTCGCGGGCCTATGGCCTGACGCCGCACAATCCGCTGGACCTGCCGGCCTACACACCATCCCGCGCCGATGCGATCCTGACGATCGACGCCGACCTCACCAACACCGTACCAAACTGACCGTTTGCATTCATGTCCGGTTGAGGACGGTGTGCGATACTCCTGTCCAGGCAGAAACGATTGGCCGCGACTGCCCCCGCATGCTTGAGGCTGTGACCAGTGGCGGACCCGGCGCGGCGATGGCAGGTGACAGGCATGGACAGGATCGAGGCGCAGGGCCGGCCGACCGGAACAGGAGACGAGGGCAGGCGACGCGCCGCGCGCGCGCTTCTCTTCAGCAGTGTGCCGCTCTGGCTCGCGGCCTGCGCCAGCCAGCCTTCCTCGCCCACCGACTGGTCCCGCGTCGTCCCGCCGCCCGGCGCCACACAGGCGCCGGCTGGACCCGTGGATCCAAGTGACCGCAGCGCGCAGGGACCGTTCCAGCCAAATACCGAGCTGCGCCTTTGCCGCCGCCAGCTGAGCAACGCGCCGCAGGTGGATCCCGTCGGTTTCGTCGTGAATTTCAGCCCGCTGGTGGTGGCGCGCGGGCGGGTCGTGCTGGCGGCGGCACCGGTCAATGATGTCTGTCTGAGCTCGGGATTCGGACCGCGGGGCGGCCGCGTGCACGAGGGGATCGACCTTGTGGCCCGGCCCGCCGGTACCGTCTATTCGGCTGCGCCCGGCATTGTCCGCGAAGCCCGCTGGGGCACCGGCTTCGGCTGGTATGTCACGCTCGACCATGGCCACGGCGTCTACACTCGCTATGCGCATCTCGCTGCCTTCCGGGAGGATATCCGCCCCGGCAGGCAGCTGGGCTTCGGCCAGCCGATCGGCCGCATGGGCCAGACCGGCAATGCGACAGGGGTCCACCTTCATTATGAAGTCCTGACCGGCCATTGGGGACGCCGCGGCTCATTCGGGCTGGCGCCAGCCGACCCGCTCGCCCTGCCGGCTTTTGACCCGTTGCTGGTTGCCGAAGCGCCGCAGGCGACATCGGGACCGCAGGCCGGCAGCGCCCCGTGATGGGGATCGACCCGTCACAGGTGCTGCGGGTCTATCGCGACCCGGTGGCACTCATGGGACTGATAGCGGACCTGCTGCCGATCTATGCCGTCCTTGCCTTCGGCTGGGGGGCGGCGCCGCTGGTGTTTCTCTACTGGATCGAGAATGTGATCATTGGGGCAGTGACCCTTTTCCGCATGCTGGCCGACGGCGCGCGCAGCGGGATCGGCTCGCTTGCCGCAGCGCTGCTCGGCGGGGCCTTCTTCACGGTCCACTACGGCCTGTTCTGCTTTGTGCACGGGGTCTTTCTCGACGTGCTGGCGGCAATGGGAAGTGGTGCCGAGCCGGCGGCGTTCCCGACACCATTGAGCCTGGTCTCGCACTTCCTCGGCAGCGCGCCGGGAATCGGCGTGATCGCGTCGGCGCTGTTGGCGTGGCACCTGCTCGCAACAGTGCAGGACATGCGCTTTTCCGGCCCTCAAGCGGTGAATACGACCATGATGGCGCCCTATGGCAGGATCATCGTTCTGCATATCGGGCTGTTTGCCGGGTTCGGAGCGATGGTGGCGCTGGGCGATCCGCTGGTCGGGGTCCTCGGCCTTATCCTGCTCGATGTGGCCTGGGGCGTTTTCGTCGCCGTCCGGCGCGACAGCGCGTTTCGCGCAGGCGATGTGGCAAGTTGACGGAGCGTCAGGATTGGCGCCATGTCGGACACATGACCGATTCCAACGACATAGCGGCGGCGGCCGATCCCGATAGCGCTCCCGGGGCGACCGGCCGCCGCGCCCGCGCCAAGGCGGCCAATCGTGCAGCGATCCTCGATGCCGGCCGGCGGGTCTTCGCCAGGCTGGGCTTTGATGTCGCAACGGTGCGCGACATCATCCGGGAAACCGATCTCGCAGCCGGCACGTTCTACAATTACTTCAAGTCGAAGGAAGAGGTGTTCGAGGCGATTGCCGGCGACTCGGCGCGTCGCTTCGGCGAGCGGCTCAATGCGGTGCGCTGCGAGGCGACGAGTTTCGAGACCTATATCCGGATTGCCTACCGGGCCTATTTCCATTTCCTGGCCACGGAAAACGCCGACGCGATCGAGTCCGGCGTCCCGCACATGGCGCTGATCGGGGTACGCGTCGACACACCGGAGCTGAAGGCCGTTATCGATGAGATCCGCAGCGATCTCGACCGCGTCCTGGGCAATGACCGGTCCGGTGAGCTTGACACCGACTACCTCACGGCGGCTGCCGTTGGCATTGCCCGCGAAATGGGCGACCACATGCTGGCGCGGCGGCCCGTTGATCCGGCCGCGACCGCAGACTTCGCCGCGAACCTGCTCCTGTTCGGCGTGGGCGGCGTCGGCATTGGCGCGTCCGGTGACTGACTGACCGGCCGAGGGGCCAATCGAGCGAACGGACGGACGCAACATGTGCTGGGGAGCCCTTTGATGAACATTCAGACGACCCTTGTCAGGCTGATGTTGAAACTGCCGCCGAGCTGGCTTGTCCGGCTTTCAGGTGGCCGACCCGTCGAGATTGGTGGGCGCGTTCTCGACCCGCACACCCAGATCCTCGCCCATGGCGCCAGCCGTCAGCCGCCCATGTCCTCGCTGGATGCAGAGGCGGGGCGGGCCGCCTCGGCGGCCGGACTGGCCATGCTGGCTGCCCCGCCGGAGCCGGGGGTGACATGGCGCGACGAGACGATGTCTCACGGTGGTCACGAGGTGCCGGTCAGGATCTACCGGCCCGACGACCAGGATCCGGCGATGCCGGCCATCGCCTATTTCCATTTCGGCGGCGGGGTCATCGGCGATCTCGAGACCTGCCACGCCTTCGTTACCATCCTGGCCCGTCTCGTCCGGGCGCCGGTCGTGTCGGTGGATTACCGCCTTGCACCCGAGCACAAATGGCCGGCGGGGCTCGATGACTGCCAGGCCGCCTATGAGTGGACGCTCAAGAACGCGGCGTCACTGGGGGCGCCGGCCGGCGAAGCGGCCATTGGCGGCGACAGCATGGGGGGCAATTTCGCGGCGATCATCGCCCAGGATGCCCGTCGCCATGGCCTGCCCCTGCCCGCCCTGCAGCTCCTGATCTACCCGGCCGTCGATGTCTCGCAGGAGAGCCCCTCGCACGTCACCTATGGCGAAGCCTATCCGCTGGATACCGAGACCATGCGCTGGTTCATGAACCACTACCTGCCAGAGGGCCAGGACCCTGCCGATGTGCGCATCTCTCCCGGACAGGAAATGGACCTCGAAGGCCTGCCACCGGCCGTGATCGTCACGGCGGGGTTCGATCCGCTGGTGGATGAGGGCGCGGCCTATGCCCGTCGGCTCGATGCGGCCGGCGTCGATGTCGTCTACAAGTGCTATGACAGCCTCGCCCATGGCTTCACCGCCTTCACTGGCGCCTCGCCGGCAGCCGACGCCGCCTGCCGCGAGATCGCAGGCATGGTTCGGGACGCACTCGCCAGGGCTCCCCGTTCCTGACCGACTGCCTTGAAGGCCTGTTCATCCGAATCTGGGTCGATTGAGCGCTGGAATTTTTTGTCAGGGACAGGAGCAGGCCGGACCAGCATGCGAGTATGCCGGGAGGGTCAAACGGGCCAAGCACTCGATCCAGTGAATCGATTGCCCGCGCAGACGGCGCAGCCCTGGCGCAAAAGGCCAGTGTCCAGGCGGCTCAAATTCGGATGAACAGGCCCTACAGCAACTTCGGAGCAAACGGTATCGTTTACGAACGGATAGTTGCGCAAAAACAGGGGAGTAAAGCGACGGTCTGGAGTGGACCGGAAGACCGGTGCTTTAGTTGCGATAATAGGAGGCGTACTTGTTGTAGTGACGCGCGCCCATCCCGTCATAGAGTGCGAGCGTGCGGAGATGGGTCCGCGTCAGCATTCCGCCAAGAACGACGGCGCCTTCATTCAGCAGCAGTCGTACCGCCTGGCGGACGGCATTCTGGTGAGTCTGGCGCCAGCGAATGGCAAAGATGGTCGCATCCGCCGCACTGGCGATGGTCCGGGCTTCCATCACCGGCAGGACCGGCGGACAATCGATGATGATCAGGTCGAAATCGCGCTTGAGATCGTCGAACACGGCGCGGCAGGCCGGCTGCAGGAGAACCGCCATCTGGTCGCTCAGGGCTGTCGTGGCAGGCAGGATCATGGCCCCCGACTTGGGATCCCGCAGCAGGATGTCGCGCGGATCGACCTTGCCGTCCATTGCATCGCGGAAACCAAGCAGTGAGTCCTTGCCGACCACTTTCGTGATCGAGCGCCGGCGCAGGTCGGCATCGATGATGACCACGCGATCGCCCTGGCTGGCCGCGAGCCGGGCCAGGCTGAGACTGAGTGAGGTCTTGCCTTCGCCCGGCAGGGTCGAGGTCACGGCAAGTGACAGGGACTGGTCGCCCGGCCGGTTGCGATGCAGCGCAGAGTAGAGCGATCGCACGGAATCGGTGTAGGCGGACTGAGGCTTGTCGGCCATGTAGTCTGCCAGCTCGTGGGTGTTGCGTCCCCGCAGACCGAACCTTTTCGGCGCCTCGGCAACGGCGGCCAGGATCGGCAGGCCGAGCGTTTTTTCCACCTGGTCACCGCTGGCAAAGCCGCTTTCGAACAGTTCCAGCAGCAGAACGATGATGGCGCCCAGTGCCAGCGCGGCGAGTCCGCCGATCAGCAGGTTGATCTTGTGGTTCGGTGCACTCGGAAGCGATGGCGCTTCGGCGAGTGACAGAATGCGGGCGTCGGCCCTCTGTAGCAGTTCCTGTTCATTGACCTCTTCGGCCCGGGTCAGAAGCGCCTCGTAGACCGAGCGGCGGGCACCGGCCTCCCGCTCCAGCTGCCGCAGGCGGATCAGCGCAAGATTGTCCCGGTCCTGCTCGTTGCGGAGCTGGGCCAGCTTGCCCTGTACATCGGCGACGCGCTGGCGTGCAACGCTCAGGCTCGCTTCCTGACGGGCGATGATGCGGGCAATCTCCTCGTCGATGGCACCGTCGAGATCGGCGAGTTCCTTCTCCGCCCGCACGGTATCGGGGTGCGAGGCGCCCTTGGTCGAGCGGATATCGGCGATGTCGCGGGTTGCCGCCGCCCGCGCGCCGCGCAGCTGGGTAAGCAGGGTGGAATCAATGGCCGTGGTGGTGGCATTCGTGAGCCCTCCGGGACCGGCGGCGGCAAGAATATTCTCCATCAGGGCCTGCTGTTCGGCGAGATTGGTCTCGAGCTGCACAAGCTGGCCGGTCAGTTCCGCGATCTGCGCTTCAACCGGGGTCATCCCGCCCGCATCGACCATGTTGTTGGCAATGCGGTAGTCCTCGACCGCCTTTTCCGCCTTCTGGAGCTCGTCCCGCAGCACTCCGAGACGATCAGTCAGCCAGTCCCCCGCCTGCCGCGTCGAGGAGACCTTCGAGCGAAGCTGGTCGGCGATATAGACCTCGGCCAGCGCATTTGCCAGGACGGCCGCCTTTTCGGGATCCTGGGACGAGGCGGTCACGGCGATCACGAAGGTCAGCCCGTCCCGGTAGGCATTCACCGAATTCAGCACGCGATCAATGGTGGCCTGGAATTCGGTCCGTTCGCGCGCCTCCCGCGCCAGTCGTTCGGCTTCGGTCTCAGCTTCATCCGGCGCGTCGGTGCCGGTCGCGCCGGCCGCCACAGGCGCATCATCCGGCGCGGACAGGTCCGGATCCCCGGCCGATGCCGCGACCGGGGCGTCTGCGGCGAGCTGGACAGGCGCCGAGGCGCTGGCGGCGACCTCCGCGGGCACCTGCGCCTCTGCCGGAAGTGGCGCAGGGGCAACCCCGCCTGCATCGCCGGCTTCGTCCGCTCCGGCAGGTATCGCCGCTTCCGCTTCGGCACGCCGGCCCGGCGGGCGCCCGAGCACTGTGCCAAGCCAGGACACATCCCCTGAGTTTTCGGCTTCGAGGTAGGGGTTGAATTCCGGATCGTTGACGAGATCGAGCTTGCGGACGAGGTCGGCGAGCAGCGATCGGGAGGTGAAGAGCTGGACCTGGGTGTCGATCGCGGTCGAATCGGGAAGCGGGGTCGCGGTGACTTCCTCGTCCATGATCTCCACGGCGGGCCGGTCAAGAATGATCTTTGCGCTGGCGGTGTAAACGGTCTCGATCAGGGACGAGACCAGCATCGTCAGCGCCATCACGGCCGCAACGGTGCCAAGGAAAACCCATTTCCGGCGAAGCAGGACAAACCAGATCCCGCGCAGGTCGATACCGTCGTCGAACCCGCCCGGCTGCGTCATTGATGTGCTTTCCACGCTCATTGTCCCACCTGCCAAGGTCATCCCCGCCTGTCACGGAAGCAGGGCCGGGTATTCCGCCCGGCCTGCTCGTCCGCCCTGGACCTCTTCAAGAAGGAGGCCAGACCGGCCGCTCTGAACCGTCCGCAGCACCACGGATGACACACATGCCCTAGACCGAAATCGAAACGATGGTGAGGCAAATCCCCAAACAGTGGAGTCTGCAAAGGACAAGTATGCAGCCTGATTGAATTCAGCACGCCGCACCTGTCCTTGAAGCTGGACTTCCTGCACGAAAAGGATGATCAGGCCCTGTACTGGTGCTGCCCTTGCATTGCCGGACAGAAGCTAGTTTCAGGATCAGGGCGGCGTCGTTTCATGGATGTGTCTATCGCGGGCATTCTGATGGTCGGTATCTGGGCGGCAGCCCTGACCCGCGGCCTTCACTATGCCGTCTTTGCAACGCTGCTGCTGAGCCCGTTTGGCACAGCTGCCGTCGTCAACCTCACCGGCGTGGGCGGACTGTCCCTGCTGGCGCTGAATGTCACGGCCGCGTTGTGTACGGGTATCGCCGTGCTTGCCCATGTGCTGGGACGCCCGCGCAAGCCCCTCATCCTGTCGCCGGTCTCGCTGGTGTTCCTGCTCGTCTGCATTTACGCCACGCTGACCGCGTTCATCATGCCGCGCCTGTTGATGAACGAGATCGAGGTGATCATCGTCCGCAAGGCCGTGACCGGCGTGCGGGTCAGCGAATTCTTCTACACGACGCTGATGCCGCTGCAGCCACAGCCCTCCAATATCTCCCAGACGGCCTATCTCTGGGGAAGCTTCGGCTTCTTCCTCGTCTTGCTCCGCATTGCGAAGGAGCGGGGGCCGGATTTCATCATCAATGCCCTGCTTGGCGCTGCAGCGGTGAATGTCGTGCTCGGTACGCTCGACTTCCTCCGCCTCGACATGATCCTGCAGCATGTCCGCACGGCCGGGTATGCGATCAGTCCCGACTGGGGGCTGCACGGCGCTGACCGCCTGATTGGCGGGTTTCCCGAACCGTCGGCTTTCGGCTCCTTCAGTGCAGCCTTCGCCGCGCTTTCGGCCTCGGTCTTCCTCGACCGGCGCGACGGGCTCAGCGGCGCCCTCGCGCTGGCCAATCTCGGCCTTGCGATCATGGCCCTGTCCTCGACCGCCCTGCTTGGCCTCGGCGTGATGACGGTGGTGCTCGGGACGCGCACGGTGCAAGACTTCCTCTTCGGACGGACACGCAGGCAGGTTGTCCTTCCGGCGCTACTGGGGGGGCTTGTCATACTCATGGCCTCTGTCGTCGCCGTGGCGGCCACGCCTCTCGGGGATTTCTTCGCCAAGGTGCTCGACAGCCTCATCTTCTCGAAATCGACCAGCGCGTCGGGCCTTGAACGCGCCTACTGGGCCGAGCGCGGCTTCGTCGCCTTTCTTGATACCTGGGGCTTTGGCGCAGGGCTCGGCTCGATCCGGTCGAACGGTCTCCTGCCGGTGATCCTCGGCAGTGTCGGCGTACCAGGCCTGGTCGGCTTCCTTGCCTTCTACTGGCTGACCCTGCTTCGTCCACTGCCATGGTTCGACCGCGCCGACCCGGCCATATCAGAGACCGTCATCGCCTATCGGGCCACTTTCACCGCTGCCCTCGTCATGCTGTCCATGCAGTTCGTCGCAGCGACCTCGCTCGATCCCGGCATCGTCTTCCTCTCCATCGTCGCGGTTGCCTATGTCGCACGGCGCCGGATCGTTGCGCGCGCCGCCACCACCCATCGCCCGCTGCCGCCCCTGATGGGCGCGGGCGCCAATCGCGGACCGGTACCGCCGCCCATTGGCGCGCTGCGATGACCCGCGTCCGCCTCCTCAATGTGAAGTACAGCCCCAATCTCGGCGATGGCGTTATCGCCGACTGTCTCGAACTGGCCCTCGCAAGCATGCGCCCGGGCTGGGACCTTGCCTCCGTCGACCTCGCCGGCCGTACCGCCTTTGCCGATGGCGGCGACAACGGACGCGGCCTGGTGCTGTCTGCCCTCTCGGTCCTGCCCACACGGTTGCGGGACGCGGCCCTCGCGTGGCTCATCGGAGCTCTGGTCCGCTATCGGTACCGCGCCCGGTGGGCCGGGCAGCTGGAAGGCACCGATGCGGTGATCATCGGCGGCGGTCAGTTGCTCTCCGATGCGGGGCTGAATTTCTCCCAGAAGATTGCAGCCTGTCTCGATGAGGCGAGCGCCACCGGCAGCCGGGCCGCAATCTTTGCCGTTGGCGTGTCGGGAAGCTGGACCAGGGCAGGCCAGCGCCAGTTCCTGGAGGCTTTCAGGGCGTCGGGCCTTGTTCACGTGGCGGTCCGCGATGCGCGCTCGCAGGCGAATTGGGATCGTCACACGAAAGGGGCAGGATTGCCGGCCGCATCGCTCTGCCGTGACCCGGGATTGCTGGCCGCCGAGGTCTATGGCGCGCAGTCGCGTGCACCATCTGCCGGACCACGGTCCTGTCCGGTTGTCGGTGTCGGCATTACCCATCCCAATACGCTTGCCCTGCATGGGGAGGACAGGGGCTTCGATGCGGCTTCGGCGATCGATTTCTGGGCCGCACTGGCCGGGCACCTCACGAGAGCGAGCTACCATGTCCGGTTCTTCACCAATGGTGCGGCCGATGATGAGGCCTTCCTGACCCGGATCCAGGCGCGTCTCGGTCCGGACATGGCGAAGGGGTGCAGCCGCGCCGCCCGGCCGCTGCAACCGGCTGCCCTGGTCAACACGATCGCCGGCATGGACGGGCTGATCGCCCATCGCCTGCATGCCAACATTGTTGCCTATGCCTACCGGATTCCCTCGGTGGGGCTCGGCTGGGATGCGAAACTGCCGGCCTGGTTCGAGTCGGTCGGGCGATTGCCATTCGTTGCAGACGCCAGCCCGCCGGACCCGGCCGACGTGGCCACTCGGCTATCGCAGGCCCTCGCCACACCGATCGATGCCCGCGAGCACGCCGCCGTTCTGGCTGATACGCGGGCCGGAATTGCCCGCTGTGCCGAAGCCATCGACACAGCGCTTGCCAGGTCGCAGGCAGGGTCAGAAATCGAGGATCCGGGTCGGTGAAGACCGGCCCCGCAGCAGGTCGGCCAGGCCGATGAGATTGCCCTTGAGCCGCCCACGCCGATCGACATAAGGCTCCGGCCGCAGCGCCCGCAGCGTGTTGGCTGCGAAATTGCGGGTCATGTTCTCGACCATGTAGCGCCGCGGCACCGTACCCTTTCGCAAGAGATAGACCGGGTTGGCGATCTGCGAATAGCCGAAACGGACCCCCGAGGTGCGCCCCCGCTTCACGCCGCGATGGGCACCGACCAGACGCCGGCATCGCACCAGGCGGCCCCTGTTGCGCAGCGGTGCGGTGAGGTCGAGATCCTCCAGCCAGCCGTAAAGCGGCAGTGTCTCGTCGAACCGCGCAGCGCCCAGCACATCCATTCGCACGGCCATGTTGCAGCCATAAAGACCGAGACGCGGGTCCTCGGCCATGTCGCCGCCCGGAAAAGCTGTCCGATGCGCAGCGATCGCGGCTAGGGCGTCCTGCCGGCTCAGCCCGGGCCCGGTGACACCATCGGCCACCACGAGCCCCGTCGCACCGACCAGGTCGGCATCGGCCTCGAAACGCGCGACGAGATGTTCGAGATAGTCCGGTGCCGGGATGAAGTCATCATCGAAGAAGACCAGCAGGTCAGTCCCGGCCGCAACATGGTCGATGCCGATATTGCGTTGCGCGCAGCTGCCCTTGCGGTCGCAGTGCAGGACTTCGAAGCCGTCAGCCCCGGTGCAGTCCGGTGCATCATCGGGATCGACGACGCAGAAAACCACCCGGTCGGGCCGCCGGGTCTGGGCCAGCAGGTCAGCAACCAGGTCCTGGGCCTCGGCCCGCCGCCCCAGCGTTGCCACTATCACCGCAACGTTCATGCCCATGGCGATCTGCTCATCCCTTTCCATGCCCGGCACCGGCCCCTGGTTCGGCGAGCCGGGCCCGCGCGAGGTCGGCAAGGGCCAGCCCTGCAAGCGCTACGCCGACGCCCGCCAGGACGAGACACAGCGTCCAGACCATGCCAGCCGGGGGACCGAGGACGGTCTGCGCGACGAGGCCCGGTGCCAGCACAAGGGCGCCGAGCCAGACCGGCACGCGAGGCGCAACGATCCCCGCCAGTGCTCCCGTGGCGCCGCATAGCAATGCAACCAGAGCGAGGTCGCCGGCCGGCCCGTCATGCCCTAGGTCCAGCCGTGGCCGGTAGAGCGCGACCGGTGCGCCCGCCCGCTGGCCGTTCACGAACACCTCGACCTGCTTGCCGTCATGGCGCACCCCGATCCGGCGGGGCCCGCCGGCAGCAAAGACATTCGGCCAGACGCTCAGCCCCTGCCGGGTGCCGTTCGTCCCGCTCCACGGCGTGCGGATGCGGACGTAGAGATCGGCGCCCTCCTGTCCGATCGTGACATTCCGGCGGTACGGATCCGGCGACAGCGTGAGCAGGCGTGGCTGGCCGTGCGGGTCGGCCCGCTGAGGGGTTGCCGTGAGCACGATGGCGAAACCGCCCCCGGCCTGGATCGCCCCGACCATGTCATCGGCCGCCTTGCCCGTCAGCAACGGCGTCCCGGCGCCTGGTGCAGGGCCGTCAATCGTATGCCGGAACACCTCGCCCAGCCGCCTGGCAACGTCCGGATCCGCCAGCGCAGGGGCCGCCTCCCCGTCCGGTAGGCCGGTCAGAAGGGTGAGTGCGTCGCTGCCGAGCGGGCGGGCGAAGACCTGCACCGTGCCCAGGCTGCCCTGCCAGACACGCTGGCCATTGGCTTCGGCCCCCGCGACGAGGGGAAAGCCGGTGCTCCAGTTGGCCAGCGGCTGGCGCGCGGCGGCCTTCAGCGCGAGTGCCGGCAGCACCACCAGCATCGCCGCAAGGGCCAGCGCCGACAGCGCCCATAGCCACCGGCCAAGCGCGGCGCTTGACGGCCGGACCAGCAGCACGGGCAATCCGCCCGCGACCCCGGACAGCACCCCGTCAGCAAAGCTCGGATGCCGTGCGGCCGCCATCACCTGCAGCCATTCGATCGCCAGCGCGGCCGCAAGGAGCCCGCCTGCAACAAGCGCTCTTGACCGCCAGCGCTGCACCCCGGCAAAGGCCACGGCAGCCAGACCGCCAAGCACGACCCAGACCAGCACGGTGCGCAGCGTCCCGATATCCACGCCTTGGTGGAGTATGGCTGCCGCCCGGGCGGACCAGGCCTCTATGGGGACAATATCGAGCGGCCAGACATTCGCAGCTGTCACCACGCCAAGCCCGATCGCCAGCCAGGCCACGGCCGGCGCGGTACAGGTTGCCGGTCCTCTAAAGGACAGTTCCGACCGTCTCATGTCCCGGGCAGCTGCATGCCCGAGATCAGGCGCGCAAGCGCCCGGCGCGGATAGCTCTCATAGCGGCCCAGCGGCAACGGACGCGCCAGGCCGAGCATGCCCTTCTGCGCCTTGCGCAACACGCCCGCCGGGCTTGCGACCCGCTCGATCGAGCCCTCGCACAGGTCGACATGTCCGGTCCCCATCACCAGCTTGTACTCTGAATTACCGCGACCGAAATCGATCCGCTCGAGGCCAAGGCCGGCAGTTGCCTCGGCTGCGCCGTGGATCACCATGATGCCGGGGCCATACTTGCGGTGCTCGGCATCATAGGACGGGAACCACCAGTGCCAGTCGCGGGCTGATCTTATACCGAAATGCGTGCCGAGCAGCGTCTCTCCAGCGCGGACGGTCGACATCAGCCCGGCAAATTCCGGCGTCTGGGTGGTCCGCAGGATTTCCAGCGTATCGGCGACCCAGCCGACATCCAGCGTCGATTTCACCCCCTCACGGGCAAGCGAAGCGTTCTTGAAGGTAACGTGTTCAGCATACGTATCAGGCGACGGATCGTGTACCGTGAAGACAACCTCGCCGCCGAAGTCGCGTGCCGCGTTGCGCGTGCGCCGACGCATTTCGGACAGGACCTTCTTCAGCGGCTTGCCACGGCCCTGGACATAAGCCTCATAGCCATCGGAAAGGTCGATGAAGGGCGATACCGAGCGGGTATGGGCACTGCCTGCCAGTCCGTTCATCGCCACCGGGAGATGGTTGAAATCATAGGCCCTGAGGCCGCACGCCTTCAGCAGTTCCGGGCCGTCGACGGGGGCGGCGCAGTCGAGGATCGGACCCTGGTAATCATTGATCGGCCCGCCGATCGGCTTGGCCACCCGGCCGCGTAACAGGTGGCAGGGCAGGAACCCGATGACCTCTCCGTCCCGCTCCAGCACGGCCACGCGCGCATCGCGCCGCGTCTCGCCGACCGCGAGAGTGAAGTGCGGACTGTAGAACGGGCTCCGATAGAGCGAGCTGCCGTCGATGATCTCCTGCCATCGCGCGAGGTCCTCGGCGCGTAACTCGCCTGGCCTGATCATGTGCGCCCGCATTGTCTGATCCCACGCAATCTGGACAGGGCCCGGCCCCCGCACGGCTTGACACATGACTGCTCGGGCAGGCCAAGGCAACCTGAATAACCCCACAGTCCCTGCCGTCCCGCAGAACTCGCCCGACGGGTGCAAAACATTGTTTTCGCGGCACAAGTATTGCACCGATCATCTGGAAAGGTTGGGTCGCATGCGTGGGGATGGTGAGAGGCCGGGCCGACTGAGGGTCGGCATCATGATCGACGCAGATCCCCTGTTCGAGAGCTGGGAAGTCCGGCTGTTCGAGCAGCTGGCCACGCGCGAGACGATCCACCTCGCCTTCGTCATCGCCCTGCCGCGGCCAGCCCCAGCCGACCGCTCTCGATCGCCCATTCTGGAGCGGATCCTTGCGCTCGAGACGCGTCTTGTCCCGCACGGCGCAACCCGCCGGCTCAGCGAGGGGTTCACGCCGCTGCGCGAGCTGCCGCACTACCCGCCATCGGCACGGCGCCACAAGCCGGCCGATATCCTGCTGAACCATGCCCGCCAGCCGCTGGCTGAAGACCTCGCGCTTCGCGAGACCGAGATCTGGTCCTATAGCCCCCTGCTGAACTGCGGCGCCACCGGCCACGGCCTCGCGCCGGTGCTCGCCGATGCGCCCTATACCCGTATCGCGCTGGCCCGCAGCACATCGGGCGGCGTCACCGAACCCCTTGCCGAGGCGCTGACGAACACGAAGCTGGTGGGCAGCTACAACACCGCCTTTGCCGAGGACATCCTGCCGACGCTGACCCTGCGCGAACTCGAAGCCGCGCGGCTCGGACTGCCACCCGCGGATCTGGCACCCGTCGATCCGCCGCCGCTGGCCCTCTCGCCTCCGGACCCGGCGGCGGCGGACGCCGCGCCTGGCGACACCACAGCGTCAGCGCCGTCCGCAGCCCGCCGCCCGCTGGCCTATGCCAGCTGCATCTCGAGGCGGCTTGCGCGCGAGATGATTGACCGCGGCGCGGCCCGCTTCGGTGCGGTACCAGGTCGCTGGTCGCTGCTGGTCGGGGAGGGCGATATCCTCGCCCATGATCTAGCCGGTCTGACGGAGCTGGAACAGCCTGGAACCGAGCACCGGGCCGATCCCTTCCTGCACACCCATAAAGGCGAGACCTGGGTGTTCCACGAGGCTTTCGGCGCGGGCCTGCCGCATGGCGAGATCCGGGCTTCGCGCCTGGCAGGAAACCGGCTGGTCGACGAGCAGACGCTGAATTTCGGCTCCATCCACGTCTCCTACCCGCATGTCTTCTCGCATGATGGCGAGACCTACATGCTGCCGGAAACCCACCAGCGGGGACGGGTCGAGGTCTGGCGCTGCGTGACCTATCCCGATCGCTGGGTGCTGCATGCCCATGCGCTCGACGGAACCGCCCCGGCCGACAGCAGCCTCGTCGAGCACGCCGGGACCTGGTGGCTGTTCACCAGCCATGGATCTGGGCGCCTGCCGGACTATTGCCGGGAGCTGCATATCTATCGGGTGAGCGGACCGGACCTGTCCGACCTCGTCCCGCATGCGCGCAATCCCGTGCTCATCGATACGACACGGGCCCGCATGGGCGGGCGCTTCTTTTCACGCGACGGCGTGCTCTACAGGCCGGGTCAGAATACCAGCTATGGGCTTTATGGCTTTGGCCTCTCGATCATGGCCGTCGAAGACCTCACCCTTACTACCTATCGCGAGCGACGAGTCCGGACGATCGTGCCGGACCGAGCGCGTGGCACCACCGGGTGCCACCATCTCGATGCCGGCGCCGACGGGACCGGTCGCTTCATTCTGGATGCCAGGCGCGCCTTTGGGCGTCCCCCTTTCGGCGCACGCCCCATCAGGCTCAAGGCGGAGTGAGACACCCATGACCCCCGACCGGATCGTCATCCTCAATGACCGCTCGGCTGCGAAGGGCGGCGCCACCGGGCTGGCCCTGCTGTCCGCGCGCCTGTTCCATGCCGCCGGTATCGCCGTCACCTATGTTACCGGAGATGCGGGCGAGATGGCCGAGGTGCCCGAAGGGGTCGAACTCGTTGCGCTGCACGGGGCGCCGCTGCTCGACCAGCCGTTCGGCCGGCGCGTCGCCAGTGGCCTGTTCAATGCGAGCGCCCGCGCCCTGGTCAGCTCCGTGATTGCACGGCTCGACACACCGCGGACGGTCTACCACCTGCATGGCTGGGCGCAGATCCTGTCGCCAGCGGTGTTCCGCGCCCTGGCCCCGGTCGAGGACCGGCTGGTGATCCACTCCCACGATTTCGCGCTGGTCTGTCCGACCATCAGCTATTTCAACTTCCAGACCGAGTCGGTGTGCAGCCTGAAGCCGCTCAGTGCCGCCTGCCTCGCGACCCATTGCGACAAGCGGGGCCGCGCCGACAAGGCCTTCCGTTCGACCCGCGCTTTCCTCAAGAACCGGCTCTTCGACCTCGCCAATACCCGCGCCCTGGTGACGCCGATCCACCCGGCGATGGAGCCCTGGCTTGCGCGCGGCGGGGTCAATACGGAGCGAATGCGGACGGTGCGCAACCCCGTGGCGCCGTTCAGCGAGACCCGGGTACCGGCCGAGACCAATGATGCGCTGTTCTTCATCGGCCGTGTCTCGTCGGAAAAGGGTGTCGATCTTGCCGCAGAAGCCGCCCGTGCCGCCGGTCGGCGTCTCGTGGTCGTCGGTGACGGTACCGATCGCGACCGCCTCGGCCGCGCCTATCCGGAGATCGAGTGGGCGGGCTGGCGCCAGCATCACGAGATTGCCAGCCTGATCGGCTCGGCCCGCGGGCTCATCATGCCGAGCCGGCTGCCCGAACCCTTTGGACTGGTTGCGCTTGAAGCGCTGCAGAGCGGGGTACCGCTGGTCGCCTTTGCGGACTCCTTCGTCGCCGCCGAAGCAGCAGACCATGGCGCCGCTTTCCTCGCCCCCGCACGCAAGCCCGCCGCACTCGCCGACGCCACCCGGCGCCTCGACGACGACACCGCCGTGCGCAAGGCCAGCGAGGCCGGCTTCGGCGTCTGCCGGACCCTGTCGCACACCCACGAGAGCTGGCGCGACGCCCTTCTCGCGCTCTATGGCGAACTGCTCTCCCCGCTCAGCCGGACAGCGTCGCTCCGGCCGTCCTGCGCGGCGGACACCTGAAACGCCGGCCAAGCAAGAGGTCGCGGGCGAGATAATAGAGTACCCGCGGATTGGAGACGGCGCGCGAGACCGAATAGGGCAGCCACGCGGCGCCATAGGGGATGTAGAGCCGGGCCGGGACACCGTACGGTTCGCCCTCCGCGAGAGCCGGGGCCACCGGCAGCGGGTAGACAAATTCCTGCTCGAAGGGCGTCCCCGCCTCGGCCAGGATCGCCATAGCTTTCGCCGCCAGCGGCGCATCATGGGTGGCCACCCCGACCATCCCGGCGCGCCCGGCAAGGGCCTCGATCACGCGCAGGTAGCCCTCGGACATGTCCATGTCGGGATCGTCGGGATCGGGCCACTGGCCCTTGACCACGCGCACCCGGACACCTGACTCCACCGCGAGTTCGACATCGGCAAGACTGCGGCGCCAGCGGCCCGGAATGGCCCAGCCCATGCCGTCGGGACCGACCCGCTCAAGCGTGCGGATGATATCATCCGACTTGTGCGGATCATGGGAGTCGATGATCACCGGCAGTCCGTGCGCCCGGGCCGTGGCGATCACCCGGTCCGCCGGCCCGGCCTGCTCCCACAGCGCCGGCAGCTTCATCGCAAGTGCCCCGTCGAGGCCCGCCGCGCCCAGCCCGGCAAGCGCAGCGCAGTATTCGTCCGCAACCCGGTTCGGATCATCCGTTCCGTCGTTCCAGTAGCACAATGTGCAGCCGAACCCGAGCCCGGCAACCTGGCCGGCCAGCCCGAGTGCATCCTCAAGCGTCTCGCCGGCCACATATCCGCGCGTGGCGAATTTCAGTACTGGCATGACTGCAGATCGCGCGATCTCAAGCATGCGCCGCCGCCTCGCCCTGCGCACCGGGTTCGTTGCCGGCGGTCCCGGCGCGCCGCGCCGCAAACCGTGTCCGGATCTTCCCGATGGCCAATGCCAGCCCGTCGCCCGCCAGCGCAGTCAGCCCTGACGGGGTATAAGGATAGGTCCTGAGCGCTGCAATCGGACGCGCATCGGACGCCCAGAGCTTTGTCCAGCTCGCTTCCTTGCCGAGGAACTCATAGCCGGACAGCCCCCGGCCTGCGGCATGGGCTATGGTTTCGCGCATCAGCAGGTTGCCGGGCGAACAGCGCCGGAAACGATCATCATAACCGATCTTGAGCAGCCAGAAGGCGTCATCGCACTCGACAGCGAACTGCATCGCCGCCGCAGCGCCATCGATCCGCATGAAGCAAAGGCGCAGGATGCCCCTTGCGGCCGCCTTGTGCGCGTAGGCGCGGTAGAAGGCCCCCTTCTGACCGTCCGTCGCCATGGCCGTGCCCTCCCGGCCCTTCCAGTTGTTCCGCTCGACCGCGAACGCCTCATCGAGCAGCCGGTCGAGGTCGTCGCCGAAGGTCTCGTGTATCTCAAAGCGTACATCCCCGGACTTTTCCGCGTTCCGCATCATTCGCCGAAGGTCCGAACGCCGACGAGACGTGAGCTTCGACTCGGGATTGGTCCAGCCTTCATCAAGCGCGATGCGCGGCATGGCGCCGTTCGGGAACGGCTTCATCACCACAATCCCCCGCCAGCCATGGGCGATCCGGAGAAACCGGATGAAATCGCCGTCCACAGGGTAATGACCGAAACGAAGCGGCTTGCCGGTCCGTGCGAGCTCCCGCGCCAGCACCTTCAGCGCGGCGGTGTCGGCAGCGGCGACCTCCACCGACTCCCAGAGGTCTTCCGCTCCGAGCAGTGTCCGCCGGCGGGCACCGTCGACGGGCACCGCCAGCGGTGCCAGCGCGCAGGGCGCCTCCGGCCGGCCGACGAGGCACACCATGACCCTGCCGCCACGCGCCATGGTCTCGGCATAGGCCTCGGCCCAGATATGCTGCTGCATGGGCGTTCGCCTGTCGCCGGGAACCCCGTCATAGGCGTCCGGATCAATCGCCGAGAGGGGCAGCAGGCGCGCCATGGCCGTCCCCGTCAGAGGCTCATCAGGCGCGGGCTGAGCCCGAGCCGGGCAAGATCGGCACGGATCTCGTCCTCATAAACGCGGTTCATCACGATCACGAGGTCGGGCCGGATCTCGGCAAGCTCGGCTGGCGGCACGATGCGTTGCGCCGTGATCGGCATGAAGTGATTGTGCCTGTAGGGATTGATGTCGGTGACATAATCGATCTGATCCCCGACCTTCAGGGTGGTGAGGAAGGACACCGCCTTGGAGCCCGAGCCCCAAAGCACGATGGTCTCCCCGGCGGCCTTCGCAGCCTCGACCACGCCGCGCCACCTGGCGAGCGCAGCGTCGCTGCGCGCAGGGAAACTTGCGACGAGGGCGCGCAGCTCGGCAAGATCATCCTCAAGTGCGAGCGGCGGGGTCGGCGCGGCGCCCTCGGCCCGCGGTCGCGCCTCGATGGTGAGATACTGCTCGCCATACTCGATGGCGAGATCGGTCACGTCGAAGCCGGCCTGCCGGAAGGCCCGGGCCAGCGCGCCGGGCGAGAAATAGGCGCAATGCTCGTAATAGATGTCCTCGAACGCGCATTCGCGCAGGATACGGAGCGCTTCGGGGATCTGGAAGAAGACCGTGGCCCCGGTCTGTTCGCCGAGCCCGCGCCGCACCGTCGAGACGAAGGCCTGCGCGTCGGGAATATGCTCCAGCGTCATCTTGCAGGCGAGGAAGTCGACCCTGTGATCGGCGTATTTCTCCGAATAGAAATCGGGAATGAACTCGAGTTGTCCGGCGAGGTCCGGACGGATCCGGTCAGCATGCACGCCCGGATCGATGCCGACCCCGCGATTGCCGCCAAGTTCGGCCAGCAGCATCAGGAATTCACCCTTGCCGCAACCGATCTCCAGCACGTCCTTGCCGCGGAGGTCATGCTTCTCGATCAGCCTTTGGGCGAGTGCCTTGTGGAAGGCGTTAAACGTGCCGGAAAAGCCCTGGGTCTCCTCGTAGCGCCCCGAATACTCTGTCTTTGCAAGGTCGAAGGCGGTGTTGAAGATGAAACCGCAGGCATCACAGAAGCCGAGCACGATGTCGCCTGTGGGGTAGGCCCGCGCCTCAGCCGCACTCTCCAGCAGAATGCAGCTGTTTGTCGGCACGCCGCGAGCGGTGTGGAACGGTGTCATCACCGCACCCTCGCAGGCCGGGCAATGGAAACCCGCGCCCGCCTCTGCAGCGGTGTCGGGCGTTGTCAGCGTATCAGCCATGTCTGCTCGGTCCTTCCTGCTGGCCCCATGCGCCAGCTCAAACAATCACCGGATCGGGCACCGGGACGATGAATTGTCCGCCCGCGCCACGGTAGTCCGCCTGCTGGGCGAGGATTTCCTCGGCAAAGTTCCAGGCCAGCATCACCGTCACGTCCGGCCGGTCCTCGAGCAGGGCTTCGGGCGGCCGGATCGGGATTTTCTGGCCGGGCATGAACTTTCCCTGCTTGTGGACGTTCCGGTCCACGACGAAGTCGATGAGGTCCGGGCCGAGCCCGACATAATTTATCAGGGTCGCGCCCTTGGCCGCGGCGCCATAGGCAGCAACTCGCTTGCCCTCGGCCCGTAGACCCCGGACCATGTCGAGCAACCGGGACTTCAGCCCTTCCACGCGCGCCGAGAAATCCTGGAAATAGGCCGGGCTTGTGAGCCCCGTTTCGGCCTCGAGGGCGAGCTGGTCGCGGACGCTGGCGCCGACCGCTTCCACCTTTTCGACATAGAGCCGCAGTGATCCGCCATGAATGGCAAGGTGGCTGATCTCGTTGAGGAAAAGCCCGTGCCGGCGGAACAGCGCATCGAGTGCGGTGACGGAGAAATAGCACAGGTGCTCATGATAGATCGTGTCGAACTCGATATGGTCGATCAGCGGCTTGAGATAGGGGGCCTCGATCACTGCCACCCCGCCGGGCTTGAGGATCTTCGCGATACCGGAAACAAAACCGTTCGTGTCGGCGACATGGGCAAGCACATTGTTGCCATGCACCACGTCAGCCAGCTTTCCGGCTGCGGCGAGTTCATCGGCCAGGGCTTCGGTGAAGAAGGCGTTCATGGTCGGCACGCCGATCTTCTCCGCTGCTGCGGCCGGACCGTCGGCCGGGTCGATGCCGAGCACCGGAATGCGGGCCTCGACATAGGTCTTCAGCAGGTAGCCATCATTGCTGGCGAGCTCGATGACGAAACTGTCCGGACCCAGCTTGCGGCGGGCGATCAGGTCCTCCGCATTCGCGCGCGAATGTGCGAGCAGGGCGGGCGAGAAGGAGGAATAATAGGGATAGGCGTCGGCGAACAGGATCTCGGGCGCCACCGTCTCGGTGATCTGGACCAGCGTGCAGTCGCGGCAGAAGGCGGTCTTCAGCGGGAATCGAGGCTCGGGGGCGCCGAGCGTCTCGGCGGTGACCAGCCGGTCAGCCAGCGGGGTGATGCCGAGATCGAGAAAAACCTCAAGACTGGCCGAGCCGCAGGAGCGGCAGCCCGTGATGGTGTGCGACGATGCGTCTGAAGTGCTGGTTTCATAGGCCATGGTGTCGCTCAGGCCTCCACGAGTTCGGGCTGTTTCCAGCGCAGGTCGGAGCCCAGTGCGCCACTGTCGACGAGGTGTTTCACATGCGCGATGCGCTTGTATTTCTGGCCCTCGAAGTCCTCCAGCGTCAGCGCGCTGCGCGTGTACGCGTCGTAGAGTTCCTCGACCCCGCGCCGGCAGGTCCATTGCGGCTTGAAGCCCCGGAGCTTGCGGGCGATGTAGTTGCAATCAACCCGGTAGTTGCGCTTGTCGGGCGCGGCATCGCTGGCAAAGCCGACCTTGCTGCCGGGCACGACGGCGCCAACGATCTCCGCGATCTCGCGGATCTGGTAGTTCTCGGTGGTCGTGCCGATATTGAAGGCCTCATTGTGGATGTCGGTGCGGTCGGCCTCGAGGATCGCGCAATAGGCATGTGCGATATCGGCGACATGCACGATCGGCCGCCAGGGCGACCCGTCCGACTTGAGATGCACCTCGCCGGTCGTCACAGCCCAGGCGGTGAGATTGTTCACCACCAGGTCGAAGCGGATCCGCGGCGACAGGCCATAGGCGGTGGAGGCGCGCAGGAAGGTCGGGCTGAAGGTCTCGTCCGCCATGGGCGCGACGGCCTTCTCCACCTCGACCTTGGACACGCCATAGGCCGTGACCGGATTGAAGGTGGAGGTCTCGTCGAGGAAGTCATTGCCCGCGGCGCCATAATTGCTGCAGGAGGAGGCGAAAAGGAAGCGCGGCACGCCGGCCTCCTTGGCGATCTGCGCAAGACGCACCGATGCCCGCCAGTTGATCTCGTCGGTCAGCTCGGGACGATAATCCCCCAGCGGATCATTCGAGAGCCCTGCGAGGTGGATTACCGCATCGAACCCGCCAAGATGCTCTGCCGTCAGCGTTTCGAGCGACACGTCGCGGCTGTCCAGGATCACACTCGGCACTTCGGCCAGTTCGCCCATGAAGGTGCAGGCGCGGAACAGGTCGGTGTCGAGCCCGACAACCTCGTGGCCGCGCTCCAGGAGCATCGGGGTCAGGACGGCGCCGATATAGCCGCGATGGCCGGTGAGAAAGACCCTCATGCCACCAGCTCCGCGCGCGGGGTGCGTTGCCAGATCGCCCAGGGGGCATCGCCGCTGTCCCAGTAGTTCTGCAGGATCTGCTTCTCCCGCAGCGTATCCATGCACTGCCAGAAGGAGGTGTGGCGATAGGCCATCAGCTGGCCATCGCGGGCGAGGTTCTTCAACGGGTCATGCTCGAACATGACATCGTCGCCCTCGATATAGTCCAGTGCGCCGGGCTCCAGCACGAAGAAGGCGCCATTGATCCAGCCCTCGCCAGTCTGCGGCTTCTCGGAAAATTCGCGCACCCGGTCCCCCTCGAACTCGATGTGCCCGTAACGTGCGGGCGGGCGGACCGTTGTCAGCGTGGCGAGCTTGCCATGCGAGCGGTGAAAGCGCAGCAAGGCGTTGATATCGATATCGGCCACCCCGTCACCCCAGGTGACCATGAAGGTACCATCACCCATCCACTCCCCCAGACGCTTGATCCGTCCGCCGGTCAGGGTCGACAGCCCCGTCTCGACGAGATCGACATTCCAGTTCGGCCGGGAATCGGCGTGCCGGCGAACGCTGCCGGAGGCGGTGTTGATGCTCATCGACCCGCCATTGCTGGCATAGTCCTGGAACCAGTTCTTGATATATTCGCCCTTGTAGCCGAGCGCGATGGCGAAGTCGTTCAGGCCATGGGCCGCATAGATCTGCATGATATGCCACAGGATCGGCATGCCGCCGATCTCGACCATGGGCTTGGGACGGATTTCGGTTTCCTCGGCGAGCCGGGAACCGTAACCACCGGCGAGAATGCCAACTTTCATGATACCTACTCTGTGCTTTCGGACTGCAACTGCTTCGTGGATGGGGCGGGCTTTCCAATGCCCGGGCGGACGATGCGCCTGAGGCTGGTGCCGAGGCCGGGCGAGACGTAGCGGATAAGATCGAGCGCATAGCGGCCCATCTGTGTGGGGATGGTCGCATAGGACGCGACCTTCATCAGCGTGCGTCGGGTCGGGGTGACATCGGGATGACGCCGCGCAATCTCGATCAGGTGGGTGAGCAGGTTGACATGCTCCATCGAGGTCTTGCGGCTGGCGGATGCGTTCTGCCAGCGGCTGCGGGCAGCGAGACTATCCATGTTGATCGAGCGTTTCGGGTGTTCGCGATTGTAGAACACCGCCTCTGGCACCTGCAGCGCCTTGCCGAGAAGAGCTGCCTCGGCGATCAGCGCGCGGTCGGAGCCGTAATAGGTGCGGTGCAGCGTGGTCCGGTCGAGAACGGATTTGCGAAACAGACCGAAGATCGGAAAGCATGTCCCGCCGCGGTGGATCGCTTCGGAAAAGCGTCGTGCGGGATCATCATGGTCGATCGATTCCATTTCGCCGCCGGCCTGCCAGTCGATGAAGTTTCCCTCGAGGTCGATGCACTGGGTCGAACCGAAGGCCAGCGAGGCGTCCGGGTTGGCTTCGAGACAGGCGAGGCAGGCCGAGAGGTAGTTCGGGCTGAGAAGGTCGTCATGCGCGCACCATTTCAGGAACTCGCCGCGCGCCAGTTCGTAGCCGCGATTATAGTTTGGCGCAGCGCCGAGGTTTTTCGGATTCCGGACATAGCGTACCCGCTGATCCCGGGATGCAAAGTCCTCGCATATCGCACGCGTTCCATCCGTCGAGGCATTATCGGTAATGATAAGCTCGAAGTCGGTGAAATCCTGCGCAAGAATGGAATCGATTGCCAGGCGAATATAGTTTTCGCCATTATAGACCGGCATGGCCAGTGAAACCTGCGGTGACATGTCCGCTCCCCCTCCACGTAAAAACCCCCTGCAGGGCATACGAACTTGGGGTGTGGATAAAGGGACGATTCATCAATGGCCACCTTATATACGTTCATTGGGGTAAAGTAATTCAGATTTCACCTGTTCGAATGGCAGACTACACGCAAATCGAGAATACAAAACATCAAAACTCGCCTCATGCATTACGCTCTGCGATCCACCCGTTTTTCTCGTGAAACGGGAATTTAACTGGGCCTATTTGCCTGGAATGGAATATTGACTTGCAACATTGGAAACCAGAAGAAATAAGAACCTGTCAGGCTATAAAGGCGGGGTATCATGCGAATTGCGATCACGACTGCAACGGATCGCGGCTATCTTCCTGCGGCGTGCTGCCAGGTCAAATCCGTCGCAGACAACCTGCCGGCTCCGGATGCGGCGGAGCTGTTTCTCGTCTGCTGTGATGTCAGCGACGAGGATGTCTGCGACGCCGAGGCCTTCTTTGCGGAGCGGAACGTGCCGGCAACCGTGATCGTGCCCGATTTCGTTGATGCCCGTGTCCACACCATCAATGACAAGTGGCCGCGGGCCGCCTACCTGCGGCTCTACTTCGACGCGGTCTTCGGCCCTGAATATGACCGGCTTGTCTACTTCGACGCGGACACGCGGGTCCGCGCGCCACTGGAACCGCTGCTCGCGGTCGACCTTGCCGGTCACCCGGCCGGCGCAGTTCACGATTTCATCTACTACGTGACCGGCAATATCCGCCGCCGGCGCCGCGATCTCATGCTCGCCGACGATGCGCCCTACCTGCAGTCGGGGGTGATGATCTTCGACTGGCCGAAGACACTTGCCGATGGCGCGCTGGAACGGGCACGGCAGACCCTGATCGACCGCCCCGAGGGCTGTCAGGAAGCGCCCGACCAGGACGCACTGAATGTTGCGCTTGAAGGGCGCTGGACCCCGCTCGACCCGCGCTGGAACCTGCACGAGACCTACCTGAATTTCGGCGGCGCCCTGAAGCCCTTTCTGGAACATTACACGTCGACCAAGCCCTGGTCGAAGCGCCGGCCGGCGCGCTGGCACGAGGCGGCCGACTGGTATCGCCGCGAACTCGCCGGCTCAGCCTGGGAGAGTTTCATCCCGGACCAGACACCGTTGGACCTGCTGAAGTCGCGGACCGACTTCCTCCGTTTCCGCTATGCGCCGAAAATCCGGAAGGGACTGGCACGACATGTGCCGATCGTTCTCGACGCCATGAAGGTCCCACGCCACTACAGCGATGACCGCGAATTGCCCTGGGCCCCCCGCAACCGCAAGGATGTCGAGGACATGGCCCATGCCCTGGTTGCCGAAGCCTCTCGCCAGCGCAGCCTGATCCGCCCGCCCGAATCGGTCCTCGACGGGTATGACAAGGGACGGATCATCGGCATTTCGTGAAACGCCGCACGCGCCCATGTCCAGCTGCCGGGCGACTGTCCCGTCGACGCGACGGCCTCGGCCGGGCCCGTCCCCTGCAAGGGGCAATGCATGCCTGAAAAGTCTGCTATCCCCAACGGTCGCATCCGTCCGGACCCGGACGCCGCCGTGATGGAAGCCACTGGCCGGGGCGGCGCGCAATGGCAGTTCATGTCCCGTCTCGTCGTGCAGGCCTCTGCGCTCGGCCTGTTCCTGCTTGCCGCGCGCGTCCTGTCGGTTGCCGACTTCGGTGTCTTCTCCCTCGTACAGGCGGTCTCGATGTTGTTGTTCCTCGTCGCTGCGGGCGGTTGGCGGGAATTCATCATGTCCCAGAACAACTCCCGTGCAGCGATTGACCAGGCCGTATCGGTGGCCCTCGTTGCCGGCTGTGTCATGGCGCTTGTCACCGCTCTGGCAGGATGGCTGCTCAGCCGGTTCGAACCGCTTGCGGGCAGCTTGCTCATGGGGTTCGGCTTGTGTGTCCTCGCCTCGCCGGTCAACAACGCCTATTCCGGGATCCTTGTCCGATCCGGCCGGCTGGGCGCACTTGCAAGGGCCTCGATCGCCGGGGAGATCACCGGTTTCGCCGTCGGGGCTGCGGGCTTGCTGGCGGGGTGGAATGTCTTTGCGCTCGTGGCCGCCAAGGTGACCATGCTGGCAGTGATGCTGACCGGCTCCGTGATCGCCTCGCGCTGGACCCTGCGGTTCCGGCTGCGGGCCGGGCATGGCCGGGAGCTCCTGGACTATTCGAAGCAGATCTTCGGCAACCGTGCCGTCGGTGCCCTCGGCAACAATGCGGCCACCTTCATCATCGGAGCGTTTCTCGGCGTCACCGAGGTCGGCCTTTTCCGGGCGGCAGAGCGCGTGATCTCGTCGGTCTCCGAACTGATCTACGAGCCCTTGCGACTTGTGTCATGGAACCGCTTCCGCACCGCTGCGACGCGGGCGGGCGGAAGCGGAGGCGAGAGCGACGATCCGGTCGTCCTGCGCGCAGCGCTCGCCGGTGAGGCCCGGCTTCTGTTTCCGCTTTACCTGGCTATTGCGGCACCGGTGTTTGCCGGTCTCGCGCTTGTCGCACCCGATGCGGTGCACGTGCTGCTGGGCGAAAAATGGGCGTCCGCTGCCCCGCTCGTCATGATCCTGACCGTGTCATCCATCGCCTTCGTGCCGACCACCACGACCGAGCCGCTGCTCTCGGTCGCCGGCCAGATCAGGCGGATCCTGCCGGTACTCATCGTCAGCACGATCGGAACCATTGCGATCCTGTCGATGCTCGCACCGTTCGGGCTGGTGCCAACAGCGCTCGGCCGCGTTCTGGCTACGCTCCTGACCATGACCGCGATCGTCTGGCTGCAGAATGATGCGACCGGTGCATCCTGGCTGGCGGCCGTCCGGAGTGGCCTGCCGGTTCTGGCCGCCCTCATTGCCATGGCCGGGGCCGTCACGGGCCTGCATCTCGTCCTGCTGCCCGCTGGCGCGCCTGTCCTCGCTCGCCTCGGCGCCGAGATCCTTCTCGGTGGCATTGTCTATGCCGGCATCCTGGTTGCCATTTGGCCGGACGTCGTGAAGCGGCTCCGCAGCCTGTAACCCCTGGCTGCCATACCGTTGGAGCTGCCGCAGGATCTGGCCTAACCCGTTGCGGCTGGCGACAGCGTCCGGGGTGCATTCGCGCCCATCAGGTCATGTTGCCAGCGCTGGTGCGGGGCAAGGCTCATTTCGTGCTCGATCACGGCCGACATGTCTTCCCGGAAGCGCTGGCGGGAGAATTTGCGCGCGCGCTCGGCGATCTCGTTCGAATTGAGGGGCAGGCCATCGCGCTCGAAAGCGATAATCGCCCGGCGCAGCGAGGCGGCATTTGTCTCATTGAAGAAGCGGCCCGTGACCCCGTCCGTCACCGTGTCGATCGCCCCGCCCTTGTCGTAGGCAATCACCGGCGTGCCGGACGCCATGGCCTCGACAGGGACAATGCCGAAATCCTCGATGCCGGGGAAGATCACCGCGCGCGAGGTCCGATAGAGCCGTTTGAGTTCCTCGTCCGTCACCCGTCCGGCGAATTCCACATTCGCCGGCGCGCCGGCCTCGAGCGACGCCCGCTCCTCGCCATCGCCCGCGACGATCAGCTTGCGGTCGCCAAGTCCCCGGAAGGCCTCGATGGCAAGATGTGCCCGCTTGTAGCGCACAAGCTGGCCGATGAAGAGATAATGCTCCCGCGGCTCGTTTCCGGGCGAGAAGGCCTCAAGGCTCACGGGCGGATAGACCACTTCCGAGGAGCGGCCATAATAGCGGCGCACCCGCGCGCCGACAAAGGTCGAATTCACCACGAACCGGTCGACCCGCGCGGCCGAACTCACATCCCATTGCCGCAACCGGTGGGCCACCATGGCGAACACCGTGCGCGCGACCGGATTGCCAATGCCCTCATGGTATTCGGTGAACCGGTCCCAGATGTAGCGCATCGGCGAGTGACAATAGCAGATGTGACGGGCGTCAGGGCGCGTCACCACGCCCTTTGCGGGTCCGGATTCGCTCGAGATCACGAGGTCATACTCGGACAGGTCAAGCTGCTCCAGCGCGCGCGGCATGAAGCCGATATACTTCTGATAGTGCTTTCTTGCGCCGGGTAGTTTCTGGATGAAGCTTGTCTGCACCTTGTGCCCGCGAATGATGTCGCTGATGCTCGCCGGATCATAGACGTGGGTGAAGATATCGGCACCGGGATACATGGCGCACAATTCCTCGATGACACGCTCGCCCCCCCGCATGCCGACGAGCCAGTAATGGATGATCGCTACGCGCATTGGTCCCTGTCGTCCGGGCAAACTAACCGAATTGGCGCCCGAAATCCCCTCGCGCCTAGGTCAGGCGATAATGACCGGAATTCAAGGAGATACGCCGAAGGCGCGAACTCTCCTCGAGTTTTCGTCCCCAGTTAGGGCAATTTTCCCGCCCGGGGCGAGGCGGGTCTCAGAAACTCAGTGACCGGAACTGGTATGCGCGGACATAATCGATCAGCATTTTCCCGCTTTCCGGGGACGACTCGGAGCGGAACCCCTCGACGACACCCAGGGTCAGGATCGGGTATAGCGGCTGGTGAAAGCCGGGCTGCATCGGCGTGCGCCAGACTTCCTTCCGGTCGAGGTAGAAGACCACCTCCTCGGTGCCAATCGCAGCGCCGAAAAGATGGAAATCCCCCGACAAGCTGCCCGGCGTCACCGGATTGAAATGGCTCCACACCTCGCGGGGACTGCCATCCGGTCCCGGATGCTGCATCAGGGCCGTATTGTACTGGTGGCCCTTGTGGGTGTGATGCTCGAACACATCGATCTCGGCCGTGCCGCCGCTGCGGTCGACGCCGATCAGCCAGAAGCTCGGCCAGAAGCCGTCGCCCTCCGGCACCTTGATCCGCGCCTCGAAATAGCCGTAGCGCTGTGACCAGCCACTGTCGCACGCATCCCAGGCCGCCAGCATGCCCGACCACCACTGCCCGTCCGGGAAGCGCCGTGCCTCGATCGCCAGAACGCCCTGCTCGATCGTGAAGGGAAAGCGAGCCACCGGCGCAGCGAACCGCGCATCGCCGAAGTCGCCGGCCCATGGCGTATGCCCGATCCAGCGCGAGGTGCAGCCCCATTCCGAAATGTCGAGGCTCTCGAACTCCTCGGCGAAGGTCAGCCGGAAATCGTCGAGGTCCAGCACCGGGCCCGGATCAAGATGCGGCTCGGCCAGCGCCGTGCAGGCCGCAAGCGACCATGCCACCAAGAGAAGTCCGATCCCGCGTTTGACGTCCACCATTTTCAACCCACCTTCCGCTGCGTCGCCTCGGCAGGGCGCGGCCCTGGCCCGGCCTGGTCGATCAGTGCCGCAAATCCTGCCCGCAGACGCGGTTCGGCCAGCGCCGCAAAGGCCAGGCTGAACACCACACAGGCAGCCATGGCTCCGCAGAGGGCGACGAGCGGCGAACCGGTGGCGTCGATCAACCGGCCCAGCAGCCAGGCCCCGCTGATCTGGTGCACGAGATACAGCGGATAAGAGGCGAGCCCGGCCAGCCGGAGCCAACTGCCGATCCGCTCCGAGCGCGTCAGTCGCCGGCCCGAAGCCTCCCAGGCGAGCCCGGCCAGCGTCAGCACCATGGCCGCCCCCCAGATCAGGGGTCCGTCGACCCGGCCGGTCGAGAGGTAAACGGACATGGCCCCGCCCACGGCAGCCAGCGCGGCGAAGCCGAGCCGCCGGCTCGTTACCCCGTTCCTGACCATGCCATAGACCAGGACGCCGAGCGCGAAATAGGGGCCGGTCGAAATGAGCAGCGGTCGGCTGGCATAGCTGTCCACGAAACCCGCCAGCGCGCCAGCGATCCCGCCGCTGGCGAGCAAGCCCGACCCGACACCAAGGGCGATCGCCAGGAGCGCGGCCGTCACCACGGCCCAGGCCTGGACCAGGTGTTCGATCCGCCTGAAGGCGCCGATGGCGAGCAGCAGTGCGACAACGGCGTAGAAGACGATCTCGACGGTCAGCGTCCAGTAAACCCCGTCGAGCCATGGCCCCAGCGGGTAGAGCAGGACCGAGCGGAAGAGCCGGTCGAACGAGGCGGCGAGTGGAGCCGGCGTATAGGCGAGCGTGATCGCAAAACAGAGTGCGACCAGCGCCCAGAAGGCCGGCATCAGCCGCAGGAAGCGCGCCCGCGCAAAGCCCACAGCCGTGCGGCCCTCCGCCGAGAGGGCGATGACGAAGCCGGAAATGAAGAAGAAGACCTCGACACCGAGAAAGCCCCACCAGACATGCGGCGCCAGCCAGGGATAACTGACCTCGTGACCGATGGCGGCACGGATGCCGAATTCGGCAAGGGGCGCGCGGGCGGCAAAGTCGCCGAAATGGTAGAACATCACGGCAAAGGCCGCGAGGAACCGCATCCCGTCCAGGGACTGATATTGAATGCGTCCGGACACGACCCGCCACCTGCCCACTTCAACTGGTGCAGGCTATACGGCCATACGAGCTAATTAATCAAGTATTGATTTAGACGGCCATGTACTCACCGGGCGAATATTTCCATCATTACTATCTCAAAAGGGGAAAGCCAATCGAGATTGGGCCGTCGTCGCGGGGACGCGCGAAGGCCGGCGCGTGTCAGGGCTTGCCGGCATTCACCAGTTGCTCGTAGTCATGCACAAGGGTCTCGGTCAGGGTGCCGGGCGTGTAGACATGCTCGGCAATGCAGGAAACCGGGGTGATTTCGGCGGCTGTGCCGGTGATGAAGCACTCGGAAAAGCTTGCCAGTTCTGACGGGAAGATCGCCCGCTCCCGCACCGCAATCTGACGTGCCTCGGCCAGTGCGATCACGGTCTGGCGGGTAATGCCGTTCAGGAAGCAGTCCGGCGCCGGGGTGTGTAGCTCGCCATCCCGGACGAAGAAGATGTTGGCCCCGGTGGCTTCGGCAATCTGCCCGCGCCAGTCCAGCATCAGGGCGTCAGCATAGCCGGCGCGCTCGGCCGCGTGCTTGGACATCGTGCAGATCATGTAGAGGCCAGCCGCCTTGGCGTCGTGCGGGGCGGTTTCCGGGGAGGGCCGTTTCCACTGGGCGTGGGTCAGCCGGATCCCCTGCATCTTGTTCTCGAAGTAGTCGCCCCACTCCCAGGCGGCGATGGCAAGGTGGATCGTATTGTCCTGCGCCGACAGGCCCATCTTTTCCGCCCCGCGCCAGGCGATCGCGCGGACATAGGCACTTTCCAGCCCGGCCCTTGCAAGCGTCTCACGCTTGGCATCCTCGATCTGCTCCACGGTAAAGGGCAGGGCGTAGTCGAGGATCCGCGCCGAATTCTCGAGCCGTTGCGAGTGCTCCAGCGACTTGAAGATCGTGCCGGAATAGGCGCGCTCGCCCTCGAACACGGCCGAGCCATAATGCAGGCTGTGGGTCAGCAGGTGGACGTTCGCCTCGCGCCACGGCCGGAAGTCGCCATTCATCCAGATGAAACCGTCGCGGTCGTCGAAGGGCACGATTGCCATGAAGGGATACCTCGGCTGACTTGCATGGGATCGAAACAGGAGGTCATTGTCGGAGGATGGTCAGCGAAGTCAACATATCCGCGCGCAACGCCTCTGGCGCCCAGCCGTCCGCCGATCCGCGTCTTTACCTGCGCGACGGCGAACTCGACCGCGGGGTCGGGCTGATCCTGGCCGGCGAGCGTGCGCTCAGCCTCGCCATCCGCGATGCCGGCGTCGAAAATGGACTGTCCGCCGGCGAGACTCAGGTGCTGCTTGCGATCTATTTCCAGCCCGGGCGCGACGTTTCGACCCTGCGGGACGCGCTTGGGGTGACGGTGCCGACCTTTGCGCGCCTGCTCGGCCGACTCGATGGCCGGGGACTGGTTGCCCGCGACCGGTCGGGACAGGACGGGCGGCGCCGGGTGCTGTCCCTCTCGCCGCTGGGCTCGACACTCGTCGCGCCGCTGGTGGACCGGTTGCGTGATCGCCTGCGGCAGGCCTATCGCGCCGCCGGACCGGAAGCGGTATCGGGGACCCGCGCTGTTCTCGAAGCGCTCGCCGCCGGCGTACAGGATGGCGCCGAGGACGGCCTGCAAACCAGCCTGCAGGACGGGGCGAGAGCCGGGGAGGACGCCGGTGGCTGAGCCACATATCCTTGTGGTCGATGATGACGACCGCATCCGGACGCTGCTCAAGCGTTTCCTGATCAAGGAGGGCTACCGGGTGTCGGCGGCCGCGCAGGCCGACATGGCCCGCCGGATGCTTGCCGCCCTGGTCTTCGATCTCGCCATTCTCGACATCATGATGCCGGGCGAAGACGGGCTGTCGCTGCTTTCGGCCATCCGCGAGACCGACGACACGCCCGTGATCCTGCTGACCGCCCGCGGCATGGCAGAGGACCGGATCGACGGGCTGAAACGCGGGGCCGACGACTACATGGCCAAGCCCTTCGAGCCGGAGGAACTGGCGCTCCGCGTGGCGGCGGTGCTCAAGCGCGCACGCAGGCCGGCCCCGCCCGAGCAGGTCGTCCTGTCGGGCCGGCTGTTCGACCGCGAACGCGGCGAACTGGGCGAGGGGCGCGACCGGGTGCGCCTGACCGAAACCGAAACCCTGCTGCTGAAGCGGCTGGCCGAGACGCCCGGCGAACCGGTCAGCCGGGCCGACCTCGCCCAGATTGCCTCCGGCTCCGAACGCAGTGTGGATGTCCAGGTCACGCGCCTGCGCCGCAAGATCGAACCCGACCCGCGCGAGCCGGTTCACCTGCACACCGTCCGGGGCATTGGCTACCGGCTGATGGTCGACTGATGTCGGTGCCCGCTTGCTTGAAAGCCGACCGGCCAGCCCCTACTCCTAGGCGCGATGTTCATGGATGACCGCACACGCTCGGTGATGCAGACGCTTGATGCCCGCTCCCGCGACATCTTCCGCTCGATTGTGGAGAATTATCTCCGGACCGGCGAACCCGTCGGCTCCCGCACCCTGTCAAAGGGGATCTCCCTCTCGCCGGCTTCGATCCGCAATGTCATGGCCGACCTCGCCGACATGGGACTGCTCGCCGCGCCACATATCTCGGCCGGCCGGGTGCCGACCCATGCTGGTCTGCGTCTCTTCGTGGATGGCTTTCTCGAAGTCGGCGAGCCGGACGAGACCGACCGCGCAGCCATCCAGGAGGGCCTGACCGGCACGGGGCGGACCATCGACGAATTGCTCGGCGAAGCCTCGAGCCTGTTGTCTGGCCTGACCGGCGGGGCTGGCCTCGTCTCCTCGCCCATCCGCGACGCGCCGGTCCGCTATGTCGAATTCGTCCAGCTCGGCCATGGCGACGCGCTGTGTGTGATCGTGACCGAGGATGGCGATGTCGAGAACCGGCTCCTGCGCCTGCCAGCCGGGATCCTGCCAACGACACTGATCGAGGCCGGGAACTACCTCTCCGCCCGCATGAAGGGGCGCACTCTCGCCGAAGCCCATGCCGAGATCGAGGCCGAGCTGGCCGGTCGCCGCGCCGAACTCGACGAACAAGCCGCCAGTCTCGTCGAGGCAGGCCTTGCGGAATGGGGCGGCAGCACGGCGCATTCGGGCCGGACGCTGATCGTGCGCGGCCATGCCAACCTGCTCGACGATGCCGGCGCGGCCGACAATCTCGATCGGGTGCGGCAGCTGTTCGATGCCCTTGAACGCCAGCAAAGCGTGCTCGACCTGCTCGATTCGGCGAAGCAGGCCGAGGGTGTGCGGCTCTTCATCGGCGCCGAGAACACGCTGTTCCCGCTGTCCGGTTCAAGCCTGATCATCGCTCCCTATATGAATGCCAGCCGCCAGGTTATCGGGGCCCTTGGCGTGATTGGTCCAACCCGCATGAACTATGCCCGCGTCATTCCCATGGTCGACTATACGGCGCAGATGGTCGGCGGCCTGCTGCGGGCGGAAAGAACAAAGGACGTTTGAACATGAGCGACACAAAGACCGGTCGGGACGACCTTCTGGAAGGTACGGACGCTACGGGGGCGGACGCCCTGGATGCAGAAAGCCGGATGGAGGCCCCCGCCGGCGAGGCACCGGATCGAGACGCCGCGCCGACGGATGCAGACGCTCCGGCCGAGGGCGCAACCGACACGCTGGCCGAAACGGTGATGCGGCTCGAAACCGAACTCGCCGACGCCCGGGACCGCGAATTGCGGGCGATTGCCGATGCGCAGAACACGCGGCGGCGGGCCGAACGGGAAATCGCCGATGCGAAGGTCTACGCCATCGCGAAATTCGCCGAGGACCTTTTGTCGGTCTCCGACAATCTGGCCCGTGCCCTTGCGGCCCTGCCGGAAAGCGAGCGCGCTGGCCTGTCCGAAGCGGGCCGCAACCTCCTCGGCGGCATCGAGATGACGGAGAAGGAGCTGCATGCCGCGCTGGCCCGGCACGGCGTAGTGACCATTGATGCGGCACCGGGTGCTGGGTTCGATCCCAATCTCCATCAGGCCGTCAGCCAGGTCCCCTCAGACCACCCCTCCGGCGCGATTGCCGAGACCTACCAGACCGGCTGGAAGATCGGCGACCGCACCCTGCGGGCGGCCATGGTCGCCGTGAGTGCCGGCCCGGCCAATTAGGGCCGACTCCGCTCTGGGGCATCGCCCCGAGACGGACCCTTGACGTCTCTTGCAAGCCCGACGGATGGTCCGTCGATCACCGTAAGGGTGTACGGGGGTACGGGGGACTGTAGTGGCCCGATCCGCACGTGCACCTGCAGCATTTTTGCCACAGATTACTGAAATAGCATGCTGCGGCTGCGTAATTTAAGGGCAATTTCACCAAGCTGCTTCATACTGGTCGTTGCAAGATTGCAATCAGCAGGTCGGTTCAGATGGGCCAGTCTACCCGGGAACTTTTCGCGATCGACGCTATCGAGCGGGCCTCGAAGTGTCCCAAGTCGCTGCGCGAGGCCATCGAGGCTCAGGTCCTGACCAGCGGCGAGGGCATCCGGACGCATCTGCTGTCGCGTCCGGCCCGACTGATGGCCATCCGCCTGCTCGACGAGGGCCGCATCGCTGAACGCTACGACCGCGGCATTGCCCGGCTCTATCCGGACCTGACCCACCGCTGACAGGACGGCGGCGAGCCGATCCGGCAGCCCGGCCCCATACAATTGCGCACGCGGCCTTGAGACCGTACGCCGACTTCCCATATCGCAAGGCGGACCGGGAGGGCGTTGTGTACCGACCGGCGTTACAGTCCCAACCCCAGGCACCCTCAGGGTCCGGGCGCTGCCTGACAGGCCCGACAGAACCGATCCGGATGGTGGCCGCAAGAAGAGGAAGTGAGACCCATGGGAAAGATTATCGGCATTGACCTCGGCACGACAAACAGTTGCGTCGCCGTCATGGAAGGCGGCCAGGCCAAGGTGATCGAGAACGCCGAAGGCGCGCGGACGACCCCCTCCGTTGTCGCCTTCACCGAAGGTGGCGAACGCCTGATCGGCATGCCGGCCCGGCGCCAGGGCGTGACCAATCCCGACTACACCTTCTACGCCATCAAGCGGCTGATCGGACGCACGTTTGACGATCCGACCGCGCAGAAGGACAAGGAACTCTCCCCCTTCGAGATCGTGAAGGGCCCGAATGGCGATGCCTGGGTGAAGGGCCGCGACAAGGATTACGCGCCGCAGGAAATCTCTGCCTTCGTGCTGACCAAGATGAAGGAAACCGCCGAGGCCTATCTCGGCGAACCGGTGACCCAGGCGGTTATCACCGTGCCAGCCTACTTCAATGACAGCCAGCGCCAGGCCACCAAGGAC
>CAZDMQ010000011.1:0-60678 GCA_964506685.1 uncultured Hyphomonadaceae bacterium | reverse complement strand
GGTGGGCCCGGCAGGACTTGAACCCGCGACCAAACCGTTATGAGCGGTCCGCTCTAACCAACTGAGCTACAGGCCCTTGCCGAACTGCCCTGACGGGCGCATTGCGGCGGACCGGCCTGCGTGCTGGGCACCGGACCGGTCTTGATGCAGCCGCAATGGACGATCTAGGATGGAAACTCAAGTCATCGGAGCCCGCCCATGTCCCGCCCTGCCTTTCGCCATGCCGGCGTCGCCCTCGCCCTCGCCGTCCTCTGCACGCCGGTGGCCTGCGCCCAGACCGCGGCGCAGACCCCCACCCGATCCGTCCCAGCCGGAGCCAGCCCCGTGAGCCTGCACCCCAATTCCATCCAGCCCGAAACCACGCTGTCAGTCGACGCCGAGGGGAGTGTCTCGGTGGATCCCGATATTGCCTTTATCTCCGCCGGTGTGCAGTCCGATGCCGCGACCGCCAGGGAGGCCATGGCCGCCAACCGCAAGGCGATGAACCGGGTGTTCGACGTGCTCAAGAAAGCCGGCATTGCCGAACGGGACATGCAGACCTCGAACTTCCAGATCAGTCCGCGCTATGACCAGATCGAGGAACGCGAGGGCGACACCCGGCGCCGTCGCAGCGTGCTGCGAGGCTATACGGTTGCAAACCAGCTCACGGTCAAGGTCCGCGATCTCGACGCCCTCGGACCGACGCTGGATGCCCTGGTCGAGGCCGGTGGCAACACGTTCAACGGGCTGAACTTTGCCCTCGAGGACGATACGGCGGCGATGAACGCAGCGCGCGAGGCGGCGGTGAAATCGGCGCTTTCGCGGGCCGAACTGCTCGCCGGAGCCGCCGGTTACCGGGTCGGCCGGATCGTCACCATGAGCGAGAGCAGCTATCGCGGTGGCCCGCAGCCCATGGCCATGATGGCGCGGGCCGAATCCGCAGACATGGCGCCAACCCCGATCGCGGCGGGCTCGGTGAACTACAATGCCAATGTCTCGGTGACCTTCGAACTGGTACGCTGATGATCCATGTCCGGCAGCCGCCCGCAGTAGAGACCGGGCGCCTTTCGGGACCGGGCATGTCAGGACAGGGGCGCGGTAGCAAAGGGCGCGGGGATGGTACAGCACCGGGTGGACGATACCAGCGCACATGGCGGCCTTGGCCGGGCCATTGAACACCGGTGGTTCGTCAATTCGATAACGGCGCTGATCATCCTCAACGCCGTGGTCCTTGGCGGGCTGACCTATCGCAGCCTTCCAGGCCCGGTGCTCACAGCGCTCGAACGAATTGACACGGCGATCACTTATATCTTCGTCGTCGAAATCTCGCTCAAGCTGCTCGCCTATCGCCTCGGCTTCTTCCGGTCCGGATGGAACTGGTTCGACTTCATCGTTGTCGGCATCTCCCTGGTGCCGGGTGGGCAGGGCCTGTCGATCCTGCGTGCCCTGCGCGTCTTGCGGGTGCTCCGCCTGCTGCACGTCGTGCCGATGATGAAGCGGATCACTGAAGCCCTCCTGAAGGCCCTGCCCGGCATGGGCGCGATCCTCGCCGTCCTCGGCCTCGTCACCTATGTCGGCGCGGTGATGGCCACCAATCTTTTCGGGCAGACCGAGACAGAGGCAGTGCAACAGCTGTTCGGAGACCTGCCGCGCTCGGCCTTTTCCCTGTTCCAGGTGATGACGATGGATGGATGGCGGTTCGAGGTTGTCCAGACGGTGATGGATGACGGCCATCCCTATGCCTGGGTGTTCTTTCTGACCTTCATCTTTCTCGCGAGCTTTGCCGTCCTCAATCTGTTCATCGCGCTGATTGTGGAAGCGCTGCAGAACGAGCAGGAAGCGATCCAGGAGGAGCAGATGGAGAGGATCGAGGACGAAGCCGAGGAGGCGCACTCCGAACGCAAGCGCATGATCGTCCTGCTCAATGAGATCCGGCGCGAGCTTGCAGACCTCCGCGTGGCGCAAGCGATGGCCATCCGAGCGCCCGCGGAAGAGGGCGCTGCCGAGGGCGAAGACAACACATCATAGGGTCCAGGCCCCGGACCGCGACCGGCCCGTCACCGGCAGCGCGCATCCTGCCCGGTGTGGACAACCGCCGCACAACCTGTTGCATCGCCATGCGGCGGCGCCCATGTTCGGGCCAGCAGAAGTCAATCCAGTCAGGAGGCCCGCGGCCCCATGAGCATGTTTTCATTCGGCGGTGCGAAGGATGCGACCGTCAGCAACGCCAGCCAGCACATCAAGGACAGTTCCGACCAGGCCTTCATGGCCGATGTGATCGAGGCCTCGGAGACGGCGCCCGTGATGGTGGATTTCTGGGCGCCATGGTGCGGCCCGTGCAAGAGCCTGACCCCGGTTCTGGAGAAGGTCGTCGGCGACATGGCGGGCAAGGTCAGGCTCGTGAAGATCAATATCGACGAGAACCCCGGAATTGCCGGACAGCTTGGCGTTCGCTCCATCCCGGCGGTCTTTGCGTTCGACAAGGGCCGTCCGGTCGATGGCTTCATGGGCGCCCTGCCCGAAAGCCAGATACGGCAGTTCATCGACAAGTTGCTGTCGGGCACGGATGTTGGCAAGTCGCTGGCCGAGGCCATCGAACAGGCCGACGAGCTGGCCCGTACAGGAGATATTGGTAGCGCCGCCCAGATCTACGCCGCAATCCTCAACGAGGACCGGGAGAACATCCTGGCCATCGCCGGGCTGGCGCGCTGCTACCTGGCCAATGGCGACACGGAGCGTGCCCGCGAGACGCTCGAACTCGCGCCAGCGGACAAGCGCTCGGACACTGCATGGAAAAGCGTTGAGACCGCGATCGAACTCATGGGAAATGCGCCAAGTTCTGACGAATTTGCCGACGCGCAGCGCGCAGTTGACGCCGATCCCGACAATCACGAGGCCCGGTTCGACCTCGCCGGGAAGCTTGCCGCAGCCGGACGCAATGGCGATGCGGTGGACCATCTCCTGGCGATCCTGTCGAAGGACCTCCAGTGGGGCGAAGGCAAGGCCAGGGAGATGTTGTTGACGGTGTTCGAGGCGGCCGGCCCGAAGGACCCTGTCACCATTGAGGGCCGCCGCCGGCTGTCCTCGCTGATGTTCGCGTAAGCGACGGTCCGGGGAGGGCACGAAATGGGACATCGTCTGACCGGGGCAGCATTGTTCCTGCTCGGCGGATGGCTGGTGTGGATCCCGCTCTATCCGGCCCTGCTCTACATAAACCGGGGCGCGACGATTGCCGAGACGGTGGTCGACCCGGTCTTTCTGCTACCGATGGTACGCGGTGTGGCGGCAATGACCGGCGGCGTGCTGGCGATGAATGCCCTGCGCGGCAGTGTGTGGTGGGCCGGAGGTGCGGCCGTCCTCAGCCTGGCGGTTGGCGGCCTGATCGCGGCGGTGGGACAGGGCGCGGTCCCCTATGTGCCGCACCTGCTGTTCGGTCTTGCACTGGCGGTCCTGACGGCTGGCCTCGTCCGCTTTCCGCGCGCAGCGCCGGGCTCAACCTAAGCCGCATTGATCCCAGACCCTGCCAGAGGCTAAGTCCGGATGTCACTTCTCTAATCAAGACGATCACGGGACAGAATTCATGGCAGAGACCTATGACGTGGCCATTATCGGGGGTGGTCCCGGCGGCTATAACTGCGCAATCCGCGCTGGCCAGCTTGGCCTTCGCACGGCGATCATCGAGATGCGCGACACGCTTGGCGGCACCTGCCTGAATGTCGGCTGCATTCCGTCCAAGGCCCTGCTGCATGCCTCCGACGCATACCGCCTTGCGCGCGAGGATTTTGCCGGCATGGGGATCAAGGTCGACGGGCTTTCGCTGGATCTCAAGCAGATGATGGCGCAGAAGGACGAGGCGGTGGACGGGCTGACCAAGGGCGTCGCCTTCCTCATGAAGAAGAACAAGGTCGACCATGTCCACGGCAAGGGGCGGATTGCCGGGCCCGGCACGGTCGAGGTGGCCCTCGCCCGCGGCGGTATCGAGACGCTGAAGGCACGCAATATCGTGATCGCGACCGGTTCCGAGCCGACGCCGCTGCCGGGGATGGAGATCGACGAGAAGCGCGTGGTCACCAATACCGGCGCGCTCAAGCTCGGGTCCGTCCCGAAGACGCTGGTGCTGATCGGCGCCGGTGTGATCGGGCTGGAAATGGGCTGCGTCTGGTCGCGCCTCGGCTCGGATGTGCATGTCGTGGAATTCCTCGATCACTGCCTGCCGGGCGCAGATGCCGAGATCTCGAAGGAAGCGGAACGGATCTTCCGCAAACAGGGCCTGACCTTCCATTTCGGCACCAAGGTCACCGGCGTGGAGAAACTGAAGACCAAGCTGAAACTGAGCATGGAACCTGCGGCCGGCGGCGACAGCACGACCATGGACGCCGATACGGTCATTGTTGCAGTTGGCCGGCGGCCCTATACTGAAGGGCTTGGTCTCGAAACCGTCGGTGTGACGACTGATCGCCGTGGCGTCATCGAGACGACCGACGGCCATTTCCGCGCCGCGGACGGGGTCTGGGCCATAGGCGATTGCATTCACGGCCCGATGCTGGCGCACAAGGCCGAGGATGACGGGGCGGCGGTCGCGGAACTGATTGCCGGCAAGGCGGGCCACGTCGATTACAATCTGGTGCCGAGCGTGGTCTACACGAATCCGGAAATCGCATGGGTCGGGCAGACCGAACAGCAACTCAAGCATGCCGGTATCGATTATCGCGTCGGCAAGTTCCCCTTCATGGCCAATTCCCGCGCGCGCACCAATCATGAAACCCAGGGTTTCGTGAAGATCCTTGCCGACTCCGGAAACGACCGCATCCTGGGCGCCCACATGATCGGCGTCGGTGTCGGCGAGATGATTGGCGAGATCTGCGTGGCGATGGAGTTCGGCGCGGCGTCCGAGGATGTCGCCCGGACCAGCCATGCCCACCCGACCCTGTCGGAAGCGGTCCGCCAGGCGGCCATGGGTGTCGAAGGCTGGACCATGCAGATGTAGGCTGCGGCGGGAGCTGCCGTTGGCTGGTGATCGAGCAGCATCTGGAAAAGCCGGAAAATCCCTGTAGTCAAGGACTGTACGGCCCGGAAAGCCGTGCTAGCGTTTCCTCATGATTGTGCACGACGGCGCTGGTTGGCAGATCCGCCCGTACCGACCGGGTGATCATGAGGATTGCGAGGCAATCCTCACGGCCTGTCTTGAGGACTTCCCCTGGCGCGGAGCTCCCGATGGCAGCCTTCGCCAGCTTTATCGCGCACTGTCGCGTGGACTTTGCTGGGTGGCCGAAGAGCCGTCTGCAGGCGTGGTCGGCTTCCTGACGCTGATCGAGAGCCGCGATTATGTCGACCATCTCTTCGTCGATGTCGACTGGCGGCTCTGTGGGGTCGGGCGGGGCCTGCTGGACACCGCGCGCCTGTTCCTGGGTCGCCCGCTGACACTGACGGTCGATCGCGGCAATCATCGCGCGCGTGACGCCTATGCCGCGCTCGGCTGGGCACCGACGGGCGAGGCCGGCGGTCGCGGACGCAAGGGATGGCTCAGGCTGAAGGGCCCCTGAGGCGCGCCGGCGACCCGGACCCGGCTCCCTGCCGCTTCACTTTTCCCAGGCGCGTCGCTGCACTGGTCGCGGTGCGCTTTTCGCTGGCGATGTCCTCGGCAATGATGCGATTTCGACCGGAAGCCTTGGCCCTGTAGAGCGCGGCATCGGCCCTGCGGATCGTCTCGTCGAAGTCCGCCGCAGCCTCGAAGAGACACATGCCGAAACTTGCCGTCGCCCGGGCGCTGTGTCCGCTGAACCTGAAATCATGGTCCTGAATGCGCAAGCGCAGGCGCTCGAATACCAGCCACGCCTGTTCGAGCGTGACATTGCTCACAAGCACGATGAATTCCTCCCCGCCCCACCGGCCCACCTTGTCGAAAGGATTGCGCAGTTCGTCATGAAGCAGGACGGCGACATCGCGGAGAACGAAGTCACCGAAATCATGGCCATGGGTGTCATTGAAGGCCTTGAAGGCATCGAGATCGATCAGGGCGAGCGCGCCATGGTTACCGCTGCGGGCCATCCTTGCACGTTCATCCGATACCGCCGAACGAAAGGAGCGCCGGTTCAGCAGGCCCGTCAGCGGGTCGGTTGAGGCAAGTTCCTCAAGCCGGCGCTGCGACAGACGGTAGTTGTAATCGTACTGGGCCGCGATCAGCCCCATGGGTACAGAGACGCAGGCCGAGACCCAGATTGTGGCGAGGATGTGCTGCGGCAGCGTTTCCGGGATCCCTAACCGGAACGTGATTGCCGCAGAGATCGTACTCAGTGCGATCGCAACGACCGGAATCAGGATCGCGACCTCCAGCGAGGCGTATATCTTCGGTTTCATCGGACTCGACACCTGACTCTTCATGGAACAGGTATAAACACATCTTCTCTTTCATCCGGTTTGTTTTTACGTATACTTTTCCTACGTCGTTTTGCTAATTTTTTTACAAGAATTACTTTCGCTTTTTGCGTTTTCCCAGCACTAATGCGGAGTTGTTTTTCGAATGCTTCAAATTTGCATGTCTTCGCTCGCAGGGTTACAAAGAAGCTGCATTCAGCCTGGTCAACCGGGACCAGTCGGCGGGTAGCGCCGGGCGGCCTCCTCGGTGAAGGCGTCCATGATCCGGCTCACGGCGAGGCCAAAATTGGCACGGGCCAGCATGGCGAGGAGGGGATTCGAGAAGGCGTAGTCGATCTCGAAATCGATACGGGTTTCCCCGGACGCGAGGGGGGTGAAGGTCCAGAGGTTCTCCAGCCTGCGAAACGGCCCGCGCACCAGCGACGCCTGCACGATACGCCGATCAGGATCGGCCTGGACACGGGTGGTGAAGCGTTCCGAAAAGCCGCGAAAGCCAATCCGGGCTTCGCCTGTCGCATGGCGAATGCCGTCGGCATCGGTCCGCTCCCCGCTCACAGCCATGGACTGGATCCACCTTATGAAGTCCGGGTAACGACCGATATCGGCCACGAGCTCGAACAGGTCGTCTGCGCGATAGGGCAGAACCGGCGATGTCGTATAGCGAGGCAAGCGCGCGCCGCCGGGGCTCAGGCAGCGCCGGCAGCGAGCCGGGCCGTGCGCGCCGCCCGCAGCCGGGCGAAGTCCTCGCCTGCATGGTAGCTCGACCGGGTCAGCGGCGACGCCGAGACCATGAGGAAGCCCTTGGACCGGGCGATTTCCTCATAGGCCGCAAATTCCTCTGGATGGACATAGCGGTCCACTGCGGCGTGCTTCCGGGTCGGCTGGAGGTACTGTCCGATGGTGAGGAAATCGACGCCGGCCGACCGCATGTCGTCCATCACCTGCATGATCTCCTCCTTGCTCTCGCCCAGGCCGACCATGAGGCCGGACTTGGTGAACTGGGCGGGGTCGCGGCGCTTCACCGTCTCGAGAAGGCGAAGGGAGTGATAATACCGTGCACCGGGACGGATGGAGAGGTAGAGGCGCGGCACGGTTTCGAGATTGTGGTTGAACACGTCCGGCCGGGCATCGATGACGTGGGTCTCCCAGCCATCCTTGCGCAGGAAGTCCGGTGTGAGGATTTCGATCGTGGTCGCCGGGGCGCGCTTGCGGATCGCCTTGATCGTGGCAACGAAATGCATCGCGCCGCCGTCCTCGAGATCGTCACGATCGACGGACGTGATGACCACATGCTGCAACCCCATTTCGGCAACGGCCTCGGCCACCCGGGCCGGTTCGCCGCCATCCAGTGGCTGCGGTTTGCCAGTGGAGACATTGCAGAAACTGCAGGCGCGTGTGCAGGTCTCGCCCATGATCATCATGGTCGCGTGCTTCTTGTCCCAGCACTCGCCCATGTTCGGACAGCCGGCTTCCTCGCAGACAGTCACCAGGCCCTTCGACTTCACGATGTCGCGCGTCTCCAGATAGCCCTTCGAGGTGGGCGCCCTGACGCGGATCCATTCAGGCTTGCGCAGGATGGCGGTATCGGGCCGGTTGCGCTTTTCCGGGTGGCGATGCCCAGCCCCGCGGGCCTTCGTGTCGATGAGGATAGCCATGCATTGGCAATTGGCCCAGTGCGCGCCTCCGTTCAAGAGCGGAATTGCTCCGACCTGCCCCCGCGATATTGCATAACGGCCGGTGATTCGTACGTTGGGGGTTGAACAGTGGAGACTCTCCCATGGCTCGGGACACCGCGCACGCCCCTTCTCTCACCCAGAATCCCCCCGCACCACTGGCCTATCGTGACAAGGCCAGCCGCACCGACCTGATGTCTGCCCTGCTGTCTGCGGCCCGGCAGTTCGGTCGCCAGCGGACAGCCGTGGTTGATGGCGACGGCACGGCCTATTCCTACCAGGCGATCCTGCAGGGCGCCTTTGCCCTTGGGTCAGCCCTCCGGCAGGGCACCCATCGGGGCGAGCATGTCGGGGTCCTGTTGCCAACGGGGATCGGCGCAGTCCTGACGTTCTACGCACTGAGCTGCCAGGGCCGCGTGCCGGCGATGCTGAACTTCACCGCCGGTGCCCGGGGCCTCAAGGCGGCCCTGAAAGCCGGCGAAATCTCAACGATCATCACGGCCCGCAAGTTCATCGAGCTCGGCGCCCTCGAACCGCTGGTCGAAGACCTCGAGGGTGCGGCGCGGATCGTCTATCTGGAAGATGTCCGTGCCGGGCTCGGAGCGCGCGAAAAACTGGCCGGTGCGCTCGGCCCCTACCTGCCCGCCCTTTTCCGCCGGCAGAGCGCCTACAACCAGCCGGGTGTCGTCCTGTTCACGTCCGGGACCGAGGGCGATCCCAAAGGTGTCGTGCTGTCCCATCGCAACGTACTGGCCAATGTCGAACAGGTGCGCGCACATATCGGCCTCGATCCGGCGCGGGACAGCGTGTTCAATCCGTTGCCGACCTTTCATTGCTTCGGCCTGACGGTCGGTGCGGTCCTGCCACTCATGGCGGGGGTCAAGGCGATCTTCCATCCCACCCCCCTTCAGCCGCGCGAGATCGCCAAACGCATACGGGAAACCGGCTCGACCATCCTGCTCGCCACCGATACCTTCATCTCGCAATATGCACGGGCTGGCGCGGAAGGCGACCTGTCCAGCGTCCGGCTCGCGGTCTGCGGGGCCGAACGGGTACGCGACGAGACCCGCCAGCTGGTCCGGCGCAAGTTCGAGATCGAAATCCTCGAAGGGTACGGCGCCACCGAGGCTTCTCCCGTCGTGGCGGCCAATAGCTGGGAACGGAACAAGCCTGGCACGGTCGGCCAGCTGATGGCCGACATGCGCCATGAACTGGTCCCCGTCGAGGGCATTGAGGAGGGCGGACGGCTGAGGATCAGCGGCCCGAACATCATGATGGGATATCTCCGCACCACCAATCCGGGCGTGATCGAACCGCCTGAAGGCGGCTGGCACGATACCGGCGACATCGTCTCGATCGATCGCGAGGGGGCGATCCGGATCAAGGGCCGCGTCAAGCGCTTCGCCAAGATCGGCGGCGAGATGGTCTCGCTGGCGGTGGTCGAGAACTGCGCCAGTGCAATCTGGCCTGACCATCTGCATGCCGCCGCCTCACTGCCCGATCCGCGCAAGGGCGAACAGGTGGTGCTGCTGTCGGAATGCCCCGACACGAACCGCGCCGACATCCTCGCCTGGGCGCAGAATCACGGCGTGTCCGAACTCGCCATTCCGCGCCGGATCTACCACGTCGATGCGATCCCGGTGCTCGGCACCGGCAAGCTCGATTATGGAGCCATCCAGCGGCTGGCGCGCGAACTCAGCGAGGCCTGACGGCGGCGACACTGGCGAGCGGCATCGGGATGGGGGCCTGGACTTCGGCCTGCGGGTCCTTCCCGGACAAGGCTGGCCCAGACCCCGCTGTGGGGGGCGGGCTCGGCCTGAAACAACCCGGATGCGCTCAACGTGGATTGCCTTGACGGGAGTTTCTCTCGAATGCCCTGTACGGCCTGATCGAGCCCCGTCGGCCGGCCCTCAGAACCCGGCGCCCGGCTGGGCAAGATAGGCCACCTCCTCTGCCGTGCTGGTCCGGTTGAGAACCGCGTTGCGATGGGGAAACCGGCCAAACCGGGTGATCACGTCGCGATGCTGGCGGGCATGGTCAAGCGTTGTTTCGGCAAAGGTCCGGAACTCGGCGCGTGCGGTCCGGGCAAGCTGTTCGAACAGCGCTACGCTGTCGGCCTGGTCGCGGGGGTCTTCGGAATGCTCCAGCGGCAGGTAGAAGAAGACCTGTTCGACTTCCATCAGGCCGCGATGGTCTCCCTTCGCCAGCCCCTCGAGAGTCAGCAGGCGCGCCAGCCGGTCATTGCCGAACGCTTCGGGGCGGCCGCGATGGATGTTGCGGCTGAACTGGTCGAGGCCGATGATTGCCGCCAGCCGGGCACGCGGTCCGCGCTGCGCCCACTCTTCGGCCAGACCCGCTTCCAATGCCGCGAGCGTGGGCAGGAACCGGCGGGTCACGTCCTGGTCTGTGGCGTCCGATGCCTGGAACCAGAGCGCCACGCGCATGCCGGCTTCGGCTGCATCCTCACGCGCCGGACCAATCCAGAAATCCAATATGTCCAGCGGTGTTACGAAACTCATCATGACAGGCTTGTAACCTGTCAGTTGGTCCGTGTCGCTACCATCATGTAATTCACTTTCTCATCATTCGAGAGCGACCAGGCATCGCCGAGCGGAGTGTAGCTCACCCCCTGCGGCGGACGCGTCTCGAGCCCGGCAGCATCGAGGGCGGTCGCGATCTCGGCCGGGGTGAGGAACTTGCCGAAGTCATGGGTACCGCGCGGCAGCCAGCCGAGGACATATTCGGCGCCGACGATGGCCAGGGCAAAGGCCTTGGCTGTGCGGTTGATGGTGGCGACGATCATCACGCCCCCGGGCGCCACAAGGGCGGCGCAATCGGTCAGGAAGGCAGCGGGATCGGCAACATGCTCGACCACTTCGAGGTTGAGAACCACGTCGAACGGCGCCTCACCGGCAGCCAGCAGCCCTTCTGCCGTGCCGATACGGTAGTCGATTGCAAGCCCGGCGGCACCGGCATGCACGGTTGCGGCCTTGATGTTGGCCTCACCGGCATCGACGCCAGTGACCTGCGCGCCGAGACGGGCCATCGGCTCGCTGACAAGCCCGCCGCCGCAGCCGATATCCAGCAGGCGAAGGCCATCGAGGGGGCGCCGTGCCGTTGCATCGCGGGCGAAGTGGGCCACCAGCGTGTCGCGGATGAAGCCGAGCCGCACGGGATTGAACTTGTGCAGGGGACGGAATTTTCCCCGCGGATCCCACCAATCCGACGCCATGGCGGTAAACTTGGCGATTTCCGAGGCATCGATGCTCGGGGTTTGCGGGACTTCCCGGCTTGCATTGAGGGTCTTGCCCATGAGTTGACGCTTCCTGTTTGCCTGCAACCGGCCCGCCGCCTAAAGAGGACGGTCACTGCCCGCTAGATGGGCCTGTTGAGAGTGGAGGCAATGGTACCCAAGGTCCTCAAATTCGGCGGCACGTCCGTCGCCTCGCTGGAACGCATCGACCATGTGGCCGATCTTGTCGCCGCCCGCGCCGCAACCGGCGAGCGCATGGCCGTCGTGGTGTCCGCCATGGCGGGTGAAACCAACCGGCTCGTCGAGCTCGCGCGCGGTGCGGCAGAAGACAAGCTGAAACCTGAGGCCTTCGATGACGAGTATGATGTCGTGGTCTCCTCGGGTGAGCAGGTGACCAGTGGCCTTCTGGCGCTGGCCCTCAGGAAGCGAGGCATAGCCGCGCGCAGCTGGCTGGGCTGGCAACTGGCGCTCAAGACCGATGGCAGCCATTCGCGGGCGAGGATTCTCGGCTTCGAGGGCGAGGCCCTGCCACGGTGCGTTGCGGCCGGCGAAGTCGCGGTTGTCGCCGGCTTCCAGGGGGTGACCGATGGCGGCCGTGTGGCCACGCTCGGTCGTGGCGGGTCCGACACCAGCGCCGTGGCCGTGGCTGCCGCCCTCGGTGCCGCGCGCTGCGACATCTACACCGATGTCGACGGGGTCTACACGACCGATCCGCGGATCGTGCCGCGGGCGCGCCGGCTTGACCGGATCTCCTATGAGGAAATGCTCGAAATGGCCTCGCTTGGCGCCAAGGTCCTGCAGACCCGGTCGGTCGAGCTTGCCATGAACCACAATGTCCCTGTCCGCGTGCTGTCCAGCTTTGTCGGCGCAGATGACCCCAATCCAGGCACCCTGGTCTGTTCGGAGGATGAAATCGTGGAAAAACAGGTCGTGAGCGGTGTTGCCTACTCGCGGGACGAGGCCAAGGTCACGCTGTTCGGCGTTGTCGACAAGCCGGGCGTTTCGGCAAGGATCTTCTCGCTCCTGGCCGCAGAAGGTGTGAATGTCGACATGATCGTGCAGGCAAATGCCCGCGGCGGGGGACAGGCCAACATGGTGTTCACCTGCACCGACCGTGACAGCGCCATCGCCTATGACGCGCTCGCCGCCCACAAGGGCGATATCGGCTATGAGCGGCTCGAAGTGAACAAGGACGTTGCCAAGGTCTCGATCATCGGGGTAGGCATGAAAAGCCATACCGGCGTTGCCGAAACCATGTTCCGGGCGCTCTATGAGCGGGGGATCAACATCGACGTGATTTCGACGTCGGAGATCAAGATCTCCGTACTCATTGAGGCGGCGTATACCGAACTCGCCGTCCGCGCGCTTCATTCCGCCTTCGGACTTGACGCCGCGTAAGTCGATCCCCGACAGTTGCCGGACATGGCCCACACCTTCTCTGCCCCCAGGCTCCTGATGAACCGGCTCCGCGAAATGATGGCGGCCGGTCATGATACGCGTGACCGACTGGACAAGATTGTCCAGCTTGTTGCCGGGACCATGGTGGCCGATGTCTGCTCCATCTATCTCCGGACCCGCAGCGACGAGTTGGAGCTGGTTGCGACGGAGGGTCTGCGTCGGGAGGCCGTGTTCTCGACCCGGCTTTCCATGGATGAGGGGCTGGTCGGCCAGATTGCGGAAACGGCGCGGCCGCTGGCCATTCAGGATGCGCCGCGCCATCCGGCCTTCTCCTACCGGCCCGAGACCGGCGAGGACCCCTATCTCGCCTTTCTCGGTGTGCCGATCCTTCGTGGCGGGCGCGTCATCGGCGTGCTGACCGTGCAGAACCGGACGGCCCGGATCTATGGCGAGGACGAGATCGAGACCCTGCAGACCCTGGCCATGGTGCTGGCGGAATTTGCCGTGGATGTCACCGACGAGGCCGGCGAGTCCTTCTCGCCGCGCGGGCGGCGGTCGGCCCAACTCGACGGGAGAATCCTGTGTGGCGGTATCGGGTTTGGCGAGGTGCGCTTCCACGATCCCGAGGTTCCGGCCGCGAAATTCTTTGCCGAGGATCAGGCACGGGAGATTGCGCGTCTCGACCAGGCGCTTCGCACGCTGCGACTGAATGTCGACTCCATGGTCACGATCGACGCCGGCGCCCTCATGGGAGAACCCCGGGACGTGCTGGAGACCTACCGGTTGCTGGCGCATGATCCCGCCTGGACCGAGCGTCTGATGGATGCGGTGGATGGCGGGCTGACGGCCGAGGCGGCGATCGACCGGGCGCGGCGCGAACACCGTGCCCGCCTGGAAGCCGCAACCGACCCCTATCTGCGCGAACGGCTGTATGATCTCGAGGATCTCGACAACCGCCTCCTTCGCATCCTCAATGGCGATGGCGCGCTCAAGGCCGAGATTGCCCAGGGCGATGTCGTGCTTGTCGCCAGGCGCCTTGGTCCGGCCGACCTGCTCGAGTACCGGGAGACGGGGCTCAAGGCGATCGTCATCGAGGAAGCCTCGGTATCCTCCCATGCAGCCATCGTCGCGCGCGCCATGGGTATTCCGACCCTGGGGGGGCTGGCCAACCTGACCACCGCCCTCGAGCCGGGCGACCCGGTCATTGTCGATGCCGAGGACGGAGTGCTGCACATCCGGCCGGACGAGGCGGTCAGCAGCGCCTACCGGACGCGGATCGCGCTCTCCAGCGAGCGGGAGGAGCGCTACGCTGCCCTGCGCAATGAACCGGCCCGCAGCCTCGACGGCGTCACCGCCCGCCTGATGCTGAACGCCGGCCTGCAGCTCGATCTCGACCATCTCGAGCGGACCGGTGCCGATGGGGTGGGGCTGTTCCGCACGGAGTTCCAGTTCCTGGTCGCCGAATCGATGCCGCGGCTTGGCGAACAGGAAAAATTCTACCGCGATGCCTATGCCCGCGCAGGCGGCAAGCCGGTGATATTCCGCACGGTAGATCTTGGCGGTGACAAGATGCTGCCGAACCTCAACCAGGCACGGGAGGAAAACCCCGCGCTCGGCTGGCGCTCGATCCGTTTTGCGCTCGATGCGCGGGGGTTCTTTCGCCGTCAGTTGCGGGCACTCGTCCGCGCTTCGGCAGGAAAGCCCCTTACCGTCATGTTCCCGATGATCACCATTCCGGAAGAGTACTTCGAGGCCAAGGCCCTGCTGCTGCAGGAACTCGAGTGGAGCCGGTCGCGCGGCCATGCGGGGCCCAGCGAATTGAAGATCGGCGCCATGCTCGAAACTCCGTCCTTCGCCTTCTCACTGCAGGAGGTCCGCAATGAAGTGGACTTCATCTCGATCGGCACCAATGACCTGATGCAGTTCTTCTTCGCTGCCGACAGGATGACCCCGAAAGTCGCGGAACGGTACGACCTGCTGTCCACACCCGCCATGCGGTTCCTGAAACAGGTATCGGAGACCTGCGAGGCACTCGGGATTCCGACCTCGATCTGTGGCGAAGCGACGGGCCGTCCGGAGAATGCCCTGTGCCTTCTCGCGCTCGGTTTCCGCCAGCTCTCCATGCCGGCGTCCTCCATCGCGCCGGTGAAACATGCCATCCGCTCGGCCAATATCGGCGATATCCGGCACGCACTTTGCACACTTCTCGAAGCAGGAACGGGCGATCTCCGTAAGGAAGTATTAGCCATGTTTCGCGACAGTCTGGGACATCAAGGGTTCCATTGAAAAGTCGGCGCGGCGCGTCTAGGAACAAGCGCTGGGCTTCGGTGGAGTTGTGTGTAGCGTTCCGATTATAGTATTCGAGCGAGATCGAGTTCCCATGGCGCAGCCGAAATCATCCGATAATGTCGTCGAATTTCCGAGGTCCGACAGCGACAGCGGTCCGGACCATGCGGCCTCCGCTTCGCCGGACCCGCAGGACGTCTCGCCCGATTTCGGCCCGCTTGGTGCAGACTGGCCCCGTCTTTCACCATCCGAGCGCGCGGCACGCTTGCTTCAGAACAGGGTCCGGGGCGACCGGACAGTCCCGATCGGGGAGCTGTTGCAGGCCGTTCGGCAGGCCCATGGACATTCGGTCGAAGACATTGCCGCGCAGCTGAAGTTCGACCGCACGATCATCACGGCCATCGAGACGATGGACATCGGTGCGATGCCGCGGGGTTTCCGGGCGCCGCGTATCCGGACCTATGCCCGGGCCCTGCACCTGCCTGCCGATGACGTGCTCGCCATCTATCGTGAGGAAAGCGCCGATCTCGACGCGGCGGTGTCGCGGGCCGAAATCAGCCCGTCCCGCAACGCGCCATCCCCGCTGCGGCAGTCTCGTCTGGCCATGACGGCCTCGATCGCCGCCGGCGCACTGCTCTGCCTCGCCGCTGCCTTCCTGGTCGGCGGACGGGACGCAGCGCCCGGCGCACCGACAATGGCATCGGGTGAGACCGCCCCGCGCACCGAACTGCCCCCCTTCGACAGCGCCGCCGCCGCCATGCAGGGCGATTACACGGCGATCCCGCTCACGCTGGTCGCGGTTCGCGAAGGCTGGATCGAGGTCCGCGGCGCCAATGGCACCCTGTTCCGGGACCGGGAAATGCGTCCGGGCGAAATCTACTACCCCCGGATCGGCGCCGGATGGACCGTTTCGGCACGGGACGGCGGCGCCTTCGAATGGCGCGTCGGCAATGTCGTGGTCGGCCCGCTCGGCAGCGACGAGACATCGGTCTATGCCGAAAGCGTCGATCTCGTCGCACGCAAGGCGCTGAAATCGGTGGCCCCGACGCTAGCCGCCAGCGATGCGATCTCCCCGCGCCATTGATCTCGAAAACCGGACCGGCCCGGCCGACCTGCGCCGGACCGACGGGTTTACCTTCGCGCCTGAAGCGCCCACATAGGAGAGGCCTGTCGACCTCCTCAAGCGGTGAACCCCATGTCCCACAATCCCATCCGACCCTGGCGATCCATTGAGCGGCGCGCTTGCCGGAAAATTCGCGTTGGCAGTGTCGAAGTGGGCGGCGACGCGCCGATTTCGGTGCAGTCCATGACCAATACACCGACCGAGGATACGGCTGCGACCCTCGACCAGATCCGGCGGCTGGAAGAGGCTGGCGCCGACATTGTCCGCGTCTCCTGTCCGACCGAGGAGTCGACCGCAGCCCTGCGCACGATTGCCCGCGACGCCCGTGTTCCGCTGGTGGCCGATATCCATTTCCACTACCGGCGCGGCATCGAGGCCGCCGAGGCCGGGGCCGCCTGCCTGAGGATCAATCCCGGCAATATCGGATCGCAGGAGCGGGTCAGGGACGTTGTCAGTGCCGCGCGCGCGAATGGCTGCTCGATCCGGATCGGCGTGAATGGCGGCTCGCTGGAACGTCACCTGCTCGAGAAATACGGTGAGCCCTGTCCCGAAGCGATGGTGGAAAGCGCCCTCGACCATGCGCGCATCCTCGATGATCTGGGCTTTCACGACTACAAGATCTCGGTCAAGGCCTCCGACATGTTCCTCACCGTCGCGGCCTACCAGCAACTCGCCGAGGCAACCGATGCGCCGCTGCATCTGGGTATCACCGAGGCCGGAGGTGCGCGTACCGGCACGGTCAAATCGGCGATCGGCATGGGCAACCTGCTCTGGATGGGAATCGGCGACACGATCCGGGTCTCGCTCTCGGCCGACCCGGTGGAAGAGGTGAAAGTCGGCTACGAGATGCTGAAATCGCTCGGCCTGCGGACCCGGGGGGTGAACATCGTCGCGTGTCCGTCCTGCGCACGCCAGGGCTTCGACGTGATCGGTACCGTGGCGGCGCTGGAAGAGCGGCTGGCGCACATCTCCGAGCCGATCTCGCTGTCGATCATCGGCTGCGTGGTCAACGGGCCGGGCGAGGCGGCGCTGACCGATATCGGCTTCACCGGCGGCGGCAAGGAAGCCGGCATGGTCTACATGGCGGGTGCGCCGAGCCACAAGGTCGGCAATGCCGAGATGATCGAGCATATTGTCGAGCAGGTGGAAGCCAGGGCGGCAGAATTGCGCGCCGCACGAGAGGTGCCGCAGGCCGCTGCCGAATAGGCCGTGGAGGTGTACACATCGGCGCGCTGACCCCGGGACTTTCGCAAGGCCGCCGGAGTTCGCCCGAACATTGACACAAGCGCGTGATGGCCGTGCGCCGGTACTGGCCAATCCGCCGAAGGCGCGGTACCGGAACCGGATCGGATCGTGGCGACCGGAGCGGGACAGGAATGATGAAATCGGCCTTGATCTGGACCGTCCGGCTCGTGCCGCTGGCCCTGACAGCGCTGATCGTGTCGAACTGCACCATGCTCGGGCTCAACCGGGCCAGTCTGGAGACCGAGACACGCCCGCGGCCCGAGCCTGCCCTGACTGCGGAGAGCGTGGAGGAATGGTCGGCGCGGCGCGCTGAAATCCGCGAGGCGTTCGAAACCCATGTCTACGGTCCCTGGCCCGGCGGCGTGCCCGTGGAACAGCTCTCACAACGCGTTGCCGACCCCGACTACCTGAATGGCCGCGCACGCCTTGAGGAGATCGAGATCGCGGTTGGCGGGACCGTGTTTCGCCTCGGTCTCGTTGTCCCGAAAACGTCTTCAGGGCCGTTGCCCCTGATCATCGGCCAGACCTTCTCCAGCAATTGCACCGTTTTCGCATCCACGGCGCTGACCCGTCCGGACGGTACGCCCTGCGAGACAACGGAGGTGCCGGGCTTCATCACCCGCATCTTCGGCGAGCATATCGCACATCCGCCGCTCGGCGACATTCTCGATGCAGGCTTTGCGTATGCCAGCTACCATGCCAGCGATGTCGTGCGGGACGATGCCGCCGAAGCGCCGGCCGACCTTGCCGCCATGGCTGCACGGGGCGGGACCGCACCCACCGGCGCCGTCATGGCCTGGGCCTACGCCTACAGCGCCGTCATCGACGTTCTCGCAACCGATCAGCGCATCGACCCTGACCGTATCGCCGTCTTCGGCCACTCCCGCCACGGCAAGTCGGCCCTTGTCGCCGGCGCCTGGGATCCGCGCATCGCCGCCATCGTTGCGCACCAGTCCGGCTATGGCGGGGCGGCGCTAAATCGCTCGACAGCCGGAGAGGGTATCGCGCAGATGGTGAACGGTGCCCGCGTCATGCCCTTCGTCAGCCTGCCTGGCTATCCGCACTGGTTCGACCCGGCATACGCCAGCTATGCGAACCGCCTCGAGGACCTTCCCGTCGACCAGCACCAGCTCCTGGCACTCATCGCGCCGCGACCGGTCTTTCTCGGCAATGCTCGCCGGGATGTCTGGTCCGATCCGAATTCCACCTTCCGGGCTGCTGCGGCAGCATCGGCCGTCTACCGTCTCGAGGGCGCCGAAGGACTTGCCGCCGGAGACATGCGCGATTTCCGGCCAGGCGACGACATCGCCTACTTCCTTCGTCCCGGCGGACACGGTACCGATGCCCGCGACACGGCAGCCATACTGGCCTTTCTCGAGGCCCATCTCGGCAAGCCGGCTGCCGGGCTGCCACGGCAGACCGTTGCCGGAGACTGAGCGGCACCTGTCGCGCAACGGACAAACGCTTCCGGGCTCGATCCGGGCGAGAGAGGAGACAAGCATGAGCGTCGGCATCGAGATCGAGGACGGCATCGCCATCATCACCATGAATGACGGCAAGGCCAATGCCGTAAACCCCGACCTTCTGGACGGGCTCAATGCTGCGCTCGACCAGGCCGAAGCCGATGCCAATACCGGCGCCTTGGTCCTGACGGGACTGCCCGGAAAGTTCTCCGCCGGCTTCGACCTCAAGTATTTCCAGACCGCCGGAGCCGAAGCCTCAACGGCCCTCGTCAATGGCGGCGGCGCCCTGGCGCATCGCCTTTATGGCTTCCCGAAACCCCTTGTCGCGGCGGCCAGCGGGCATGCCATCGCCATGGGCTGCTTCATCCTGCAAGCCTGTGATGTCCGCATCGCCGCTGCCGGCGACTTCAGGATCGGCGCCAATGAGACGGCAATCGACATGGTCCTGCCGGGCTTCGCGCTGGAATTGCTGCATGCCCGCGTGCGCCCCGACCGGCTGACCGAAGCGGCCATCATCGCCCGACTCTATGATCCCGAAGGTGCCCGCGAGGTCGGGTATGTCGACGAGGTCGCTGCTCCTGATGCGCTGCTGGACAGGGCGCTTGCAATCGCTGCGGCCCTCGCCCGGCTGCCGGCCCGCGCCTATGCCGGCAACAAGCATGCGATCCGGCGCGCAACCCTTGACGCCATGGCTGCAAGCCTCGATCAGCGCGTGCCCTGACTGACGCACCTCCGGATTGACACCTCTCCGCATTGACGCACGGGGAAAGCGCCGTAAGCCTCTGTAGAACTGAGTTCAATGGGAGGCTGACTTGGACACCGACACCGTTACACATTTCTCAGACCCGGCAACGCGTTTTCTCCTGCCGGTCCTTGTTCTGGCCATCTGGACCATGATCATGTGGTTCTGGATGTATATCACCCGGATCCCGGCCATGCAGAAAGCCGGGATGGACCCCAATAATGCCCGCCATCCCGGGACCTATAACGACCAGTTGCCGACCAATGTCCGGGCCGCGTCGGACAATTACAACCACCTGCATGAGGCGCCGACCGTCTTCTACGCAGTGATGATGTTCGCCGCCCTGACCGGCGGCGGCGACCATGTCGCAGCCTATATCGCATGGATCTATGTCGGGCTTCGCATGGCCCATTCACTGGTGCAGGTGCTGAGCTCGAACGTCATCCTGCGCTTCATGGTGTTCACCCTGTCGAGCTTCGGTCTCTTCGCCCTGATCCTCAAGGAAGCGCTGCGGGTTTTCGCCTAGGCGCGGACCAACCCGGCTGCGGCGGCACGTATTTTCCGCTGCGGCCGGTATTGCTTTTCAAGTCTGGTTGGCCCAACGAGAACTTATCGATCATCGATAATTCTGAACGGGGATACCAACATGGCAAGAAAGAGCTTCGAGGATCCACCCGTGCCGCTCCGGATCCGGCTGGCGGGGCTTTGGGCCTCACTCATGTTCCTCTATGTGTACGGCGATTACTTCAATCTCTACACAGACGGCAAACTTGAGGCGATGATGGCGGGCCGGATCGGTGTCGGCGAGGCCAGCGAAGGCGTCCTTGTCGCCCTTGGCATTGTCATGGCGGTTCCCTGCCTGATGGTCGCCTGCGTCCTCGTGCTACCGCATTTGCTTGCGCGCTGGCTGACGGTGTTCCTTGCCCCGATCTATGGCCTGATCGTCGGTCTGACCGCCCCCGGTTCTGCCGTTTTCTATCAGATGTACTGTGTGCTCGAAATCGGGCTTTGCCTTTTCATGGCTTGGCTGGCGCTGGCCTGGCCGTACCAGGTGCGGGCCGAGGAGCCGGGCGCATGAGCCTTTCCACCAGAGCAACGGGGCGGCTGGCCGGGGCGATCTACACCTTTCTCGTGATCACCGGCATCATCGGGCTCGCTTATATTCCGGGACGGCTCATTGAACTCGATGACCCTTCAGGGACCCTGACAACACTGCGGAACGAGACCGGTCTTTTCCAGTTGGGTATTGCGGCGGAATTCCTCTGCTATGGAAGTTTCATCTTCCTCGCCCTCGTTCTTTTTCGCCTGCTGCGCCAATACGGCGAATTCAATGCCCTTGCGCTCCTTGCACTTGTGCTGGCCAGCGTGCCGATCTCGTTTACGAAAATGGGGCACAAGCTGGCCATCCTGCGAATGATCCGCGGCGAGGGGTCGACAGCAAGCCTGCCGGAGGAGACCTTGCATCTCGAACTGGTCAGACATCTGGAGGCCTATTCGAACGCAACCTGGGTTGCCTACATCTTCTGGGGACTCTGGTTGCTCCCGCTGGGGCTTGTTGTGGTTCGCACGGGGCTCATCCCGCGCTGGCTCGGCGTCTTTCTCCTGCTGGGTGGGCTTGGCTATCTGGCCACGGCTTTCGGACGAGTGCTGCTGCCGGGCTTTCTCGACCACCCCGTCGGCGCGAGAGTGACCCTGCCCAGTTCGATCGGGGAAATCGGAACGGCGCTCTGGTTGCTTGTGATGGGAGCGCGGGAACCACGGGCCCACGGAAAGCAAACCAGCCCCTGACCAGACGGGAGTGCTTTTCAGCGGCGCGGAAGCAGCATAGATCGGCTGCATGTCCAGTATACCCATGCACCGGTTGGAACAGGTCATCGACCGTTTCGACCAGGTTGAAGCCCGGATGGGCGCAGCCACCGAAGCCAGCGAGATCGTTGCCCTGTCAAAGGAGCATGCGGAGCTGAAACCCGTTGCCGACAAGGCGAAGGACCTGATGGCAACGCTTGCCGGCATCCGCGAGGCCGAGGCCATGGCCGGCGGCGAGGATGCCGAGATGGCCGAGCTTGCGCGCGAGGAACTGGCCGAGCTGTCCGGCCAGCTTCCGGCGCTGGAACGGGAGGTAAAGCTCCTGCTGCTTCCGAAGGACGAGGACGACAAGGCCAATGTCGTGCTGGAAGTGCGCGCCGGGACGGGCGGCGATGAAGCGGCGCTGTTTGCCGGCGACCTGTTCCGCATGTACCAGCGCTATTGCCAGCTCATGGGCTGGCAGATGGAGCTGGTGACGGTGGCCGAGGGCGAGGTCGGCGGCTACAAGGAGATTGTGGCGAACATTTCCGGGACGGACGTTTTCGCACACCTGAAGTTCGAATCCGGCGTGCACCGGGTGCAGCGGGTCCCCAAGACCGAGAGCGGCGGGCGAATTCACACATCCGCTGCCACGGTGGCCGTGCTGCCGGCGCCGGAGAACATCGAGATCGAGATCCGCACCGAGGACCTGCGCATCGATACGATGCGGGCGTCCGGCGCAGGCGGCCAGCATGTGAACACAACCGATTCCGCCGTGCGGATCACCCACCTGCCGAGCGGCATCGTCACCACAAGTTCCGAGAAATCCCAGCATGTGAACCGTGAAAAGGCGCTGGAGATGCTGAAGGTGCGGCTCTATGAACGCGAGCGCGAGGAAAAGGCCGCAGCCCGGGCGGATGCCCGCAAAAGCCAGGTCGGCTCGGGCGACAGATCGGAAAAGGTCCGGACGTACAACTACCCCCAGGGTCGGGTCACCGATCACCGCATCAACCTCACCTTGCAGAATCTCGACCGGATCGTGGCCGGGGACGCGCTCGGTGACGTGATCGACGCCCTGCGCGCCGAGGACCAGGCGAGACGGCTCGCCGAACTGGACGGCGGATGAGCCGGGAAACCCTCGGCCAGGCAGTGTTGCAAACGCGGCAGGCCTTGCGGGCCGCCGGCATTGAGGCGGCCGGGATCGAGGCCCGGGCACTGGTCGCCTGGGCAGCGGGGGTCGCAACACACGAGCTGCTTTCGCTGGACGCGCATACCATCGACGTGCAGGCGGGCGAGCGGCTTGGCGATGCGCTGGCCCGGCGGCTCCGGGGTGTGCCACTGGCGCATATCCTCGGCGAAACGCCCTTTCACGGCATCCGCGTGCGTACCGATGCCCGCGCGCTTGTCCCGCGCAATGACAGCGAGACGCTTGTCGAGGTCGCCCTGTCGCACCTCTCCGGGGATGCAACCGCCTGTATCGCCGACCTTGGCACCGGCACGGGCTGCCTCCTCAAGGCCGTCCTTGCTGCCCGGCCCGGCTGCACGGGGATTGCCGTGGAAATCGATGCTGCGGCGGCAGACCTCGCCGCGGCCAACCTGGCCGGGCTCGGCGACCGGGTGCGCCTGTTGCGGGCAAGCTGGAAAGAAGCGCTGGACTGGACAGGGGCTGATCTCGTCCTCTCCAATCCGCCCTACATCCGGACCGGGATCATCCCCACCCTGCAAGCAGATGTGCGCGACCATGATCCCCACATCGCGCTTGATGGCGGGCTGGACGGACTGGCGGCGTATCGTGAGATCATATCCCTTGCCGGGCGGCATGCAGCCGCTGGCACCCCGCTGGTTCTCGAGATCGGCCATGACCAGGCCGAACCGGTCAGCCGGTTGCTCGAGTCGGGCGGCTACACCGCAATTGTCCTCACCAGGGACCTCTCAGGCCAGCCACGCGTGCTGTCAGCTGTGAAGAATTCGACACGCATATAAGAGAAATGCCTTCAAGGGCTTGGCGAGGGGGGCAATGCGGGGTATCGAGAAGTGGATGGAGCGGGGCCCGCTGCAAGATTTTGCGCGCCAGCCATCGTATTCGTGGAAAGCCCAGTTTAGATGCACCCTGGATAGGGCCTTCCGAATGACAAGGGCACTGCCCCGGGGCAGAGCCTCAATCAGGGAAGACCAGATGAAACGCCAACGCGGGCGCAACCGCCGTTCAAGCGGTGGACAGAACCACAACATCAACCGGCACTTCGAAAGCAATGGACCGGACGTCAAGATCCGTGGCTCGGCCCAGCAGGTGCTGGACAAGTATCTGCAATATGCGCGCGAGGCGCAGACCAATGGCGACCGCGTGAAAAGCGAGGCCTATTTCCAGCACGCCGAACACTATCAGCGCACGCTGGCCATGATGCAGGCTGCCCAGAAACCGAAGCGCGACCGGGACGACAATCGCGGCCGCGAACAGGATAATGATGACGACGAGGCCGAACTCGAGGAGTCTGCGGAGGAAAGCCAAGCGGACGCCGAGGACCGGAATGGCTCGTCCGATCGCAGTGATCCGCTGCGCGTGATCGGCGACGAGGACACCGGAAAGGCGGAGGACGCACGCAGCGAAGCCGATACCGCCGATGACACCGCGGAGAAACCCAAACGCCCCAAGCGTCGCAACTACCGGAAGAAATCCGACGAGGAAGCCGCCAGTGGGGCTAGCGAGGCCGGCGTGCCTGACGAAGCCGATGGCGTGATGAAGACGCTCTCGCGCGGGCGCCGGTCGGGCCGGACCAGTAACAAGGACGACAGCGCCGACGAGGCTCCCGAGACGGCCGCCGCCGAATAGGTCTGCCCATTGCGGCCCGGCGCGATGACGCGGCTGCGGCAGGCTGGGCCCTGCAAGTCGGGCCTGCGACACAGACGGGTCAGGCACATCGGCCGGCCGGCAGGCGAGTTTGCTTGACCGGCCCGCTGGCCGCCGTTACGCCCCGGCAACGTTTCGAAAACTGGATGGATGGACAGACAGGCCATGGCCAAGATCAATGGCAATGAAATCAAACCCGGCATGGTGATCGAACATCAAGGTCAGGTCTGGCGCGCGCTGAAGACCAATTCGGTCAAACCCGGCAAGGGCGGCGCATTCAACCAGGTCGAACTGCGTAACCTCATAAACGGCTCGAAACTCAATGAGCGCTTCCGGGCCAATGAGACGATTGAACGGGTACGCCTCGAACAGAAGTCGCACCAGTTTCTCTTCGATGCCGGTGAAGCCTATGCCTTCATGGACCAGGAGAGCTTCGAACAGATCGAACTGGCAAAGGACTTTGTCGGCGACCAGGGCGCCTATCTCCAGGACGGCATGGTGGTCGAGATCGAGTTCTATGGCGAGACGCCCATCGGCATCGCCCTGCCCGAACAGGTGGTGCTGACCATTGAGGAGACCGAACCGGTCGTGAAAGGTCAGACGGCTGCGAACAGTTTCAAGCCGGCGCTTTGCGACAATGGGGTCCGGGTGATGGTCCCGCCCTTTGTCGGTGTCGGGGAGAAGATCGTCGTTCAGACCGCCGACAGCACCTATCTGCGCCGGTCCGACTGAGAGCACCCGGCATGTCCCGCCCCTCACCCGTTGGCGCCGTGATGATCAGTGCGGCACGCGCAGCCGGCCGCTCGCTTGCGCGTGACTTCGGCGAAGTCGAAAACCTGCAGGTCTCGAAGAAGGGCCCGGCCGATTTCGTCTCGTCTGCCGATCACAAGGCGGAGGAAATCATCTACACCTCCCTCACAAAGGCCCGTCCCGGCTATGGCTTCCTGATGGAGGAGCGCGGCGTCGTCGAAGGCTCCGACCGGACCAACCGTTTCATCGTGGACCCGCTGGACGGCACGCTGAACTTCCTGCATGGCCAGCCGCATTTTGCTGTCTCGATTGCACTGGAACGCGAAGGCAAGCTGCTGACGGGGGTGGTCTACGATGTCGCCAAGAACGAGATCTTCTGGGCCGAAACCGGACGTGGATGCTGGCTCGACCAGCGCAAGCTGCGCGTGTCGGCCCGGCGCCGGACCACCGAGGCGGTCATCGCGACCGGTACGCCCTGGCACGGCCGGGGCGAGGACGCGCATGCAACTTTCTGGGGCGAACTGGCTGCGCTGACCCCGGTGACCGCTGGCATCCGGCGATATGGCTCAGCGGCCCTGGACCTTGCCTATGTCGCTGCCGGCCGGTTTGACGGCTTCTGGGAACGGGGGCTCAAGTCATGGGATATTGCGGCTGGCATCGTGCTGGTGCGGGAAGCCGGCGGCATGGTCGACGAGATTGACGGCGGAGATCTCCTGCACACTGGCTCGGTCCTCGCTTCGAATGGTCACCTGCACGATGAACTCGGCAAACGCCTGCGGCGGGCAAAGGCGTTTTCGCGAAGGCTCGATATCCGGGAACGCGACGGGAACGGAAACGGCGACAAGACCGACGACGGCGAGCAGTAACCCTGTCCTGTCGCTTCAGGCGACATGAGAGCGGGCCGTCGGCGGCAGGTCACGGCGTCGGCACCACCGGGCCCTCGAGCCAACTGCAAGGTTTCCCCTCCGGCACGGCTTGAGTTTTCGCCCTTGCCGCTGGCATTATGGCCAGGCGACAAAAGCGCACCACGCGCCCCGGGAGGACGAACGCCATGAAGACCGCGATCACCGAAATGTTCGGCATCGAGCACCCCATCATCCAGGGGGGCATGCACTTTGTCGGCTTTGCCGAGATGGCCGCCGCCGTCTCCAATGCCGGCGGGCTCGGGATCATCACCGGCCTCACCCTTGGCACACCGGAGAAACTCGCCAATGAGATTGCCCGCTGCAAAGACATGACCGACAAGCCGTTCGGCGTGAACCTCACCTTCCTGCCGAGCCTCAACCCGCCGGACTATCCGGGCCTCGTCAAGGCGATCATCGAGGGCGGAGTGAAAGCCGTAGAGACCGCCGGCCGCAATCCCGAACAGGTACTGCCGCACCTCAAGGATGCCGGCATCAAGGTGATCCACAAATGCACCTCGGTGCGCCACTCGCTGAAGGCCCAGCAGATCGGCTGCGACGCGGTCTCGGTCGACGGCTTCGAGTGCGGCGGCCATCCGGGCGAGGATGACGTGCCGAACATGATCCTCCTGCCGCGCGCGGCCGACGAGCTGGAAATCCCGTTTGTCTCCTCCGGCGGCATGGCCGATGGTCGCTCGCTGGTCGCCTCGCTCGCCATGGGCGCGCAGGGCATGAACATGGGCACGCGCTTCATCGCGACCAAGGAAGCGCCGGTCCATGACAATGTGAAGGCCGCGATCGTTGCCGCCTCCGAACTCGACACGAGGCTCGTCATGCGCCCGCTGCGCAATACCGAGCGCGTGCTGACCAATGAGGCGGTGGAACGGCTCCTGGAGAAGGAGAAGGCGCTCGGTGCTGACCTCAAATTCGAGGACATTATCGGCGAGGTTGCCGGCGTCTATCCGCGAATCATGAAGGATGGCGATATGGATGCGGGCGCCTGGAGCTGCGGCATGGTTGCCGGCCTCATCCACGACATCCCGACCTGCAAGGAACTGATCGACCGGATCATGAAGGAAGCCGAGGAGATCATCGAACAGCGCCTCGCCGGCTTCCTCGGAGCAAGGATCGCCGCCGAATAGGCACGGCCTTGCCGCAGGTCTCCTCCGCCGCCCGGGACCGGAAGGGGGCCGGCAGGGGGCCGGTCCGCCCTATCATCCGAAAGCAGGGGTTTCCCGGGCTTGCCGGCGTGGCACTCTGGGGGCGAGTGTGAGCACATGAGCGCCCCGGAGGAGCCCTGACATGACCGATTACCGCACGCTGCTGGCCGAAGCGAATGCCGACCCGGCCGCATTCTGGGAAGCCCAGGCAAGCGTGATCGACTGGTTCAGGCCGTGGGATGCAGCCCTGGCCGACCTCGGCGACCCGGTGCCGCGCTGGTTTGCCGGCGGCGAGACCAATGCCTGCCACAACTGCCTCGACCGGCATGTCGAAGCGGGCCATGGTGACCAGCTGGCCATCGTGTTCGAGAGTCCGGTGACCGGGACGCGGCGGACGCTCAGCTATGCCGAACTGCTCGACAAGACCGCGCGCTTTGCCGGCGCGCTGGCGGCCCGCGGAGTCGCAAAGGGCGACCGGGTGCTGATCTACATGCCGAACTCGCCCGAGGCCGTGATCGCCATGCTGGCCTGCGCCCGGATCGGGGCGGTGCATTCGGTGGTGTTCGGCGGTTTTGCCGCGCGCGAGCTGGCCACACGGATCGATGATGCGCGGCCAAGGGCGGTGGTCGCCTCGAGCTGCGGGGTCGAGCCGGGCCGCACCATCGCCTACAAGCCGATCCTCGAGGAGGCTTTCGCCCTCGCCGCGCACCCGCCAGAGGCCTGCTTCGTGTTCCAGCGCGCGATCTGCCCGGCCGAACTCGAGGCCCCGCACGACATCGACGCCGAGGCCGCGCTGGAGGCGGCCGAACCGGTCCCCTGCGTTCCCGTGCGCGCAACCGATCCGCTCTACATCCTCTACACATCGGGCACCACCGGCCAGCCCAAGGGCGTGGTGCGCGACACCGGCGGCTACCTCGTCGCCCTCGCCTGGAGCATGGTGAACCTCTATGGCGTCCGGCCTGGGGAGGCCTATTGGGCGGCCTCCGATGTCGGCTGGGTGGTGGGCCACAGCTATATCGTCTACGGACCGCTGCTCAATCGCAACACGACCGTGATCTATGAGGGCAAGCCCGTGGGCACGCCCGATGCCGGCATCTTCTGGCGGATCATTGCCGACAACCAGGTACGCGTCTTCTTCACCGCGCCGACCGCGATCCGGGCGATCCGCCAAGTCGATCCGGACGGCGCCATGATGGGAGACGCCGACCTCTCGGGCCTGCGGGCGATGTTCCTTGCGGGCGAGCGGACCGATCCGGACACGCTCGACTGGTCGCTCCGGAAGCTCGGCAGGCCGGTGGTCGACCACTGGTGGCAGACCGAGACTGGCTGGGCGATCTGCGGCAACCCGCTCGGCATCGAGGAACAACCCATCCGGAAGGGGTCAACCGGCCTGCCCATGCCGGGCTGGCGCGTCGCGTGTCTCGGTGAGGACGGCCAGCCCGTGGCCCCCGGCGAGATTGGCGGCCTCGCCATGAAGCTGCCCCTGCCGCCTGGCGCTGCGCCGACATTGTGGCAGGCGCCGGACCGCTATCGGGACGCCTATCTCAGCCAGTATCCGGGCTACTACACCTCCGGCGATGCCGGCGTGATCGATGCGGACGGCTACGTCTCGGTGATGACGCGGGTGGATGACGTCATCAATGTCGCCGGACACAGGCTGTCGACCGGTGCGCTGGAGGAGGCGCTGATCCGGCATCCGCTGGTCGCCGAATGCGCAGTGATCGGGGCGGCCGACGCGCTGAAGGGCATGGTGCCGGTGGGTTTCGTGGTCCTGGTCTCGGGCGCGGCCGGTAATGAGGACGAGATCCGCGCGGCGCTCGTCCGGGCCGTGCGCGAGGACATCGGCCCGGTGGCGGCCTTCAAGCGGGTGCACGTGGTCGACCGGCTGCCGAAGACCCGTTCGGGCAAGATCCTGCGCGGGGTGATCAAGAAGGTGGTGGACGGTGAGCCCTACACCCTGCCGCCAACGGTCGACGACCCGCAATCGATCGATCCGGTGAGGCATGCGGTCAGCTGAATGCTCCGGATCCGGAGCGGCTTTGCCGCATGTGAATAGTCTTTGACGCACCGCACAAAAACGATACTCTGACAGACCGGACAGATTGGAGTGTGACTGGGAAGCGCATGGCTGACATCAAGCGGATCGGCGTCGTCGGTGCAGGACAGATGGGAAATGGCATCGCCCATGTGGCGGCGCTTGCGGGCTATGACGTGCTGCTCAACGACATCTCCCAGGACGGCCTCGACCGGGGCATGGCGGCCATCGAGAAGAACATGATCCGCCAGGTCAGCCGCGACCTGATCGACCGGAAGGCGATGGAGGCGGGCCTCAAACGAATCCAGCCGACCCTGTCGCTCAGCGATTTTTCCGATCTCGACCTCGCCATCGAGGCGGCAACGGAGAACCGCGACGTAAAGGAAGCGATCTTCAAGTCGCTCAGCAAGGTGGTCGCAGACCATACCATCCTCGCCACCAACACCTCCTCGATCTCGGTCACGCGCCTCGCCAGCGTCACCGACCGGCCGGAACGCTTCATCGGCATGCACTTCATGAACCCGGTGCCGCTGATGAAACTGGTCGAGATCATCCGGGGCCTCGCCACCGATCAGGCGACCTATGAGACAGCGACCACATTCGCGCACGCGCTCGGCAAGACCACGACGAATGCTGAGGATTATCCGGCCTTTATCGTCAACCGGGTGCTGGTGCCGATGATCAATGAGGCGGTGTATGCGCTCTATGAGGGCGTCGGTACGGTGGAAAGCATCGATACCGCAATGCGGCTCGGGGCGAACCATCCCATGGGCCCGCTCACGCTCGCCGACTTCATCGGGCTGGATACCTGCCTCTCCATCATGCAGGTCCTGCATGACGGCCTCGCAGACACCAAGTACCGGCCCTGCCCGCTACTGGTGAAATATGTCGAGGCCGGATGGCTCGGCCGCAAGACCGGCAAGGGCTTCTATGATTATGCCGGCGAAGCGCCTGTTCCGACCCGATAGGCTGCCATGCGTGTGATTGGCAGATGACGAACAGTTCGGCGCGGTCCATAACGTGCACTCACTCATGCGGGGCTGGAACATGGACACGCTCAAGGCGCTTGACGATGCACCGTTGATCCCGGTGGACCTCGACCCCGGCGAGGACATTTACGCCCTGTTCGCCCGTCTCAGGCCGGAAACGCCGATCGTGCGCACGCCAATGGGTGTCACTGTCGCGCTGCACGCCCGCCATATCGATCTGGTCACCAGCGACCGGACCCGCCAGCTCGAGACCGAGACGAAGGTGATGCAGGGCATCTTCGAGGGTCCGATCATGGATTTCACGCGACTGGCCATGTTGTTCGCCAACGGCGAAGTGCACATGCGCCGCCGAACGCCTGTCGCCCGTACCTTCGCCTTCAAGCTGATGGACGCCATGCGGCCGAAGATCCGGGACATCGCGACCGAGATGGTCACGACACGCCTGAACGAAGGCCCGGTGGATTTTGTCGGCGAGATCGCCAGCCAGCTTCCCGCCCGGATCATTGCCGATATCCTGGGCATTCCGCGCACGGATATCCCCGTCTTCCTGAAGTGGATCCAGGATACCGCGGCCGCAATCGGTCTGGTGCCGTATGAGGAGCGGGAGACGATCGAACGGAGCCTTGTCGAGTTCAATGCCTATGTCGAAGCCTTGCTTGATGAGCGCCGGCGGACCCCGCGCGAGGACTTCCTGTCCGATTACGTGCGCGCCACGGCCGAGGCGGGAAACCTCGACGAAGGGGAGATCCGGACGCAGATCCTCGGCCTGATCCTTGCCGGCTCCGACACGACGCGGGGCTCGCTCTGCATGACCCTGTCGGAACTCCTGCAGCATCCCGATCAGTGGCAGGCGCTGGTCGCCGATCCCGACGGGATGAAGAAGGCCGCCGTGGATGAGGGGTTGCGATACCAGCCGGTTATCTTCTCGATCCCGCGTGTGGCCACCCGCGACTTCGAGATCGATGGCTACATGATTCCCGAGGGCGCCGTGATCGCGGTCTCGATCGTTTCGGCCTTGCGCGACCCGGCTGTTTACAGCGATCCGGAGACCTTCAACATCCACCGCACCGATCATACGCGCTGGCACTTCATCTTCGGCGCGGGCGCCCATCGCTGTGTCGGCGAGGCGCTGGCGAGGGCGGAAATGGAGGAGACGCTGGCCTTGATCGCAGCGTTGGCGCCAGCGACGCGGCTGGTCGGGTCCCCGCCAACCCTCGACTTCGGCGCGATCCGGCAGGTCGGTCCGATGCAGGTCGCCTTCGCCTGAAGGGCGGGTCGGGACATCGCCTCCGGCCTACCCGGCGAGCGATATCCGCAGGGCCGCGCACCCAGTGCAGCGTGCTGCCCGTTGCCGGGCGAACCATGCCGGCATCTTCCATCGTCACAAAACCACCTTAGAAAGGCGAAAGACGCTCGTCAGACGCGTTGCAGCACGGATCATCACCCATGAAGAACCCCGCCCCCTTCGACCTCGGTCCCGCCCATCTTGTCGGCATTGGCGGCATCGGCATGTCGGGTATTGCCGAGATCATGATGACGCTCGGCTATGAGGTGCAGGGCTCCGACATCCGCGAGAGCCCGATCGTCGAGCACCTGCGCGAAAAGGGCGCGACGATCTTCATCGGCCAGCGGGAGGAGAATATCGAAGGCGCCGGCGCGGTGATCATCTCGACCGCCATCAAGCCGGACAATCCCGAAGTGAGGGCCGCCCGCGCACAGGGCATCCCGGTCGTCCGCCGTGCCAATATGCTGGCCGAACTGATCCGCCTGAAATGGACAGTCTGCATCGCCGGCACCCATGGCAAGACGACAACCACCTCGATGGTCGCGGCGCTGCTCGACGGCTGCGGAATCGACCCCACCGTGATCAATGGCGGCATTGTCAATGCCTATGGCTCCAATGCGAAGGCCGGCGAGGGCGAATGGATGGTGGTCGAGGCCGACGAGAGTGACGGCACCTTCACCAAGCTCGCACCGACCGCAGCGATCGTCACCAATATCGACCCCGAACACATGGACCATTACGGATCCATGGATGCGCTGCGCGCCGCCTTCGACACCTTCGTCGAGAATATTCCCTTCTACGGCTTTGCCGTGCTCTGCACCGATCATCCCGAAGTGCAGGCGCTGGCGGCGCGTGTCACCGACCGGCGCCGCATCACCTACGGCTTCAACCGGCAGGCCGATGTCCGCGCCATGAACCTCGCCACCGATCTTGACGGCGCGCATTTCGATGTCGCCCTGCGCCGGCCGGGATCGGCGGCCCCGCGCATGATCGACGGGCTGAGCCTGCCGATGGCCGGCGATCACAATGTCCAGAACGCGCTGGCCGCAATCACGGTCGCGCTGGAGCTCGGGGCGACGGATACCCAGATCCGCGATGCGCTCGCAGGCTTTGGCGGGGTCAAGCGCCGGTTCACCCCGGTCGGTGAATGGGTGCGGGCGCCCGGCGACGCGCCCGTGCGGATCATTGATGATTATGGCCACCACCCCGTCGAGATCGCCGCAGTCCTCAAGGCGGCGCGGGCCATGCAGGGAACCGGCCAGCTCATCGCAGTGCACCAGCCGCATCGATATTCGCGCCTCAGTGACCTGTTCGAGCAGTTCTCGACCTGTTTTGACAGCGCCGACCATGTGCTGATTGCGCCGGTCTATGCGGCCGGAGAGGATCCGATCCCGGGCGTCGATGCAGGGGCACTTGTGCTGTCCATGCGCCGCCACGGCCATCGCAATGCGGAGGAGATTGCCGATCTCGACGCGCTGCCGGAAGCAATCCGCGACCTCGCTCGGCCCGGCGCAATGGTGGTCTGCCTCGGTGCGGGCAGCATCACGACCCATGCCAACCTGCTGGCCGAAGCGCTGACAGGCCGAACATAGACGAACGGTCTGCCGGTTCAGTGACCGGGGAGCGATTGACCGGCGCGGGCCGGCGCGGCATGGCCCTGTGGCCGGTCAACTGAAAGCGCATGGCATGGCTCGAACCTGTTACCCCAACGGCACGCACCCGCGGTTGAAAAATGACTGCCCGCCACGCTTGCCGACGGTCGCGCGCGCGAAACAGGGCAGAGCCGGCATGTTGCGCGGACCGGCCCTGGCTCTCGGCGTCATCGGTTGCGCACTGGAGGGCGGGCTGGTGGCCGCGGCTGAACCGGACCAGCTGTCGGGGGTTATTGCCGTCACCTCGGAAAACGATCTCTTCGGCGGCACTGACGGGAACTACACGAACGGCCTGCGTGCCGAATACCTCAGCGAACCGGAGGCAGCACGCGGGAGTGTGCGCTCCATGGCCGGGTTCATTCCCGGCCTGTCTGCCGAACGCACCCGCATGCGGCGAGGGGTCGGCGTCTCCCATGTCATCTTCACCCCCGCCGATATCACACGCGCCGATCCCGATCCCGCCGACCGGCCCTATGCTGCGTGGCTGGCTCTGTCGGCCACGCTCATTGCCCATGATGACGACACCCAGGACAGCCTGCAGGTCAATCTCGGCGTGATTGGCCCCCTGGCAGGCGGCGAGTTCGTACAGACGAACTGGCACGACCTCATCAACCTTCAGGATCCCCGCGGCTGGGACGCCCAGCTCAGGAATGAGGTGGGCATCGAGATCATCGCGGAGCGCCAGCAGGTCGTGTACCGCACGCGGGCCCTGCCATTCGGTCTAGAAGCCGATGCGGCGCTGAATATCGGTGGCGCGGTCGGCAATGTCCGCACGTCTGCCGATCTTGGCGGCGTCCTCCGGCTCGGCCGCACCCTGGACGCAAGGGAATTCGGCCCGCCGCGCATCCGCCCCGCCCTGGCCGGAGCGGGCGGCTTCCAGAGACGGGACGGCATCGGCGGCTACCTCTTTGCAGGCGTGCAGGGCCGGGCGGTGGCGCGCGACATCTTTCTCGATGGCAATAGTTTTCGCGACTCCCGGCGGGTCGATGATCGCCGGTCGTTCGTGGCCGACCTGCAGGCGGGGGCGGCGGTGCACTGGGAGTCCGTGCAGCTCAGCTTCACTCTGGTCCACCGCACCGAGCAGTTCATCGCTCAGGACGGCCCGCAACGCTTCGGCGCAATTTCTCTCGCCCTTGCTTTCTAAAACGACGCCAGCGGCTGACTGGACACCGCGCAATGGTCATGCCACCGCACCTGAAAAATGGAATTGAGGACAGACCGCATGAATTGCAGGGATTTTTGCGCCGGTATGGCAACACTCATCCTCGCCGCGTGCACCGCGACCGTGTCGCCGGCGCCAGCTCCTGCGCCGGCCAGCGACGCACTTGCCATACAGCCCGCCGCTCCGCAGGACGCCGCCGGCGAGGCCGGTCGCACCGCCCGCGCACACGACTTTTCAGCCAATGCCGAGACCATCCGCGCCGACATGGCCTTTCTCGCCGATGATGCACTGGAAGGACGCGAGGCCGGCACGCCCGGCCATGACAAGGCTGCCGAGTATGTTGCCAGCCGTTTCGCCGGGATCGGCCTCGAACCGGCCGGCACGGCAGGCTACTTCCAGCCCGTCCCGTTCCGGCGCGCGTATCGCGATCCTGCAGGGCTTGGCCTGACCATTGCCGCACCAGACGGCCGCGTTCTCGATCTTGAGCGCGGCGTCGATTACGAACAGTTCGCCGAACTCAGTGCGGAACGCTCCACGGTCAGCGGCGAACTGGTGTTTGTCGGTTTCGGCATCGTGGCCCCGGAAATCGGCCGGGACGATTATGCCGACGTCGATGTCAACGGAAAGATCGTTGTCGCCCTGTCCGGCTCACCCAAGGGAATCCAGACCGAGGAGCGGGCCTATTATCGCAGCCAGAGACGGAAGGAGGCATCGGAGCGCGGGGCTGTCGGTTTCATCACCGTCAGCCATCCGGAGCGGGAAACGGTGTTTCCGTTCGAACGCCTGATCGGGCTGCGGTATGCCGACCAGGCGCGGCTCGGCTGGCTGAGACCCGATGGCAGCCTGTTTACCCGCGCGCCCGGACTCCGGGGCGGGGCATTCCTGTCCATGGCAGGCGCACGCAAGCTGTTCGCGGCTGCCGGTATGGATTATGACGCGATTGTCGAGGCGGCCGAGAGCGTTGGCGGACCGACGCAAAGCGTCGCCATGGGCCTGACGGCATCGATCACCATGGCCTCGACCCACGACACCCTTGTCTCACCAAATGTCATAGGCCTGATCCGGGGCACCGATCCCGAGCTCGGGGATGAGTACATCGTCCTTACCGCGCATCTCGACCATATCGGCATCAGTGCGTCCTTTGCCGGAGACCGCATCAACAATGGCGCGCTGGACAATGCCGGCGGTGTGGCGAGCCTGCTCGAGGCGGCCCGCATTCTCGCCGAGGGACCGGCGCCGCGTCGCTCCATCCTGTTCATCGCGCTGACGGCCGAGGAGAAGGGGTTGCTCGGCGCGCAATATTTCACCGAATATCCAACCGTTCCGAAGGACAGCCTGGTCGGCAATGTCAATCTCGACATGCCGATCCTGACCCACGATTTCGTTGACGTGGTGGTCTATGGCGGTGGGCGGTCGACGATCCTTGCCGCCATCGAGGCGGCGACGTCGGAGATGGGGATCACGATCTCGGAGGACCGCGAACCGGAGCAGGGCTCTTTCACCCGGTCCGACCATTTCCGCTTCGTCGAGGCCGGCATTCCCTCGGTTTTCCTGGTAACGGGCTATGAGAATGGCGGGGTCGAGGCCAAGGCCGAGCACCGGGCAAAGACCTATCACATGCCGGCTGACGAGATCGACAACCCGAAGCTTGACTTCGAGGCGGGCGCCAGGTTTGCCGAACTCAATGCCCGGGTCGCTGTTGTCATGGCCAATGCAGACCAACGCCCGCTCTGGCAGGCCGGCGATTTCTTTGCCCGCCAGTTCGGCGGCCCGACTGGAGCGGACTGAAACAGGCTGGGACCCGCCCGGCGTCGGAAGAGGCGGCGACGGCCCGACGGCGCCCGGTATCAGGGAAGTTTCCACTGCTCCGCCAGGATATTGGCGAGAATCTGCGTCCGCTCGCGGACGATCTCCGCCGTCCATGCATTCTGGCCGCGAAGATCCCGGGTCAACGCAAACGGCGTCTCCCCGTTCGGGCCGAAATAGACATCCTTCTTCTCGCGATAGCTCAGCCGGTCGGCATGCTGGTTCTGCTCATGGGTCAGGAGGACGAAATTGCCGAGCGTGTCACAGAGTTCCCGTCGCCGTCCGGTATCGGGCCAGGTCGTCAGCCACAGGCTCCTGGCTGGAGGATTGCGTGGCAGGACATGCTCGACCGTCGCATCGGCCTCCGGTGGCAGGGTGCACCCGCCCTGCACTGCGGCATTCAGCCTGAGCGCCATGGCGCGACGCTGGCTGAAGGTTGCGAACCGTCCCGTAAGCCTTTCCCGAACACGCTGCGCTTCGTCATAATCGATCGCCAGCGGGCCATCCGGCGCAAGCAGGACCGTGTCATCTCCGATCGCGTCGATGACGCGACGATAACGACGGTCGCGCTGCTCGCGCTTGTGCACCACGAGCTGGATGACGTAAGCTAGTCGTTCGAGCGCCCAGAAGACTTCCTCTGCAGCCGGATCCTCGACCCCGCGCTCCATCAGGAATTTCAGCGCCGGCGCCTTCCAGCCGGAATGATCGAGCGCCCGCATGCGGTTGAGATAGTCATTGAGGCCCTTGGCCACGGCCTTCGCGCCCATCCGGCCGGTTGTCAGGTCGACATAGGCATCGACAAAGGCCGGCATGTATTCTCGCATGAAGATGTGCGGCTCGATCTTGCCGAGCACGGCACGCTTGAAACCACTGACCAGGTCGCCCTTGGGATTGCGGTCATAAAGCGCGCGGATCTGGCGCAGGAGGTCATCAAGGGGATCGGACCCAAGGCGGGCCTCGTAACTTGCCCACTGGGCCGAGTAGGCATTGGCCTCCTCCCGGTCGAATCGGGCCACCTCGAACAGTTCGGTCTTGATGATGTCGTGGGAGTTTGGCTCCCGGCCACGTGTGTTGAGAACGCGATAGACCTGGTAGCCGCGATCGCGGTTGCCAACGGTGACCCGGACCAGGAAACACCGGGTCATCACTGTTTCGGCCAGCGTTCGGCGATCGGCGGGATCGAGATGGCTGACAATGGCGCCGATGGCCTTGGCCGATTCGGCAATGCGATGCTGGCTGCCAACCAGCTGGGCGTCTTCCGGAACGTCCTGGCGGATCGCCTCCCCCGGTGTCTGGACCCGACGGCGGAAGAAGTCGGCATCGAGCTGGTTGAGATTGAGCCGGTAGTTTTCGGGCTCTCCCCGGTCGGGATCGGCCTCATCCCGCACCAGCGACTGGATCCGCGCCTTGATGGCCGGATCGGTTTCGAGGTCGCGCAGCAGGCAAAGAAGGATCGTCAGCGTTGTCAGCCGCTGCTGGCCATCGACGATTTCGAGACTGTTGAACGGACCACTGACATTGACGACGATGGCGCCGATGAAATGGAACTCGTCCAGCTCGGCGGCATCCATGAGATCCTGCAGAAGCGCCGTCGCTTCGCGCTCGCCCCAGGAAAAGCTGCGCTGGTAGGACGGCATCGACAGGCGCTGGCCAGGTGCGAAGAGGTCCTGGACAGCAAGGTCCTGCGACTGGATCCCGTAATGCATGCAGCGTCCTCCCGCGTATCGGTACCGTCCCGGCTGGCGGGCCGTTAAAACAGTCTGAACTAGACCGTCGCCGCGTCTTGCTCAACGCTTTCCGTATGCGCCGACCTGCAATAAGGAACCGCTTTGACCGGGAGGGAGCCGCGATGCGCCTTGTGACCTTCAGCCATGCCAGCGAGACCCATGCCGGCGTTCTTGTCGATGACGGCACCGCGATTGCGATCCTCGGCAGCGCCGGAGACGGGACCGGGCCCACTGGCGCCCTTGAGACGTGGCTGCCAAGGCCTACCGCAGATCTCCATGCCGCCCTGGCCGGCGCCCGTCGAATTCCCCTTGCCGAAGCGCGGCTCCACCAACCCGTCCTCAGGCCCGGCAAGATACTTGGCATCGGGCTGAATTATGCCGACCACGCCGCCGAAAGCGTCAGTTTCGCGAAGGGCGAGGCCGGCGGGGTGCAGAAATGGTTCAACAAGCAGGCGACCGCCGCCAACGGCCCCTTTGATCCGGTCGCCCTGCCCGCCGTCTCCGACCAGCTCGACTACGAGGCCGAACTCGTGGTCGTGATCGGGCGTGCCGGACGTCATGTCCCGGAGGCACAGGCCATGGACATTGTCGGCGGCTTCACCTGCGGCTGCGACTACTCCGTCCGCGACTGGCAGAGGGCCAGCACCACGATGATCATGGGCAAGGGCTTCGACACCCACGCGCCATTCGGTCCCTGGATTGTCACGCCGGATGAAATGCCGGCCTTCGACCAGGTTGGCGTCCGCAGCTTCGTGAATGGCGAGCCACGCCAGTCCGGCTTCGCCTCGCAGATGATCCATACCCTTCCCGAGCAGATCGCGCACCTCACGGCCGCCTTCACGCTCGAGCCCGGCGATTTGATCTTCACCGGCACGCCAGCGGGGGTCGGCGCTGCAATGGACCCGCCCGGCTATGTCCGGATCGGTGACCGGGTACGGGTCGAGATTGACGGCATCGGGCATATCGAGAACGAGATTGTCGCCGAAGACCCCTCGCCCCGCATCCAGTCCCCGGGATGATGCGAGCGCGCGCCGGAACACCACGCAAGGTTAAAGCGGACGCCCGACAGGGAAGCGCGGCGCGATCCTTTGCGGCCGCAGCGCAAATGGTCGCCCGGTTGGCAATCATCGCGTGCCTTGTCGCCTGTGGCGCCCCGGACAGCAACGCGCCTGATGGATCGACCGAAACCAGCGCTCCACTCGGCGATCACACGCTGCTCAGGCCCGCGCCCGAGGCGTTTGCGGCCCTGCCCTGCCTCGGCACACCCCGGGGCAGCGTCTGCGCCATCGTCCGGGCCGGCGGCAAGTCGCTGCTGTTCGGGGCACCGGAAGGGGTCGCTGGCGCGCTCGAGGCGGCGGCGGTTTCCGAGCCGGACGGGGTGTTCCTGTTCATGCTCGAGGGAGACGGGACCGAGGGCCTGCTGCGTCTGCGCAACCAGACCTGGCTTGTCGGCCGGACCGCGCCGCTGCCCGTGGCCGGTCCGGAGGGTACGGCACGTCTGCTCGGGCATCTCGACAAGGCGATGGAACGGTCCGACGCGCTCGTTTACCTGCGTCAGCGGCCGGCGGGCCGGCTGGGCGCTGCCGTCTTCGCAACGGTGCGCATGGATGGACGCGCGCCCCAGCGGGTCTTCGATTCCGGGGATCTCAAGGTGACGGCCTATCCCGACCGGGCCGGCCATGCACATTACGAAATCGCCTATGGCGATCGGACGCTGTTGCTGCTGGCCTGCCCGGCCTCCGGTGCCAGTGCAGGTGCGCCAGACGCTGCAGAAGCCGATCGGATCGTCGCCTGCGGAACCGCCGCGGACGGGACGCCGGTCTGGCCGCTGGACCCGCCCGGACTCCTCGTCGGGGCGACAGAGACGGCTGGCCTGGAGCCCTAGTCCGGTGGCGAGAAGTTTGCTAGTGAACAGGAACGTGTATTTCAGTAACCCTGTCCGGACGTCGGGGGCAGGCCAACGTCTCGATCCGTCTCCGAACTCTGGAAACCTCTGGGCCCCATGCGTTATTTCCTCTTCCTCTCCTATGTGGTCCTCGGCATCGTCGTTGCCATGGCCGCGAATCAGATGGGCGGCCTCGACGTGCTGCCGGCGCTGGGCGCCGGGCTGGCCCTGACATTGCTGATGGGGCAGATCCACCTCTTCGCGCAGCCGATGAGCAATGAAGAGCACGAGGTGCGCATCGCGGCCGTCGAGAGGGCTCAACGCGACCTCCACCAGCGGGCTGATGTCGCCGAAGCCCGGATCGATGCCGCCGAGACCACTCTGAAGCACGAGCTGACCGAACGGCGCGATGCGCTGGTTGCGGAGATGAAACAGCTCGAGGGGCTGATCGAGCGGCTGGCGGAGAATTTCCAGTCGTCCGAACGCAACGGCAAGATCGCCTCGATTGCGCCCGAGCAGGACAAGCTGCTGCGCGAGGTCCGGTCTGCGCTGGAACAGGGTCGGATCGACCTTCACCTGCAGCCGATTGTCAGCCTGCCGCAGCGCCGCGTCGCCTTCTATGAAGGCTTGTCACGCCTGCGCCGGCCCGATGGCTCGCTGATCATGCCTGCCGAATTCATGGATGCTGCGCGGCGGGCACGAATGCTCGGCGTGCTCGATACGCTGACCCTGTTCCGCTGCGTCCAGATTGTCCGTCGTCTGGCCGAGCGGGATCGCCGCATCGGTATCTTCTGCAACATTTCGGCCGCCTCGCTCGACGATGACAAGGTGTTCCCCTTCTTCCTCGACTTCATGTCCGAGAACCGGGACCTGTCGGCTGCGGTGATCTTCGAGGTGACGGCAGATCATTTCGAGACCCGGTCGCGGCAGATGCGGGAGAACATGGACAAACTGAGCGCCATGGGTTTCCGCTTTTCCATTGACAACACGCCGACCGTCGGGCTCGACCTGCCGCGCCTTCAGGATGCCGGCGTCCGCTTCTGCAAGGTCGAGGGCGAGAATCTCGTTGACCAGCTGCGCAACTCCGAAGGCCCCCGGCCGGTATCGGCGCTCAATGCGGTCATTCGCGGAGATGATGTGTCAGCTGTCTTCTCGCGCTATGGCGTGACCCTGATTGCGGACCGGCTGGAAGCCGAGGCGACCGTGGTCGAGCTTCTCGAATACGATATTCCCTTCGCACAGGGCGAGATCATCGGGCCGGCCCGCCCGATCAAGGCCTCGCTCATGGAAGAGACCGCGCCAACACCCGACTTCATTCGCCGGCTGACCAGTTTCGGTTAGGCGTTCGTGGCGAGGGGATGGGCGGTTTCGAGCAGTTCGGCCAATTCATCGGTCAGGACATGGGTGTAGATTTCGGTCGTCGAGATATCGGCATGTCCGAGCAGGACCTGCACACTGCGCAGGTCGGCACCGCCCTGTAGCAGATGGGTCGCAAAGGCGTGCCGAAGGGCATGGGGATGCACCCGGGCTGGCGAAATCCCCGCCTCGACTGCCAGCGTGTCGAGCATCTGGCCCAGCCGACGCCGCGAGAGATGGCCGGTCCTGCCATGCGACGGAAACACGAACCGGGCCGCGCGGGCGGCGGCAGCCCCGCCCATTGGCAGGCTTGCCTCACGAACCGCAAGCCAGGCTTCAAGCGCGGCAAGGGCCGGCGCCCCCAGCGGGCAAAGCCGGTCACGCCCGCCCTTGCCGCGAACCGTGATCGAGTGGGTTTCCCACGCGCCGCCACGCTGTCTTGGCAAGGCACCGAGCGGCAATCCGACCAGTTCCGACGCCCGGAGGCCGGCGCTGTAGAGCAGCTCTATCAGGCAGCTCAACCGCCGGTCCTCGCCGCAGGCAGCGATCAGCTGCACCACCTCCTCACGGCTCAGGACATCGGGGACCGACCGGCGTTGCAGCGGGCTCTCCAGCCCGGCCGTCGGATCATCGGCCCGGTCGCCCTCCTGGAACAGGAACCGGAAGAAGCGCCGAAGGACGGACAATTTGCGAGCCGCCGTGCTACGCGCCAGTCCGGCCGCATGATAGCTGCGCAGGAGCGCCGAGAGGTCAGCCTGGGACGCCTCCACCAGCCTGCCATCAAGCCCTGCAGATGCCGCCTCGAGGTCGGCGCGATAGGCCATCAAGGTGTTCAGGGCCGCGCCCTGTTCCGCGCTCATCTTTTCAAGGAAGGCTTCGATACGGGCAGGGTCGGTCATTTCCGGATCCTGGCCCATACCGGTTTAACAGACTGCTAGCGCAGGGATTTCCAGTATCCCGTGGATTCCAGTGCGATCTGCCTTGCAGCATCGGCAGCATTGATGTCCTGCAACGCCTCGATCAACAGCACGAGGTCCAGCGGCGCAAGCTGAGTCGGATCGCCATTGGTCAGCCCGATCACGCCGAGCACGACCTCGCCCGCCGCATCAGCCTCGGCGGCGGCACCGATCGACAGCAGCCGCCATTCATTCACGGCCCGGGCGGGCGGTTCCAGCTTGCCGATCAGTGCCCGGGCTTCCGCACTGGCGGCAATGTCCTGGGCGGTCCAGGCAGCCAACAACTGGGCCGCGGCGCGCTCCTTGCCCGTCGTATCGGCAGCAGCAGTCATCGCATCGGAGACGGGCGCAGCATCCTCCGCGCGCACCCCGCCGCGCGCAAGCAGGATCAGCCCTTCGGTCCAGGCGTGCTCGAACGCATCAGGTTGCCGGGCCCCCTCCACCGTTGTCACCCGGTGCCAGCTGGCGGCCAGCGCCGGATCGCCCGCCGCAATCGCCGCGCGGGCGAACAGGAGACCGTGGGTCGAGGTGGCGGCCGTGCGGGGCAAGTCCTCGAGAGAGGACTGCAGGAGGCGCGAAACCGCGGCAAAGCGGGCGGCCGTGCCCGTGGCCGATTGCAGGGCGCTGGCGATATAGTCGGCCCGCACGGCGGGATCGACCGGTTCCGGCTCAGCCGCCTGCGCGGCCGCTTCCCCATCCGCCGGCCGGGAACCGGCTTCCTCGGCCGTCCCGGATTGCCCGGCCGCTTTCGCTTCGTCCTCGGCGGCCTCCTCATCCACGTTCCCCTGCGGTACCGCACGGGCGGGCGCCACCTTTTCCGGTGCCAGCGCGACCTCGATGGGGCGCGAGGCCTGGTAGGCTTCCTGCGCCAGCAGTGCGTCATAGAGCGAGCGATGCAGCGCGGCATCGATGAGGCCGGCCTCGGCCGCTATGCCGGCGGCATGCACGCGCAGGCCGATGGGCAGGCTTTCGCGCTGTGCCATGGCTGCGGCGAGATCCCCACGCTGCGAGGCGATCAGCGTTTCACCGGGCTCGAGCCCAGCGGCTTCCGACAGGGCGAGGTTCAGCCCGCGGTCATAGCGCGCAGCCGGCTGTGTGGCCTCGTCATTCTCGGCGGTGGCGGCAAAGACGGCGCCGAAGAACCAGTCATCCTCCACCCCCTGTGCGCCGGCGATTTCGGCAGCCAATTCGGCGCCGGCAAAATCCTTTCTTAACAGCGCGCAGACGGTGCGAAGCTTGGCCCAGAAGGCGCCCTCCAGGGCGCGGCCCTCGCCTCTGCTGCACGCGGTGGCGTGGTTACCGAGCGCAAGCTGCAGGTCCACTGACAGGGTTTCGGCATCAAGCCCGCTGGGATTCTCGTCAAGTCGGCCCAGAAGGTCTGCAGCCGCCTCCGCTTCGCCGATCTCGAACATGATGCGTGCGCGTTCGGCCAGCACCTGTTCGGCCATGTCCCCGGCCGGACGGGCAGCTGGAGAGAGGACCACGCGCCGGAGCAGCGACCGTTCCGCAGGGGTCAGCGGCGAGGTGCGCACCTGCTGCATCAGCGGCAGCAGGTCCTCGGTGCGGGATGCGGTCCACATATTGGTCGGCATCGCTGTCTCACCGTCTTCGAGATAGCCGGCGCCGAACGCATCGACATCGCCGATCCCGCCCATCTCGACCTGCGCAACGGCGGCAGGGACCTGCGCCAGCTGAAGGGCGCAGACGGCGAGGGCAAGGCCTGCGGCGGCCGGTCCGGTCCTAAAGCCCATTGCGGATCTCCAGAGAAACGGGGCCGGGTTCAGGCCGGGCCTTCTCGGCCTTGCCAGCCAGCCAGCTCGCCAGTCCGAACACTGCAGCGGCCAGCAGGACCAGTATGATCAACCATTTACGCATGTGTGCTCCCCTTTTCATCGTGCAGGCCGGGCCCCGCCGGCATCGGCCGAACGCCAGGGGCGCATCGTTGCCCCGCAGCCGCGGTCGGTATAGGACAAAGTCGGAGGAACCGGAAAGACCATGGGCGCAGACGTACATTCGCTTGAAAAACCTGGCAGAAAAGAGGCGCCCTATGCCAGCCGCACAATTGCACTCGTCGGGTTGATGGGGGCGGGCAAGTCAACGGTCGGAAAACGGCTGGCCACCATCCTGGGCCGGACCTTCCGCGACAGCGACCACGAGATCGAAATGGCGGCCGGGCTGTCCGTTGCCGATATCTTCGCGATCCATGGCGAGGCCGAATTTCGCCGCGGCGAAAAGCGCGTACTGGAACGGCTGCTGCTGGCCCCTCCGCATGTACTGGCAACGGGTGGCGGGGCCTATCTCGACCCCGATACCCGCGCGCTGATGCGCGAAAGGGCAGTGACGGTATGGTTGAATGCCGACCTGGAAACGCTCTGGAAACGCGTTCAGAAGCGCGACGGACGGCCTCTCCTCAAGGCCGAGGATCCGCGCACCGTGCTGGCACGGCTGCAGGCCGAGCGCGACCCCATCTATGCCCAGGCAGACCTTGCCGTGTTCAGCGACGATGGTCCCCATCGCGACACGGTACGCGCCATCCTGAGGGCACTGGAAACGTGGACACCGCAATGATCCCCTCCAGCGACATGATCCGGACCGTGCCGGTCGGCCTCGGCACGCGCAGTTACGATATCCGCATTGGTGAAGGGCTGTTTGGACGAGCCGGCCGCGAGATTGCCCCGCTTGCACGACGACCGCTCATATTCGTGGTGACCGATGCCAATGTCGCGCGCAAGCACCTGCCGGTGCTCGAGGCCGGGCTGAGGGATGCCGGCTTCGACGCCCGGACCTTCACCCTTCCGGCCGGCGAGGCCAGCAAGTCCTTCAGCCATCTTGAAGCCGTTCTCGCCTGGCTCCTCGACGCCGGCGCGGAACGCTCCGACCTTCTGGTCGCCCTTGGCGGCGGGGTTGTCGGTGACCTTGCTGGACTGGCCGCCTCGCTGATGAAGCGGGGCATGGGCCTTGTCCAGATGCCGACCACGCTGCTGGCCCAGGTCGACAGCTCGGTCGGCGGCAAGACCGCGATCAATACCGGCCAGGGCAAGAACCTCGTCGGCAGCTTCTACCAGCCGCGACTCGTCCTCGCCGATACCGATGTCCTGGCCACGCTGCCGGCGCGCGAGCGGGCGGCTGGCTTTGCCGAAATCGTCAAATATGGCGTCATCGACGACGCCGCCTTTTTCGACTGGCTGGAGCACGAAGGCGACGCGGTCATGGCGCTGGAGCCGCACGCCATCGCCCGGGCCGTCGAGATCTCCTGCGCTGCCAAGGCGCGGATCGTCGCTGCCGACGAGCGGGAAGGCGGGGTACGGGCCCTGCTCAATCTCGGGCACACATTCGGTCATGCCCTGGAAGCAGAGAACGGTTATGGACCGGCCCTCCTGCACGGCGAGGCCGTGGCCTGCGGCATGGTGCTCGCCCTGGCCTATTCGGAACGGCTCGGCCTGGCACCGCGCGGCGACGCAGCCCGTCTCGCGGACCTGCTCGCCCGTGCCGGCCTCGTCACCGACCTCGCCAGCCTGCCGGGCGGGCCCTACCCCCCCGACCAGCTCGTCCAGCACATGCGCCAGGACAAGAAGGCGCGGGCCGGCCGCGTGCCGCTGATCCTCGCACGCGGCATCGGCCGGGCCTTCATCCAGTCCGAAGCCGATCTGGGCGACGTCGAGACCTTCCTCGCCGAAACACTGAACACGCCAACGGTCCGATGATCGCCGGAACCATCCTCGCCGTCACCTTCCTGCTCGCCTTGTCGGGCTTCTTCTCGGGTTCGGAGACCGCACTCACCGCTGCCTCGCGGTCGCGGATGCATGGTCTTGAACGGGAGGGCGACCCCCGCGCGGCACGGGTCAACCACCTGCTCGCCGACCGCGAGGGCCTGATCGGCGCCATTCTGCTCGGCAATAATCTCGTCAACATTCTTGCCTCTGCACTGGCCACCTCGCTGTTCATCACGCTCTTCGGTCCCGGCGGCGCCGCAACCGCGATCGCAACCGCGGTGATGACCTTCCTCGTCCTCGTCTTCGCTGAAGTGCTGCCCAAGACCTATGCCATCACCCGGGCGGACCAGATGGCGATGAGCGTCGCCCGGCCAATCGGCTGGCTGGTCGCCAGTGCGGGCTGGCTGGTCAGGGCCGTGCAGGCCATTGTCAACCTGACCTTGCGCCTTGCCGGCACGCAGGAACCCGGCGCCTCGCCCAGCTTCGATGTCGAAATCCGTGACATGGTCGACCTGCACCATGCCGAGGGCGGAATCGACCCCGGGGCTCGCAACCGGCTGGTCGGCACGCTCGATCTCTCGGAGATGAGCGTTGAGGAGGTCATGATCCACCGCAAGAACATCAACATGCTGGATGCGGACCTGCCGCCGCGCGAGCTTGTCATGAAGGCCCTCTCCAGCCCGCACACCCGCCTGCCCCTCTATCGCGGCGACCAGGAAGAGATCATCGGCATCCTGCACGCCAAGGATCTGTTGCGCGCCATTGCCCCCCTGCGCGGCGATCTCGACGCCGCCGACATTGCGGCGATTCTGCGCGAGCCCTGGTTCATTCCCGAGACCACGTCCGTACAGGACCAGCTCGACCTTTTCCTGAAGCGCCGCAGCCATTTCGCACTGGTGGTCGACGAGTATGGCGCGCTGCAGGGCCTTGTCACCCTTGAGGACATCCTCGAGGAAATTGTCGGCGATATCCGCGACGAACACGACGTGGCGGTGCAGGGGGTGCGTCCCCAGCCCGACGGGTCGGTGAACGTCGATGGCTGGGTGACCATCCGCGACCTCAACCGCGCCACCGGCTGGAACCTGCCGGACGAGGAAGCGGTGACGATTGCCGGCCTCGTCATTCATGAGGCCCAGACCATTCCCGATCCCGGCCAGAGCTTCGTCTTTCACGGCTACCGTTTCGACGTGCTCCGGCGCATGCGAAACCAGGTCACCGGTCTCAAGGTCTGTCCCGTTGATCTCGACGAAGACACCGGGGACGATACGGCGGTCGTGAAATAGTGCCGGCCGACGGGACCGACGAACTCGTGGTGGTCGGCGCGATCGCCGGTGCCCATGGCGTGCGCGGCGAGGTGCGGGTGAAGAGCTTCACCGCCGATCCGGACGATCTGTTCACATATGGCCCGCTGCTGGGAGCCGATGGCACGGTGCTGCTGGATCCGGCCGCCACCCGGCCGGCGAAGACCCACTATGTCGTCATGCCGAAGGGTCCGGTCCGTTCGCGCGAGGACTGGGAAGCCATGAAGGGGACGCGCCTGCATGTCCAGCGAGCTACCCTGCCGCCGCCCGAAGCAGATGAATTCTATATCGAGGATCTGATCGGACTTTCCGCGCTCGACGCAGACGGAGCGCGGATCGGCCAGGTCAAGGCGATCCACGATTTCGGCGCCGGCGACCTTCTGGATATCCAGCCCGAAGGCGGTGGCAAGTCAGTCCTTGTCCCGTTCACGAAAACGGATGTGCCGGACCTCGATCTTGCGGACCGGCACATCGTGATTGCGACCTGGGAAACCTGGTCTTCAGAGAGAGAGGATCCGGGCGGACGACCCTAAAGCGGCGGGTTCTCAAGTAGAATCAGCGCGCCGCTTTAAGTCCTTGTCCTGACGCGCTTCCGGACGGCGAACCGGTGTCCACTTCGCCTGGAAGCGCGTTAGAATCCGGTTCCGCCGCACTGGCAACCCGTGCCGATATTGATCACCAGTGGCGCGCCTCGCACGGTCTCGTAGCGCACAGGATTGGTGACCGTTTCGGTTTGCGGGCGGATCCGGCGGATTTCCACCGGCTGGATCACGGTGCGCATCACCGGCTGGTAGATGTTGCGCTGGGTCACCACCGGCACGGACACTTCGGTCACCTCTTCGACACGGTTCTCGGTGATCTGCGGAACGTACACCACGTCCGTTTCAGGGACGGTTGCCGCTTCGAGGATCGGATCGAGACGCACCTCCTCATATTGTGTCGGGTTGGTTATCGTTTCGGACCGGGGCCGCAGGATGCGGCGCTCGATGGGCTGGATGTTCGTCACCACCACCGGCTGGATCACCGTGCGGGTGATCTGGTCGATATAGACGTCCTCAACCTCGTAGACGACACGCTCGGTGACCTGCTCGATCACATTCTCCACGACCTGCGGAGCCGGCTCTTCCTCCACGCGAACGGGCAGGCGCTCTGTTTCCATCCGGGCCTCGCGGGTGATCTCCTCGGTCTGCGCATCAAGCACCTGGCGTTCGATCGGCTGGATGATGGTGCGCTCCATCGGCTGGTACACGGTCCGCCGCGAGACGTAAGGCACCACCGTCTCAGTCACATCCTCGACACGGGTCTCGGTGACCTGCGGGGTGACCGTTTCCTCAACAGCCGGCACCGGGTCTTCCTGGACAATGACCGGCAGACGGTTTTCCTCATAGCGCGTCTCGGCCGTCACCGTTTCGGTGCGCGGGCGAATGATCCGCCGCTGCACCGGGATCACGGTTGTCTTCTCGATCGGCTGGATGATGTCGCGCCGGGTCACCGTATCGACAAAGGTTTCGGTGACCTCCTCGCGGGTCTCCACCTGCTCCTGTTCGATCACGTTTTCCGTGGTGGCCGGAACGGCGACGGCTTCGACGATCGTCTCGAGACGCTCCTCCTCGTACCGCGTCGGCTCGGTCTGGGTCTCTTCGCGCGCTTCCAGCACCTGCCGTTCGATCGGCTGGATGATGGTGCGCTCCACCGGCTGGATGATCGTTCGCGTGGTCACAGCGTCGAAGAACGTCTCTGTGACCTCCTCGCGCGACTGTTCAGTGACCTGCTCCTGGACCGGTTCGCAGCAGACCTGCGTCTCGGCAGCCTCGTCCGGACCACCGATGTACTCGACATCGACCGCGCCCGGATCAACCTCGATCCCGGCAGCGCGAGAATCACCTATCAGCCGGTCGATTTCTTCCTCGGACAGGACACGTTCGTCGCTGCTGCCCGCCGGGCGTTGATACGGCCCATCGGACATCGATTGCGCCGATGCAAACCCCGCATAGACCGCAAGGGCTGCCACGCCGGTCAACATGTATCTTGATACGCTCTTCATGCTTCTCCCCTCGGGCCCGGCCGTGCGGTCCCCTCCTGTCTGTCAGGTCACGGGACAGGTGCCCGACAACCCCGGATGAACCAATCGCCGAGACGATCAGTCCGTCTGATAGAGATTCCGGATACAAAACGAAATGCGGGGGGAAAAGGCCTTTCGCGCCTGAGGCGAGTCACAGGACCCATACTATTCAAAATAAAGGAGGGCGAGTACTTGAACTGGCCTTCAGGGCAGCAAGGCTTCGTAGATTGGGTACAGAAGAACTAAAACAATGAAGGCCCGCACATTGGTGCGAGCCTTCACATCCCTTCCCGAAACTGGTCTGGTCTAGCCGACCGTTGGGCCGACCTCAAGCACATCCTCAACCGTGCGCAGGCCCGGCTTGGGGCTTTGTACCAACACGGCCATGTTGCCCGGAAGATGCTTGTTGTCGAGCATCTTCTCGTGCGCGAGCGGAATGTCCGACCAGGGCAGGACTTCCGACATGCACGGATCAATACGGCGGTCGATTACCAGCTGATTGGCCTGCGAGGCCTGCTTGAGATTCGCGAAGTGCGAGCCCTGCACCCGCTTCTGGCGCATCCAGAGGAAGCGCGCATCCATGGTCAGGTTGAAGCCCGTGGTGCCGGCACAGATCACAACCATCCCACCGCGCTTCACAACGAAAACCGAAACCGGCATCGTGCTCTCGCCGGGGTGTTCGAAAACGATATCGACATCCTGCTTGCCGGTGACGTCCCAGATCGCCTTCCCGAACTTGCGGCATTCCTTCATGTAGGCGCCGAATTCCGGGCCGTTCACCGGGGGCAATTGTCCCCAGCAATTGAAATCCTTGCGGTTCAGCACGCCCTTGGCGCCCATGGAGTAGACGAAGTCGAACTTGTCCTCCGATGAGACGACCCCGATACCATGCGCGCCGGTCACGGCGCAGAGCTGGATTGCGAAACTGCCCAGGCCGCCCGAAGCGCCCCAGATCAGGACATTCTGTCCGGGTTTCAGCACATGCGGACGGTGTCCGAACAGCATCCGGTAGGTGGTCGCAAGCGTCAGCGTGTAGCAGGCGCTTTCTTCCCAGGTCAGGTGCTTCGGCCGCGGCATGCACTGACGCGCCTGCACCCGGCAGAACTGTGCGAAGCTGCCATCCGGCGTCTCGTAGCCCCAGATCCGCTGGGACTTGGAAAACATCGGATCGCCGCCATTGCACTCCTCGTCGTCCCCATCATCCTGGTTGCAGTGGATGACGACCTCGTCGCCGGGTTTGACCCGCGACACCTTCCGGCCGACAGCCCAGACAATACCCGCCGCGTCGGAGCCGGCAATGTGATAGGCTTCGCCGTGGCCATCAAACGGCGAGATCGGCTCGCCGAGGGCTGCCCAGACGCCATTATAGTTGACCCCGGCCGCCATGACGAGGACGAGAACCTCATCACTGTCGATTTCCGGGACCGGCACCTGCTCAAGCTGCATCGCCGTTGCCGGACGCCCATGACGTTCGCGCCGGATCGCCCAAGCATGCATCATCTTGGGGACATGGAATTCCGGCGGTATCTCACCGATCTCATAAATGTCCTTCTGGATACGCCCAGTGCCTGAATCCGCCATTAAAACCTCCGAAATACGGCAATTCCACCCGGCCTTATAGCGCAGGAGCGCCTTATACACCCATCAACATGAAGCAGGGATCATGCCAAGGCAAGCGGTTTTGTGCGGTGCAGCACGATCCGGGAGCGTCCGGGGTCTGTCAGCTTGCCGGGCCTGGGCCGGCTGTGGCACACCGAATGAGGCGGCGCGCCGGAAACCGCCCGCCATGCGCCTGTGCCACCTGCCAGAAGGGTGGGCCGGGTGCGGGCTGGTGTTCAGAGCAAGGAGTCCGCCATGGCATGCTGTCCCTGCGTCTATCTCGATGGCGCCTTCCTTCCGGCCGCCGAGGCCCGCATACCTGTGTTCGACCGCGGCTTTCTGTTCGCCCACTCCGCCTATGAGGTGACAGCGGTCTGCGGCGGGCGGCTGGTCGATCTCGACGCGCACATCGCCCGGCTCCAGCGCACCCTGAAAGGCCTTGAACTCTCGATCGACCTCGATGCCGCCGCGCTGGCAACCCTCCATGCGGAGCTCGTCGCGCGCAACCAGCTCGAGGAGGGGGTCATCTACCTGCAGGTGACCGCTGGTGGCGACCTTGGGCGCGATTTTGCCGGTCCTGACCACTTCCAGCCACGCTTGTTCCTGTTCGCCGACGCGCGGCAACTGGTCGATCACCGCGCCGATGCGGGAATCGCCGCGATCACTCTCCGCGATACCCGCTGGGCCCGGCGCGACCTCAAGACCACCCAGCTGCTAAGCCAGGCCCTCGCCTATCGCACAGCCAGGGCGGCCGGCGCGGAGACGGCGATCCTGCACGAGGACGGACACGTTACCGAAGCGGCCTCGGCCAATGTCTGGGTCGTGGATGCGGACGGTCAGCTGAGTACGAGGGACCTGTCGCCTGCGATTCTCGGCGGAGTCACGCGCGCAGCGATACTGGATCTCAAGGCGCCCGACCTGATTGAAAGGTCGACGCCAGTGGACGCGCTGCTTGCGGCAAGGGAAGTATTTCTCTCGTCATCCGGCGCCCTGATCCTGCCGGTGGTGGAGATTGACGGGGTCCCGATTGGCGACGGCCTCCCGGGTCCGGTCACGCGCGCCGTGCAATCTGCCTATTGGGACAGGATCGGCCTTACGCCGTGACCAACCGCGAGGCGATCACGTCACGCACCTTCATGGCGAGGATGCCGGAAGCCAGGACAAGCGTGACGGCATTGGCGAGGATCACCGGCATCGCATGGGCGAGGATACCGTAGGCCAACCAGAGGGCGACGCCGAGACTGAACATGGCATACATGGCCAGCGAAATACCGACCGTGTTGCGCGTTTGGAGGACCTTTATGGCCTGGGGAAGGAAGGACGCCGTCGTCAGGCAGGCGGCAAGCGTTCCGATGAAATCCGCGTAGGGCATGTCAGGCATCCGATCTGTTTCGTGAACCCTGCATATGCCCCAGGTCAGACATCACAAAAAGTCATGGGCTTTCGATAATAGAAATGCGTTTTCACATACCTTGGGCGCAAAGGCAGTCCGTGTTCCATACAGTTCGGCGGTCCGGACAACAGCCGCCATGTGCCGCTGGACGCGCGGCCCCTGACTTGCTTGATCGACCGCGCTAGATCATGTTGCAACGCAGCGATGCAAAATCCGGAGGGTCCCATGGCCGACACAGCGCTTCCTTATCAGCACGCCCCTGACCGCCCGTGGATCTTCCGCACCTATGCCGGCCACTCCACTGCGGAGAAGTCCAACGCGCTCTACCGCTCGAACCTGGCCAAGGGCCAGACCGGGCTGTCCATCGCCTTCGACCTGCCGACCCAGACCGCCTATGACGCCGATCATATCCTGGCGAAAGGGGAAGTCGGCAAGGTTGGCGTACCGGTCGGCCATCTCGGCGACATGCGAACGCTTTTCGACGGGCTGCCGCTCGAGGACATGAACACCTCCATGACCATCAATGCACCGGCCGCCTGGTTGCTGGCGTTGTACGTGGCACTGGCCGATGAGCGCGGCGACGATCGCGCGAAGCTGCGCGGAACGACGCAGAACGACATCGTCAAGGAGTACCTCTCGCGCGGCACCTATGTCTTTCCGCCCGAACCGTCCATGCGCCTGATCGCCGACATGGTGACCTGGTGTTACACTGAAGTTCCGAAATGGAACCCGATGAATGTGTGCTCCTATCACCTCCAGGAAGCGGGGGCGACACCGGAACAGGAGCTCGCCTACGCCTTGGCCACGGCAGTTGCGGTGCTCGATACGGTGAAGGCCGGCGGGCAGGTTCCCGAAAAGGACTTTCCCATCGTATTCGGCCGGATCAGCTTCTTCGTGAATGCCGGGGTCCGTTTCGTCACAGAACTCTGCAAGATGCGGGCATTCGTTGATCTCTGGGAGGAGATCGGGCGGACGCGTTATGGCGTGACCGACGCAGCGGCGCTTCGCTTCCGCTATGGTGTGCAGGTCAATTCGCTTGGCCTTACCGAACCGCAACCGGAAAACAACGTGTACCGGATCCTGATCGAAGCGCTGGCGGTCACCCTGTCGAAGCGCGCGCGCTGTCGTGCGCTGCAGCTTCCGGCGTGGAACGAGGCCATGGGCCTGCCGCGGCCCTGGGACCAGCAATGGTCGCTCCGGTTGCAGCAGATCCTCGCTTATGAGACCGACCTTCTCGAATTCGAGGACCTGTTCGATGGCTCGCACGTGGTCGAGGCGAAGACAGCCGAATTGCGCGACATTGCCCGCAGCGAGTTGGCCGAGATCGATGGCCTTTCCCAGGACGAGGCGATTGCGCACATGAAGGCAGCGCTGGTCGGTTCGCATTCGGAACGCATTCGCGGTATCGAAACTGGCGAGCAGGTGGTGGTGGGCGTGAACCGCTACACAACGACGGAGGAGAGCCCGCTCAGCGCCGGCGAAGGCGCGATCCAGACCGTTGATCCAATGGTCGAGCGCGAGCAGGTGGACGCACTCAAGGCCTGGCGGGCGAGCCGCGACGAGGCGCATGCCGAAATGGCACTGACAGCCCTGCGGGCCGCGGCCGCCGAGGGCGGCAATATCATGGAACCCTCGATTGCCTGCGCCAAGGCGGGTGTGACCACCGGCGAGTGGGGCGGCGCCCTGCGCGAGGTGTTCGGCGAGTATCGCGGGCCGACCGGGGTTGCGCTGGTGGTGGAGACCGGTGGCGCCGAGGAGATCGAGGCGGTGAAGGCCCGCGTCGAGGCGCTGTCCGAACGGCTTGGTCGCCAGCTGACCTATGTGCTCGGAAAGCCCGGTCTCGACGGCCACTCGAACGGCGCCGAACAGATCGCTGCGCGCGGCCGCGCCTGCGGCATGGACGTTCGCTATGAAGGCATCCGCTTCACTCCGGCGGAAATCGTCGAACAGGCAAAGGCGGCCGATGCGCATGTTGTCGGCCTGTCGATCCTGTCGGGTTCCCACCTCGACCTGGTGCGCGAGACGCTCGCCGAAATGCGCCGGGCCGGGCTGGATCATGTGCCCCTCGTGGTCGGCGGGATCATCCCCCCGGAAGACGCGCTGGCCCTCGGGCAGATGGGTGTGCGCCGGGTCTACACTCCCAAGGATTTCCAGATCACCGACATCATGAGCGACGTTGTCGACCTGGTGGAGACAAGCCTGATGACTCCGGCACAATAACCGGATCGGATCGCCGCCAGCCTGCCCGATGGCGTTTCCCGCTTGACCCGCGGAAAGGACTCTGTCGAAACCAGCGCCATGAGTGCACCTGTCCAGATTGCCGTGAAAACCTTGCCGCATTTCGACGGGCTTGAGCTGCCGCGCTACGAGACCGAGGGGGCTGCCGGCCTTGATGTCCGCGCAGCCCTTCCAGTCGATGCACCACTGGTGCTCGAACCAGGCCAGCGCGCCATGGTTCCGACCGGGCTCAGTGTCGCCATACCCGAAAACCATGAACTGCAGATGCGACCGCGCTCAGGCCTGGCCGCGCGCCATGGCATCACCTGCCTCAACAGTCCCGGCACGATCGACAGCGATTTCCGGGGCGAACTGAAGGTGATCCTGATCAATCATGGCAGCGAGGATTTCACTGTCGCGCGCGGCGAACGGATCGGCCAGCTTGTCCTTGCCCCGGTAACCCGGCTGGTCTGGAACGCAGTCGACGCCCTGCCGGAAACGGCGCGCGGCGAAGACGGATTCGGCTCGACCGGTCGCTGAGCGCCAAAGCGCCAGGCCGGTCTCTGCCCGGAGACGACAAGGCAAGGGAAACCCGGCCGTTTCCAGCCGGGTTTCGTGGGTGACCGAACGGTTCGTCGAGCCCTAATTGCTATGCTGCATGGAGAAGCCGAGCGTCTCCTTGGTCAGCGTACCGGGATCCTCCATCGCAGCGAAGGTCCCGGCTGACAGCGGCTGCTCCGGCGCGAGCTTGATGGTCAGCTTGCCTGGATCCTGCAGGAAGGCCGTCAGCGCGGTCGTCGCCTCGGTGACGATCGACATGTCGACGCCCGCTCCGCCGGCCATCATCGGTGCCATGGCGAGCATACCGACGGCCTGGTTGCGCACGGTTTCGGGATCCTCGCCCGACTGGGCGGCGACGAGGTTGAACACACGGTCCACCATGGAATTGTCGTCGATCTCGATTTCGAGCCCGTGCAGGGCCAGCGCTGAAAGTGCCTCCTGCGCCGCCGCCGGATCGGGCTCATTACCGCCGGAAAGGCCGGAAAGGCCAATGGCCTGCATGGCTGCGCCATAGGCCTTGTAACCGCCGATGTCGCCGCCAATGCTGAGGGCGAAGCCGTCCTTTAGTTCCATCCGGTTTTCACCGGGCTGCAGGGTCAGCCGATCGGTGTCCGGATCATAGGCAGCCTTGCCCTGCCCGGTGACCTCCACCGTTTCGAAGCCGATCATGCCCAGCGCACCCGCCAGTTCGCCGCCAGCCTCGCCGCCCTCGGGATCGGCCGATAGGGTCAGCGTATAGGGCTCGGTGACGAACCCCACCGGTTCGCCATCCTCCCGACGGCGGACAAGGCTGTCCACCTTCGGCAGGGCCAGGCTGATACCCTCGCCATTGAGTGCGAGACCGGCAAGTTCGAACCGGTCAAAACCCGGGTCGACTGGATTGGCGTAGACCTGACCGAGGGCTGCCATGGCGGCCTCCTCGTCGCCCGATCCGGCCGCCTCAAGGAAAGAGTTGGCCGCACCGGTCTTCACCCCGGACAAGCCGAGCGAGTCCAGCGAAAGTGTGAACGCGGTGTCTTCCGCGCCATCCTCGATGTCCATGGCGAGCCCCTGCAGGGCGAAGATCCCGAGCCGGTTTTCGGCGGCCTTACCAAGATCGATCGAGGCGATGGAGATATCGGCCATATTCCCCTCTGCCGGGTCATCGGCACGAAGGTCAAGCGCGCTCAGGCTCAACCGGTCGAAGGATAGGCTCGCCGCAGAGGGGAGGGGCGCCGGGGTGCCGTTGCCCATGATGCTCGACACCCAAGCCGACAGGTCCGGAGACGGATTGATGAGATCGAAGCGTCCGATCTCGAGTTCTACCCGCTCGTCTGCGTCGGCCCCGGCGCCGGGTTCAGCCGGGTCCGTCGGCTCGTCCGTATCGTCCTGTGCGGCCGGTTCCGCATCGTCGGCCGGTACCGGGGCCCTGGGAACAAATTCGATGCCGTCGAAGCTCATCCGCGAGAATGTCGCCCCGGCATCGGTCATGTCGAGGCCTTCGAATTCGACCACACCGATCTTCATCATGCCGCCATCGAAATCGGTCTCGAAATCGATCTGCGGGCCATCCTCGTCGCCGGCCACGGTCTCGTCCAAGGTCCGAGCCGGAATGGCGATGGTGACATCCTCGAACCGGGCCGTATCGCCATCGACGCTGCGGCTCTCGAACGCGACGCGGCCATCTCCCGAACCGGCCAGCGACATCGCCGCAAGGGCCGCTTCAGCCTCGGAGGCATCACCGCGCCGCAGTTTTATATTCCCGAGCGCGGACAGCGCATCCTCGGCCGAACGGACAGCGGCCGAACCGGCTTCGGCAATATTGCCGGCAACGTCGTCCTCAGACGCACCGCCGCAGGCAGTGAGCAGGACCAGGGCCGAGGCGCCAATCATCAGCTTCTTCATTTTTTCTTCCCCAATGTATCGGTGAATCCCTACACTCACCGCCAGACAGCGATAACGGACTTAACCATGTTGCTCGATAAAGGCCAGAAGATGACGCTCACGGCGAGCGACGGGCGCCCGGTGGCGGTACGGCTGGAGGTGAACCCCAAGGCGCGGCGCCTGATCCTGCGGCTGGACGAGCGGGCGCGGGAAGCGGTGGCCGTTGCCCCCTCCCACCGCGAGCTCGAGGCCGCTGCCCGATTTGCCCGCGAGCGGGTGGACTGGATTTCAGAACGTCTCGGCACGCTTCCTGACGCCGTCGCCTTCCTGGAGGGCACCGTGATACCGCTGCGCGGCGACCCCTGCCGGCTGACGCTCCAGGGCACCGGCCGGACGGCCCGTCTGGTCACCCGGCCCGACCTTCACCTCAGCGCACCGGGCGATCCGGGGACGTTCCAGTCCCGCGTGGTCCGTTACTTGCGCCGCGCTGCCGTCTCCGATCTCGGCGACGCCGTCGAGCGCCACTGCGCCACGCTGGGCGTGGATGCGCGGCGTATCACCGTGAAGGATACGCGCAGCCGCTGGGGCTCCTGCACCGCCGATGGCCGCCTCGCCTTCTCCTGGCGCCTCGTCCTCGCGCCACCGGACGTGCTCGACTATGTCGCCGCCCATGAATGCGCCCACCTCCTCGAGATGAACCATTCGCCGGCCTTCTGGACGCATGTTGCCCGCTGCCGGCCCGACTGGCAGCAACAGCGCAGGTGGCTGCGGGCCAATGGCCGCGACCTGCACGCAATCGGCATGGGCTGAACCGGGCCGGGCACCCCGGTACGCCGGAATCTCTGTGACGCGGGTTATCCGGTCGCCCGGCCTGGTCGCCCTGGCGTCCCCCTTTTCCATCGTCGTGAAAAGGGTAAGACTGTGTTAATCATGAAACCGATGCCGGGAGGACATAACATGCGCACCCTGATCACGACCTCTGCCCTCCTGATCGCCGCCTGCGGCAGCACCCTCGAGGCGACTCCGCAGGCGCTCGCCGAACCCGCCGCCGCATCCATTGCCAGTGCCCCGCCCGCGACCGGCGCGGAACTGATGGCGATCTATACCCACCTGCACGCCCATCCGGAGCTTTCCTTCAAGGAGGCCCGCACCTCGGCCCTGCTGGCGGGCGAGCTCCGCGCGCTCGGTTTCTCGGTGACCGAACGGGTCGGCGATGACTGGGTCCAGGCCAAGGCGGAGCGGGACCAGGGAGGCGTCCGCGAAGGTGTTGGCGGCTACGGCGTGGTCGGCGTGCTCGAGAACGGGCCGGGTCCGACGGTACTGATCCGGGCCGACATGGATGCCCTGCCTGTGGCCGAGCGGACCAGCCTGCCCTTCGCCTCGGCCATTGTCGACACGACCTGGACCGGTGTCGAAAATGGCGTGATGCATGCCTGCGGTCATGACGTGCACATGACGAGCTGGGTCGGCTCGGCCCGCGCGCTTGCGGCCCGCCGCGAAGAATGGTCCGGCACGCTGGTGATGATCCTGCAGCCGGCCGAGGAAATCGGCCTCGGCGCGCGGGCCATGCTGGAAGATGGTCTCTATTCCCGCTTTCCGACGCCGGACGTGAACCTCGCCCTGCATGTTGCCGCCAGCGCCCCGGCCGGCACGATCGCCTATTCCGAAGGCTATGCACTCGCCAATGTCGACAGCGTTGACATCACCGTGAAGGGCGTTGGCGGGCACGGCGCTTATCCGCACACGACAAAGGATCCGGTGATCGTGGCCGCGCACATCATCACCGCCCTGCAGACGCTTGTCTCACGCAATGTCGACCCGCAGGAACCGGCTGTTGTCACCGTCGGCTCGGTGATGGCCGGCGCCAAGCACAACATCATATCCGACGAGGCGAAACTGTTGCTGACGGTTCGCTCCTATGACGACGCGACCCGCCAACTCCTGCTCGACGGCATCACCCGCATCGCCGAAGCCCAGGCGGCGGCCTTTGGCGCTCCGCCACCTGAGATCGTGATCGAGGCCGACTATACCCCCTCCACCTATAATGACCCCGACCTCACACGGTCGAGCATGGCCGCCATCTCCGAAGTGATCGGTGCGGAGAATGTCCGCGCGGTACCGCCGGTGATGGGTGGGGAGGATTTCAGCCAGTATGGCCGGACAGGCGAGAAGATCCCGTCACTTATTTTCTGGGTCGGTGCGGTCGATCCTGACACCCATGCGCGGGCGCAGACCGGCGCCCTCGCATTGCCGTCGCTGCACTCGCCATTCTTTGCGCCCGATGCTGAAACGACGATCGAGACAGGGCACCGCGCGATGACCGCGGCTGCCCTCGCCGCCTTCAGGCGTCTCGCGGCTGAGTGAACGATCCAGCGGCCGCGCCGTAATGCTCGCCCCCTCTTGACGCGCTCGCCTGAAGGCGCCATTAAGCCGCCCTTCGACCGCGTCGGTCACAGGAGTTCCCGAAGAGACATGGCCAATACCAAGTCTGCAAAGAAGATGATCCGGAAGATCGCCCGCCGGACAGAAGTGAACACAGCGCGTCGCTCGCGCATGCGGACCTATATCCGCAAGGTCGAGGAGGCGATTGCTGCCGGCGATCCGGCTGCCGCCCGCGAGGCCCTGCGCACCGCACAGCCGGAGATCATGCGCGCGGCCACGAAGGGGGTGCTTCACAAGAACACCTCGGCCCGCAAGGTCTCCCGCCTGGCGGCCCGCGTGAAGGCCATGGGCTGAACACCCTGCTGCAAGACATTTGAAATGCGTCTCGAATGACCTGCGCCCGACGGCGGAACAGGCCTCAAACAGATTCGATAAGATTTATAGCTGGCGCCTGATCGGGCGCCGCTTTGCTTTCAAAACATGGATCATTATCAAAGTGGCGAATCGCGCTTGCGCAAATTCGTCTTCTGTCAATCCTGATGCCAGCATCCAATAAGGAATCCGGTAGTTGGAATGGCTGGCAGGCAGTGATAGACTTATCCCCTGTGAGGTGAACTCGACATTGTCCTGGCCGATGCCAGACAGGGCGCGAAAGCCGCGCGGCCAAGCATGAAATTCACAGGCCTCTGCAGGTTGTTCCCTTGACGCGATTCGGGAACAAAGCGGGACGCACACGGACGGTTTTTCGCCCCCTCAGATGATTTTTTTAACAACGATTTCAGACGGTTATCTGGTTTTCGCAACCGATACCCGAATGTCAATATCGTTTTTCTGCACAGCCCGGGATTATCCTTCTGGACAGGTTTGGGCCGGTCTCATAAGGTCGCTTCACCAACCGAGTTTTGTATCTCCACTGAGTTGTTTGTTTGGCCGCCCTGTCTGGGCGAGCGGTAGAGTATTGGTTGGATCAAGGGGTTATCAACAATAAAGAAGGGGGCGAACCGAGAATGGCTTCGTTCAATAAAGACAATCCGTCGTCGAAAAAAATAAACAATGAAGAACCGCATGGCGAGAAGAAGGAGAGTGATGTGGGCGCATCCGCTGTCTGGCAGAATGTGACTGCCGATCTGCGTACCAAAGTCACCGAACATGATTTTGAATGCTATATCCGCGACTTGCGGGTTATCGGCGAAATGGACGGTGAAGTTCTGATCGCAACCAAGACGCCGTATGAACTCCAGCGCGTCGGCTCCAACCACCGCCACGCCATCCAGCGCGCCTGGCGGACGCACGATGCCAAGAAGCGCCGCATCCGTCTGGCCTGCTGGGAAACGGTACAGGACACCTGGAAGGACCTGATCCGGTACCCCTGGTCCGACGAGGCTGCTACGTCCGGGAGCGAGGCCAGGGCGCCCGCGTCCGAAGGCGCATCCTCCGACGAGACGTCGGCCGAAGCAGGGCCCGCGCAGGAGGGATCGGTCGCCGAGATCGGCGAGGACCGGCTACACCAGACCTTTGCATCCCTGGTCGAGGGCGCTTCGAATGAAGGGGCAGTCCGCCTCGTCCGCCATGTTGCGAACAATGGACGGGTGATGGGACAGGTGCTGTTCATCAATGCCCGCCAGGGGCTTGGCAAGACGCACCTGCTGTCGGCCTGCCAGCATGCACTGCTGACAAGCGACACGCCGCGCAAGCCGGTCTATATCACAGCAGAGATGTTTTCCGCCGCATTCGTCGAAGGGGCCATGGCCC
>CAZDMQ010000010.1:0-68090 GCA_964506685.1 uncultured Hyphomonadaceae bacterium | reverse complement strand
GCTGGCCGGGCGTCTCCCAGCGCCGGGTCGGGACCAATGGCATCGAGCTGAACATTGCCGAGGCGGGCGAGGGGCCCCTGGTCCTTCTGGTCCACGGGTTTCCCGAGAGCTGGTATTCCTGGCGGCACCAGTTCGCCCCGCTGGCCGCTGCCGGCTATCATGTCGTGGCCCCCGACATGCGCGGCTATGGCAAGAGCGACCGGCCGGACGCCATCGAGGCGTATAACCAGGTCGAGGTGCGCAAGGACATCATCGGCCTGATCGATGCCCTGGGCCATGAGACAGCGGTGGTCATTGGCCATGACTGGGGCGCGCCCACGGCCTGGGCCTGCGCCCTGTATCATCCGGACAGGGTGCGCGCGGTCGGCGGCATGTCGGTGCCGTTCATGCCGCGTCCGCCCCTGCCGCCGATGGCGGTCATGCGCGAGATGTTCAGGGGCCAGTTCTTCTACCAGCTCTATTTCTTCGAGCCGGGCGTTGCCGAGGCCGAGTTCGAGGCCGACATCCGCCTTGCGCTGAAGAAGTTCCTGGTGATGGCCGGCGGCGAGACCGACCTGTCCTCCCTGCCGCCGAAGGGGCCGGACGAGGACATGTTCTCGAACCTGCCCGAGCCCGAGACCCTGCCGCCGTGGCTGAGCGAGGCCGATCTCGATTTCTACACCGGTGAGTTCACCCGGTCGGGCATGCGCGGTCCGCTCAATTACTACCGCAATCATGACCTCACCTGGGAGCTCACCGCCGGTGCGCCGGACCATATCGACCAGCCGTCCTTCTTCGTCGCCGGCGAGCGCGATGGCGTCATCGCGATGGCCGCCGGTTCGCTCCAGAAGATGCCTGACTACTTGCGGGACCTGCGGGCGAATGTGCTCATTCCCGGCATTGGTCACTGGGTGCAGCAGGAAGCGCCCGAGGCGGTAAACCGGGTCGTGCTCGAGGTCCTCGCGGGGCTCGATGGATGAGCGAGCGGGTGCTTGTCATCGGCGCCGGCATGGGCGGGCTGTGCACGGCCTTGTCGCTGGCGCCGACCGGGCGCTCGATCATGCTGGTCGACCGTGACCTTGCCCCGCCCGGTGAGGACCCCGAGGAGGTGTTTGCCAGCTGGCATCGCAGGGGCGCTGGCCATGTCCGCCAGAGCCATGCCTTCCTCGCGCGGTTGCGGAACATCATCCGCATGCACCATCCGGGCTTGCTGGAGGCACTCAGGGCCGCCGGTGTGCGCGAGCTGACCTTCGACGCGATGCTGACCGACCTCCAGCGCGCCGCCTATCGGCCCGAGCCCGGCGACGCGGACCTGACCATTCTCACCAGCCGGCGGACCACGCTCGAACTCGTGATGCGCCGCTATGTTGAAACCCTTGCCAATGTCACGCTCCGGCCCGGCATGCTTGTCCGCCGCCTCGTCTGCCACAAGGCAGCGGACGGTCCGGTCGTGGTCAGCGGTGTCGAGGCCGAGGACGTGGCGGCGGGCGGGTGTGTCACCCTCGATGCCGACATTGTTGTCGATACCGGCGGCAAGAACGGCTTCCTGATCGAGCAATTGAAGGCCGCAGGTGCCGCCATTTCCGAGGCGAGCGAAACCGCCGGCATTCTCTATTTCACCCGCCACTACCGTCTCAAGCCCGGCATGAGCGAACCGCCGCGCGCCGGCAGCCCGCCGGGCAATGGCGATCTGGGCTATCTGAAGTTCGGCGTGTTTCCAGGTGACAATGGCTGCTTCTCGATCACGCTCGCCGTCCCCGAGATCGAACTCGAATTGCGCAAGGCCATCGTCAATCCGGACACGTTCCATGCGATCACGCAGGAACTGCCCGGGCTCCGGCGCTGGACCGATGCGGCGCGGTCCGAACCGCGCGGCAAGGTGTACGGCATGGGCAACTTGCAGAGCCGCTGGCGGGACATGCTGCCGGACGGCAGGCCGGCCGTGCAGGGCTATTTCGCTCTGGGCGATACGCTGGTGCGGACAAACCCGCTCTATGGCCGGGGCTGTTCGTTCGCGGCCGTGAGCGCGGAGATGCTGCGCGAGGCGCTGGACGCCAGTTCCGATGCGACCGAACGCCAGCGTTTCTACCATGCGGCGATCGAACGCGAACTTCGCCCCTACTATCTCAACCAGCTTGCCCAGGACCGTTCGGCGATGCGCCGCGCGCGCAGGGCCCTGATGCCAGGCCATCGTCCGAGCCTGCGCGCCCGGATCCTGCGCAGCTTCGTCGAGGACGGTGTGACGATCGCCCTGCGCAGGGATGTCACGCTGCTGCGGGCGGCCATGCGCGGGTTCCACATGCTGGAGCCCCCGGACAAGTGGCTTGGCCGGCCGGCTAACCTGCTCAAGGTGCTCTATCACTGGTCACGCGGAAAACGGCGCAATGCGGCTGCCTATCCGCCGCGTCCGGGCCCCGACCGTACCGCGATGATGCAGGTCCTCGGCCTCGACCAGGCCGCCGACCTTGTGACCACAGATGAGCCGATGCGGCGCGCGGCCTGAACATGACCACCTCAGGTTCGCCCCCGTATTCGCCCGCGTCAGCATCCTCGCCCCCGCCCTCGCCAACGCCAGGGCCGGGCGCAGTGGCCGGTCCCGCGCCGGGACGCCGCGAGCAGGCCAAGGCCGAACGTCGTCGCCGCATCGTGGGAGCGGCGCGCGACCTCATCCGCGAGACCGGCACCACCGACCTGTCCATGCGCAGCCTTGCCCAGCGGGCCGGGGTCAGCCTGACCACGCCCTACAACCTGTTCGGCTCGAAGCGGGCGGTGGTTCTTGCTGTCCTCGAGGATGAGCGCGATTTTGCTAACCGCTTCGAACGCCTTGCCACGGACAACAGCCTCGAGCGGATCTTCGCCGCCCATGATCTCGCCTTCGGCTATTATGCCCGGGATCCGGGCTTCTATCGTGCAATCTGGCGGGCGCTGCTCAACACCACCGGCGCCGATGAGACGGGCCTGGCCACACCCGAGCGCCTCGCCCAGTCCCGCGCCATCTGGACCGGCCTGCTCGGCGCCGCACGGGCGGACGGCTATCTCGATCCGCCGGTATCCATCGCGTCGCTCGAGCGCACCCTGTCCCATATCGCCGGCGGGGCCCTCCTGTCCTGGACCATGGGAGGGATCGCGACGGATCGGCTCGGACCTTCAGTCGGGCTTGGCTATGCGCTCTGCCTGTCTGGCCTGGCCACGGAGGCGGGCCGTCCGCGCATCGCCGAACGCCTGGCCCGGTACCGCGCTGAACTGAAACGGGCCGCACCGGACGCTGCATCGGACTTGGCTGGGGACACGGGCGCGGACGCGGTCGCCGGCAGGGGCTGAGCGTCCGCAAGCGCTGGGGCTTCCGCCGGGCATCAGGGCGAGACCATCCGCCGGCGCCTCCGATCACCCCGATAGCGGAGAGCATCGGAGAGCATGGCCACATGCACGGCCAGCACAAAGCCCTGCAGGACATTCGAGGACAAGACGATGCTGACCAGCAGGCGGACGAGGCCGGGCACCGTCCCGCCCGTGGGCGCGAGCGAGGTCGAGACCGAGTCGGCCATGTCCACCACCAGCCCGTCAATCAGGTCATCGACCACGGCCATGGTCAGCAGGGCACTGCGGGCGATCGGTACCGGGTCGATCCGTGCTCCCGGTTCATCGCAGCGCCAGGTCGCCCGGTTGAGCTGCTCGCGGAGATTGTGCAGGTCGAACCAGAAATCCCGCCGGCACTCCTGTGCGCGACGATCCATCCGGCGCCGCTCCTGTTCGGCCTCGGCGAGATCCGCATGCAGCTTTCGCACAGCCTCCAACACGGCAAGGGTCGGCGGCGCTTCATAGAGGGTCAGGCTGGCCGGTCCCGGCGGCGGCTCCGGAAATGCCGCGAGGATGCGCCCCGACTGGGCATGCGCAACTGTCAGCAGGCCCGAGAACAGCAGGCCATAGACAAGCCCGAGACGGTAGAGGGCCCAACGGCTGGCCTCGGCCCGCATGCGGCGGGCGAGGGCTTCGGTGACGAGCCAGCCGAGCCCCGTCGCGAGATAGAAGACGAGCAGCGTCGGTACCCGTTCAGCGTCGATCTGGGCGCCATAGGCGGCGAGCGGCCCGCCTCGCGCAAGGTCAGCCGCTTCAAGCGGCGGGAAGGTGAACAGGGCCAGCATGCCGATCGCCAGTGACCGGACAAGGGCGCCGGCAAGAGCGGCGCTGCGGATCCGGATGAAGGCCGCTCCCACCGGATCCGCAAGGGAAAAGAAATTGCGTTCGGCCCGAAGCTTCTCGCCATTGTTGCGAAGGTAGAAGACGAAGGCGAGCACGGTGCTCAGGCTGGCAAAGCCGAATACCGGAGCGGTCACGGCAAGCGGCGCGATGGCAAGCAGGGCGGCAGTCGCCGCAAGTGGATGCATGGACCGGGCCCCCGCGCTGTACCCCTTGAGACCGTTATGCCGACAGGCCGCAGGGGGAACAAGCCGGCAGGCTGCGTCTGGTTGCCGGGACATGCTGGCCCTGTGTGGCGGGCAGGTAAGGCACGGGTGAGCAGCGGCGCGGCGCGCGAGGGGGGCGGTCGCGGACGGACGGGCGGGCCGCTACCAGTGCAGCGGTCGGCCGAGCAGTTTCGCCAGCCGCTCATTGTGCGGTGCGTAGTGGTCGCGGAGCCGGGCGAGGTCGCTTTCCGGGATCGAGACCTTCAAGCGCTCCTGCACCGAGCGGGGCAGCCGGCGGTTGATCCCGTCGCGGATCCTGCGGCCGACGGCATTGTCGCGAAAGACGCTGAAATTGTTGAAATGCGCGAGCGCCGGGTCCTGCGCCTCGTTCGAGCGGTCATGCAGGCCAGGGACCTCGGCCAGGCGCGGCACGCCGAGCCGGTCGAACAGCCCGTCCAGGGTGGCCTTCCGGTTCTGCTCTGGGACGATGTCATCCTCGAAGACCAGCGTGTGGAACTGCTCGCGGGGGAACAGCTCGAGCCAGCGCTCGAACTGGTTCGCATACTCGCCCTGGGCGCGCATGCCAAATTCATCCCAGACCTCGCGGAAGGGCTTGTACGGGGTGAGCTGTCCCCGTGTCAGAAAGTGCTGGTATGCCGAAACGGCGCGTTTGACGGGATCCCTGAAGGAGACGATCAGGGTGGCGTCCGGCAGGGCTGCCCGAATGCGTGCGGGCGCTTCGGGATGGTTCCAGTCCTGCTTGCCGGGCACGTCGCAGCGGGTGAAGAAATAGGTCGGATTGCCCTCGCCCACGGCCCTGGCATTGCCATGGCCGCGATAAAGCTCGAGATACCAGGCATAGCCCTTGGCGAAATTCTCGTCTCGGTTGAAGAAGCGTAGCTCCTTCCATTGCGGGATGAACACGTCGGGATGCTTGCGCAGCCTGTCGCAGATCCACGTCGTCCCGCCTTTCTGGACGCCGAGGACGAGGAAGCTCACCACCTTTGCGACATCCTCGATCGGCGCGGTGTGCGCCGGTGCCGGAATCTGGTCGACATGCAGCGGCGACAGCGGATGCAGCGAGGACAGGGCAGGCGTCATCGTCACCATGGCAGCTTGCGTCCGAGCATGGCTTCCAGCGCGCGGGTGTGAGGCTCGAATTCCTCGGCCAGCGCATCGATATCCGCGGGGTCGATCTTCACCCTGAGGCGGTTCTGTACCGCGGCCGGAAGCGCATTGTTGATCCGGTCCCGGATCTTCTGGCCGTACCGGTTCTCGCGCAGGAAGGCGACCTGATTGAGATGGCCCAGGGCCGCATCAAGCCGGCTGTTGCTGCGGTCGAACAGGCCGGGGACCTCGGTCATGGCCGGCACGCCGATCGCCCTGAACAGCCGGTTGATGGTGTCGAGCTTGGCTGCGTCCGGCCTGATGTCCTCTTCATAGATCACGACCTCGAACTGGCTGAGATCATAGTGTTCGAGCCACTTCGCCAGCTGCAGGTCATAGCGTCCTGCGCTGCGGATGCCGCGCTCGTCCCAGCAGTCCCGGAGCGGGGTCTGCGGTGAGAGGTTCCCGCGCAGGACGAAGTGGTTGTATGCCGAGACGGCCCGCTGCACCGGATCGCGCAGGCTGAGGATCAGGCGGACATCGGGCAGGTGGGCATGGATCCTCGCGGGCACCTCGCGGCAGATCCAGTCGCGATGCTCCTGCGGTGTGCAGACATTGTAGAAGTAGTTCGGCGTTCCCTCGCCCCGGGCCAGCGCGGTTTCGCTGCCCTCGAAGAAGTCGAGATACCAGTCAGCTCCCTTCTCGAAGTTCGGTTCCTGCTCGAAGAAGTGCAGTTCCTTCCAGTCGGGTATGAACACGTCCGGATGACGGCGCAGCACGTCGCAGATCCAGGTCGTGCCGGCCTTCTGTGCCCCGATCACCAGGAAGGTGATGGTCTCTGCCAGCCGCGCGGCATCCCGCCGTTCCGTTCCGAAGGGACCGGTTTGCCGGGACTGTCCAGTGGGTGGCGTTGCCGGACTCGCCCCTGTCATGGCACTCTCCATCCTGACCCGTTCACGCCTGATACCGTCCCGCGGTCAGAAGAGCCAGAGCAAAACGGGTGCCAGACCGAGGCGCGCGAGGGGACGGCAAGGCCAGCGCGCGGATGCGGTCACTCCTTCAGTTCAGTCTGCTCCCGGCGCTTCTGTTCCGCCGCCTCAAGCCGGCGATCAAGATAGGTCTCCAGCGTCTCCATGAGCGCGGCCTGGGCGTTCTGGTAGAAGTGATTGGCGCCCGCAATCACGGCCCGGTCGATGACTTCGCCCTTTTGGACGCGCACTTTCTGCAGGGCCCGCTCGACGTCATCGGGACTGGAAATCGCGTCGGCATCGCCGGACACGATCAGGCCCGAGGCAGGGCAGGGGGCAAGAAAGGACAGGTCATAATGGTTCGCCGGCGGCGAGATCGCGAAGAAGCCGTCGATTTCCGGCCGGCGCATCAGCAGCTGCAGGGTGATCCAGGCGCCGAAGCTGTAGCCGGCGCACCAGACATAGCGCGGGCTCTCGGCGAGGTTCTCGAGATGGTCGAGCACGAAGGCCGCATCCTCGAGCTCGCCGACGCCATGGTCGTACATTCCCTGGGTCCGGCCCACGCCGCGCGAATTGTAGCGCAACACCCCAAAGCCGCGCGCCTCGAACATCTGGTAGAGCCGGATGGTGATCGGATCCTGCATTGTCCCGCCGGCCTTGGGGTGCGGGTGCAGGATCAGTGCGATGGGCGCGCCCTCGACCGGTGGCTCGGTGTAGCGGCCTTCGATCCGGCCGGCTGGTCCCGGGATGATCAGTTCGGACATGGCACTCCGCGCTCCGGTCTGCAAGAAAAGGCAAGCCGGCGGCATAGGCCATCTCGAGGCGCGATTGCAAGGAAAACCAGCAAACCCGCCAGTCTGGCCGCTCCTCTCAAACGCTGAATGGCGCAGGGATGTTTCCCCGGCAGAGCGATTTGCCGGTCCTTATCCCGGGCAAGCTGCCGGTCACCCCGTCGCCTCCGTTCCGGTGGTCAGCTTCCTGCGATGCAATGCCGGGGTCGCCGGACCTCCTGCTGCGCACGCGGACCGCTTTCAACCGGGCCGGAAACCGACTAGGTACGGGGCATGATCTATGCCGACTACAATGCCACTGCGCCGCTCCGGCCTGAGGCGCGCGAGGCCATGCTCGAAGCCCTCGAGACCGGGGCCAATCCCTCTTCGGTGCATGGCCCGGGACGGCAGGCGCGCCGCATCGTCGAAACCGCGCGCGAGGCGATCGGCGGGGCCATTGGCGCGCGCGCCCAGGACATTGTTTTTACCAGTGGCGGCACCGAAGCCAACCAGCTGGCCTTGCACGGCGCTGTTGCCGCGCTCGATGGCGCCGCCACGCTGCTGGTGTCGGCCACCGAGCACGAGGCGGTCGTGCAGAATGCCGGCACGGCCGGGGCCGCGGTCGAGACCGTTTACGCCGGCGCGGACGGCCGGATCGATCTCGACCACCTCGAAACCCGGCTCCGGACCTGGGACCATGACCGCGACGGCACCCCGATCCTGGCGCTGATGCTGGCCAATAACGAGACTGGCGTGATCCAGCCCGTCGCCGAGGCGGCCGGGCTTGTCCGCGCGGCTGGCGGGCTGGTCCATTGCGACGGCGTCCAGGCGCTTGGCAAGGTTGCGGTGCGTGTCGCCCTGCTCGGCGCCGATTATCTCGCCCTTTCGGCCCACAAGGCGGGCGGGCCGCAGGGCACAGGGGCTCTCTGGCACCGGCCAGGTGCGCCGCTGAAACCGGTCCAGCGCGGCGGCGGGCAGGAACGCAGCCTTCGATCGGGGACCGAAAATGTCGCCGGCATTGCCGGGTTCGGCGCAGCGGCCAGTGCGGCCGTGTCCGGGCTTGCAGCCCATGCCGCGCTGGCGCCGCTGCGCGATGCAATGGAGGCGCGTCTCAAGTCCGAAGCCGGCATCGTGGTCATGGGCGAGGGTGCGCCCCGCCTGGCCGGGACGAGCTGCTTTGCGATTTCGGGGTTCCGGTCGGAGACCCAGGTCATGGCGATGGACCTTGCCGGGATCGCGGTGTCGTCCGGATCGGCCTGTTCATCGGGAAAGGTGCGGCGCTCGGTCGTGCTTTCGGCCATGGGCGTGCCCGACGGGCTTGCAGAATGTGCAATCCGCACCAGCTTTGGGTGGAGAACCGAGCCTCGGGACGTCGAGGCCGTGTCAGACGCCTGGCTCGCTGCCGCGCGCCGGACCGTGCTGAAACAGGGCGTCTGACGGGGCCGACAGGTTGAGCGAGAGAGTGCATGAGCGATAGCCGCGGAATTGAAGAGCCCCATGACCATGACGCCGGCGGCGAGGTGATCGTGAAGGACGGCATCAGTGCCGGCACGGTGGCGGCGGCGCGGGCGCTGGAATCCGAGAATTACAGCGCCGGCTTCTCGACCGAGATCGAGATGGACCTCGCCCCGAAGGGCCTCAATGAGGACACGATCCGGCTGATCTCGGCCAAGAAGGAAGAGCCCGAATGGCTCCTCGAGTGGCGGCTCAAGGCCTATGAGCGCTGGCTGACCATGGAGGAACCGAACTGGGCGAAGGTGCGCTATCCGGCGATCGACTACCAGGCCTACCACTACTACGCGGCCCCGAAGGCCGGCGCGAAGTACGAGTCGATCGACGACGTGCCGCCGGAAATCCTCGAAACCTACGAAAAGCTCGGCATCCCGCTGCGCGAGGCCGAGGTGCTGCTCGGGGTGGCCGGCGCAGCCGAGACCGCGGCGGCCGCCCGCGAGACCCCGCGCGTTGCGGTGGATGCGGTGTTCGACAGCGTGTCGGTGGCCACCACCTTCCGCAAGGAACTCGAAAAGGCCGGCGTGATCTTCATGTCGATTTCCGAGGCGGTGCACCTTTATCCCGAACTCGTCCGCCGGTATCTCGGCTCCGTCGTCCCGCAATCGGACAATTTCTTCGCGACGCTGAACAGCGCCGTCTTCTCCGACGGCACCTTCGTCTATGTGCCGAAGGGCGTGCGCTGCCCCATGGAGCTGTCGACCTATTTCCGCATGAATGCGGAGAATACCGGCCAGTTCGAGCGCACGCTGATCATCGCCGACGAAGGCGCATATGTGTCCTATCTCGAGGGCTGCACCGCGCCAATGCGGGACGAGAACCAGCTGCATGCTGCGGTGGTGGAACTGGTCGCGCTCGATGATGCGGAAATCAAGTATTCGACGGTGCAGAACTGGTGGCCGGGCGATGAGGAAGGCCGCGGCGGGATCTACAATTTCGTCACCAAGCGGGGCGATTGCCGGGGGGCTCGCTCGAAGATCTCCTGGACGCAGGTCGAGACCGGGTCGGCGGTGACCTGGAAGTATCCCTCCTGCATCCTGCGCGGCGATGACAGCGTCGGCGAGTTCTACTCGATCGCCGTGACCAATGGCCGCCAGATGGCCGATACCGGCACCAAGATGATCCATCTCGGCAAGCGGACCCGGTCGCGGATCATCTCCAAGGGCGTCTCGGCGGGCCGCTCGGACAATACCTATCGCGGGCTCGTCTCGATCAACCGCAAGGCCGAGCAGGCGCGCAACTTCACCCAGTGCGACTCCCTGCTGATCGGCCAGTCCTGTGGTGCCCACACTGTGCCCTATGTCGAGAACCGGCGCATGGATGCCCAGCTCGAACACGAGGCGACGACGACACGGCTGTCGGACGACCAGCTCTTCTATGCCCGCCAGCGCGGCCTTGGCGAGGAAGAGGCCGTGGCGCTGCTGGTCAACGGCTTCGTGCGCGAGGTGCTCCAGCACCTGCCCATGGAGTTCGCGGTGGAGGCGCAGAAGCTGCTGGAAGTGAGCCTCGAAGGCAGTGTGGGGTAGGGCGGTGCCGTTTGCGCAGAGCGCGCGACGCCGACCCTGATGGCGTATCCAGGCGGCCAGGTGGTGCAATCTGGTCTGAAGCCGCCCTCGACCTCGCCGGCACCGGTTTCACCTAGCATCGGCCGGCGCCACGTGAGGCGAAAAGGCTCTGACTGCCGCGTGGGGAGAAATCAGTTGCGATCATAGTGGGTTGCGGCTTCTTCTTTTCCGTTATCCAGAGTGCGCAAATGATGCTACATCCGACGGCTGTGGTTTTCGTGCCCCGCCCGGTGGCGCGCCGGGCTGGTTTTGCAGGGAGTTCGCCCGTGAACGATCATGACAGACGGGTCGACGGGCGCGTGGGCATGCTGATGCGCTATGTCACCATCGAACTGGACGACATGTCAGACGATACGGTCTTTCGCGAGGCGATCGTGCGCGCGGCGATCCGCGATTTCTGCTACGATCTGGTTCGTGCCTTTCCCGATCATCAGGATACGATTGGCCGTACTTTTTCCGACATGGCCGCCGAAGTGCCGACCCTCGGTTTCGAGGATGTCAGCGACGAGTGAGGCCGGGTCTCTGCAAACCCGCCAGCGCCCCTTTGCTTTCGGTCCGCGACACGCCATATGCGGAGAGTGATGCTGGAAATTGATGATCTGAGTGCAGCGGTCGGTGAAGGCGAGAGCGCCGAGCCGATCCTGAAGGGCCTGAGCCTCTCCGTTCCCGCGGGCGAGGTCCATGCCGTAATGGGTCCCAATGGGGCTGGCAAGTCGACGCTGTCCTACGTCCTGACGGGCCGGGACGGGTATGAGGTGACCGGCGGAGAGGCCAGGCTGGACGGCGAGGATCTCCTCGCCATGACCCCGGAAGCCCGCGCGGCGAAGGGGCTGTTCCTGTCCTTCCAGTATCCGGTCGAAATTCCCGGCGTGCCAGTCATGACCTTCGTGCGCACGGCGATGAATGCCCAGCGCAAGACCCGTGGCGAGGCCGAGGTGTCGGCACCCGATTTCATCAGGAAGGCCCGCGAGGTAGGCGAAAGGCTCAACCTGACCCCGGACATGCTCAAGCGCCCGGTCAATGTCGGGTTCTCCGGCGGCGAGAAGAAGCGGCTGGAAATCTTCCAGATGATGATGCTTGAGCCGCGCTTTGCGATCCTCGACGAGACCGACAGCGGGCTCGACATCGATGCCCTGCGGACCGTCGCAGATGGCGTCAACGCCCTGCGCAGTCCCGACCGCGGCATGCTGGTCATCACGCACTATCAGCGCCTGCTTGACCATATCCGGCCTGACCGGGTGCACGTGCTTGCAAAGGGTCGGATCATCGCGTCCGCTGGCCCCGAACTGGCGCTCAGGCTGGAGAAGGAAGGCTATGACGGCGTGCTCGGCGAGGCAGCGTGATGGCGCTGCCGTTCCGAGACCGGATCAAGGACCCGACACCGGCCGAACTTGAGTTCATCGCCCGCTACGCCATGCTGCCTGAAGATCCTCGCCGGGCGCGCAACTTCGAGGCGTTCGTGCAGACGGGACTGCCGCATCGCCGGCTGGAAGCCTGGAAGTGGACCGATTTCCGGGCCGGCCTGCCAACGCTGGAGAGCCCTGGCACGGAGGGCTTTGAAGATCCCTTTGACCGGATCGACGCCTGCTGGTTCACGATCCGGAACGGTACGATAACCCAACCCGATGACTGGCCCGATAACTGCCCTGACGGGCTGCGCGTGTTCGGCAAGACCGACGCACAGGCTCTGGGCGGGGCGGAAGCGTTGCCGCTCGGCGCCCTTACCGCGGCGCTCTCGGCGCAGAAGGCGGGCCTGTCGTCCCTGCTGGTCGAGGTGACGGGGCCGGTTGACCGGCCGCTGCACCTTGTCTGCCGCTCGGGCAATGCCGAGGCGAGCCTGGCCCGCGTGACGATCCTCGTCCGGCCGGGCGCCTCGATCGAGATTGTCGAGAGCCATCTCGGAGGGGCGGGGTTCTCCTCGCTGCTGCTCGATCTCGCCGTCCAGGAGGACGGACGGGTGCAGCGCACCGTCTACCAGCGGGGGGCCGCCAGTGAGGCGCAGGCCGTCACAGCGGATGTGAGCCTCTCCGCAGGCGCCGGATTCAATCAGACCGTCATGGCCTTCGGCGCACGGGTCTCCCGGCTCGAGACCCGCCTAGTCCATGCCGGACCGGGCGCGCAGGCGACGCTCAATGCGAGCTATATCGCCGGGCCGGGCCAGCATGTCGATCTCACGACCCATGTCCGGCATGGTGCCGAGGGCGGCCGCACGCGCCAGCTCACCAAGGGGGCGGCCATGCGGGGCGGACGCGGGGTGTTCCAGGGCAAGTTCCATGTCCCGGCAACGGTCGGCCAGCACACCGACGCGGAAATGGCCCATCATGCCCTGCTGATGGAGGACGGGGCCGAGGTCTTCGCCAAGCCCGAGCTGGAAATCTACGCCGACGATGTCGAATGCGCGCATGGCAATACCTGCGGCGCGCTGGATGCCGAACAGGTCTTCTACCTGCGACAGCGCGGCATGCCCGAGCGGCTGGCTCGCGCCCTGCTCACCGAGGCCTTCATTGCCGAGGGGCTGCAAGCGGCGCCGGAGCTTCTGCGCGACCTCCTCCGGGAGATTGTTCGCACCAGTCTGGAGGACAGTGCCTGATGGAGACTCCCAATGCCCGTCCCCGCTCCCGAGACGACACCCACACGGCCCCGCATCCGTCGCAACCGGACAACATGCCCCCGATGACCTGCCAGCACGTTCTCGATCCGGACGCGATCCGCCAAGCGTTTCCCATCCTGTCCCGGCAGGTCCACGGCAAGCCACTGGTCTATCTCGACAACGCCGCCAGCGCGCAGAAGCCCGAAGCGGTGATCTCTGCGATGGCGAACCAGATGCGCACGGCCTATGCGAATGTGCATCGCGGGCTGCACACCCTGGCAAACGAGACGACCGAAGCCTTCGAGGGCGCGCGCGGGAAGGTCCGCAGCTTCCTGAATGCGGCCTCGGTCGATGAGATCGTCTTCACCAAGGGCGCGACCGAGGCGATCAACCTCGTCGCATCGGGCCTTGCCGACAGGATTGCGCCCGGCGACGAGATCGTGCTCTCCATCATGGAGCATCACTCCAACATCGTGCCCTGGCACTTCCTGCGCGAGCGCCATGGCACGGTGCTGAAATGGGTGCCGCTCACCGGGGACGGCGCGCTCGACATGGCGGCACTGGCCGAGGCGATCGGTCCGCGGACCCGCATGGTCACCCTCACCCACATGTCCAACGTGCTGGGTACGGTGACCGATGCGGCGGAGATCGTCCGGCTGGCCCATGACGCGGGCGCCGAGGTTCTGCTCGATGGTTGCCAGGCAGCGGTGCACCTGCCGGTCGATGTCCAGGCCATGGGGTGCGATTACTACGTCTTTTCGGGCCACAAGCTCTACGGGCCGACCGGGATCGGCGTGCTTTACGGCCGTAGCGACCGTCTTGCGGCCATGCGGCCCTACCAGGGCGGCGGGGAGATGATCGAGATCGTCGAGACCGGCCGGGTCACCTATAATGATCCGCCGCACCGGTTCGAGGCCGGTACGCCGCCGATCATCGAGGCGATCGGGCTTGGCGCGGCGATCGACTGGGTGCGGCAGTTCGATACCGAAGCCGTGCTGGCCCATGAACACGCGCTTTACGACCGGGCCCGGGAAGCGCTGCGCGGCATCAATGGCGTGCGTGTGCATGGCGAGGCGCCGGGCAAGGGCGCGGTGCTGTCCTTCAGCCTCGAGGGCGCCCATCCCCACGATCTCGCCCAGATCCTCGACCGTTATGGCGTGGCCATCCGCGCCGGCCACCATTGCGCACAGCCGCTGATGACCCATCTCGGTGTCAGCGCCACGGCGCGGGCGAGCTTCGGCATCTACAACACGTCCGGCGACGTGGATGCCTTTGCCGATGCACTCGCGCGGGCCCGTGGCATGCTGGTGTAACTGTGCTAGACAGGTCGTGATGACAACAGAGACGACGGACATGAGGAGTGTTGAGCGATGGCCGATGACATGACCCCGCGCGACACCATTGACGTGGCAGCGGCAACGCCTGCGCCAGCGCCGGACGCGGCCGGCATCCCGCAGGACGAGCTGAACCGGATCACCGACGACCTGATCGCCGCGTTCAAGAGCGTGTACGACCCCGAAATCCCGGTCAACATCTACGAGCTCGGCCTGATCTACAAGGTCGACATCGACGAGGCGACGCGCAAGGTCGATGTCGACATGACGCTGACCGCACCGGGCTGCCCGGTCGCCGGTGACATGCCTGGCTGGGTCGAGACCGCCGCCCGAGGCGTGGATGGCGTCGAGGCCGTCGAGGTGCGTCTCACCTTCGATCCGCCCTGGGATCCCTCGCGGATGTCAGACGAGGCGCGCCTGTCCCTGAACATGCTCTGATTGAAAGGATGGCGATCCATCGCCATATCGAACTCATGGCAAGACGACCTCGCCCCAAGATCGTATCCCTGACTGAGGCTGCCGCCGAACAGGTCCGCGCCATCATCGCCGACAAGGGCGCTGGTTTCCTGCGTGTTGGGGTGACCAATGGCGGTTGCGCGGGCATGGAATATGTCATGGACTATGTCGACGCGCCGGACCCGCTCGACGAACTTGTCGAGGACAAGGGCGTGAAGATCGTTGTCGACGCCAGGGCCGTCCTGTTCCTGCTGGGCTCGGTGATCGATTTCGAAACCACGCTGCTGCACGAGAAGTTCGTGTTCAGGAACCCAAACCAGACCGATGCCTGTGGCTGCGGCGAGAGCGTGACCATCGTCCCGGCTGCGGCCGAATAGGGCGCAGGCAGCGCAGGCCAGGTCGGGATCAGCGCGGCCCGCCGAACAAGCCCCGCAACCAGCCGAACAGACCGCCGGCCGCGTCGGTGCGTTGGGTGGTCGGCGCGTCGAAAATGCCGGGGGTCGGTGTTTCATCACCTGCTGGAGCGGACGGTTGCGGGGAGGTCGCGGGCGTGCCGCGATCCCCTGTTGGCGCGGTATCCCGGACGGCCGGCTCCGGGGGGCCAGGCACAGGCGAGGCAGGCACAGGCGAGGCAGGCACAGGCGAGGCAGACACAGGCGAGGCAGGCGAACCGGCCGCAGCCGGCGTATCGGGTTGTTCGCTCAGGGCCCGTTCGCGGTCTTCGGCGGCCCGTGCCGGCTGGTTGCGCACCCGGTCGAGCACGCCCCGGTCGGTTGCGGTGAACACCCCGTCGATTGCGAGGCCATGCTCCTGCTCGAACAGTTTCACCGCCCGGTGGGTCTGCAGGCCGAAATCCCCGTCCACCGCGCCGAGCAGGTAGGACAGGTGCGCGAGATCCTCCTGCAGCCGGCGGACAGCCTCGCCGGTATCGCCGATCGTCAGCTCGTCGCCCGGCGCCGGCCCGTCGGGCACGCCGAGCACGCCCCTGGCCCGCCGGAGATATTCCAGCCTGTCATTCAGCCCGTTCGGCTCGCCCGGGGAGCGCGGGTCGCCGCGATTGACGGCGCGCGAGACCGCCAGGGCATCGTCGCGGTCGGACCAGGCGTTGATATCGAGACTTTTCCAGTAGCTGAGGGCAGCGCGGAGGGAGGCGTCGGGCTGTTCAATGAGCTCCGGCTGGCCTTCGAGGTCGAGCCCGGAGATATCCCCGTGCAGGCGGTAATTGGCCCGGCCGGTGAGCTGGATCAGCCCGCCGCCGCGATAGCGCCAGCCATCGCCCTCGGCGACATTGCCAAGCCGGTCGCCATAAACCTTGTCAGCCAGGGCCTGCGGCCGCTGGACGAAGGGCTCGGCACTTTCCACCGTCGGAAAGCGCTCGGTGCCGAACACTTCCCGGATCCGCTGCGGCGAGGCATAGGCGAGGTTCTCGCGCAGGGCCGACAGGCCAAGCGTCTCTGCGCAGGCCTGGGCGAGGAAGTGGGCCATGCGCAGCGGGGTCGTCACACCGAACTGCTCGAACAGGTCCTGCCCCTCGGTCAGGGCTGCGACATGCACGTCGTGCAGGCGGAAATCGGTCAGCCGGTCGAGCTGCTGGCGTGTCGGCGCGATCATGGTGTGCCTCTCTGGCGGTTCGGACGCGTAGGGTGCAAGGATACATGAAGCGATTGTCTTTCGGATAGTTTCTCACTGCGTTGGGTGCCGTCCAGTGCCCCCGGTCCCGATGGGCGCGCGCTTCACAGGCAGGCCGGCGGGCGCTATGGCGGGCAAAAGCCGGAGGCGATCCATGCCCGTTCTTACCACCAAGCTCGATCCCGGAAGCGCGGCCTTCCACGCGAATGCCGCGCATATGGACGGGCTTGTCGCGGCGCTCGAAGCGAAGACGCGGGACGCGGCACTGGGCGGTCCGGAGCCGGCGCGGGAGCGGCACCTGGCGCGGGGCAAGCTGTTACCGCGCGAGCGGGTCGAGCGGCTGGTCGATCCCGGCGCGCCATTTCTCGAGATCGGCGCGCTGGCGGCCAATGGCATGTATGATGACGAGGCGCCGGCGGCGGGGATCATTACCGGCATCGGCCAGGTCGCAGGCCGCCAGTGCATGATCGTGTGCAATGATGCCACGGTCAAAGGCGGCACCTATTACCCGGTCACGGTAAAGAAGCATCTGCGCGCCCAGGAGATTGCTGCCCAGAACCACCTGCCGTGTATCTATCTCGTCGACAGTGGCGGGGCCTTCCTGCCGATGCAGTCGGAGATCTTCCCCGACCGGGAACATTTCGGCCGCATCTTCTACAATCAGGCCAATATGAGCGCGGCCGGGATCCCCCAGGTCGCGGCGGTCATGGGCTCGTGCACCGCCGGCGGGGCGTATGTGCCGGCCATGTCGGACGAGACGGTGATTGTCCGTCGCCAGGGGACGATCTTCCTCGGCGGCCCGCCTCTGGTGAAGGCGGCGACCGGGGAGGTGATTTCGGCCGAGGATCTTGGCGGAGCCGATGTGCATGCCCGCCAGTCCGGCGTGGTCGATCATTACGCGGTCTCCGACGAGCACGCCCTTGCCATCATTCGGTCGATCGTCGGCACGCTGCATGTGCCTTCGCCGAACGAGGTGGGGCTCACCCCGCCCGAGCCGCCGCTCTACCCGGCCGAAGAACTGCATGGACTCGTCCCGCGGGACGTGCGCGAGCCCTATGATGCGCGCGAGGTGATTGCCCGCATCGTCGACGGCTCGGAATTCCACGAATTCAAGAAGCTTTATGGCGAGACTCTGGTCTGCGGCTTCGCCCGCCTCGAGGGCATGCCGGTGGCGATCCTCGCAAACAATGGCATCCTTTTCTCCGAGAGTGCGCAGAAGGCGGCCCATTTCATCGAGCTCGCCGACCAGCGGCGCACCCCACTCCTGTTCCTGCAGAACATAACCGGATTCATGGTCGGCTCGAAATACGAGGCCGGCGGCATCGCCAAGGATGGCGCGAAGATGGTGACGGCGGTGGCAACTGCCTCGGTGCCGAAGCTCACCCTCGTCACCGGCGGCAGCTTCGGCGCGGGCAATTACGGCATGTGCGGGCGGGCCTATTCGCCGCGGTTCCTGTTCCTGTGGCCGAATGCGCGGACCTCGGTGATGGGCGGGGAGCAGGCGGCCTCTGTGCTGGCCACCGTGCGCCGGGAGGGGCTCGAGCGGCGCGGGGAGACGTGGAGCGCCGCGGACGAGGAGGCCTTCAAGGCGCCGATCCGGGAGACCTATGAGGCCGAGGGCAATCCCTATTATTCCACAGCCCGGCTCTGGGATGACGGCATCATCGCCCCGCGCGACACCCGCCGCGTCCTCGCCTTGGCGCTGGCTGCAGCCCTCAACGCGCCGACCGGCGAGCGCGGCTTCGGCGTGTTCAGGATGTAGATGCAGGCACGCTTGCCGCCGATGCAGGCGGTGGCCGGGCGAATGCGTGCCGACTATGTAGTTCTACGAATAATCCCCGCCGGACATTGTCCCCAGATTGGCAGCAGGAACACGCCGAGCAAGGGAGCGCCCGATGGCCAAGACCGTCTGCATCATCAATGCCCATCCTGATCCGTCGCCCGAACGCTTCATCCATGCCGCCTGCGATGCGGCCGAACGGGGCGCGCGCGAGGCCGGCCACACGGTGTCGCGGATCGATATCGGTGCGCTGGACATCCCGCTGCTGACCAGCGCGGCGGATTTTGCCGAGCCCCCGTCCCAGGCGATCGAGACGGAACGGGCGAAGATCGCAGCAGCCGACCATGTCTTCCTGGCCTTCCCGCTCTGGCTCGGGGCGATGCCGGCCAAGGCGCGCGCCTTCTTCGAACAGGCCGCGCGGGCCGATTTCTTCATCGAGTTCTCGGGGGACGAGCATGGCTGGCCGCACCAGCTGATGAAGGGCAAGTCGGCCCATGTCGTGGTGTCCATGGGTATGCCGAGCCTGATCTACCGCTTCGGCATGGACGCCGGCGCGGTCAAGGCGCTGGAACGCGCCCTGCTCGGGCTGTCGGGGTTCAAGCCGGTCCACCACACGATCATTGGCGGGATCGATGCGAAATCCGACGAGGAGCGGGAAAATCTGCTGAAGGACATGGCCCAACTTGGCGCCCGGGCAGGCTGAGTGCGGGAAAGCTGGGCATTGTCGCCAAGAAGTCGCTTTTCCCCTCCGGCGTGATCGGCTAGCCTTCTTCAGGGGCCGAGCGAGGAGCGCCAGATGGCAGAGATCTTCATCTCGTATTCCCAGAAGGACAAGGCGCGCGTGCGCCTGATCGCCGAGGGCCTCGAACAGGCCGGCTTCGATGTCTTCTGGGACCCGGAGATTCCGCCGGGCGAGACTTGGGACAATATCATTGCGCGCGAGCTCAAGGCGGCGCGCTGCGTGATCGTGGCCTGGTCGGAAGCCTCCGCGGAATCGGACTGGGTCAAGGAAGAGGCCGATTATGGCAAGCGGATGAAGGCGCTGGTGCCAGTGCAGATCGACCCCAGCGGTCCACCACTGGGGTTCAGCCGCATCCAGACCGCGAACCTGTCGGACTGGACCGGCGACCCCAACCATCCGGAATGGCGCAAGGTGCTCGACCGGGTCCGTCACCATGGCGTCGATACCAGCGCGGCGCGCGAGATGCCCGGCCAGGAAACGCGGCAGGCTGGCGCGCTGCGTGATGCCCTGTACAGCGGCGGCGGCTCGTCCGCATCCGGGGGCGCGTCCGACCGGGGACGCACCGGGCCGCAAGCATCGGGTGCCCAGCCCTCCTCGTTTCAGTTCGGCGGCAGTGGCGGGGGCGGGCAGGCCGCCTTTGGTGGAGGTGCGGCGAGTTTTGCGCCTGCCGGGGGAGGTGCGTCTGGCCAGGGCAGAAAGGATCCCACCACCGACTTCGATTTCCAGTACGCCTTCTTCCAGTCGAAGGGCCGCATGGCGCAGAAGCCCTTCTGGATCGGGTTCGCGATTCTGTTCGGCGTGAGCTTTGTGGGCGGGATGATCGGAGCGGTTGCGCCCGCAATCGTGCTTCTTCTGAACCTTGCGCTGCTTTATCCGAGCATCTGCCTCTACGGCAAGCGCCTGCATGATTTCGGCATGAGCGCCTGGGTCTTTGGCGGTTTCTTCCTTGCGACCTTCCTCATGGGGGCGGTGATTGGTGGCGTGATGGGGGCGAGCGGTGCCTATCCCGAGGAAATCATGATGACCTCCGGCATACTCAACTTCCTCATCACGATTGCCTTCTCATTGTGGGTCGGCCTGATGAAGACCGAACCACAGGCCAACAAGCATGGACCAGTCCCCGGCACGTCCGGCGCAGCGGAGGTGTTTTCCTGATGGCCGAGTATGAGACAATCACGCTCAACGCAACGCCGGGCGGCGTGGCTGTCGTCACGCTGAACCGGCCCGACAAGCACAATGCCTTCAATGCGCTGGTGGTCCGGGAACTTGCCGACGCATTCGAGAACCTCCGCCCCGAAACGCAGCTGCGCATGGTGCTGCTGCGCGGCAATGGCAAGTCCTTCTCCGCCGGCGCCGACCTCGAATGGATGCAGGCCGCCGCTCATTACACAAAGCATGAGAACGAGGAGGATGCCTTCCAGCTCGCCGAGATGCTGCGCCGTCTCTATGAGTTGCCCCAACTGACCGTGGCGCTGGTGCAGGGTGCCGCCATGGGCGGCGGCGCCGGCCTGGTGGCGGCCTGCGATGTTGCGGTGGCGATGCGCTCGGCGGTGTTCCGCTTTTCCGAGGTCCGGCTCGGCCTGACCCCGGCGACGATCAGCCCCTATGTCATCGAGGCGATCGGCCCGCGTGCGGCCAAGGCCCTGTTCATGACCGGGGAGAGCTTCGACGCCGCCTTCGCCGAAAAGCTCGGCCTTGTGCAGTACGTCGTCGAGGATGCCGACGGCATGGCCGAAATCGAGGAACACCTGTCGAAGCTGATGTTCGACACCGCCCCTGGCGCGGTCGCCGATGCGAAGGCGCTCGTCCACGATGTGACGGGCCTCGAGATCAATCGGTCCCTTAGCCAGGAGACGGCGCGCCGCATCGCAGACCGCCGCGCCAGCGAGGAAGGCCGCGAAGGCCTTGCCGCCTTTCTCGAGAAGCGCCGCCCTGGCTGGGCCGAAGTCTGACCGGGCTGTCTGGGGCTGCAGCGCAGGAGCGGCTGCGATCAGGCCGGCGGCGGGCCTGCGTCTCGCTCCAGCATTGGCTGCACGAATTGTTCGAACCAGGCGAACACATCGAAGCCCAGCCAGGCTTCCAGCTGGTCGCGGAAGAAGAAGGCCACCACGCCAATCGCAAGCACGACCAGCACCAGCTGGAAGATCGATTTCAGCACCGTGCCGAGTACGCGGCCGAGAATCAGCCCGGCAATCCCGAGCGCGATCGCTCCCTGGATCGGCGTGAAATCCGACAGCGAGGCCTGGAAGTAGCCATAGGCTGCCCCGACCAGCCCCATGACAGCGCTGGTGTAATTGCCGAAACTGCGGATGCGAAAGCCTTGCCCCTCGGCCATGGTTGTCCTCCCCTTCGTCAAAGGACCGGCCTTCGACAAAGCCCCAGCCATGACTTTTCGTCAATGTCGGGCCGCCGCCAGGGGGATCGCGCCATGCGCCGATCATTGCTTTTCCCCGCGGCGCCGGGGATAGAGGGGCGATGGATATCCAGCGTCTCCTGATCGCCAATCGCGGCGAGATTGCCTGCCGGATCATGGCGACCTGCCGCCGTCTGGGGATCGGAACGGTCGCGGTCCATTCCGATGCGGACCGGTTCGCGAAGCATGTCCGCGAGGCCGACATGGCCGTGCGCCTCGGGCCGCCGCCGGCCGCCGACAGCTATCTCGATGGCGCAGCCATCCTGCGCGCCGCCGCCGAGACCGGGGCCGATGCGATCCATCCCGGCTATGGCTTCCTTTCGGAGAATGCGGCCTTCGCCGAGGCCGTCGGGAAGGCTGGGCTGACCTGGGTGGGACCGGCGGCTGAAACGATCCGCGCCATGGGGCTGAAGGACGAGGCCAAGGCGATTGCCGAGGCGGCGGGGGTCCCCGTCCTGCCGGGCTATCGTGGGGTAGCGCAGGATCTCGAGACTCTGAAGGCCGCTGCAAAGACCATCGGCTATCCGCTGCTGATCAAGGCGGTGGCGGGCGGCGGCGGACGCGGCATCCGGCTGGTGCGGGAGCCGAAGGAACTCGCCGAGGCGCTGCAGAGCGCGGTGCGGGAGGCCGAAAATGCCTTCGGCGATGGCCGGGTGATGCTCGAGAAGCTGGTCGAGCGGCCGCGTCATATCGAGGTGCAGGTGTTCGGCGACAATCAGGGCACGGTCCTCCACCTCCATGAGCGCGACTGCTCGCTGCAGCGCCGGCGGCAGAAGGTGATCGAGGAGGCGCCGGCGCCCGGCATGCCCGACGCGGTCCGGGCTGCCATGACGGGGGCGGCGGTCCGCCTTGCCGAGGCCGTGGGCTATACCAATGCCGGGACGGTCGAGTTCATCGTCGATGGCGACCGCCCGCTGGCAACCGACAGTTTCTGGTTCCTCGAGATGAACACCCGCCTGCAGGTCGAGCATCCGGTCACCGAGTACATCACCGGGCTGGATCTCGTGGAACTGCAGTTGCGGGTGGCTGCGGGCGAGCCGCTGGGACTCAGCCAGTCGGACATTCCGATTCTCGGCCACGCCATCGAGGCACGGATCTGCGCCGAGGACCCATCCGACGGCTTCCGCCCGGGCGCCGGCCGGCTCGAGGCCTTCGGCCCGCTGGATGCGTCCGATGACGAAGGGGTGCGCTGGGACAGCGGTTTCGAGACGGGCGACCGGGTGCCACCGGACTATGACTCCATGCTGGCCAAGCTCATCGTGCACGGCGAGTCGCGCGATGCGGCGATCGACGCGATGGCCGGGGTGCTGGCGCACACCCAGGTGGTCGGCGTGCCGGGCAATGTCGGCTTTCTCGGACGCTGCCTCGTTTCAGAGGATTTCGGCGAGGCGGCCCATCACGTGAACTGGATCACCGAGCAGGGCGCGCGCCTGACCCGGCCGCTGGAGGAGAACCGCGACGCAGCGCTGGCGGCGGTCGCCGATGTCGTGCTGTCGGGCGGCAGCGGGGACGACAGTGGCGGGCCCTGGGCAGTTCGGGACGGCTTCCGACTCAACCGGCGGGCGGAACGCCGGCTCCGGCTGGCCGTCGATGGCGCGGTGGTCGATGCCCCGCTCGAGGCGCCTGTGGACGGGCCGGTGCCGCTGGTCACCGATCTGTCGGCGACGCGGTTTGCGGTCACGGCGGCGGGCGACAGTTTCCTCATCGAGGTGCCGGACTATGAGGCCGAGGCCGAGGCGGTCGAGGGCGGGGACGCACTCAAGGCGCCGATGCCGGGCAAGGTGGTTGCGGTGATGGTGTCGGCCGGCGACAGCGTGGTGAAGGACCAGCCGCTGGCGGTGATGGAGGCGATGAAGATGGAACACACCCTGGTCGCCCCGCGCGATGGGGTGGTCGAAGCGGTGCAGGCCGAGCCCGGCGGACAGGTCGCCGAGGGCTCGGTGCTGGTCGCGCTGGTTGCAGGATAGCGCGATCGGCTGCTTCACCTCGCCCGCGCACTCGTCTAGACCGACCCCGACAAGCAAAGAGGGCCCTTATCATGGCGGCTATGCCTGACCCGTTCGACATGCGGGCGATCCGCGAGACACCGGACCAGTTCCGCGCGGCGTGGAACCGGCGGGCGTCCGGTCTCGGTGACAAGGTGGACGAGATTCTCGCCCATGACGGGGCCCTGCGCCAGGCGGTGACCGACCGGCAGGCGGCCGAGGCGACGCGCAATGCGAAGTCGAAGGAAATCGGCAAGGCCAAGGCGGCAAAGGACGAGGCGCTGGCCGCTGCGCTGATGGCTGCGGTGGCTGAAGCGAAGGACACGATCGAGGTGGCCGGCGAGCAGGAGGAGGCGGCGCGGGCCGAGCTCGACGAGATCCTGCTCGGCCTGCCGAACCTGCCGCTGCCGGACGTGCCCGATGGCGCCGATGAGGGCGGCAATGTCGAGCAGTCGCGCTGGGGCACGCCGCGGGAACTGGGCTTCGCGCCGAAGGATCATGTCGACATTGGCGAAGGCATGGGTGCGATGGATTTCGAAGCGGCGGCGAAGATGAGCGGGTCGCGTTTCGTGGTGCTGTCCGGCCCGCTGGCCCGGCTCGAACGCGCGCTGGCAGCCTTCATGCTCGACGTGCAGACCGGCGAGCATGGCTACACCGAAGTGAGCCCGCCGCTTCTGGTGCGGGATCGGGCGCTGGAAGGGACGGGGCAGCTGCCGAAATTTGAGGAGGATTTGTTCAAGGCTACGGGGATCGACACGAAGACTTTGAACTATTTGATCGATCGATACGGTGCTGACCTAGCAAAGGTAATTGCTGAGGTGGAACAAATTGAGAGCAATTATTATACCATCCCCACCGCCGAGGTCCCGCTCACCAATATCGTCCGCGAGAGCATCCTCGACGCTGACACGCTTCCCCTTCGTTATACCGCGCACACGCCCTGCTTCCGCTCCGAGTCGGGCAGTGCGGGGCGGGATACGCGCGGCATGATCCGGCTGCACCAGTTCAACAAGGTCGAACTCGTCTCCATTGTCCGCACCGAGGACGAAGGGCTGGTCGAGCTGGAGCGCATGACACGCTGCGCCGAGACCATTCTCGAGCGCCTCGACCTGCCCTATCGCCGCATGCTGCTCTGCACCGGCGACATGGGCTTCGGCGCGCGCAAGACCTATGACCTCGAAGTCTGGCTGCCGAGCCAGGAGACCTATCGCGAGATCAGCTCGTGTTCCTATTGCGGCGACTTCCAGAGCCGGCGCATGGATGCGCGCTGGCGCCCGGCACCGACCGAGGACAATCCGAAGCCGAAGCCTGAATTCGTGCACACGCTGAACGGCTCGGGCCTCGCGGTCGGCCGGACGCTGGTCGCCGTGCTCGAGAATCACCAGAATGTCGACGGTACCGTCACCGTGCCCGAAGCCCTCCGCCCCTGGATGGGCGGGGTCGAGGTGCTGGGGGCAGGACAGCCGCACCGATGAAGATCCTGCTGACCAATGATGACGGGATCCACGCGCCCGGCCTGAAGGTGCTGGAGACCATTGCCCGCACCGTTTCCGATGACATCACCATCGTCGCCCCGGAGATCGAGCAGTCGGGCAAGTCCCGCGCGGTGACCCTCACCGAGCCCGTCCGCGTGCGCCATCTCGGCGCCGGGGTGCACGCGGTGTCCGGCACCCCCAGCGACTGCGTCCTGCTGGCCCTGCGCGATCTCATGGACAGCCCGCCGGACCTCATCCTGTCCGGCGTCAACAAGGGCCAGAACATCGCCGAGGATACGAGCTATTCCGGCACCATCGCGGCGGCCATGTTCGGCATGCAGCACAAGGTTCCCTCGGTTGCGCTCAGTCAGTCGCAAAACTTCCGCCACCTCGGCTCCTGTCCGTGGGACACCGCCGAGGCCTTCGGGCCGCAGGTGCTGAAGTGGCTGCTGGCCCATGGCTGGCCTGATGACGTGGTGATGAATGTCAACTTCCCCGACCGGGCACCGGAGGATGTCGCCGGCATTCGGGTCACCCGGCAGGGCTTCCGCGACGAGCAGATCATCCGAACCGAAAAGCGCGAGGACCTGCGCGGGAATGACTATTTCTGGATCGGATATCGCGGCACGCTGTCCGATCCGCCGGCCGGGACCGACCTGCGCGCGATCTATGATGGCCATGTCTCGGTCACGCCGCTGCATGTCGACCTGACCCATGATCGCTGTCTCGAAGCCATGCAGCGCTGGCCAGCCCCTGAAGGTGCGCCATGACCGATCCCTACCGCCCGGCGCGGCTGTTGCTGGAGGCCCGGCGGCAGGGCGTCACCGATCCGGCCGTGCTGCAGGCACTCGAACGCGTGAGCCGGGCCGATTTCGTCGCCCCGGACCTCGCCGACCTCGCATATGAGGACTGCGCCCTGCCGATCGGATGCGGGCAGACGCTGTATTCGCCGATCCTTGCCGGCCAGCTCCTGCAGGCCCTCGCCATCGAGCCGGGCGGCGGAAACAGCGTGTTCCTGGTTGGCGCCGGGTCGGGGTACACGATGGCCCTGGCTGCGCAGATCGCCGGCAAGGTGGCCGGTATCGATCGCTTCTACGGTCTCATCGACGGCGCCAGCCAGGCGCTGTCGGCCCGCGGGGAGGCAGGCAACTACCGCTTCTACCATGGCGACGGACTGTCGGGTCTGGCCACAGGCGAAATGTTCGACCGCATCCTCGTCGCCGGTGCAGTCGACGAGATCCCGTCTGCACTGATGCGGGCCCTCAGCCGGGACGGCCGGCTGGTCGTGCCCGGGCTCGACGGGGAACACGGCCGGGTCCGCGTCCTGTGTGGCGACGGGACGCAGTTCGAGCACCCCTTGTCGCGACCGGTTTCACCCATGATGTCTGGCGCAGCCCGGCGATTGTGACCGATTTCCCCCGGTCGCAGCGGCGGGACTGGTTTGCGTCACCCCGAACCCCCAGCTATAGGGGCGCCTTGCAATTCTGTCATGACCCCGAATGCCTGGGGGAGGGAGACACTTTTCCATGAAACCCTTCAAGCACCGTGCAGCACCGCTCGCATGCATCCTCCCCGTTGCCGTACTGGCGGCGTTGCCGGCCATGGCGCAGGACGCCGGCGCACCGGCTGGAGCCGGCGGGCTCGGCTCGGGCGTTCTCGGCCAGCTGCTGTTCTTCGTGCCGCTGATCCTGATCTTCTATTTCCTGCTGATCCGGCCGCAGCAGCAACAACGCAAGAAGCACCAGGAACTGATCGCCAACCTCAAGCGGGGCGATACGGTCGTGACCTATGGCGGGCTGATCGCGAAGGTCACCAAGGTCGGCGATGACGAGGTCACAATCGAGCTTGCCGATGGCGTCCGCACCCGGCTTGTCCGCTCCATGGTCGCCGATGTCCGCGGCAAGGATGCCCCGCCCGCGGCGAACGATTAGGACCACCGCACATGCTCCAGTTTCCGCCCTGGAAGATCGCGCTTGTTCTCGTCACGCTCCTGATCGGCGGGCTGATGGCCCTGCCGAACGCCTTCTCCAATGCCTTTCTCGGCATCGAACCGGACCGGCCGGCGGTGGAAACACCGGATGCCATGGCTGAATACGTGGCCGAACGCGAGGCGGCGCGGGAGTCGTGGTGGCCGGGCTTCCTGCCGCAGAACAAGGTCAATCTCGGTCTCGACCTGCGCGGCGGGGTCTACCTGCTGATGCAGATCAACCAGGAGGACGTGATCGCCAACCGCCTGCGGGTGCTGGCAGCCGATGTCCAGCAGGCGTTCAATTCGGGCAGTGCGGCCGAGCGGATCTTCCAGACCAACGAGATCCGCGACGGCCGGCTGGAGATCAGCCTGCGCCCCGACCGGTCCGGCAACGTCAGGATGGCAGAGGCCCTTGAGCGGCTGGAGACACTCAACACACCGGTCGAGGGGGCCCTGGGCGGCGCACAGACCTACACGATAGACCCGGTCGGCGAGAGCGAAATCCATGTGTCGCTGACCGATGCCGCCGTCTCAGCCTTCCGGCGCGAGGCCCTGGCCAAGACCATCGAGATTGTCCGGCGACGGATCGACCCCGACGGCGTGCGCGATATCGCCCCCCAGCCGCAGGGTGAGAACCGGATCATTCTCGAAGTCCCGGGCGAGCCCGATCCCCGGCGGATCAAGGAGGTCCTTTCCCAGGCAGGGGAGCTGACCTTCTCCCTGGTCGATGACACGCCCTCCCGCGTGCAGCAGGCCATCAGAACGGGACGCAGTCCGCCCGGCTGGCGCCTGCTCACCGATGCCGAGACCGGCGAGCGCATGCTGGTGAACAATGCTCCGGTGGTGACCGGGTCGGATATTGCCACCGCCAGCCAGGGCTACGATCCCGACGACAACACGCCGGCGGTGAATTTCCGCCTTAACGGGGCCGGCCAGCAGCGCTTTTCCAAGGTGACGCAGGAGAACGTCAATCGCCGGTTCGCCATCGTGCTGGATGAGCGGGTGATGTCGGCGCCGGTAATCCGGGAGCCGATCTATGGCGGCCAGGTGCAGATTTCCGGCGGGTTTCCCAATTCGCCCGCCGGGCTTCAGGAAGCCATCGACCTGGCCGCGATCATCGAGGCGGGCGAATTGCCGGCAAAGCTGAATTTCATCGAGGAGCGGACGGTCGGTCCGGGACTCGGCGCGGACTCGATCCGGGCGGGCACGCTGGCCTCGCTGATCGGCCTCGCACTGGTCGCCCTGTCGATCGCCGTGTTCTATGGTCGGCCGGGCCTGTTTGCTGTCTTTTCCCTTGCGGCCAATATCGTCCTGATCCTTGGCGCGCTGTCGGCGCTCGGGGCCACGCTCACCCTGCCGGGCATTGCTGGCATCATCCTCACCATCGGCATGGCGGTCGATGCCAACGTGCTGGTTTTCGAGCGGATCCGCGAGGAAAGCCGCCAGGGCCGGACGGCGCTGACGGCCGTGCAGGTGGGCTATGAGAAGGCGATGTCGACCATTTTCGACGCCAATATCACCACCTTCATCGCTGCCGGCGTGCTGTACATGCTGGGCTCGGGGCCGGTGAAGGGGTTCGCCGTGACGCTGGCCATCGGCATTTTCACCTCGGTCTTCACCGCCTTCGTGGTCACCCGGTTCCTCACCGTCATGTGGTTGCGCTGGGCGCGGCCGAAGACCCTCGCCGTCTGAAGCAGGAGACTGAAGTCATGCTGATGCGATACCTGCCGACGAAATCCGACCTGCGGTTCATGGCCCTGCGCTGGCCGGCCTTTGCCTTTTCGGCCCTGCTCATCCTCGCCTCGGTCGCGCTGCTGGCGACCCGGGGACTGAATTTCGGCATCGACTTTGCGGGCGGATCGGTGATCGAGATCGAGAAGCCGGAGGGGACGGGGGCGGAGGACATCCGCGCGGTCGTGGGCGGTCTTGGCCTGGCCGATGTCGGCGTCACCGAGGCGGTTGGCACGGGCGCCAATCCCGAGCCGGTCTATGTCATAAAGTTCCGGGTGCCGGACCTGGCCGAGGAAAGCGAAAGCGCCGAACAGGCGGCCAATGACCAAGTGCGCACCGCCCTGACCGAGGCCTTCAATCTGAGCGATGCCGATTTCCGGAGCTCGGCAGCGGTCGGTCCGAAGGTGTCGGGTGAACTGTTCACGGCCGGGATCACGGCGCTGGCGGTCTCGCTCGTCCTGATGCTCGCCTACATCGCGTTCCGCTTCGAGTGGCAGTACTCCATCGGCGCGGTCGCAGCCCTCGTCCATGACGTGACCGTCACCATGGGCATGTTCGCGCTGCTGCAACTCGAATTCGATCTGACGACGATCGCCGCGCTGCTGACGATCATCGGTTATTCGATGAACGACACGGTGGTGGTGTTCGACCGGGTGCGCGAGGAGATGCGCCGGTACAAGAAGCTGCCCCTGGCCGAGGTGATCGATCTCGCCCTGAACAGCACGCTGAGCCGCACGCTGCTGACATCCGGGACCACGCTGCTGGCCTTGCTGGCGATCTTCTTCCTGGGCGGGCCAGTCCTGCGGGGGATGAGCTTTGCGCTGATCTTCGGCGTGGTGATCGGGACGTATTCCTCGATCTTCATCGCTTCCTCGATCCTGCAGACAATCGGGGTCAGCCGCGAGAAGAAGCCGGTCGAGGACGTCCCGGGCTTCCAGGGGGGCTGACGAGGGGACAGGCGACCAGGGGTCCGGCGGAGGTGCCCGGCGCTCAGTCTCCTCAGTTCTCAATTTTCAGTCTTCTGACGGGCGGCTCGCGGCCTTGTAGGCAAACGGCTGGCCGCCGGCATCGAGACCGAGATAGCGGTCACGCAGCTGGGTCTGACGGCTTTCGAGCGACTGGGCCTTGCCGGCAATATAGACCGCGTCCGGATTGGACATCACGTCCAGCGGGTCCCCATCCCAGACGACGAGATCGGCGATCGCGCCCGCTTCCAGCGTGCCCAGTCCTTCCATCCCGAAAATCTCCGCCGGCACGCGCGTGACTGCCGCCAGCGCTGCATCGTGGGAGACGCCATGGGCCACGGCATTGCCGGCGACCTGCAGGGTCAGACGCGCCTGGTGTCCGAGACTGTCGAGATTGGCGATGGCGACCGGGACGCCGGCGGCGATCAGCCGGGCGGCATTCTCCTGGGTCGCAGCGAGGGTCTCGAAGCTGTTCGGCAGGTTGTTGAACGGGTTGATGATGACGGGAATGCCGGCAGCGGCGAGGGCGTCGGCGACCTGCCAGCCCTCGGTGGCGCCGACGATGGCAATATCGAGCGCGTCATTTTCGCCGGCGAAGGCGATGACCTTGCGCAGGTCACTGGCACGCTCGGCCTCGATGAGGATGAGTTGCTGGCCGCGCGAGGCCGGACCCAGTGCCTGGGCGTCGACCCGGGTCAGCGCATCGCCCTGATTGTGCGCGAGATAGCGGGCCGGGAAGGTGCGGGCATCGGAGAGGGCGGCGCGGAAATAGGCCCAGGCTGCAGGCCGTGAACCGCCTGCGAGTGCCGCCCCGGACTCGTCCAGCCGGACGAGCATGAACGCGGCATCGTCCATGATCGAGCCCGGCGTGCCGCTGGTATCGGCCGTGAGGCCCTGGCCGGCAAGGATTGACAGGCCCGGCGATGGCGCCACCACGACCCGCGTGACGCCGGCGATCCGCGACGCATCGACCGGCGTGGCGGCCGGGTTGAACCCGTCTGCAGCCCGCAAGGCAGCGGAATAGGGCGCCGTCGCGGCCGCGGTGTCATTGGTGTCGTCCTCGGCGCCGACCTCGACCAGGCCGATCTGCGAGAACGGGGCAATGATGCCGGGCGTGACCCAGCGGCCGGCCGCGTCGATGATCTCGGCATCGACCGGCACGCCGACGTCGGTGCCGATGGCCGTGATCCGGTCATCGGTGATGATCACTGTTGCATCTTCGACGGTCCCGGCTTCGGTACCCGTCCAGGCCCTGGCGCCGGTGATCGCGACGGTGTCGGCGAGGGTCGGGGCGGTGACGGGGCACAGGATGAGTGCGGCGGCGCCAAGGGCGGTGCGGATCATTTTGCGTCTCCTTCGCCGGGCTGGCCGAGTTCGAAATCCATGACGGGCTGGAAGGCTGGGTCGGTCCGGTCGAAGCGTTTCGCTCCGTCGATGAAGACCTGCTCGGCCAGGGTGTAGCTGGAGAAGGGATCGCCGGACCAGATCACCAGGTCGGCGTCCTTGCCGGGCTCCAGCGAGCCGGTCTGGCTGTCGATCCCGAGTGACCGGGCGGGATTGAGCGAGAGCCACTGCCAGGCCGTCGCCTTGTCGATCTCGATGCCGGCCCTGCGCCCGTCCGCGAGCGCCTTGGCCGCTTCCTGGTTCAGTCGCTGGATGCCGACCGCGCTGTCGGAGTGGACAATGGCACAAGCCCCTGCCGCGTGGACCATGGGGATGTTCTCGCGCACCATGTCATAGGCTTCCATCTTGAAGCCCCACCAGTCGGCCCACATCGACGAGCAGGCGCCCGCATCGGCAAGCAGGTCGGCGATCTTGTAGCTCTCGACGGCATGGTGGAACGCCGCGATCCGGTATCCGAACTCGTCGGCGAGATCGAGGATCTGCGCCATCTCGTCGGCCCGGTAGCAATGCATATGCACGAGGATGTCGCCCGACAGCACGCGGGACAGCGTATCCAGTTCAAGGTTGCGGGCGGGCGGGTCGCCGCCGTCGGCTTCGTACCTCTCCCATTTGCGCCGGTATTCGGCCGCTTCGGCCCAGGCCGCGCGGTAGCCGGCCACATTGCCCATGCGGGAGTAGGGCGCCCCGCCGGGGAAGCGGCCGCCGCCATAGCCGTAGACGCGCTTGGGGTTCTCCCCGCAGGCCATCTTCAACGTATAGGGCGCGCCGGGGAATTTCATTGCCTGCACGGTGCGGGCGGGAACGTTCTTGAGGGTGACCCCGCGCCCGCCGAAGAGATTGGCCGACCCGGGCAGGATCTGCAGTGCCGTGACCCCGCCGGCAAGCGCCCGGGTGAAGCCGGGATCCTGCGGCCAGACCCCGTGCTCGGCCCAGACCTCGGCGGTGACTGGGGCGGAGATTTCGTTGCCGTCACCATGGGCGCTGACCGATGGGCTCGGATAGACGCCGAGGTGGGAGTGATTGTCGATGATGCCGGGGGTGACCCATTTGCCATCCGCGTCGATGACCACAAGGCCGTCCTCGTCTGGGACCGGAATGTCCTCCGCGATCGCCGCGATATCGCCATCCCGCAACAGGACATCGCCCGCCTCGATGCGGTTCCCCAGCCCGTCCAGCACGGTGGCATTGCGGATCAGCACACTTGGGCCGGGGGTAGAGGCGTAGGTCGAGGGATAGGGATTGCGATTGATTTCGATCGGCTCGTCCAGCCCGCTACCGGCTTGCCCACCGCTGCCCGATTGCTCGCAGGCGGCGGTGGCGAGCAGAGCGCTCCCCAGGGCGGCAAGCACCGCCAGTCTTGCAGATTTCATAGAGGACGCCCCTTGTTCGTGTCGCCAAGGCATTGTGACGGTTTTGCTGCGGCGATCAAGTCGGGCGATCCCCGCAGCGCCGGCCAGAGCCGGTCAGAGCCGGTCAGCGCGGACAGGCGTCCTTGCCGCGGTCGTCAGCGCCGAGAAATTCGGCAACCGCCACCGGCATGTCGGTCGACAGGAGGACCAGCCCGGCCTCGGCGAGACCGGCGAATTCTTCCAGGTCGCCATCGGCGGCATAGGTGTCGTCCAGTCGCTCGCCGGGCCGTCCGAGCGTGCCGAAGGCCGGCTCCACCCCGGCACTGCGCAGGCGCTGCCAGGCGGCCGGGTCGGGTTCGCGCGTCCCGGTCCAGGCGACAAGATTGCCGAGGCCGACGCCGGCAGCTTCAAGCGCGTCGAGATCATCTGCGCCACGGGCGCTTGCGGTAAGCACGATGCCGGGTGCGAGCCGGGCGATCGCGGCGGCCTGATCGGCGGAGTAGGAAATCATCACGACGTGGTCCCCGGCCCCGGCGGCGCGGACGGCGGCGAGGATGTTGCGAAAGCTCGTGGAGGGCTTGCGGTCGAGTTCGACGATCGCCCCGGCCTCCTTCGCCCAGAGCAGGGCATCGGTCAGCCGGGTTGGCGAGAACCCGGTCACTGCGCCGTCGGTGTCCCTGAGACGCAGGCTGCGGATCTCGTCCCAGTCCGCCTCGACCACCTGGCCATCGCCGGTCGTGGTCCGTCCGAGGCTGCGGTCATGGTGCAGGAACAGCACCCCGTCCTGGCTCTCGGCGACATCGATCTCGAACATCTCGATGCCGCGCGCGAAATTGTGTTGCAGCGTTTCCAGCGCGTTCTCGGGATAGCCTGGTCCGGGCCCGCCGCGATGGGCGGCAAGGGTGATGGCGTCATTCGCACGCAGGCAGTCGAACCAGCGTGACAGCACCGGTTGTCCGCCCGTCTCCAGCGCGGCGATGGCTTCGGCGACCTGGCGCGGCGCGTCGGCGGCGGCGTCCGCTTCCCCGTTCCCGCCCTCGCCGGGTCCCGCTTCGGCCGCCGCGCGGGGCGCGGCCGGATCCGGCGCAGCAGGCGCATCGGCAGTGCGTTCGCTGCCGCAGCCGGCCAGTCCGGGTCCTACGCTGGCGATGAGTACAAGGCCCGCCAGGGCCCGCTTCAGGTTCGGGCCGCTCATCAGGCACCCCCCCATTCTTGTCCAATCCCTGCCACCGATCTAAACACCATATTGCAACAGAAATGTAGGGGCCGCAGCAGGTGGTCCCCCATCCCGGAGGAAACACCGACCATGCAAGGCATCATGCAGGACTGGCCGCTGACGGTCGACAAGATCCTGGCCCACGCCAAGGCCATCAATCCGACCCGCGAGATCGTGACCCGCCGGGTCGAGGGCAACATCGTGCGCACGACCTATGGCGAGATCCATGACCGGGCGAAACAGGTCTCCAATGCGCTGAAGGATGAGGGACTTGTGACCGGTGACCGGGTGGCAACGCTGGGCTGGAACTCGGCCCGGCACATGGAGGCCTGGTACGGCACCATGGGCATCGGCATGGTGCTGCACACCGTCAATCCGCGCCTGCATCCCGACCAGATCGCCTGGATCATCAACCACGCCGAAGACAAGGTGCTGATCTTCGACAAGACCTTCCTGCCCATCGTCGAGGCCATCCGCGACAAGCTCGAGACGGTGAAAACCTTCGTGATCTTTGCCGACCAGGACACGCTGCCGGATAACAGGCTCGGCGCGGTCGCCTTCGATATCTGGATCGATGGTCGCTCGACCGACTGCCGCTGGGGCGATTTCCCCGAGGATACCGCCTGCGGGCTGTGCTACACTTCCGGCACCACGGGCGAGCCCAAGGGCGTGCTCTACTCCCACCGCACCAATGTCCTGCATACCCTCGTCACCATGTCTAAGGATGCGATGGGCATGGGCGCGGCGGATGTCGTGATGCCGGTGGTGCCGATGTTCCATGCCAATGCCTGGGGGCTCGCCTTCTCCTGCCCCGGCACCGGCGCCGGCATGGTGATGCCCGGCGCGCAGATGGATGGCCCGTCGATCTACGAGCTGCTCGACAGCGAGAAGGTGACGATCACCGCCGCCGTGCCGACGGTCTGGCTGATGCTGCTCAATCACCTGCGCGAGCATGATCTCAAGCTGCCGCACCTCAGGAAGGTGATCATTGGCGGATCGGCCATTCCCGAAGCGATCCTGAGGGCCTTCGAACAGGATTACGAGGTCGACGTGATCCATGCCTGGGGGATGACCGAGACCTCGCCGCTCGGCACGCTCGGCACCCTGCCGCCGCACCTCGAGGGCGCCGACATCGACACCCGCATGGCGCAGAAACTCAAGCAGGGCCGCCCACCCTTCGGCGTGGAACTCAAGATCGTCGATGACGACGGAAACCGGATCGCCCATGATGGCGACACCTCGGGTCGCCTGATGGTCCGCGGGGCGGCGATCGCGGCGGGCTACTTCAAGGGCGCCGGCGGCAATGTGCTCGACCCGGAGGGCTTCTTCGACACCGGAGATGTCGCCAATATCGACCCGTACGGCACCATGCAGATCACCGACCGGGCCAAGGATGTCATCAAGTCCGGCGGCGAATGGATCTCCTCCATCGATCTCGAGAACATCGCTGTCGGCCACCCCAAGGTGGCAAACGCGGCGGCCATCGGCGTCTACCACCCGAAATGGGACGAGCGCCCCCTGCTGATCGTCCAGCCCATGCCGGGCGAGCAGCCGACCAGGGAAGAGGTGCTGGCCCAGCTTGAGGGCCGGATCGCGAAATGGTGGACCCCCGACGATGTCGCCTTTGTCGACGAGATCCCGCTGGGCGCCACTGGCAAGATCAACAAGCTCGCCCTGCGCGAACGGTTCAGGGACTACAAGCTGCCGACGGCTTAGGGTGACCCCCGGCTCCGGGGGCGGTCCATCAGATGGCGGACTTCGGGGCCTAGGCGTCGGGGCCATGCTGGCGTAAGGAAGCCGGACCAAGGAGGCTGCGACATGACTACGGACACTCAATCGGCCGGCTGGCGCGGAACCCTTGCGTGGATTGCGCTGGCGGCGGCGGTGTTCGCGGTGCTCTGGTTCGTGGCCGGCGCGCTGGGCTCGAAATTCGGGCTCTGGTCCTGGCAGTTCGGCCTCGGAACCATGTATTTCGCCTGGGGACCGCTGGTGGCCGGCGGCGCGCTGGCCCTGTCTCTGCTGGCCCTGATCATCGGTCTCGTGGCCGCCCCGCGCAAGCGACCGGTCATGCTCGCGCTGGGCGGTCTGTTGATTTCCGGTCTGATGGCTGGCCGGCTCGCGGGGATGGGGGCGACTGCGGCGGCCCTGCCACCCATCCACGATATCCAGACCGACTGGTCCGATCCCATCGCCTTCTCCGAAACGCTGATGGCGATCCGCGAGGCCGATGGTGCGCTGAACCCGGTAGAGCCGGCGCCGACCATTGCCGAGACGGCCAATGCGCGCTGGCCCGGCACCGGCGGCCGGCTGGTTTCGGAGGTCCAGGAAGAGGCCGAATTCGACCCGGCCAGCATGCAGGAGCCTGAAGACGCGCCCTATCCCTACACGCTGGACACGCTTGTCCTGCCCGGGGATCTTGCCGGCATCGCGGCCACCGCCGAGCAGGTCGCCCGGGATTTCGGCTGGGAGATTGTCACCCCGGCCGCGGTCAGCGCCGCCGATCTCGAAACCCGGATCGAGGCGACCGAGACCTCGACCTGGTTCGGCTTCAGGGACGATATCGCGATCCGGCTCCGGTCTGTCGATAATGGTGTGGCGGTCGACGTCCGCTCGACCAGCCGGGTCGGCCTCTCCGACCTCGGGGCGAATGCCAAGCGGGTCGATGCCTACCTCAAGACCCTGCAGCGCGCCGCGGCTGGCTGAGCGGCGGCTCCTTTTTCTCTGGCTGCGGGAAAGCGGTTGCCAGTCCCGCGGCTCCGGCCATTGCCATCTTGTATCGGGGCCAGGCTTGCGCCACCTGTAATTGTCTGGACGAGGAGGAGAGTGACCATGGCTTCGGAGGTGGCAGAGAGCCCCAGTGCCCTGCAATATCTGGACAAGGCCCTTGGCGGGCTGAGGGACGTCGGCCTGGCGCCGAAGAAGGCAAAGAAGGCGCCCGAGCCGATTGTCGCCCTGCTCGAACAGATCAGCCATCTGGCCCCGGACAAGGTCGCAGCCATCGCCCGTACCCTCGACGAGATGGGCCGGTTCAATGATGTCGTTCGCGAGCAGGTCGGCGGGATCACGATTTCCGACCGCTATGAGGGGATCACGGCCGCCTTCACCTCGATCCGCGACGATGCCAAGGACCTGGTGCAGCAGTATGCCGACGGGAAGATCTCGACCATGGAGCGGGTCTCCACGGTGTGGATGAAGATGACCCGCGGCGACATTGCCAGCCGGTTCGGCAAGATCAAGGACCTCTATCTCGAGGTCCAGGAGGAGACTGCGAACCAGATCGAGCGCGAGCAGACGATCCTCGAGGCCTATCTCGATTTCCGCGGTGCGCTGAAACAGTCCGAGGTCCTGGCGCTGGAAGTGCTGGCGGAGGCCGCAGCCGAACTCGAGGCGGACCGGGGCGAGGTAAATGCGGCGGTGGCAAAGGTCGCTGGCTATCTCGGCGAGGATCCGGCCGAGCGGGCCCGGCTGGAACTGGCACGCGACGAGGCGCTTCGGCAACTGCAGGCCGAGGAGAAGCGCTACCAGGTCGCCAAGGATCTCTCCGACAATATCACCATCGGCTACAACACGTCCGATGTGATCATGGCGCGGCTGGTGCAGACGACAAATGCCAAGGAGCGGCTCTACGCCCAGTCGGTCAGCTTCTTCTCGACCAATGAAATCGTCCTCACCGCGCTCACCGCATCCTTCACGGGCCTGCATGGCCTGCACGAGAGCACCGAGACGCTGAACGCGATGAAGAAGGGCGTGGACACCTCGCTCGAAGTGCTGGCCGAGATCGGCAATGAGGTGCAGGAAGCGGCGACTAGCGCCGGCTATGGCCCGACCGTTTCGGCCGCCTCCGTGAAGATGCTGGTCGATGCGGTGGTCAGCTACCAGGAGCGGACCCAGGCGATCATCGCCGAGATGCGCGAGAAGGCTTCGCAGAACTCGAAGGAGATCCGCGAGGCGGTGGAAAACGGCAAGCGCCGGATGACCGAACTGGTCGAGCGTGGCACGGCGGCAGCGCTGCTGCCGAAGGGCTAGGACGACCCGGCGGTGAACGGCGACCCCATATCCGTCGATCCGGCGGGCCCGGCGCCCGCCCCGGCGCCTGGCCCTACGCCCGTCCCGGCTTCGGCTCCGGCTCCGCAAGACGCGACACTCCCGGACGCAGCGCCGGAGCTGGACGAGGTGCTGATGGCCATGGATGTGGTCGATACGATCCGTCATCGCGAGCAGATCCTGTCGCGTGAACTTGACCAGGCGGGCCGGGAAGCGAACCTCATCGAGCGGCTGCAGGAGATCTACCGCGCCCAGGGCATCGACGTGCCGGAACGGATCCTCCAGGACGGGGTGAAGGCGCTGGAGGAGCGGCGGTTCGTCTATGAGCCGACCCCGCCGGGCCTCTCCCGACGGCTCGCCATGATCTACATTACCCGCGATCGCTGGTGGAAACCGGCCGCCGCGCTCGCTGCCATGGTGCTTGGCGGGCTGGGGGTCTACCAGGTCACCATTGCCGGCCCCGAGGCGGCGCGGGAGCGGGCGGCGATCGTGGCGCTCACGGAAACGCTGCCGGCCGATCTTCTCGCGGCGCGGCAGGGCATCGATGAGGTCAGCGAGGATGAGGGCGCAGTGCGTATGGCCGATGCCCTGCTGCTGGCCGGCCGGCAGGCGCTCGAGGCCGGCGACCGCGAAGCTGCCGAGCAGGCGATTGCCGACCTCCGCACGCTCGAGACCGATCTCGCGCAGAGCTACCAGGTCCGTATCGTCCAGGACCCAGAGGATTTTTCCGGCGTGTTCCGCGAAGCGGAGGATGATCCGTCGGTCAACAACTTCTACCTTGTCGTCGAGGCCGTCGATGCCACGGGCCGTGTTCTCGAAGTGCCGGTCACCAGCGAGGAGGACCGGCGCTCGGCCCGGGTCACGCGCTGGGGGCAGCGGGTCTCGAAATCGGTGTTCGACGCCATGGCGGCCGACAAGCGGGACGACCGGATCATCGACAATGCGATCATCGGCGAGAAGAAGCCCGGCCGGCTCTATCCCGATTACGCCGTCTCGACCCCGGGCGGGGCCATCCTCGAATGGTGAGGCCAGATGAGCACGATTGACGGCCGCGCGGCCCTCTCCCGGTTCGACCGTTCGCTTGCCGCCGCCCGGCGGGCCCTTGCCGATGCGATCGAGAGCGAGAAGGATGCGGATCGGGAACTTGCCCGGATCCGGCAGGCGCAGGCGGCGGCCTATACCGCGCTGGCCGATCTCCAGCTCGACCATGCCGGAAGCGATGACAGGCTGCGGATGCTCCGGGCGCTTGATGCCGAAGTGGACCGCCTGCTCGGTGAGCAGGAGGGGTATGTCGCGGACCTCCTGCGGGACCTCAATGCCAAGGCCACGCAGATCGCGACCCTCGAGCAGACGCGCCAGAAGGCGGCGGCTGATCTTGATGCGGCCGTCGAGGCCTTCGAGGCGATCGTGGCCGAGGTCGAGGCGGCGCTGGAGACCGATGAGGCCTATCATGCATGCGTGGAAGCGGCGGCCGAGGCGGAGGCGATCACCGAGCGGGCCCGGCAGAAGCTGGAGATGGCCGAAGAGGACCGGGCCGAAAAGGGAAAGCCGTATGAGGCCGACCCGCTATTCATGTACCTGTGGAAGCAGGGCTTCCGGACCACCGATTACCGGGCGCCACCCCCTGTCCGGTTTCTCGATGGCTGGGTCGCGAGCGTCTGCCGTTATGACCGGTCCTGGCGGAACTACCAGCGCCTGACCGAGCTGCCGGGGCGGATCGCTGCCCATGTGGAGCGCATGGCAGCGGTCGAGGCCGAAGCCCAGGAGGCGCTGGAAACGGCGGAGACCGAGGCGCTGGCGGCCGCGGGTGCCGAGGCGCTGAAGGCCGGTGTCGAAGCGGCCCGCACGGCGCTGGAGGCGATCGACGCCCGGATCGAGGCTGCCGAAGCTGCCCACCTCGCCCTGGCAAGGACCCATGCCGAGGCCGAGGCCGGGGCCCGGGGGCCGGCACACGAGGCCCGGATCCGGCTGGCCGAGGCCCTGAAGCAGGCGAGCTTTCCGGATCTGCGGCTGCTGGTGACCCAGACCGTGACGCCGGATGATGACCGGATGGTCGACCAGCTCGTGACGCTCCGCCGCCAGGAGATGGACGAGGAGATGCGGCGATCGGAGGTCGCTGCAGCGCCGAAGCGGCGGCGGCTCCGACTTGAGGAGCTGGAGCACTTCCGGCGCCTGTTCAAGCGGGACCAGCTCGACAGCCCCTATGCCTACTTTTCCGCCTCGGCGATCGACAGCGTAATGGACGCCCTGCTGGCCGGGCGCCTGATGCCGGAGGATGCCGTGCGCACGCTCAGGCGCAAGGTCCGCCGCCGCCAGCCGCGCGCCCATCCCGGATTTGGCGGCCCCTCGCGCCGGAAGACCTCCGGCTTTCCCGAAATCGCCCGGGACATCGGCTGGGGCATCCTCCGCGAAATGGGCCGGTCGTCGCGGCGGGGCGGCTCGCCGATTGGTTTGCCAGGCAGTCTTCCGGGCGGCCTGCCGGGCGGGTTTCCAGGCTCGCGCCGCTCCGGCCGCAGCGTTTCCCTGCCCAGCCGCCGGCCCCGGATCGGGGGCGGCCGCAGTGGCGGGTTCAGGACCGGCGGCGGCTTCTGATCCGGATGGAGCCATGGCCCCCGCGTCCTGCTGGCGCGAGCGGCTTATTGGTTCAGCGCCTCCTGTGAAGCGTTCCACCACGCCATGGGCGCCGCCCGGGTCAAGCGGGCGCCGGCCATGCCACCGGTTCCGGCTCAGGCGCCGATGACGAGACAGGCCGGAGGCTTGTGTCGCCCGTCATCAGGAGGCCTGTTTCACCGGCGGTTCGGCATAGCTCGCAGCCGCTGCAATGGCCGCGTCCGGGGTGGCGAGCATCTGCCGGTACATGGCTTCGGGATAGGCCTGGTGGGGCTTGTCGGGATCATGCGGCGGCTGGGCGACGGCACCGCCTTCGCCCGCATAGGGGTCGGGGTGCATGTAGGTCTCGGCCTCGGCCGCGCTGATCCCGGCCTTTTCCAGCACAGCGGGATCGACCCATGCGGCGGGGTCGATGGTGCCGCGCCCGGCAGCGACTTCCAGGGTCAGCTGGTCGGGGCCAGCAAAATAGATCGAGCTGCAGATGCCGTGGTCGATTGGGCCGATGACATTGACGCCCTTCGTCCGGATCCGGTCGCGGATGGCAAGCAGGTCGGCCTCACTGTCCACGTTGAAGGCGAGGTGCTGCATGGTGCCGGGGGCCGAGGGGGCGGCGCCGTTACCGGCATGGGTGACGCCGAGTTCGATCGGGATCGCGTCGACGTCGGGCAGCTGGACAATCGAGAAATAGGAGTGGTCGTTCATGTGCATGAAGGCGTGCAGTCCGCCGGGCACGCCGTGCATGTCGAAGATCGCCGAGAGCCGGCAGCCGAGCACGTCGGAGAAGAAGGCGATGTGTTTCTTGATGTCGCCTGCCATGATGGCGATGTGGTGAATGCCGTTGACCCTGATCATGGTGTTTGCGCTCCCGTTGGCTGGGTATCTCTCAGGCTCAGGATGCCTGCTTCTGGGCCCGGATCAAGGGGCCGGCGCGGCGGGTTGCCGGGTTTCCGGTCTGACCCGGGGGCGGCGGGGGCGGTCGAAGCTGCAGGCCAGATGTGCTGAGGCAGGGGGCGCCATGCCGTTCCTTGCGAAAGGCGCGGCGAAGCGTTCGCGCCTGCAGGCCCAGGTGCGGGATGTCTTGCGGATTTCGAGGGGTACGTGGCGGCGTTTCGTCAGGGCTCGGGCGGTGGCTTCGCCTCCGAAGCGAGAGGCGGGCCGGCTGGAAGGGGGCCGGTCCCGCCCATGCGGCGGGGGGAGCCGTCGGGGCGGAAGGGCAGGGGCGGACGCGACGAGCCGGCACGGCGGCGCAGGATCCGGGCAAGCCGGAGGATGGTGTGGCCGGGGCTCTGCGTCGCCGCGATGAGGGCCGCATAGCGCCGGAACTCGGCCCGTGCCGGCACCATGGTGGTCCCGAAATGATCGCGCAGCGGCGGGGTGGGCAGGCCATGGTGCTGGCGGCCGGGGCGTGGGTGGCTGGGCCGCGGAGTTGCTTCGTGGAGGCTGAAATGAAAGAGGGGGCGCGCGCGTGCCCGGGTCTCCGCCGAGCGCGCCCGCGCCGGTCTGGCACGCTGGCGCAGGGGGCCAAGCCCGGCCGTCAACCGGGCTGCGAGCGCCATGGCTTCGGGCAGGATCAGCCGCCGGAACCGGCGTTCGGCCTCTGCGAGCCGGCGGCGCACCGCCCGCCAGTCGTCGAGCAGCAGCGGTTCGGAGCCATTGCCGGCCGGTGCGATGAGTGCGCTGATCGAGCCGAGAAAGGCGAGGAACGCGTCCCACAAGGGGGCGCGGGCCGGATTGCAGGAGGGGTGGTCGGGTCCCATGGCGACCGATCATACCCTGGAAATTCGCAGCGGGGACGGGAACGGCGCTGTCCCACAGCGCTCGGAAATCCTGGAACAGGAAGACGAGCGCGCCGGTGATCACATCGCGATCCTCGTCCTCGAGGTTCGTGACGCGTTCACTAAGGTTGGGACTCGGGGACTGCGGCCAGGTCCGTCGCCATGAACACATCGTCCCTGCCGGCGATATTCAGGACAGGTTTCAGCCTCGGCAGGCGGGCGGCGGGGACGTCAGGCAGGGGAAGAAGTGAAACGACCACACGGCTTGCAAGGTCCGACAGCAGATCGGCCTGCACATCGACAATAGGGGTATGGAGCGGCCGAGAAACCGACAGGCGTCGAAACGGGCGATGGGAGAGGGGCAGGCGCTAAAGCGCTATCTTCCGAATTTGAACCGCCTGAGCACTGGCCTTTTGCGCCAGGGAGGCGTCGTAATCCCCGGTCGATGCCCGCATCGACCTTGCCTGCGGAGACGCGGCGGCTCAGATGTCGAGTTCCTCGACGAAGCTGGCATTGTCCTGGATGAACTGGAAGCGCAGTTCGGGGCGGCGGCCCATGAGGGTCTCGATCAGCTCGGCAGGGCTGATCTCGTCCATGCTGTCGACCCCGTCGGGCAGGGTGACGCGGGCCAGGGTGCGCGTCGCCGGGTCCATGGTGGTTTCCTTGAGCTGGCCGGGATTCATCTCGCCGAGGCCCTTGAAGCGGCCGAGCTCGACCTTGGCATTGGCGGCAAATTCGGTGGCGAGCTTTTGCGTCTTTTCTGCATCGTCCATGGCGTAGACGGTCTTGCCCTTGTGGCTCAGGCGGTAGAGCGGGGGCAGGGCGAGGAACAGCCGGCCGCTCTCGACCAGGCCCGGGCAGAGCTTGTAGAAGAAGGTGATGAGCAGGGCGGCGATATGCGCGCCGTCGACATCGGCGTCGGTCATGATGATGATGCGCTCATAGCGCAGCTGGTCGACATCGAAGGCGCGGCCCAGCGGGGTGCCGAGGGCGAGGGAGAGATCGCCGAGCTCGGCATTCTTCATCAGCTTGTCGTCCGAGGCGGAGGCGACGTTCAGGATCTTGCCGCGCAGGGGCAGGATCGCCTGGGTCTTGCGATTGCGGGCCTGCTTGGCCGAGCCGCCGGCCGAATCGCCCTCGACGAGAAACAGTTCGGTGCCCTCGGGGCCGCGGTCAGCGCAGTCGGCGAGCTTGCCGGGCAGGCGCAGTCGCTTGGTCGCGGTCTTGCGCTCGACCTCCTTGGCCTTGCGCCGGCGGGCGCGTTCCTCGGCCCGGTCCATGGCCCAGGTGAAGAGCTTCTCGGCTTCCTTGGGCGAGGCGGTGAGCCAGTGGTCGAAACGGTCGCGGACGGCGTTCTCGACGAGGCGGAAGGCGGCGGTGGTGGAGAGCTTGTCCTTGGTCTGGCCGACGAATTCGGGGTTGCGGATGAACACCGAGAGCAGCAGGCCGGCATGGCTCATGATGTCGTCGGCGGTGAGCTGGGCCGTCTTCTTCTGGTTCGTCAGCTCGCCGAAATTGCGGATCCCCTTGGTGATGGCGGAGCGGAAGCCGGCCTCATGGGTGCCGCCATCGGGGGTCGGGATCGTGTTGCAGTAGGAGCGGGCGAAGCCATCGGCCTCGCCGAAGCCGGCATGGGTCCAGGCGATCGCCCATTCGACCTTGCCCTCTTCGAGTTCGACGAGCCCGGTGAAGGGGGCCTCGGTGATGGTGTCCTTGTCGCCGAACACCTCGGTGAGCTGGTCGGCGAGGCCGTTGGGGTAGGAGAGGACCGCTTCGGCCGGCACCTTCGAGCCCTCGGGCAGGCAGGCCGGGTCGCAGCTCCAGCGCACTTCCACGCCGCGATAGAGATAGGCCTTGGACCGGGTCATCTGGAACAGGCGGGCGGGCTTGAAGCGCAGCTTGTCGCCGAAGATCTCCGGGTCAGGACGGAAACGGACCGTGGTGCCGCGGCGGTTCGGGGCGGGGCCACGACGCTCCAGCGGCCCTGCCGGGACGCCGCGCTCGAAGGCCTGGACGTAGAGCTTCTTCTCGCGGGCGACCTCGACCTCGACCCGTTCGGACAGGGCGTTGACGACGGAAATGCCGACCCCGTGCAGGCCGCCGGCGGTCTCGTAGGACTTGTTGGAGAATTTCCCCCCTGCATGCAGCGTGGTCATGATGACTTCGAGGGCGGATTTGTCGGGATATTTGGGGTGGGGGTCGACCGGGATGCCGCGGCCATTGTCGGTGACCGCGAGGGTGCCGTCGGCGGCGAGATGGACCTCGATCCGGGAGGCATGGCCCGCGGTCGCCTCGTCCATGGAATTGTCCAGTACCTCGGCGAAGAGGTGATGATAGGCGCGCTCGTCGGTGCCGCCGATGTACATGCCGGGACGCATGCGGACCGGTTCCAGCCCTTCGAGGACCTCGATATCCTTGGCCGAATAGCTGCCGGTGGCCGTGCCCGCGCTGTCCCCTCCTTCTGGCGTGGTCATGTGATCGAACAGGTCTTTCTTTGCGGCGGACACGGGTCTCGTCTCCTTATATGGGGTCTGAACGGACGCAGAAGCACTGATCCCGGAAAAAGTCGCCGAAATGCTGAACAGCGCCTTAATCCTGGACCCGTGCCCGCCGTCCCGATGGCGGCGAACAGGCCGGAAGAGAGACCTGACTCGGCGGCGCGGACAAGCGGCTGCGCGGCTGTCGTCAGTGGTCTCGCCGGCCGTCGGGTCCCTGGCGAGGTGTATGGCGGCGCATATGGCGGGACATATGGCGGGGCACGGCCGGGGTGGGCGCCGGGCTGCCGGAACGGTGCCGGGCGGCTGGAAAGACCGGAATCGACGCGATAGGAAAGGGAGCCTTGCCTTCACCCCGAAGAGGAGCCGGCCCCATGCCCGACAGTGCAGCGGTTCCCGCCGCCCGGACGATCGATACACCGCTGACCCTTCCGAGCGGTCTCACCCTGCCCAACCGCCTCGCCAAGGCGGCGATGACCGAAGGGCTTGCCGATGCCGGGGGGCGGGCCACGCTCGGGCATGTCACCCTTTATCGCCGCTGGGCAGCCGGCGGCATCGGGCTGATGATCACCGGCAATGTGCAGGTCGATCCGGACCATCTCGAACGGCCGGGCAATGTGGTGATCACGGGGCCGCAGTCGAACCTGCAGAAGATGGCGCTGGCGGACTGGGCCAGGGCGGCAAAGTCGGGCGGCGCGCCGGTGCTGATGCAGCTCAGCCATGCCGGCCGGCAGACCCCGGCGCGGATCAATGCCGAGCCGGGCGCGCCGAGCGCCGTGCCGGTCGCGCTGCCGGGCAAGGTGTTCGGGATGCCGCGGGCACTGAGCGTCGTGGAGATCACGGGCCTGGTCGAGGCTTTCGCCGATGCGGCCGCGGTGGCCCTGGCCGCCGGTTTCGACGGAGTGCAGGTGCATGCCGCGCATGGCTACCTGATCTCGTCCTTCCTGAGCCCGCTGGCCAATCGCCGCACCGATGGCTGGGGCGGAGACCTGGCCGGCCGGGCGCGACTGTTGTGCGAGGTCGTCGCAGCGATCCGCGCCCGCTGCGGGCCGGACTTCACGCTGTCGGTAAAGCTCAACTCGTCGGATTTCCAGAAGGGCGGGTTCAGCCAGGCCGACTGCCTCGGCGTTGTCGAGAGGCTGAACCGGCTCGGGATCGATCTCCTGGAGGTGTCCGGCGGCTCCTATGAGCAGCCCCAGATGATGGGCCAGGACGGGCTGAAGCCGGCCCACGACCCGCTCCGAGAGCGGAGCGAGAGCACCCGCCAGCGGGAAGCCTATTTTCTCGATTATGCCCGCGCGGTGAAGGCCGAGGCAGCGATGCCGGTGATGGTGACGGGTGGGTTCCGCTCGCGCGCGGCGATGGATGCCGCGCTGGCCGACGAGGCGGTCGACCTCATCGGGCTGGGCCGGCCGCTATGTGTCGACCCCGACCTGCCGAGTGCGCTGTTGTCGGGCGAGACGGCGGCGGCCGAGCGCTGGGAGGACCGGTTGCGGCTGGGGCCGACGCGCCTGCTGGGTCCGGCCTCGCCGATCGGGGGGGTCAAGATGCTCAACGGCCTCGGCGCCCAGGCCTGGTATTACGAGCAGATCGACCGCCTTGCGGGGGGGAGGGCGCCGGACCTGCGGCTCGGCCTCATGAAGGCGGTACGGCGGCGGCAGGGCCAGGACCGCCGGGCGGTGCGGGCGATGCAGGCGGCCCGGGACACGCGTTGACGGGGACGCGAAAAAGGTGGGCCTGCTGAGCAATTTTCGGCGCGCCGGCCGGTCGCCGGGATGTCAGGGCGCAGGCTGATCCGTAGGCGGAGCGGTGCATCGCGGCAGCGGTGGCGGCTGTAACGAATTTGTACCGCAACCGTCATCATCCTGTCGCGAACAGAGGCTATCGCCCCGGTCGCACACGCTGCCCGAACCTTTTCGAGGCGGCGCGAACAGCGAGGGGAAAATGAAAGCTTACATGAAGACCGGCCTGTTGGCCGGCACCGGACTCGTGCTCGGATTCCATGCGGGCGCCCAGCAGGCCGGCGACGTTCCAGCCCCGGAAACGGCGCGGGAGCTCGAGGCCATCATCGTCACCGGCCAGGCGCAGACCTATTCCTCCGCCGAATCGACCGAGGCCATGGCGCGGCAGCAATCGCCGGTGACCAGCGTTCTCGCCCAGGTCGACAACCTGCCCGGCGTGCAGGTCCAGGAAGGCGATGCGTTCGGCTTCGACGACTGGTCGACCGGGGTCGCGGTGCGCGGCTTCCAGAACAATCTCGGCCAGCAGCAGCTCGGCATCACGATTGACGGGCTGCCGAATGGCGGGTCGAATTATGGCGGCGGCGCGAAGGCCAACCGCTATATCGATACCCAGAATGCCGGGGCGATCGAGGTCTCCCAGGGCACTGCGGACATTGCCAGCCGGTCCAACGAGGCGCTTGGCGGGACGCTGAACTTCACCACCCAGTCGCCGGAAGACGAGCGCCGCGTGCGGGTCTCGGCCTCGCTCGGCGATTTCGACGCCCAGCGCCTTTATGGCCGCTATGACAGCGGGCTGATCGGCGACGGCACGACGAAATTCTGGGTGTCGCTGTCGACCCAGACCGCCACCGATTTCATGGAAGGCTCGGCCCAGAACCAGCGGGACCATTTCGCAGCGAAGGTCGAGAGCGGCCTGTTCGGCATCAACTGGACCGGTTACATTTCCTATGACGACGCTCAGGAGGACAATTACCAGCGCCTGTTCTCCGAGGCCGAATGGGAGGAGAACCCGAACTGGGACCGCCTGATCGGCGAATGGGGCCCGATCCCATACGTGAACCAGCTCTATCGCCGCGGCTGGTCGACGCTGCGCGAGAATTTCTTCACCTACCTGATTGCCGAGCGCGAACTCTGGGAAGGGGTAAATGTCGAGGGCGGGGTCTATCGCCACGACAATGACGGGCGCGGCGACTGGGTGCCGCCCTATGTCGTGAATGTCGGGCTCGAGGACACGCTGGCTGGCCAGCCAGAGACCGAGTTCCTCGGCGGCGAGCGCGTGCTGGGCGGGCCGTTCCTGGGCCAGATCTTCTTTGTCGATCCGACCGGGGTGCTGCTCGCTCCGGAAGAGGGGTGCGTGTCCTCGATCACCTTCCCCTATGGCGGCACGGGCCCGGCCTCCGATCCGGCCTGCTACCCGCGCAATTCGATCCCGGCCCATTCCTACCGGCACACGCACTACCAGAAGGAGCGGACCGGCCTTTACGGCGATGTGAGCTGGGAAGCGACGTTCGGCGCGGTCGAGAACGAGCTGCGCGGCGGGCTGTGGTATGAGGACGCCACCCGCTACGAGTATCGCGACTGGCACAAGATCACCGATGCCCGGGTCGGCTTCGAGTATGACGAGCTGGCCTACTGGGTCCAGTACAATCGGGAATTCCCGCAGACCACCTTCAAGTGGTATGTCGAGGACGTGGTGCGGTTCGGCGACCTCGCGGTCCGTCTCGGCGCGAAGCAGTTCAACAACGAGGTCGAGCGGGCGGACCTGTTCAACCCGACCGATCCGGCGGGCAACTTCTCCCTCGATGTCGAATCCGATGTGCTGTTCTCGGGCGGCGCGTCCTGGACGCCGGGCCAGGTGGACGGTCTTGAGGTGTTCGCCGGCTATGCCGAGAACTTCAAGTCCATTCCCGACACGGTGCTGGAGGTCTTCTCCTTCTCCGAGGATGCCAATGGCAATATCCTGATCGAGGTGCCCGATCCCGAGACGGCGGAGAATTTCGAGGCGGGCGTGCGCTATGCCGGCAACCGGATCCGGGGCTCGGTCGTCTATTTCGACTCCACTTTCGAGAACCGGCTGTTCCCCGCGCCGACCGAGAGCGTCGACGGGATCGACTTCCTCGAGGCGTCGAATGGCGGGTTCATCAATGGCGGTGGGATCGACAGCTCCGGCTTCGAACTGGCCGGCGAGATCCTCGCCACCGAAAGCCTGTCGCTCTATGCGACCTATTCGAACATCGATGCGACCATCCTTGGCACCGGTGACGCGGAACTGGACGGGGCGGCCGGCATTGCCGTCGGCAACCAGGTGCCGGGGATTGCCGAGAACATGTTCGTGGTCTCGGCCGACTGGAGCCAGGACAATTTCTTCGCCGGCATTTCGACCAAGTGGATCGATGACCGGTTCGTGGATCTTGCCAACACCTGGACGGCGGAAAGCTACTACGACTCCGACCTTTATGCCGGTGTCTATGGCGATGCCATCTCCGAGGAGTTGTCCAATCTCGAATTCCGCCTGACGGTGAACAACGTGTTCGACGAGGACTGGATCGCCGGTATTTCCGGGGGCGGGGCCTGGATCTCCGCGCCGCGGACCGTGGTGTTCACGGTCACGGCCGACTTCTAGGCCGGCCTGGACGCGATCGGACAAGACAAGACCGGTGGCGGCCGCAGGATACGCCCTGCGGCCGCCATCCTGAAAGTTGGACCCCATGGGAGGGCGGACGGCGATGACGGCGATCACGAGACGAGCGGCACTGGTCCTGGCGGGCGCGGCGGGGACAGGGCTGGGTGCGGGCGGATGCGCCGGGCCGGGCCCCGACGCGCGACCGGCGCTGGCGGACGCGGTGTCCTCGCCGGTGTTCCGCCATGGCGTGGCCAGCGGGGACCCCGATGCGACCAGTCTTGTGCTCTGGACGCGGGTGGAGCCCGAGGGCGACGGTCCCGTGACCGTGCGCTGGCAGTTGGCCGAGGATGCGGACTTTGCGCGGGTTGTCGCCGGGGGCGAGGTCACCACCGATGCAGGCCGGGACTTCACCGTGAAGGCGGTGGCGGGCGGACTGCAGCCGGGGACGCGCTATGCCTATCGCTTCCTTGCGGGTGACGCGGTCTCGCCGACGGGGCGCACGATGACCCTTCCGCTGGGCAGGCTCGACCGGCTCGGCATCGCGCTGGTCTCGTGCTCCAACTTCGCCTTCGGCTTCTTCAATGCCTATGACGCCATCGCCCGGGACGAAGCGATCGATGTCGTCCTGCACACGGGCGACTATATCTACGAATATGGCGGCACCGACGGCTGGGGACATGAGACGGCTGCAGCCATCGGGCGGACCCATGCGCCGGCCCGCGAGATCGTCACGCTGGCGGACTACCGGATGCGCCATGCGCAGTACAAGCGCGACGCCGGCTCGCTGGCCATGCATGCGGTGAAGCCGCTGCTGTGCTGCTGGGACGACCATGAATCGACCAACAATCCCTGGATGGGCGGGGCGCAGAACCACCAGCCCGGCGCCGAGGGCGACTGGGAAGAGCGGCGGGCCGCCTCGCTGCAGGCCTATTACGAATGGATGCCGATCCGCGAGCCCGAAGCCGGCCGGCGCCGGGAACAGTTCTGGCGCACCTATCGCTTCGGCGACCTCGCGACGCTGGTGACGCTGGAAACCCGCCATACCGGACGCAGCGAGCAGGTCGATTACGGGCCCTGGGTCGCGCAGATCACGACCGAAGCCGAACGCGACGCCTTCATGACCGGGGTGATCGGCGATCCGGCGCGGACCATGATCTCGCCGGAGATGGCGGCCCACCTCGGTGACGGGCTGGCCGCTTCGGTGGCCGCCGGTGAGCCCTGGCGGCTGATCGGCAATGCGTCCCCGATTGCGCGGATGCTGGTGCCCGATGTCGCCGCGCTGGGGGTCGATGTCAGCGCGCCGCCGCCCGGCGAGGTGCCGGGGGCCGGGGCGAACCTACTCTGGAAAGCGCAGTGGAATCTGCCCTTCTACACCGACACCTGGGACGGCTATCCGGCCGCGCGGGAAGCGCTCTACGACACCGCAAAGGCGGCCGGCGCGCGCGATCTGCTCGTGCTCACCGGCGACAGCCACAGCTTCTGGGCCAACCGGCTGGCCGATGCCGGCGGCGCGGCCATGGGCGTCGAGATCGGCACGGCGGGGGTGAGCTCACCGGGTGATTTCGTCGAGACCGGCTGGGCGCCGGAAGTCGCCGAAGCGCTCGACCGGGCGTTCGAGGCGGGCCTCGAGGAGGTGGTCTGGACCGACAACCTGCACCAGGGCTATGTCCGTGTCGTGCTGACGCGGGCACATGCCGATGTGGACTATGTCGCGGTGGACACGGTGCTGAGCCCGGACTACCGCACAAGCGTGCTGCGCAGCTTCCGCGTGGTGCACCGTGCGGGCTCGCTCGCCTATGAGGGCGTCTAGGGCGCGAGGGGATGGCTGGCGCGGAGCCGGCTTTCTCCACGGCTTCTGCAGGTCGGGGCGATTGACCCCCGCTGCCGGGCGCCGCACATGGAGCCGATGAGTGCGCTTGCCGATTCCAGGGCCGGGCCGGCCGGAGAGACCCGCATCCACCTGGCGGGCGAGTGGCTGGTCCCGCTCAGCGAAGGCGGGCTCTGGTGGCCGGACCGCAGCGTGCTGGTGGTTTCCGACCTGCACCTCGAAAAGGGGTCGAGCTTTGCGCGGCGCGGGCAGATGCTGCCGCCCTATGATACCGGGGCGACGCTCTCGGTGGTCGAGGCGCTATGCGCGCGCCTGCGGCCCGCGACGGTGATTTCGCTCGGCGACAGTTTCCATGACCGCGGCGCGGAACTGCGCCTGGCCGAGCGGGATACGGCGCGCATTCAGGCACTGACGACGGCCCATGACTGGGTCTGGGTGGAGGGCAATCACGATCCCGATCCGCCGCGCCATCTCGGCGGCCGGGCGACACGCGTGCTGGAAATCGGCCCGCTGGTGTTCCGGCACGAGCCGACGGGGGCGCGCGGCGAGATCGCCGGCCACCTCCACCCGGCGGCGAAGGTGCGGCGGCGCGGACGCTCGGTGCGGCGTCGGTGTTTCGTGTCCGATGGTGAACGGCTGGTTATGCCGGCGCTTGGGGCCTTTACCGGCGGGCTGAATGTGCACGATCCGGCAATTGCTGACCTGTTCCCCGGCGGGCTGATGGCGTTCGCGCTTGGCGCCGGGCGCGTCTTCGTGTTCGGGCTTGGCCAGCTGTCGCCGGACACCCCGCCGAGCGCATCGTGGCGGCTGTGACAGGCGGTGCGGGGAGCGCGCGGGCATTGCGCAGGGCGTAGAGCGAGCGGCGCAGGGCAGCCGTCGCTCGTTTCGCGGCAGACCGGTGCCTCGGGTCCCGGTTCCGCCACAACGCCCGGCGCGAAAACCCGCCCGGTTGGTTCCGACGTTGCGCCGGAGCGGCGGGCCGCCGGGATCAGCTCGCGCTGGCCGCGCCCTCATTGAGACTGCGGACCAGTGCAGGCGTGAACGCGCCGGTGGCGTCGAGCCCCCTTGCGGCCTCATAGTCGCGGATGGCGCTGCGCGTGGCCGCGTCGACCTCACCGGTGACCGACACCTCGCCATGGCCGAGCGCGATCAGGGCCGTCTGCACCGCCCGCACCTGATTGGGCGCACCGAAGCCCCAGCTCACCTGCTCGAACACGCCGTTGGCGCGCGGGTCCGCTTCGCTGGGCCTCCAGCGCCCGGCCCGCTCTACGGCGGAGGCATGGGCCTCGGCAGGCATCTTGTTGCGCAGGGTATCAAGCCGGGCGCCGGCGCCACTGTCGCCTGCTTTCTCGGCGACGGCGAACCAGAAGGCCGCTTCCTCGAGATTGAGAGTCACGCCGAGACCGCGCTCATAGAGGACCGCCAGGTTGAACTGGCTGTCGACCACGCCATGGGCGGCGGCCTTGCCAAACCATTCGGCAGCCCTCGTATAGCTCTGTTCGCCGCCATCGCCCTCGGCGTAGAAGACGGCGAGGTCGTGCATCGCCTTGATGTTGCCGCCATTGGCGGCGCGTTCGGTCCATTCGCGGACCGCTGCGATGTCCCGGGGCACGCCCAGCCCCTTCTCGTGCAGCTTGGCGAGGCGATATTGCGCGGCCGCCAGCCCGTCACGGGCAGCAGCGGTGACGAGGCGCACCCCTTCTTCATGGGCGCGGTCGGCAATCAGGTCCTGGCCGTGCAGCAATTCTGCCACGGGATCGCCGGCGCGCACGGCGTCCTGGATGCTGCGCCCGGCGGGGATGGGTGGATAGACCGTCTGGTCGGCAGGCGCCGCGGACGGCAGCGCCACCGGCTGCAGGTCCTGGCTGGCCGGACCGTCGGTCTCGCCGGCCGTGGCGGGAGCGGTGGAAGCCGCTGGTGCGGCGGCGGCCGTTTCCGGGGCACCGTCGAACAGGACGTCTTCGAGGTCCGGCGAGGTGTCTCCTGCAGGGGCGCCTGGGACTGGTGTGGCCGGCATTTCGGGACCGGCGTCGCCGGGCTGCGCGAGCAGGGCGGCCATGGCGTTCGCTGCCTCCGACGCCGGCGGCATGTCTGCGGCGTTGCTGCTGTCAGCGGTTTCGGCGCCGCTGGCGGGCAGTGTGTTGGTGACCGGAGACTGCTTGCCGCGGAGATAGAGGTAGCCGGCGGTTCCGGCAGTTGCGAGGCCGACCATCGTGGCGGCGGCGATGACCCCGGCGCGGGCCGGGGTCTCGGCGCGCCGGCGGGACGTTTTCTGCGCCTCGTCCTCTGCAGCCGCGATGGCGGCGGCGCGGGCCCGTTTGAGATAGTCGCCGGTATCGTCCTCCAGCGACATGGCCTGTTCGGAGAGGGTGGGGCGGGGGAGATCGCGGGCCGGGGCGGGCGGGGCGTCCTCGTCAAAGAGGGCGGACTCGTCGGCGTCGCGACCTTCGTCCCGACCGGCGACGGTCGTTTCCGGGGACGGGTCGGCCGAAACGTCCTGATGCAGGGCGTCGGAGCGGGAAGGGCCCGCATCGGCGTCGCCCGCATCGGCCCAGCCTTCGAGCTCGGCGATGGGGTCGAAGTCCTCGTCCTCATCCTCGTCCTCGTCTTCGTCTTCGCCTGAAGCCGCTTCATCGGCGGCGGAGAAGCGGGCCTCTCCGCCAGCGAAATCCTCGGCATAGGCGCCGATGGTCACGTCGGGAGAGGGCGGCTCGACATCGAAGTCCCCGCCGGGACGCGGCTGCAGCATTTCCTGCCAGGGGTCATGTTCGGTGGCCGGGTCGGCCGGGTCGAGCGGATCGGGCGCGTGCTCTGCGGCAGCTTCGTCCGGGACGTCAGAGGGGGCGCCGGCGTCCATGGCGGGGGACACCTCGCCGAACGCGCCGAAGGGATCGTCGTCGTCTGCCGCCGCTGCCGTTGCGGTATCGTCGGCGTCCGAAGCGGGGGGCGCTGCCGGCGTCATGCGGGCCACGCCAAGGCGTTCGCGCAGCACCTGTCGCCAGGGGCCACCCGTGATCGTTTTCGCGGCGCTGGCCTGCCGCCGGTCCTCCATGGCCGCCTCGGCGGTGGCGTTGAGGTCCGGTGCGTCTTCGCCGGCTGCCCCGTCGGCAGCTGCGATTGCTGCCTCCGGCTGCGCCGCTTCGGCGGGTGCGGGGGTAGGGGCGGGTTCCGGTTCCGGCCGGGCTTCGGTCCAGGCGTGTGGCTCCGGGTCGGCTCCGGCGTCTGCCCAGTCGTCCTGCCAGGCCGCCGCTGACGGTGCGGGGTGGGTGTCGGCGGTCAGGTCTTCCAGGGTGACCCCGTCATCGTCGCCGGTCGCAGCGTGGGGGTCGGTGTCCGCCGAACGCGCGTCAGCGTCCGGCGCCGAGGCGAAAGGGCGCGGAGGCTCTCCGTCGCCAAACGCCTCCTGTTCCGCTGCCGCGTCCGTGAAGGGGGGCGCATTGAAGGATTCGAGGGCTTCGAGCCGGCCGGCCAGCGAGGCGATGGCGCGCTGGATCGGGGAGACGGTCTCGCGCGACACCGACTGCATCTCGCTTAGCCGGGCCGAAACCTGGGACAGCGCCTCACTCAGGCGGGCATCCTGCTGGCGCTGGGCGGCGGCAAGTTTCTCGTCCATGGCCGAGAGGGCCTGGTTGTGCCGGGCTTCCATGCGGCGGGTGATGTTGGCGACCGACTGGCCAAGCTGTTCGATGGCCGAGGCGCTGTTGCGCTCGCTGGTCTCGATCCGCTCGTCCAGCGTTTCGGTCAGGCGCGACATCTGCTCGCCAATCCGGCCGACGGTCTCGGTCTCGCGCGCTTCGAGGCCGTCGAGGCGCGTGGTGACGAGGTGGGAGAGCCGGGCAACGTCTTCCTGCACGGCGAGCACGTTCGCCTCGCCCATGCCGGACACGCCGGCCTCGACATAGGACAGCCGCTGCTCGACGCTGGCGGCGAACTGGTCGAGCCGGTCGGCGACTGCCCCGGCGGCAGGGCCGTCACCATCTGACTGGGCGACGGTTTCGAGCCGCTCCTCGAGGGCATCGAGGCGCTGGTGCGTGTTTGCCAGCTGCCGGTCTGCCGCACCGGCCTGGGTGCAGGCATCGGCGAGCTGGCTGGAGGCATCGGTGAGCTCGCTGCGCAGGCTTTCCATCTCGCCATTGATCGACCGGGCGCGGCGATTGACGTCGCTGACCGTGGTGTCGAGCCGGTCTGACAGGACCGAGAGCGCCTCGGCATGTCGCTGGTCGCTCTGTTCGAGGGTGATGCGCAGCCCGTCGATATCGCTGCGCAGGGCGTGGAAGATGGCCGGGTCGGCGGCGGCGGCAGCGGTCTCGATCTGTCCGGCGAGTTCGTCCCGGGTCCGGTCGATGGAGGCGCGCAGGGATTCGGCGAGCCCCTCGAAGCGGGTCTCGAACTCGACCTTCAGCTTCCGGCCGGTCTCGGACGCGGCCTGTTCGGCCACCGACTGGATCCTTGTGTCGAGCGTGCCGAGCGTGTCCTGCAGGCGGTTGAGGGCGGAATCGGTGCCGGCCTCGGCAACTTCGAGCCGGGCCTGCAGGGTCTGCAGCGTGTTCTCGAGCGTGCCGATGGCGTCCGACATGCCGCTTTCGAGCGCCTCGATCCGCTGGTTCAGCGCGCCGGACTCCCCGAGTGCGGCCTCGGCGGTGTCAAGGCGCTGCAGCACCGATTTCTCGAACTGGCGGAACTGGTCGGCGAGATGATTGGCGGCGCCCTGGCTTCTCTGCTCGGCGGCCTCGACCGCCTGGTCGAACCGCGCATTTGCTTCGCTCAGGCGGGTGTTGACGGCCGCTTCCATGCCCTCGACCCGCTCGCCCAGGTCGGCAAAGCCGGATTCGACACGGCCCCGGATGGCCTCGGTCTCGTTCTGGGTTGCCTCGCCTTCGGCGTAGACGTGATCGGCCAGCCGGGTGAGCGCCGTTTCGATGGCCCGCATGCCTTCGAGTGCGCGGTGCGAGGAATCATCGGCTTCGAGCCGTTCGATTGCGCGCTTGAGACCATCATGGGTCTCGCGGATGTCCTCCATCAGCCCGTCGACATGGCTGCCCAGCTCGCTATTGGCCTGGTCGGCCCGTTCGAGCCGCTTGAGCAGGCCGACGACCGACTGGTCGATCCCTGAAATGGCCAGCGTGGACCGCGCTTCGACGGCCTCGATGCGGTGGGTGAGGCGGTCGAGGGCCGCGTAGGTGTCGTCCGCCCCGGCTTCGGCATCATAGGCGTCTTGCGGGGGACGGGGCGGGGGCACCTCGTTCATCTGGCGCTGTTCCCGGGCCTGACGGCCGCGCAGGTTGCCACCTTCCTCGGTGAGCAGGCGGGACAGGTACTCGCCGAGCGTCAGGCCTTCGCGGCGCGCGGCATCACGCGCAGCATCGCGGGCTCGCGCATGTATGCCCTTGATATTCCAACCCTGATGGTCGTTCATTCCAGGCTCCGTTCTGCGCCGAGCCCGTCACCAACCGCCCACGCGATTGTCGGGGCCATGTCACTCTGATGATCGGGAGTGGGCGGCTTCTCGTTAAGGATTAGTTAATCGACGGCAGCTCCGCCATTGGCCGGAATGCCAATCCTGTGCAGCGCTTCGATTGCGTCTGTGGAAGGGGTGTGAACGGATCGTTCCGATCGCCTGTCTCCATGGGTCTGCCCGGCAGGTTGAGGTTGTCGTTGCATCTGTAATCCGATTCGTGGCGGACGCGTCCCATGGCGCATGACGTTGACGTTCGCGTAAGGCTGCGGCATAACAATTTCATGCCAGATACAGAAAAATCCCTCTCCGCCGCCGACAACCGCACCTTCACGATCTCCGAACTGGCCAGGGAGTTCGGGGTCACGCCGCGAGCGTTGCGCTTCTACGAGGACAAGGACATGCTGCATCCCGCGCGCGACGGGATGATGCGGGTCTATTCCAATCGCGACCGGGCACGGCTGAAGCTGATCCTGCGCGGCAAGCGGGTCGGCCTGCCACTGGCCGATATCCGCGAGATTCTTGATCTCTACGGGCTCGGCGACGGCCAGCGCACACAGCTTCGCCTCAGCCTCAGGAAATTCGAGGAGCAGGCGATCCGCCTGCGCGAGCAGCGCCGCGACATCGAGCATGCGCTGGAAGCGCTCGACCAGGGCATCGCCTGGGCGAAGGAGCAGCTGGCACGGGTCGGCCCCGGCGAGGAGGACGCCGAACGCGTCGCGGCCTATGGCAAGGTGGCCCGCGCCCGGATGGACACCGACAGCTGACTGCCTCCGGAATGCGCCGGGTCGGGCCGGCCGGATCCGGCGGTCAACCGTGCCGTGCCTGCCGACCGGCCTGCACTGAACGCCTCGTCCGTGCAAGGCACCCGCAGAGGATCGTCAGAGCTGACTGGACGAAAGCAAACTGTAAAGACGTGACCGGGCGGCGATGACGGGCCACCGGGGAACCGGATCGCGGCGAGGGGGAAGGGACCAGCCCCCAGCCCGCACCTTCGCCCCGCCGGCCCCGCCGCTCCGGTCACACGAGACCGAGGAGTGAACCGATGCCCCGCTACATAGCCCCCACCCGCGAAATGAAGTTCCTGCTGCATGAACTGCTCGCGATCCAGGCCTATTCCAATCTCGGCGGCTTTGCCGATGCCAGCCCGGACGTGGTCGACCAGATCCTCGATGAAGGCGGGCGGTTTGCCTCCGAAGTGTTGTTCCCGCTCAACCGGGTCGGCGACGCGGAAGGGTGCGCCCGGCACGATGACGGTACAGTGAGCACGCCTGCCGGTTTCCCTGAGGCCTATCGCCAGCTGGTGGAGAATGGCTGGCCCGCGCTCTCGGCGGAGCCGGAGATGGGCGGGCAGGGACTTCCGCATGTGCTGAACGTGGCGTGGACCGAGATGGTGTCGTCGGCGAACATGGCGTTCGGGATGTATCCGGGGCTGACCCATGGCGCCTACCAGGCGCTGATGGCGGGCGGCTCGGATGCGCAGAAGCAGCTTTATGGGCCGAAGATGGCGTCCGGTGAGTGGGCCGGCACGATGAACCTCACCGAACCGCAATGCGGCACCGATCTCGGCCTGATCCGCACGCGGGCGGTGCCAGAGGCCGATGGCAGCTACAGGATTACCGGCCAGAAGATCTGGATCTCTGGCGGCGAACAGGATCTCACCGGGAACATCATCCATCTCGTGCTCGCCCGGATCGACGGCGCCCCCGATGGCATCAAGGGCATCTCACTGTTTGTCGTGCCGAAGTTCCTCGTCAATGCGGACGGTTCGCTCGGCGCGCGCAATGCCGTCACCTGCGGCGGGCTCGAGGAGAAGATGGGGATCCACGGCAATGCGACCTGCGTGATGAATTATGACGGGGCGACCGGCTGGCTCGTGGGCGAGGAACACAAGGGCATGCGCACCATGTTCGTGATGATGAACGAGGCGCGGCTGGGGGTCGGCCTGCAGGGGCTGTCGCAGGCCGAGGTGGCTTACCAGAACGCTGCCGATTTTGCCCGCGAGCGCATCCAGGGCCGCTCGCTGTCGGGGGCGGTTGCCCCGGACAGGCCGGCCGATCCGATCATCGTCCACCCGGATGTCCGGCGGATGCTGATGGACCAGAAAGCGTTCATCGAAGGGGCGCGGGCCTTTGCCTACTGGGTCGCGCTGCATGGCGACCTCCTGCACAGGAGCCCCGATGCGGGGGTGCGGGAGAAGGCCGGCGATTACATGGCGCTGATGACCCCGGTCGTGAAGGCATTCCTCACCGATCGCGGCTACAAGGCGTGCAATGACGCGCTGCAGGTGCATGGCGGCTCGGGGTTCACGCGGGAATGGGGGCTCGAGCAGATCGTCCGCGACTGCCGGATCTCGCTGATCTACGAAGGCACGAATGGCATCCAGGCGCTCGACCTCGTGGGGCGCAAGCTGGCGGCCGACTCCGGCCGGGCCATCTTCACCTTCTTCGCCGAACTGGACGACTATATTGCCGAGCACCAGGAGACGGCGGCCATGGCGCCCTATGTCGAGGGGCTGAAGACCGCCCGGGCGCAATTGCAGGACGGCACCAACTGGCTGATGCAGAACGGCATGGCGAATTTCAACAATGCCGGGGCGGCCTCGACCGACTATCTTCAGATCTTCGGCCTGACGGCGCTGGCCTATATGTGGGCACGGATGGCCGAGGTGGCGCTGGCGAAAGCCGATGCGGGCGAGCGGTTCTATGCAGACAAGCTGGTCACGGGCCGGTATTTCATGGAGCGGATCCTGCCGGAGGCCGGGGCCCATCTCGCCAAGCTGAAGGCCGGTTCGGACACGATGATGGCGCTCGATGCGGAGGCGTTCTGAGGGGCCGGCGAATCGGGGTGGGCGAGGTCGTCCCGGTTTGACGTGTTCATGCCTGATGCCCGTGTCCGGTTCCGGGAGCGGCGGGACAGGCGTTATGGAACTGGTGCGGCGGTCGAAGACAACGGGCCGGTCCTGTCGCGGGCCGGGCGGGATGATCCTTCCGGACGCGAGTGTCCTGCTGAATGCCTGTGTCGGGAATGATCCGGCTGGCGGGGCCGCCCCGGTGTCACTTGCGGCTGCGATCGAGGGCGAGACGCAGGTGATGCGCTTCGACGGCGAATTTGCAGCGTTTCCGGGCCTGCGCTGGCAGCGTCTTTCCGACTGACCCTTACCCATGGGCAGGCTTCGACAAACAGCGGCGACCTTGCTATAAGACGTTGACGTGAACGTAAACGACAAGCGTCCGGAGGGGCGCCACACCGATTTCGAGGGAGTTCGACATGCTGCAGTCCCCGCTTGATGTGCCGATGCCGGCCTGGCGCCAGGAGGAGGAGATCTCGATGTTCTCCGATGCGGTGGGCCAGTTCTTCGAGAAGGACTGCGCCCCGCATGTGAACGAGTGGCGGAAGGCCGGTGTGGTGCCGCGTGAGATGTGGACGAAAGCCGGCGAGATGGGCCTGCTGTGCGCGTCCATCCCCGAGGAATATGGCGGGGCTGGCGGCGATTTCCGGCATGAGGCGGTGATCATCGAACAGCAGCAGTGGAAGGGCGTCGACGGCTTCGGCATCACCCTGCACAATGCGATCATTGCGCCCTATATCCTGCACTACGGCACCGAGGAGCAGAAGCGGAAATGGCTGCCGAAATGTGCGAGCGGCGAGAAGGTTCTCGCCATCGCCATGTCTGAGCCGGGCACCGGCTCCGATCTCCAGAACGTGAAGACGACGGCCCGCAAGGATGGCAATGGCTATGTCATCAACGGCTCGAAGACGTTCATCTCGAACGGCCAGACAGCAGACCTGATCGTGCTGGTCGCCAAGACCGATCCGTCCGAGGGGGCGAAGGGCATCTCGCTGATGCTGGTCGACACCGACGAGGTCGAGGGCTTCCAGCGCGGGCGGAACCTCGACAAGGTCGGCCAGCATGCAGCCGATACCTCGGAGCTATTCTTCAATGACGTGAAGGTGCCGGCCGATGCCCTGCTCGGCGGCGAGGAGGGACGGGGCTTCGTGCAGCTGATGCAGCAGTTGCCGCAGGAGCGACACATCATCGGGCTGCAGGGCATCGGGATGATCGAGCGCGCGCTCACCGAGACCATCGCCTATGTGAAACAGCGCAAGGCCTTCGGCAAGACCATCTTCGATTTCCAGAATACCCAGTTCAAGCTGGCCGAGTGCAAGACCGAGGCAACGGTGGCGCGGGTCTTTGCCGACCATTGCACCGATCTCTTGCTGAAGGGCGAGCTCGATGCGGCCACCGCCTCCATGAGCAAGTACTGGATCTCGGACCTGCAGTGCAAGATCATCGACGAGTGCGTGCAGCTGCATGGCGGTTATGGCTACATGGACGAATACCCGATCGCCCAGATGTATGCCGATGCCCGCGTCCAGCGCATCTATGGCGGCGCCAACGAGGTGATGAAGCTGCTGATCGCGCGGACGCTGTGATGACGGAAACCGACCGCTGCAAGGAGGCACAAAAGTCGCGTGCCACATGTTTCAATGCGCTTGCGGTCGGATCGATCATCGCAGGCGGGATCATCGCGGTCGCAGACCAGGAATTCGGCAGGGCGCTGATGTTCCTGTTCATTGCTGTGCTATTGCATTATCCTGCCATTCCGAACCCGCAGGCGTTGAAAGTAGATCGAGATGTTTGACGTTGCGATAGAAGATATTCCGTCCGTTTCGATGATCCTTTCGGCTATCCTTCTCGCCTACGTGATCAGCGGTCGCGTCATGCGAGGGATGAAGCCGGAACGATGCACGCTCCCCGCCGAATAACCCCACACCCGAGCCGACCTGGCGACGATACACCCCAAGGAGGATCCAACATGGCTGAAGCCTATATCTACGACGCCGTGCGTACCCCGCGCGGAAAGGGGAAAGCCTCTGGCGCCCTGCATGAAATCACCGCGTTGTCACTGGCAACCCAGGCGCTGGCCGCCGTTCGTGACCGCAACGAGCTTGACACTGCGGATGTCGATGACGTCGTGCTGGGCTGCGTCAGCCCGGTCGGCGAACAGGGCGGCGACATTGCCCGAATTGCGGTGCTCAACGCCGAGTATGCCGAGACCACGGCCGGCGTGCAGGTCGACCGCTTCTGCGCCTCGGGACTTGAGGCCTGCAACATGGCTGCGTCCAAGGTGATGACCGGGGAGGCCGACATGGCCATCGGCGGCGGTGTCGAATCCATGTCGCGCGTACCCATGGGCGCGGCCGGCGGTGCCTGGTCGTCCGACCCGCAGGTCGCGATCAAGACCTATTTCGCGCCCCAGGGCATCGGTGCCGACACCATCGCCACCAAGTACGGCTTCTCCCGCGACGATGTCGACGCTTACGCCGTCGAGAGCCAGAAGCGGGCCGCCAAGGCCTGGGAAGAGGGCCGGTTCGCCCGCTCCATCGTGCCGGTCCGGGACCAGATGGGCGGCACCCAGCTTGACCATGACGAGCACATGCGCCCCGATGCGACCATGCAGTCGCTCGGCGCATTGCAGCCCTCCTTTGCAGGCATGGGCGCCATGGGCTTCGACGAGGTGATCAAGCAGCGTTATCCCGAGCTTGAGGCGATCGACCACGTCCACCATGCCGGCAATTCCTCGGGTATTGTCGATGGCGCCTCGGCGGTGCTGTTCGGCTCCAAGGAGATGGGCGAGAAGCATGGGCTGAAGCCGCGTGCGCGGATCCGCGCCATGGCCTCGATCGGGTCCGAGCCGGGCATCATGCTCACCGGGCCGACCTATGTCACCCAGAAGGTGCTGAAGAAGGCCGGCATGGAGGTCGGCGATATCGACATCTACGAGCTCAACGAGGCCTTCGCCGCGGTGCCGATGCTCATGATGCAGCTGCTCGATATCCCGCATGAGAAGATGAACGTGAATGGCGGCGCGATTGCCTTTGGCCACCCGCTGGGCGCCACCGGCGGCATGCTGCTCGGCACCATGGTCGACGAGCTGGAACGCTCCGGCAAGGAAACCGCGCTGGTCACGCTCTGCGTCGGCGCCGGCATGGGCACCGCGACGATCATCGAGCGGGTCTGATGGCCAAGCAGAGCGCTCAAGGCAAAGGCATGGCGCTCGGAATTGGACTGGGCGCAGCCCTCGGCGCATCGATCGGTGTTGCCATGGATGATCTCGCTGTCGGCCTTGCCATTGGCATGGGGTGCGGGGTCGCCATCGGCGCAGGGTTCGGTCAGGCGTTGAAGAGCAAGGGCAAGAATGGAGACGGCCCCAATAAGGGCTGACGTTCAAGAGGACGAACAATATGCAACTTGAAACCTTCAAATGGGACATTGATGCCGACGGCATCGCGCACGCCGTGTTCGACGTGCCCGGCCGCAGCATGAATACGCTGACCGGCAAGGCCGTCGCCGACATCATCGCGATCACCGGTGAAGTTGCCAGCAACGACGCCATCAAGGGCCTCGTCATTTCCTCCGGCAAGCCGTCGGGCTTCTGCGCGGGCGCAGACCTTGGCGAGATGGGCGAACGAGCCGGCGGCGAGAAGCCGGAAAGCGAGATGACCGAGGCCGAGCTCAAGCAGGCCCAGTTCGACCGTGGCTTTGCCCTCAACCGGACGCTGCGTCAGCTCGAGACCTGCGGCAAGCCGGTCGCCTGCGCGCTCGGCGGGCTTGCGCTTGGCGGCGGGCTCGAAGTCGCCCTGGCCTGCCACTACCGGGTTGCAGCCAATGACAATCCGCGCATCCAGTTTGGTCTGCCCGAGGCCAAGATCGGCCTGCTGCCAGGCGCCGGTGGCACCCAGCGCCTGCCGCGGCTGGTCGGGGTGCAGGCGGCCCTGCCGCTGATCCTGCAGGGCGAGAGCTTCGATGCCGAGAAGGCCCATGCCATGGGCGTGGTGCAGGAGCTGGCACCGGGCGCGGAGATCGTGGAGCGGGCGAAGGCCTGGGTGAAGGCCAATCCCACCGCGAAGGCGCCCTGGGATGAGAAGGGCTTCAAGGTACCGGGCGGCGTGCCGCACAGGAGCCCCGGCGCCGGCCAGGTGATGACCATGTCCAATGCCATGTTGATGTCGAAGACCTATGGCAATTTCCCGGCCCAGAAGAACATCCTGTCGTGCGTCTATGAGGGCATCCTGGTGCCGATCGATGCCGGGCTGCGGATCGAGACGCGGTATTTCATCAACACCCAGCAGCGGCCCGAAGCCAAGGCGATGATCCGCTCGCTGTTCCTGTCGATGCAGGCGCTCGGCAAGGGCGCGAACCGGCCGGCGGGGGTGCCGAAGACCGAGTTCTCGAAGGTCGCCGTGATCGGTGCCGGCCTGATGGGGGCGGGCATTGCCTATGTCCAGGCCAAGGCCGGCATTCCGACGGTGCTGGTCGACGTGTCGAAGGAGAATGCCGAGAAGGGCAAGGACTATTCCCGGCGTCTCGTCGAGAAGGATGTCTCGCGCGGCAAGATGAGCCAGGAGAAGGGCGACGCCCTGCTCGCCCTCATCACCACGACCGACAGTTATGATGATGTCACCGGGGCCGACCTCGTCGTCGAGGCGGTGTTCGAGAACCCGGAACTCAAGGCCGAGATCACGAAGAAGGCGGAGGCGGTGCTCGCCGAGACCGCCGTATTCGGCTCCAATACCTCGACCCTGCCGATCACCGGGCTGGCCGAGGCATCTGTGCGGCCTGAGAACTTCATCGGCATCCACTTCTTCTCTCCGGTGGAGCGGATGGGGCTGGTCGAGATCATCATGGGCGAGAAGACGACCCGGGAGACGCTAGCGAAATCCATCGACTATGTGCTGGCCATCAGGAAGACGCCGATCGTGGTCAATGACAGCCGCGGTTTCTACACCTCGCGCTGCTTCGGTACCTACACCCAGGAAGGCATGCAGATGCTGGGCGAGGGCATCAAGCCGGCGATCATCGAGAATGTCGGCCGCCAGTCCGGCATGCCCATGGGCCCGCTGGAAGTGTCCGACAGTGTCGGGCTCGACACGGCCCTCAAGGTCGGCCGCCAGGTGGCTGCAGCGTCCGGGGTCGATTACTCCAGCAATGAGCTGGGCAAGCTGATGGCCTGGATCGTCGAGGACAAGGGCCGGGTCGGTCGCAAGGCCGGCAAGGGCTTCTACGACTATAACGAGAAGGGCCGGCCGGAACGGATCTGGCCGGACCTGATGGAGCAGATCGACGTCAAGGTGGACGAATGCCCGCCCGAGATGAAGAAGCATCTCACCAACCGCTTCCTCGTGCGCCAGGCGGTCGAGGTCGCCCGCTGCTTCGAGGAGGGGGTCATCACCGATGCCCGCGATGCCGATATCGGCTCGATCCTCGCCTGGGGCTTTGCGCCCTATACGGGCGGGTGCTGCTCCTATGTCGATCTCTACTGGGGCGTTGGGGCCTTCGTCGAGGAGGCCGACCGGCTGGCGGCGCAATATGGCGACCGCTTCAAGGTGCCGGAGCTGCTGCGCGACATGGCCGCAAAGGGCGAGGGCTTCTATGACCGCTTCCCGCCGGCAGAGGCGGAGAAGGCGCCCGTGGCGGCTTAGGGGGGGAGGAGAGACCAGAATGAACAAGGCCGGAGCAGCGCCGCTCCGGCCTTTCCAGTTTCGGCGCCTGGCGCCCGGTGGGCTAGGCGGTTTCGTCCACGACCGGCGTGAGGAGGATTTCCACGCGGCGGTTGGCGGCGCGGCCCTCCGGGGTGGCATTGTCGGCGATGGGCTGGCTCTCGCCCATGCCATAGGTGGCGACGCGCACCGGCTGCATGCCCTGGCTCACGAGATAGTCCTTCACCGCATTGGCGCGGCGTTCCGACAGGCTCTGGTTGTAGGCGTCGTCGCCATCGGCGCTGGCATGGCCGATGATGTCCACGGCGGTGGAGGGGTAGTCGACGAGCGTCGCCGAGACATCATTCAGTGAACCGTAGAAGCCCGGCTGGATCGCGGCACTGTCGACCTCGAAGGTGACGTTCGAGGGCATGGTCAGCTCGATCTGGTCGCCCTGGCGTTCGACGCCGATGCCGGTGCCGGCGGTCTTGCGGCGCAGTTCCTCTTCCTGCTTGTCCATGTAGCGGCCCGCTGCGGCGCCCGCGATCGCACCGACGGTGGCACCGATGGCGGCGTTGCGCTTGTCATCCCCGCCCGCAAGGATGCCGACCCCGGCGCCGGCGACCGCGCCCGCCCCGGTTGTGGCCAGGGTGCGGTTGGATACGCCCTGGCAGGCGGCAAGCGTCAGGGCGGCTGCGCCGAGTACGGCCAGCGCGCGCGCACGCCGCCGGGTCCGGGCGGAGGAGGGCGCCAGCGAGAGGGCCAGCGACGGGGCCCGCGATAGGGAAAGGGAAGGGGTCATCGGTCAGTCTCCATTCTGGCAAGCTGCGCGAGGCGGGGCCGGTGTGGCGCGCCGCGCCCACGGCTCATGCCGATATCCCCCGATGCGGAAAAGTGAAACCAGCGCGTGTTACCGTGATTTAATCTCCCTGACCGGTTGGAGCGGCCCTTAGGAACGGGCTGGAAGGGGGCGGGCGGGATGCCCCGTAAAGTCCCCTATGGATGTCGGCCCGGACCGGTCCCATGTTCATAAAAGACGCAACTGGCATGGACCGGCGGGACGGCCGCGATGGCGCCGCGCGCGGCCATGCAGATCAAAGGAGGCGAAGATGGCTGTCATCAACATGCTGGGCGGAACCGAAACTACCGACCGCGACGCGCTCACGACGGGGTTCCGGCTGGCGCAGCACTTGGCCAGCGCGCACGAAGCCTGTTCGGCCCTGCCGGATGCCGCCGCAGCGGTGGTCTATGCAAGCTCGCCCTACATGGTGGGGCTCGGTGCCGGCGCCGTCGAACAGGTGCGCGAGGCCCAGCAGGAACTGGTGAAGGCCTGGACGGACATGTATGAAGACGTGCGTGCGGGGTTTCCCGATGTCCGCTCGCACCATGAACACCGGACCCAGCTGACGGAACGGGCGGCGGCGCAGGCGGGCGTGCTGGCCGACGTCCTGGTCTTTCCGCGCGCGGCCGGACGCAGCGGACATACGCTCTCGCCAGCGTTCGAAACGGTGATGATGGATGAACGCCTGCCGGTCCTGCTGGCTGGCTCCAGCCCGGTCGAGGGGCGCACTGTCGCCATCGCCTGGGATGGCAGCGCGGAGGCGGGCCGTGCGGTGCGCTTCCACCTGCCGCTGATCCGCGCGGCCCAGCGCGTGCTGATCCTGCAGAATCCCGAGGACCTGCGCCCTGGCGAGCAGGGCCCGGCCTCGAGCGTCGAGGCGCTGCAGGGCTGGCTCGATGGCCGGGGGGTAACAGCCGAATCGCATGCGGTCAGCGGCGATATCGGCGAGGCGCTGCTCGGCGCCTGCGAAGCGGAAGGCGCGGAGATCCTCGTTGCCGGTGCCTTCGGGCACAGCCGGGCCGGTGAATTCCTGTTCGGCGGCGCCAGTCGCGGCTTCCTCCATGCCGAGACCGCCCCGGCGCTGGCCATGGCGCACTGAGACCGGGATAGCCGTTGACGCTGCCAGGGAGCGGCGTTTGCAATTCCGAAATCATCATTCCATTATCGGGTGAGTATCAGTCGTTAATTCGCCCGATAGGGGAAGTCTGGCCGGGTTTTTCCAAGGCATTCCAGCGTCGTTCGAATTTATCCGGAGTGGTGAAGGGGCTGCTTTACCCTGGCGGCACTCCTTGCCTCCGGATGGTCTGCAATCACAGGGTCTGGCAGTTCTGATAGCTGCGAGTTCAGGCTGTGGCACGGGTCCTGCTATTGGTCGCCATTAACGTCACATTTCGGGAAACCGTCTTTCTTGTAATCAGACGGAATTAATTTCTGACGAATTTGATCGAATATTATTTTCAGCGAGAAATTCTATCGCAACGGGTCTGAGTTAGCGTCCGTGATCAAACACCAATCTGGAAGGTGAGATCATGGTTACGAAGACGTTCAGAAAGAACGATGAGGGCAACATGGTCATGGTCGCAGCGTTTGCGCTGCCCGTGGCTCTTACGGCGATCGGCGCAGCGCTGGACCTGACCAATGCGCACAACCACCATCAGCAGGTACAGGCTGCCACCGATGCGGCGGTCCTGTCGGTCACGCTGATGCCGACGACGGCGACCGATGCCGAGCGTGACGCTGCGGCGCTGGCCGCGATCACGGCGAACACGGCGAATGCCGGTGGCCTGCTCAACGTGACCAACGTGAATGTCACGGACATCACCGCGCCGGGCGAGGCGCCGGCCTACCGGCTCGACGTCGATTTCGCGACCGAGACCACGATCAGCCAGATCTTCGGTATCAGCTCCATCGACCAGAAGACCACGGCCAAGGCGCAGCAGACCGCTGGCGGCACCTCCTCGGGCATCGAGATCGCGATGACCATGGACGTGACCTCGTCCATGAGCTTCCCGACCAAGGACGGTCAGAGTACCTCGGCCCAGGAAGCCTATGATGCCATCCAGGCGGCGATGAACCAGCTCGATGCCCTGTCGGGCTCGGATGAGTTCTTCATCTCCTTCTTCCCGCTGTCCGACCGGATGAATCTTGGTCGCGACTATGAGGACTGGGTCCTGTTTGGTGACCATGAGGACAGCCTCGCGTCGCCGGACTGGACGCCGGCGGATTATGGCGTGATCGGCTGGGAAGCGCCGGATGAGCCGCAGTCTCCGCCGCCGCCCCCGCCGGCCGAGAACCAATATGAGGTGGGCGATCCGATCTATCGCGTCGCCGCTGGCAGCGGGGCCCAGAATGCCACCGATGGCGGCATGCAGTGGGGCCGTGACACGACCGGCAACAAGTCGCCCTATCTGGTCGATGCTGGAAGCAACAATTCCGCCAGCACCGGTTCCGGCATCAACCTGTCACAGGTCCAGGGGCTCGGCGTGCCGCAAAGCGTGTTCCAGACCGAGCGCTGGGAGAATAGCGGCGGTAGCGAGATGAAGTGGCGCTTTCCGGTCCCTGCGGGTGATCAGGTCGAGGTGCGTCTCTATCTCGCCGAGACCTGGTCCGGCGCGAATGGCCGCAACAAGCGGGTGTTCGACGTGGCCGTGGATGGCAGCGTGCCGCCGGCTTTCAACGATATCGACCAATGGCAACTGGCTGGCGGCATGAACAAGGCCATCATGGTCGCCCATCCGGTGACCAGTGACGGCCAGATCGATCTTGAGTTCAAGCATGTCATCCAGAACCCGGCGATCAAGGGGATCGAGATCGTCAACCTGACGCCGGCCTCGCCCCCGCCGCCCCCGCCGCC
>CAZDMQ010000009.1:0-68629 GCA_964506685.1 uncultured Hyphomonadaceae bacterium | reverse complement strand
TAGAGGAATGAAGGGGGATATTTGGTGGTATTCAGGAAAGAAAGGATGGTAAAAGGAGCCGCCGACCTTCCGCAACCAGCACCTGTTGTCCGGCCGGCCCGCCCGATTCGGCAATGGCGAGCCGGGTTTCGGCCGCCGGATGGTCGGCAATTCGCGTCGACCAGAACAGACCCGCGAGCAGCACCGGGAGGGCGCTCGCCAGCATCCAGAGCCGCGCCTGCCAGAACAACGCCAGCAGGTCGACCGAGCGGAGTTTCGGTCGTACGAAGAGTTCGCCCGACGTCATGGACTCGCGCAGGGAAAGGCTCGTGGGCTCGTTCATGCTCAGGCCTGCTCCTCAATCCGGTGCGTGCAGGGGGCCGCACGCTGGCAAGGATACGCTGATTTGATGATTCCTTAAGCAGTCGCGACGCATACGCTGTTCATAATGTTTCGCCCGTCTTCCAGCCTGACGACATGCAGTCTCACAGGCGCCTGCTTCCTGTTGGTGGCATGCGCTGGCGGGCCGGATCGTGCCGCCGGTCCTGCGCTTTCGGCGTGGCCAGCCGGGGGCGTGACGCCGGACCTCGTGTTTGCGCCCGGCGACACCGTGGAACTGGTCTTCCACTCGGCACCGGAACTGGACCGGACGGCCACCGTCGCGCCAGATGGGACGTTGCGCCTGCCCTATATCGACCCCGTCCCGGTCGCTGCCGCGACGCCCGAAACCGCCCGGCTCCGCCTTGAAGCCGCTTACGGGGAACAGCTCGTCGACCCCAGCCTCGATGTGCTTCCGGTCGCCAGCAAGGCCGGCCGGGTGTTCGTTGGCGGCGCCGTCCGTTCGCCCGGTGCGTTCGAACTGGAAGGACCGACGGACCCGCTGCAGGCCCTGATCCTTGCCGGCGGCGCGACGGACGAGGCGTATCTCGGAGAAGTCGTCCTGATGCGCCGCACTGGCACCGGCGCAATGGAAACGCGCGTCATCGATCTCCGGGCTGCCCTGGCGACACCGGACGCTGCCGACTGGTTCGCCCTCGAACGGGACGATATCCTCTATGTCCCGCGGAGCCGCATCGCCGACCAGAACCGGTTCGTCAGCCAGTATATCCGCAACGCCCTGCCACTGGATTTCTTCCTTGCCTATGACGTGTCCGACAGTGCGGAATAACTCCCATGGCGGGGCAGGCGCAGCAGGACCGGACACGACATGTCGAGCGTCGGGATCGAAAGTCACCTTGCCATGATGCGGAGCAACCGACCGGGCCATGTCGCCATCGGCGCCGGCAGGGCCATCGCCTCGTGTCTCCTCCTCGGCGCCATGGTGCCGCATGCCGGTGCACAGGCCGAACGGTCTGCCCCCGTCCGGCTTGACGCACCGGCGCTGCCGGAACCGGTGCGCGCCGAGATTGCCGCAGCCATCGGTGCCCTCGACTTCGCCGAAACGCCGCTTGCCGCCCGTCGGCTGGCCCAGCGCGCCACCGGGCTGGCGCGGACCGTCCTGAACGCAAATGCCCATTTCGACCCGGTGATCGAGTCCCGCATCGACGTGGGACCGCCCCCCCGCCCCGTGCTTGAAATCGCGCCGGGCCCTGCGTTCACCATCGCCGGGCTGCGCATCGATTTCGCCGATCCGGCACCGCCCGAAGGAGTCCGCCTGGCTGTCGAACGCGCGCTCGACCTCGCCCGCGGGGACATTGCGATCCCATCCCGCGTGATTGACCAGGAAGCCCTCATCATCGGCGCCCTGCGCCGGGCCGGTTATCCCGACGCCGACACGCTCGGACGCGAAACGGTGGGCAATCGCGAGGCCGGCACGGTCGATATCCGCTACAGCATCCGTTCGGGGCCCCCTGTGCTGTTGGGCGAGGTGGTGTTCGAGACCGACGGCCGGGTCCGGGACAGCTTCCTGACCCGCTTCATCAGCTTTCCGCCCGGCACACCCTATGCGCCCGGCGAACTGGACAGGCTGCGGGACCGGCTCGGCCGCGACCGTCTGTTCGGCTCCGTCCAGGTGGCGCTGTCCGATACGCCGAGCCGGATCGCACCGAGCGGAGCCGAGGTCCGCAACGTCCATGTCCGGCTCCGGTCCCGGCCCCGGAACCGGGTCGCGGCCGGTGTCAGCTTCGCCACCGATGAGGGGCTGGGCCTGCGGCTGGAACATGAGCGCCGTGATCTCTCGAAGCGCGCAGACAGCCTGAGGACGGAGCTTGCGGTGGCTGACCTGCGCCGCGAACTTGCGCTGACATGGGACAGGCCGCACGAATTCGGCTTCGGGCGGGACCTTGAACTCTCCGTCATTGCATCGGACGAAACCACCGACGCCTTTGACAGCCAGCGCCTGGCCCTGCTCGCACAGGTCGATCATACCGTTTCGGATCGGCTGTCATTCACTTACGGCATCAGCGGAGAGAGCCTCCGGGAGACGCTTCTGGTCGAGACGCGCGCGCTTCGTCCCCTGACGCGCTCGGTGCAGAGCCTCAAGCTCCTCGGCGGTGTCCGCATCGACCGCGCCGATGACCCGCTCGACGCACGCCGGGGATGGCGGGCCGAGACCACGGTTGAACCGTCCATCGCACAGGGCGATGTCGACACCCAGCTTCTCCGTCTCGGCGGCCAGGTTCGCGCCTACCGGCCGATCGGGGTCGACGAGCGCGTCGTGGCCGCCGTGCGCATGCGGCTCGGTACAGTCCTCGGCGGCAGCTTCATCGACATCCCCTCCGAGCAGCGCTTTTTCGGCGGCGGGGGCGGCAGTGTGCGCGGATACGAATACCAATCCATCGGTCCGGCGACCCCCGATGGACGGCCGGTTGGCGGACAGTCCGTGCTCGAAGTCTCCGCCGAACTGCGCTACCGTCTGGGTGAAAAACTCGGCCTCGTGGCGTTCATCGATGGCGGCGAGGTTTCGGCCAGCACCTCGCCCAGCATTGACGCAATGCGTTTCGGGGCCGGCTTCGGCGTCCGCTACGACACCGTTGCCGGGCCGATCCGGCTGGACATCGCCACGCCCCTCGACCCCCGCGAGAGCGACGATGCACTGCAGATCTACCTGTCCATCGGGCAGGCCTTCTGATGGCGGACATGCCTTCCTCCCCTCGCCGGCGCCGACGCCGACGCCTGGTATGGTCGCTCGCCCTGTTCGGGGGCGGACTGGCGGGGCTTGGGCTTCTGACGCGGGGACTCGCCGCAACCGAGATCGGACGCGATCTCGTCGAGGCCCGGCTCGAAGCGCTTACGCCGTCTGTCCAGCGCCTCGCGATCGAAGGGCTGGAGGGCGACCTGCTGGGCCGGTTCACCATCGACCAGCTCACCGTTGCCGACGCCGAGGGCATCTGGCTGACGGCGGACAACGTCCGGCTCGACTGGTCGCCCTTGGCGCTCGCGCGTCGGCAACTGGTGATCGGCGAGGCCTCGCTCGGCACTCTCCGCATCGCCCGGCAGCCGGTCCTGGCCACGTCCCCGGCGACGGAGGACAACGGCACCGGCAACCTCCTGCGCGGGGGGCGGCTGGGCACGCTGACGGTCGTCCGGCTGGAAACCGGTCCGGATCTCACCGGCGCGGAAGCCGTTTTCTCCATCTCCGCCTCAGGGGCGATCGAGACTGCGGGGTGGGACATCGAGGCCGACCTTGTGCCGGAAGATGCGGCCGGCGACCGGATCGATATCGACCTGACATGGCCCGATGGCGGCGTGCTCGGCGGACGGGTCGAGGTGGCCGCGCCCGCTGGCGGCCTGATTGCCTCCCTCGCCCGGCTGGCCGACGATCAGTCGATGCAGGTGCTGGCCGAGGCGAGCGGCGACCAGGATACCTGGCAACTGGCGGCCGATACGACGATTTCCGGCGCGCCGGCCCTGTCCGCGACGGTCAGCCGCGAGGATGGCAAACTCGGCGGCCAGGCGTCCGTCGATCTCTCCCGCCACCCCCTGACCGCCCCCATCGGCGCGCGCATCGGCGACGCGCTCGACGCCACCCTGTCGCAGGTCGAACGCGATGGCCGGTCCCGCCTGTCGCTGCAGGCCAATACCGACCGGCTGAAGGCGGCCGTCAGCACGGATGCCGGACAAGCCGACGGCTCGATCGCCGTTGTCGCTTCGCTCGACGGCCTCGGCAAGGTCCTCGGGACCGAGGGGGTCGACGCCGAGCTTGTCCGCATCGCGTTCACGACCCGCAACTCCCCCGGTGACTGGTCGGTCGACGGCGATCTGAGCCTTGGCAATCTCACCACCCCGCTCGGACCAGTCCGGCAGGTGGCAGGACCGGTCCGGTTCGAGGCCGGCGCGGGTCCACCACACCTGCGGGTGGCGCTGGAAGCCAGCGCTGCCGATCTCGATGGCCCGGCGGGACAGCTCCTCGGCGAGACGCCGTCCATGACGCTCGAAGCCCGCCAGGCCGAGGGCGGCGCGATGCTGGTCCTCGACCGGTTCCAGCTCTCCGGCACGCATGCCGCCGTTTCCGCGAGCGGCAGCCTTCGGCCTGCGGACAACCTCCTCCGCCTGTCGGGCGCCCTCCGGGCCGATGGCCGGGCATCCTCCGCCCTGCCCTTCGACCTTGCCGGGACGTGGGAGACCGAGACGCAGGATGGGACGCGGCCGCTGATCCGGTTCAAAGGCGAAGCCACGGACTTCGAAGGTCTGCCCGCCGCGTTCGCGCCGATTGTCGGCTCGCGCGTGCACATGGAGGTGTCCGCCCGCAGCGAGGCCGATGGCGGTGTCACCCTTCCCGCGCTGTCAATCCGCGCGCAGGGGCTCGACCTGGCCGGACAGGCGGCGCGCACAGGGGATGGTCGGCTGTCGGCCCGTCTCGAAGGTGATGTCCGACCGGATCCCGGCGCTGTTCCCGGCGCGCCGGTCCATCTCGAGGCCGCACTGGAAGGCCCCATCGAACAGCTTGCGATCGGTCTCTCTGCCCGTACCGACCAGATCACACTGTCCGGCCAGGAGCTCGAAAACGCCGAGCTGACACTCGACGGCACGCTGGCAGGCAGCCTCGACTTCACCGGCCAGCTATCTGCGCGCGCCGATGGACGGCTCGCAAGCAGGGAAGAGGGCGATGCCGGAAGCGAGGGCGGCCCCCTGCGCCTCGATACCGGTCTGGCGCTGAACGCCACCCATTGGCGCCTGGACAATCTCAACGCCAAGGCCCTCGGCGTCTCGGCGAGCGGCGAGATCAGCGCGCCGTTCTCCGACCCCCTTGCCCTCACCGCTGCACTCTCAGTTGAAGGCGGTCCCGTCGTCGGCACGCCCGTGCAGAGCCTCAATGCGCGAGCCCGCATCGACGCGGCACAACTCGACCTCGATGCCCGCGCCGAAATCGCTTCGGTTGCCGGGCTCGGCGAAAGCATGGTGCGGTTTGCCATGAACGGCACACCAGCGCTGGCCCGGTTCGAGGGCCGTGGCGAAAGCACGCTCGAACTCGACGGTCGCCGCCACCCTGTCAGCCTGGACCTCAGCGGCGAACTCGCTGGCCTCGGCGACACCGTGACCCACCTTGTCGTCTCGCCCGTGCTGCAGCTCGACACCCTCACGACCCGGGTGATCGAGCCGGTCGAGGTCCGCCGCGATGCCGCCACAGGAGACCTGCACGCCAGTGGCCGGCTGGGCGCGCTCGGCGGCACGATCGAGGCGGAATATGCCGCGCGCGCCGGCTCCACACATCTCCGGGCCCGCCATGACGGCCTGGCCCTGGCCCCGGTGCTTGACCTGCTGCAACGGCCGGTCACGGGCGGCAACCTCGCCGGTGAGCTGACCATCGCGACGGGTACGGGGCCCGGCGACACCGAGATCCGGGCGAGCGGCAGCCTCACCGGCCTTGCTCCCCCGGGAGACCCAGACACCCCCGTCACGCTCGACTATACCCTGACAGGCGACGTTGCCGGATTGCGCGGGACCCTATCACTTGCAGACAATCAGGGACTAGGCCTTCAGGCCCGCCTGGACGCCCCTCTCGACCCCAGCCCCGCCTGGCCCGGACTGGCGCTGTCAAATCCCGAAGCGGCACGCTACGACATCGCAGGCGATGGCGCGATCGATGCGGTCGCCGCGCTTCTCCTGCCGCCGTCCGTCGCCATGTCCGGCCAGCTTGATCTCGATCTCGCCGGCGGTCTTTCCGATGCGGCCGGTACCACCACCGGACGCATCTCGTTTTCCGGCGGACGGATCGAGCACGGCGATCTCGGCCTCGTCCTGGAGGACCTCGCCGTTGTGTCGACGATTGATCACGGCCGGTTTACCCTTGAACGGTTTGACGCAACGGGCCCGGAAGGCGGCACGCTGTCCGGTCAGGGCGCGTATGTGCCCGGCGCCGGCGGCAGCACGCTGGCGCTAAAGGCCAGCAACCTGTTCGTGGTCAATCGCCAGGACATTCGCGCGCGCGGGTCCGGCAAGCTCACGCTCGAGGAGACCGATGCGGGCCTGGCCATTGCGGGCGATATCACGATCGATCGCGCGGAAATCGATCCAACGCAGATCCAGGGCGCCAGCTACCAGACCCTCGACGTGACCTTCCCGAATGGCAGCGGCGATCCCGAGCCGGCCCCGGAACCACCCACGGATAGGACGACCCGCCTCGCGCTCGATATCGCACTTGATGCACCACGCCGGATCTTCATCTCTGGCCTGGGACTGGACGCGGAGTTCGGTCTCGGTGCGACGATCACCGGTCCCGCCGGTGCGCCGATGATCACGGGCGAAGCGACGATTGTCCGCGGCCATTTCGATTTTGCCGGCAAACGCTTCCTTTTCGAGGAGTCGAGCGTGCGGCTGGCCGGTGATCCTTCGGAAGCGGAGCTGGACCTCCGCGCGGTGCGCGAAGCCAACGACATCCGCGCCGTGATCCTGATCACCGGCACGCCCGCCACCCCGGAGATCACCCTGTCATCGGAACCGGTTCTGCCCGAGGACGAGGTGCTCTCGCGGGTCCTGTTCGGCCGCTCGCCGAGCGAGCTTTCGGAGCTTGAAGCCCTGCAACTCGCCGGTGGCCTCGCCAGCCTCGCCGGCAGTGGCGGGGGCATGGACCTGCTCGGCGGTCTCGAGGACGCGCTTGGCCTCGACACGCTCGACCTCGCCACCGAGGAGGGGGGCGGCACCAGCGTGGCGACGGGCAAATACCTTGCCGAGGACGTGTATCTCGAGGTCCGGACCAGCCGCGTCGGCCAGCCTGCGGTGATCATCGAATGGACGCCTTACCGCAACCTCGAGGTCGAGGCAGACCTGACCCCTGGCGAATCCCAGGGCGCGCGGATCGAATGGCAGCGCGAATTCGACTGAACCTGCGAGATCGGAGGTCTGCCCCTGCGGCACCCGTTCCACCCCGTCGCCTGATGTGGCATGGCTCCCTGATGGACGGATATCAGGCGACAACGGGCAGCGGGCACGCATCGGGCGAGGCAGGAGCAGGCCAAATGCGGGGCAAGACCACGGGCAAGGGCGGTCTCACCTATCCCTGGGGCGAGGACACGCCGCCGCACGGTGAGACGCTCGAGGTTGCCCCTGGGATCCACTGGGTGCGCATGCCGCTGCCCTTCTCGCTGAAGTTCATCAATCTCTGGCTGGTCGATGATGGCGACAGCTGGACCATCGTCGATACCGGCATGCCGCTGGAGGACACGAAGTCGGCCTGGCGACAGATCTTCGCTGACAGGCTTGGCGGCCGGCCGGTCCGCCGCATCATCGTCACCCACATGCATCCCGATCATGTCGGCAATGCAGGCTGGCTGTCACGGAAGTTTCCCGGCGCCGAACTCTGGATGAGCCGGCTCGAATATCTCACCTGCCGGACGCTGGTTGCCGACACCGGACGCGAGGCCCCCGAGGCCGGGACGCACTTCTACCACCGCGCAGGATGGACCGCGGCACAGATCGGGACCTACAAGGCGAAATTCGGCGGGTTCGGACGCGCCGTCTCGCGCATGCCCGACGCCTATCGCCGCCTGTCCGAGGGTGATGTCTTCGAGATGGCAGGCCAGAGCTGGACCGTCCTCATCGGTCGGGGGCATTCGCCCGAACATGCCTGCCTGTTCTGCCCGGCCCTCAACCTCGTCATCTCCGGTGACCAGATCCTGCCGCGGATCTCATCGAATGTATCGGTCTTCCCTACCGAGCCCGACGCCAACCCGCTCGCCGAATGGCTCGAGAGCTGCAGCCGACTGCGCGATGTCCTGCCAGAAGATGTGCTTGTCCTGCCGGCCCATAACGAGCCGTTCCGGGGCGTGCACAAGCGGCTGACCCACCTCATCGACGGCCATGAAACGGCCCTCTCGCGGCTGCTTTCGCGGCTGGAGACACCCATGCGCGTCGTCGACACGTTCACGGCCCTGTTCGCCCGCCGGATCGACGAGGACACGCTTGGCATGGCGACGGGCGAAGCGCTGGCCCACCTCAACCTCCTGCTCGTGCGCGGTGCCATCGCCCGCACGACTGGCCCCGATGGCGTCGACACCTACGTCGCGGTGTGACCCGCGACGGGCGATTGCGCACGGTGTCTGGAGGGCAGTTTGCATAACCCTGCCGGTGCTCTAAAACCGCGATCTGACAGCTTGCGAGGCCGCCAATGAGCAGCGACACCACCACGGGCAAGTCCGGACAGCCGCCGCTCAGCCTCGGCGACAAGATCCTGCGTGAGTTGAAGGAATGGGCGGTGACGCTCGCCGTGTTCATTCCGCTGTTCTTCGTCTTCTCGATGCTGGTCTATGAGCAGCGCGTCATCCCGTCGGAGAGCATGGTTCCGAACCTGCGCGTCGGCGACCGGGTAGCGGTGTCGAAATTCGCCTACGGCTATGGCCGCTTCTCGGTGCCGTGGGGACTTGGCCGCCTGCTGCCGCTGGGCGAGGGGCGCCTGTTTGCCCGCACCCCGGAGCGCGGCGATGTCGCCGTCTTCATGCATCCGCATTTCAATCGCGTCATGATCAAGCGGGTGATCGGACTGCCGGGCGATCACGTGGTCTTCCGGGGCGAGCAGCTGTTCCTCAATGGCGAGCCCGTCCCGACCGAGTTCGTGCGCAACTTCTCCTATATCGCCCACGAGCCGCGCGGCCCCAGGATCGCAAACGAGTATCGCGAGACGATCAACGGCAAGTCCTGGCTCATTCACCAGTTCGACACCAACGGGCGGCTGGACAACACCTTCGAGTTCGTCGTGCCGGAGCGGCACCTGCTCTTCATTGGCGACAATCGCGACAATTCCACGGATGGTCGCGAGACCACCGGCCATTGTCCGCCGGTGAACGGGGTGATCGACCGGGCGGGCTGTACGCTCGATCCGCGCATCCCGGCCGAACGCGCCTCGATCGGTTTCGTGCCCATGGATCATCTCATCGGCCGCGCAGACACGGTGATCCTCTCCTTCTATCGCTGTCGAGATACCGAGACCACAGAATGCCTTCCCGGCCGGCTATGGAAGGGGCTCTGAGCGAACGGCGGCTTGCCGGCTCGCCGGAAGGCCGATAACCCCCCGCATACGATGAGCGAGACGGCGAACCCGACACCGGAAACCCGCCCGGCGCCCGAGGCGGCGAAGGGGCGTGGCACGCGCCTGCAGCGCGGGCCCATCATCATTTCCAGGCATGGCCGTCCCGCGCTCGATCGCAAGGTCGGTCCGAGGCTTACCTGGCGCGAATACACCGACTGGTGGGACCGGTACGAAACGGGCAGCCTGGCCGAGAACCAAAGCGTCCCGGAGGGGCTTCGCGCCGCCGTTGCCGACGCGCAGGTCGTGCTCACCTCCCAGCGCCAGCGCGCCATCGAGACGGCCGCCCTTGCTGCACCACACCTTGAGGCCCGCCAGTGCGCCCTGTTCAACGAGGCCCCGCTGCCGCCACCCTGCCTGCCCGTCGTGCGCTACCTGCCGAAGACATGGAACATTCTCGCACGCGCAGCCTGGCTCAACGGGCACAGCCTGGACGGGGAGGATATTGCACAGGCCCGCGCCCGCGCCAGTGAAGCGGCCCGCCTGCTCGACACCGAGGCGAGCGCAGGAAAGGTCTATCTCGCGGCCCATGGCTGGTTCAACCGCATGTTGCGCCCCGAACTGCGCACACTCGGCTGGCGCTGCGTCCACGACGGCGGTGACGGGTACTGGAGCTTCCGGACGTACCAGTGGCGCGGCTGAAAGTGCGGATCAGTCCTCGACCAGCCGTCCGTCGGGATCGCGCGTCTCCGGACCGAACACCCGCGCCCGTCCGTCCCCGAACGGCGCATCGCGGGCCTTGAGCGCTGCCTTCAGACCTTCTGCCTTCACCGCCGCGCGAAAGCGATCGGCAGCGCGGGTGTTGTGACCGCGCACGTCATTCTCCGCAGCCAGCCGCTGCAAGGTCCGCGCGCCCATCAGTTCCATGGCGAGATTCACGATCCGCTTGTTGGCCGCAAGCAGGTCCGGATCGATCAGCGCAAGCCGGCGGGCAAGCCCCTCCGTCTCGGCCCGAAGGTCCGGTTCCGGTACCGCCTTCATGACCAGGCCAATCGCCTGGGCCTCGTGGCCGGTGATGCTGTCGCCGGTGAGCATCAGCCGCTTCGCCCATTGCGGGCCGCAATTGTAGACCCACATCTGGTTTGGCAGCGCGCCGAGATCGCGGGCGGGTGGAAAGCCGATGCGGGCGTCGGCGGCGGCGATCACCATGTCGCAAAGGAAGGCGAGGTCGGTCCCGCCGGCCAGGCAGGCGCCCCGGACTTCTGCGATAACGGGCTTGTGCATGTCGAAGATCGCCATGCGGTAGCGCTGGGCCCGTTCGAGCTGCCAGGCATCGTCATCGATGCTGCGCGCACCGCGATACTTTCGCCCGGCCGCATGAAACGCGGTGTCAGGCACCGCGCTGCCCGCGCCCGACAGATCATACCCGGCGCAGAAATCCTTTCCCGCGCCAGCAAGGATCACCGCGTGCACGCCGGTATCCTCGTCCGCCTCCCAGAGGGCATCGGCAAGATCGGCCTGCATGCCGAGCGTCAGCGCGTTCCGCTTCTCCGGCCGGTTCAGCGTCACGGTGACGATGCCCTCCTGCCGCTCCACCAGAATATCACTGTCCCGACTCATTCGACGTTCCTCCTTGCCGACCCATCGCGCTTTATCTCCAACCTGCAGGATTGTGAGTGGCGATGCACCTGACTATGGTGGAGCGGAAAAGAGGAGCCGTCCATGGCGACAAAGACCACCCCTCCGATTCAGTCATTGTCCTTCGAGGCCGCCCTGAAGGAGCTCGAGGCAATCGTCGCCGAGCTCGATCGCGGCGATGTCGAGCTGGAACAATCGATTGCCCGCTATGAGCGAGGTGAGGCCCTTCGGGCGCATTGCGAAGCGAAGCTGAAGGCTGCCGAGCTCAAGGTCGAACAGATCGTCCAAGGCAAGGACGGCTCGACGGCGACTGAACCAGCCGCTTTCGAGTAGGGACCGTGAGCGGGGCTGAAGCCGATCCCCCCTTTCTTGCGCTGCTTCGCGAAGTGGCGGACAAGATCACGGTCGCCCTCGACCAGCTGATCCCGAACGCGTCGGGCCCGGAAGCGGACCTGATGCGGGCGATGCGGCATGCCGCCCTGGCCAATGGCAAGCGCATGCGTCCGTTCTACGTCCTGCACACGGGCAAGATGTTCGGGGCCTCGGAAACCGCACTGCTGCGCGCCGCTGCGGCGCTGGAATGCGTGCACACCTATTCGCTGGTACATGACGACCTGCCCTGCATGGACAATGACGATTTCCGCCGTGGCCAGCCGACCGTTCACAAGGCCTTCGACGAGGCGACGGCCGTTCTGGCGGGAGATGCCCTGCTGACCCTTGCCTTCGAGATCCTGGCCCACCCCGTGACCCATGACGATGCCGAGGTGCGGACACTGCTCATCTCCACGCTCGCCAGGGCCGCCGGGGCAAAGGGCATGGTTGGCGGCCAGATGATCGACATGCTGGGCACCGACATGCCGCGCGATCTCAATACCATCACCCGGATGCAGCGACTGAAGACCGGCGCGCTGATCTCGTATGCTGTCGAAGCTGGCGCCATACTCGGTGGCGCTTCGGACTACGAACGCCAGCACCTGAGCGGTTTCGCCCATGACCTCGGCCTGGCCTACCAGATCGCCGACGACCTCCTCGATGCCGAAGGGGACGAGACCCTGATGGGCAAGGCCGCCGGCAAGGATCATTCGAAGGGCAAGGCAAATTTCGTGACCCTGCTCGGGATCGAGGGCGCACGCGAGCGCGTGGAGTTGCTGGCCAACCAGGCACGCGACCATCTGGCCGTGTTCCGAAACCGGGCCGAATACCTGCGGCAATCTGTAGACTTCGTGCTGGGGCGACGGCATTAAAGTCGCCTTTTGCATTGGAATATAATAAGAGAATAAGATGACAGAGCTTCTCAAGAACCGCCTCCTGGACAGCATCGACACACCGAGCGACCTGAAGGCGCTCAGTCGTGCCGACCTCAAGCGGCTTGCCGACGAAGTCCGGGAGGAAGTCATCGACACGGTCTCCGTGACCGGGGGCCATCTCGGCTCGGGTCTGGGTGTTGTCGAACTGACCGTCGCCATCCACGCTGTCTTCGACACCCCGGATGACATCCTGATCTGGGATGTCGGCCACCAGTGCTACCCGCACAAGATCCTGACCGGTCGCAAGGACCGGATCCGGACGCTGCGCCAGGGCGGAGGCCTGTCGGGTTTCACGAAAAGGTCGGAGAGCGTCTATGACCCGTTCGGCGCGGCCCATGCCTGCACCTCGATTTCGGCCGGGCACGGGTTCGCCAAGTCACGCGACATTCAGGGTCGGGACAACCACGTCATCTGCGTGATCGGTGACGGGTCGATGTCGGGCGGCATGGCCTATGAGGCGATGAACAATGCCGGTCTCGACGGTTCCAAGCTGATCGTCATTCTCAATGACAATGAAATGTCCATCGCCCCGCCAGTCGGTGCGATGAGCCACTACCTGTCCCGCCTCGTGTCCTCCCGCCCCTATCGCGGGCTGCGGCGTCTGGCCAAGCGCGTCGCCCGCCCCATCGGCCTCGAAACCCCGGCCCGCAAGGCCGAGGAATACCTGCGCGGCTTCGCCATGGGGGGCACCCTGTTCGAGGAACTGGGCTTCTACTATATCGGCCCCATCGACGGCCACGACCTTGATGTCCTGCTGCCAATCCTCGAGAACGTCCAGCGCATCCTGGACGGGCCCATCCTGATCCATGCCATCACCCAGAAGGGCAAGGGCTATGCGCCGGCCGAGAATTCCTCGGACAAGTATCACGGTGTGTCGAAATTCTCCGTCATCACCGGCGAACAGCAGAAATCCGCCCCCAGGGCCCCGAGCTTCCAGAAGGTCTTCGGCGACACGCTCGAAGCGCTGGGCCACCGGGACCCGCTGGTCTGTGCGGTCACCCCGGCGATGCCCAATGGCTCGAAGACCGACATTTTCGGCAAGTCCTTCCCCGAGAGGCATTTCGATGTCGGCATTGCCGAACAGCACGCCGTCACCTTTGCCGCAGGGCTCGCCGCCGACGGCATGAAACCGTTCGCCGCAATCTACTCCACCTTCCTCCAGCGCGGTTATGACCAGGTGGTCCACGATGTCGCCATCCAGAAGCTGCCCGTCCGCTTTGCGATTGACCGTGCCGGTCTTGTCGGTGCCGACGGGGCAACCCATGCCGGCAGCTTCGATATCGGCTACATGGGTGCCCTGCCCGGCATGATCTGCATGGCGGCGGCCGACGAGGCCGAACTGGCCCGCATGACGATCACCGCCCATGCCATCGACGACCGGCCCTCCTGCTTCCGGTATCCGCGTGGCGAAGGGTTCGGCGTCGAGATCCCGGAATCGCCCGAAGTGCTGGAGATCGGCAAGGGGCGGATTGTCCGGGAAGGGACCACCATCGCGATCCTCTCCTACGGCGCGCGGCTGGCCGAATGCCTCAAGGCCGCCGACATGCTCGCCGGACAGGGCCTGTCCACGACCGTGGCCGATGCGCGCTTCGCCAAGCCCCTCGACAGCGACCTTCTTCACCGGCTCGCGCGCGGGCATGAAGTCCTGATCACGATCGAGGAAGGTGCCGTCGGCGGTTTCGGCGCCTTCGTGCTGCATGACCTGTCACGCACCGGCGCTCTTGATGCCGGCGTGAAGATCCGCACCATGACCTTGCCGGACATCTTCCAGGAGCAGGACAAGCCCGACGTCATGTACGAAGCGGCCGGCCTGAACGCCCGCCATATTGCCGCCCGCGCCATCGAAGCGCTCGGTCGCGGTGACGTGGCTGCCATCGAGACCATGGCTGCGGGCTGACCGGACAGGCTTGCCCCCTCGGCACTCCCTGACTGCAGTCTGATGCCACACTTGGTGCGCCCGTTGCTGCGCAGCCTGTCATGAAACCTTGTCATTTCTTCCGGCGAGCTGACGAAAATCTGTCATCAAGCGGCGATACTTGTCCCCGATCTATTGAGGGGAAAGTCCATGTCCTACCGCACAACAGTGCTTTCGAGCGCTGCCGTCTTCGCACTCAGCAGTCTTGCCGCCGCAACGGCCCAGACTCCCACGGACGCCACCGCCGGGACCGCCGAGGGCGCCAGCGACGCCCCTCTCCGGGCCGAGGAAATCGTGGTGATCGGCCAGATCCCATATCGCAACCGGTCCGAGGAAACCGAGCCGATCCTCGAATATGACGCCGAATACTTCCAGCGCTTCGAGCCGCTGACCGCCGGCGATGCGCTCCGCCGCGTGCCGTCGGTGACCTTCCTGTCGGACGTGAACGAATCCGATGGTCCGCGCTTCCGCGGCCTTGCCCCCTCCTACGCCCAGTTGCTGATCAATGGCGAGCGCGTGCCCGGCGCCGAGAATGACCGCTCCTTCCTGCTCGACCGGATCCCCGCCGAACTCATTGAGCGGGTCGAGATCGTCCGCTCCTCCTCGGCCCGCCGTACCGGCGATGCCGTCGCCGGCGCCCTCAACATCGTCCTGCGCGACGGCTACGACCTTGAAGGCGGCTATCTCCGCGCCGGCGCCCTCAGCTATGAAGATGGCGAGCTGAAGCCCAGTTTCGGCTTCGTCTACGGCGCGGCGGCCGGGCCGGGCCGGCTCCTGCTCGGCGGCAATATCCAGGGCCGCTACAATCCCAAGATCAAGTTCTCCCAGAGGTTCGGTGACAGCCCGGAAAACGATCCGGCCTTCCGCGAGAACGAATTCGACAATCGCGAGGACCAGACCGACACCCGCGACGGCACCGACTACTCCTTCAACGGCCGGTACAATCTCGAAATGAATGACGGCTCGGAATTCGAGATCGGCGGCTTCGTCACCGTCACCGACCGGGAAGAGGCCGAACGGTCCTTCGAATATGAGGACCCCACCGCGAAGACCGGGCCGGTCAATGCCGGCGGTGCCCTGTTGACCGACAACCAGCAGCTGCAGCAGATCGACCAGACCAGCTACACTGTGGATTCGGCTTACAGGCGGCCCATGTTCGGCGGCGAATTCGAGGCCCGCATCGGCTTCGCAGCCTTCGAGGAAGACCGCCTGAACGATGAGGACGAAATCGATTTCGAGGATGAGGCAGTCGCGCAGGAGCGGGAGCTCACCGACATCCAGGATGAGGAACTGACCTTCGAACTGTCCCAGTCCTTTGCCCTCTCCGATGCGCTCGACTTCGAGCTCGGCGCCTATTTCCAGGACAAGCAGCGCGACTTCTCGATCCTTGTCGGCGAGGACGAGATCGAGGGCTTCACCGACCCCTGGGACCAGTTCTCCGATACGCCCTTCAGCCTGCGCACCGCTGAGATCGAGGTGCCGGGCGACGAGGGCGGCATCGCCGCGATCGAGGAACAGCGCCTTGACGTCTATGGCGTCTTCAATGGCGAGTTCGACAAGCTCAGCTGGGAAGCCGGCCTGCGCTACGAAACCACCGAGACCACGGCGACCGAGCGCCTTGCCGGCACCAGCGCGGACCAGGATTACGGCGTGCTGCTGCCATCAGGCAGCCTCAAGTTCGATGTCACGCCGACCGACCGGCTGATCCTTTCGGCGGCCCGTACGGTCCGCCGTCCAGACTTCAATCTTATCCTGCCGATCACGCTCGAGGCCGAGATCGAGGATGACGACCTGCGCGGCAATCCGGGCCTCGAACCGGAAATCGCGAAAGGCCTCGATGTCGGCTATGAGCGGCGCTTGCCCGATGGCGGCGTGTTCGGTGTCAACATCTTCTACCGCCAGGTCGAGGACCTGATCGAACTGTTCCGCACAGATGAAGAAGGCTCCGAAGGTCCTGGCTTTGCCATCTACGAGCCGCGCAATATCGGCGACGGCGATGTCTACGGCATCGAGTTCGATCTCTCCACCCCGCTCACCGCAGTCGGCCTCGAGAACACCGGCGTGTTCGCCAATGTCTCCCTGCTCGACAGCGAAGTGACCGATTTCATCGGCGAGCGGACCTTCAATGACCAGTCCGACTATGTCTTCAATGTCGGCTTCATCCAGGACCTCCCGACCATCGATGCGGCCTTCGGTGTGACCTATCGCGAGCAGGGCGACGCCTTCGGGCGCGTCGTGGCCGAGGAAGTCACGACCTCCTATGGTTCCGATCTCGAAATCTTCGCCGAGAAGAGTTTCGGGGACTCGCTGACCATGCGGCTTGTCGGCCAGAACCTCCTGAACGCCTCCAAGGACGAGGTCTTCAACAAGTTCGACACCGAAGCCGATCAGGTCGCCCGGGACTTCGACGAGTATGAGCTCGAAACCGAGGAAGGTGGCGCCGTGGTCCAGTTCATGGTCCGCTACGCCTTCTGATCCGGCAGTCCCTGCCCAGCCGACCACGCGCCCGCCCGGAAAGGGCGGGCAAGCCCTGTCCCGGCCACAGCCTTTCGCGAAAAAGCCACGAAACCGTCGCTTGCCCGTCCGGGGACCCTGTGTAGTGTCGCGGGAGCTCAATCCACAGGGGAGTCCCAGCCATGATCCGCACCATCCTTGCCACCGCGTCCGTTGCCGCGCTTGCTGCCTGCGCCAGCGCGCCCGAGCCCGAGGCCAGCGCGCCCGCGCCGGTCGCCGAGACCGATACCGCCAGCTCGCCGACAGAGCTTGCCCCCGTCGGCGAAATCGCCCTGGCCGAAGCCGAGGTCACCGAGCTCGATCTCGGCATGGCCACGGTCGATGAACTCATCGCGGCCGGCAATGAACAGGCCGCCATCGACCGGCTCACCCAGATGCTCGGCAATCCCGACCTCAGTGATGCCGAAAAGGGCACCGTGCTCTTCGAGCGGGCGAAACTCCGCTACGGCGATGGCAATAATGTCTGGGGAGCCATCTCCGATGCCGAAGAACTTCTCGCCCTGGTTCCCGACCATCCGAAGGCCGCAGACGCCCAGACCCTGCTCGACACGGCCCGCGGCGAAGCCACATCGATCAATTTCGCTCTCGAACAGGGAGAGTTTTCGAGCGAGGAGCGCTTCGAGGCCCTGTTCCGCCTCGGCAATCACCAGGATGCCGTCGACCTGATGATCGATGCGAACCTGACGCCTGACAATTCCTACCTGGTCGATCTCTATCAGATGGGCATCATGTGCGAGGGCGATGAGCTGTCCGGGCGCACTTATTCCGCAACGGAACCCGACGGAACATCACGTTCTCTACAGTTTTGTGATTTCGGCAAGTAGACAATACGCCCGCATCCCCTCAGTAGAGTGTCATGTAGACTGAAGTGGCGTGAAAAACGGGAGCGCCGCTGGCCTGATTGGTCGGCGGCGCTCTTTTTTGCCGGGACTTCATGCGCGCAGGCTTGTGAAGCCGCTACTGCGCGGACAGCGAGAGCTGCCTGACAATCAGGTCTCCCTGCAGTGACTTGGCGGTCCGGCTGTATTCCGACTGCAGCGCTTTCAGCGAATCAAAGGGCAGCGGCGTTAGGTCCTGCACCTGAACCGAAGGCGGCATGGCCTGGCTCAGTTCCGCTGTCGACACGAAACAGGCAACCTGCTCGGTCTGGCCTGCTGCGGGTACCACAAGGTCGAATGCCGCCTTGTCGCCGGGAACCTTCACGGCCCGGTCAGGCGGTAGCAGGGGGTCGGGCTGCCAGCGGTTCGGGAAGACCCGGGCGAGCGTTCCCGACGCGTCCTCGAGGTAGCAATAGGCGTAGGCTGCCTGGTCGCTCGTCAGCGCGAGGGACACCGGCGCCCCGGGCGTGCGCTGATCGGCGAGCAGGGCCAACTGCACCGACAGGCCCTGGCTCTGGCGTTCCAGCGCCGCTTCCACCGGTTGTGAGGCCACCTCGGCCGGCCGGGGAGACGCTGCAGGTCCCGGCGCGGGCGGATCCGTTTCGCTCCAGTCGGTCAGTGCATGATACAGAGTAAGTTCGTCGATTTCCCCGGTGAACCCCCGATCGCCGGCAAAGCGCGCAGCCGCTTCCATGAGCTCGTCGGAGCGGACCCCGTTGAGTTCCCCTGCATAGTATCCCAGCCGGTTCAGCCGGCGCTGCAGGAAGACCACCCGCTCGGCTTCGGACATGCTTGAATAGATATCCTCGCGGGCCTCGACCACGTCCGGATTGTCATGCGCCGAGCCGAGGCAGCGCCAGTAAGGCACCGCCGTGAGCCGGCCCAGCACCTCAATGGCATTCAGCTCGATCAGCGCGCGGACCGCCTGGGGAATCCCATCCGATTGACTGGCAACGATTTCCAGGTTGGCGCCATATTTCTCGAGGATGCCGCCGACCTGGGTCCCGCCACCGCGCGACTCGAGCACCACTTCATTGGCGGCGCGCGCCCGGTTGATCAGCGTCCGCTGCTGGAGGTGGCCCACGGTGAGGTCAACCGAAACAAGGGAATAGGCTGCTCCCCGGGTCACCGACCCGCCTGAGACCGGGCCGCCCAAGCCGGCCGTGGCCGAATTCTCGGCGACATTGCCGGAAAAGCCCGAAATCGCGCCGCGCACGTAATAGGCCGGGATGTAGAAATTCGTCTTCGAGGACAGCGACCACAGGCCCTGTTCCGGGGCCAGCTGGTTGGGATTGTAATCGGTGACCACGAACGCGCCGCTGCGCTGGGACATCTTGGTGATCGCTCCCTGCAGCCAGATATCGCTGCCGACATAGACCCGCCCGGTATAGTCGGGCACAGGCAGCGCCGCGACGGTGACACCGGACACGCCGAAATCGGCGAAGAGCCGGTCCATGCACTCCAGCGGCGCCTCGAACCGGGTGACTGCCGGGGTGGGCGGCAATGCGGGCTGCGCCGATTGCGGGACGGTTGCCGGGTCAACGCTGGCGCACCCGCACAGCGCAAGGACAGTTGCCAGAAAAAAGTGCCTGATTGAGCCCGTCATGATGAATCCTCTCCCCTGTGCCGGTCATCCCGGACGGGTGCAGTCTAGTGGCCCCGGGCCGCACTGCAACGGCCCGGGGCGGCAAAGTCAGTCGCCCTGGTCATCGGATGTGATGGTCTCGTCACTCTTCAGCGACGTGGTGGTGATCGCCGACTGGTTGCCCTCACCGACCTGGACGTTGACGTGGTAGTTTGTCTCTCCGCCGCCATTGGGCAGCAATCCTGACCCGGTGGGCATGGCGATCGAAACCGGCGATGGTCCGCCGGTATTGACCCGCATCATCGGCTGGGCCGCGGCACGGGCCTGGGCATCAAGCAGCCGGATCTGGGCATCCTGGATGGCGAGCATCTGGTCCCTTCGTTCCGCTGCGCTTGCCGTGTTCACCGCTTCGGCGCGGCTTGAGCGGAGCTTCTGGCTCGAGATGAAGGTGCTGTTCGAAAGGCCCGGTGCGGACTGGGCCATGGCGGGCGGCGTGACATGTGCCAGCCAGCCGAGTGCGACAAGCGCGGCGAGGGTGAGGGGGCGTTGCATTTGGGTCTCCTTTTCCGATGCCTTCCGATCATGCGGCCATTGCCCCGTGTGCGCTGTGCCGGCTGAAACACCCCGGGCAATTGACAATGCGCTCGCGCAGCGGCGTGCGGGAAAGGAAAAGGCCGCCCGATATGGGCGGCCAAGGTGGGGGAGGACATTTGAAAGGGGGAACGGAGCGCGCCCATGGGGAGGGGCTGGGCGTGTGGCGCGCTCCGCCTGTCTGGTCCTAGCGGACGCAGCGGGTGGAGGTGCAGACCGGCTTGATGACGATCGGCTTGGCCGGACCGTAGCCGTATCCGGAGGCCGGCTCGGCGATGGCGACGCTTTCGCCGAACTGCTCGTTGTACTTCTCGCGCAGGTCCATGTTGCCGAAGCCTTCGACCGCCCGGATGTCCTCGTCGGCCAGTTCGTTCACCGTCAGCGCCTCGGCCGGCTGGCCCCAGGCATGGCCTTCGGCGAAGGCATAGGCATCCTGATAGTTCTCATCGTCAGCGGCCACCAGGTTGTACTCGCCGGTGATCACGTCCAGCTGGCGGTCGATCAGCAGGTTCGAGGCGGTCGCATCGGCATCGCCTTCGAAGCCGTGGGACTCGGCATCCGCATAGGCATCCTGGGTGTTGTACTGGGTCGAGAGCTTCGTGTTGTAGGTGCCGAAGATGTCGGACGTCGAGGACACGTCCATCTGGTTGATGGCGGTCGCCGTCGTCGTGCCGGAGGGGCCAGTGCCCTGGGCCAGGGCGGCAGGCGCGGCGGCAGCGAGGGCGATGGCAAGAATGAGGTTTTTCATGGGGAGGGTCCTTTCAGGGGTCTGGTCTTGGGTTGGTCACTTGGGGTCTGGGACCCGCGAGGGTCCGGTTGGGGTCGTTGAGGCCAGTCCGTCTGGCCACGAGATCAACCTAGGACACCCCCCATGAGCTGCCTGTGCCACACGAAACAGGGCCGGATTTTTTTGGCGCAAGAAGCCGAAAGTCACTCAATACACTGTAATTATGATGTTATTTTCCATCCCCTTTCGAGGCCGCCCACCGTTCCCCACCCCGGACATGACAAGGGCCGCCACCCGTTGCCGGGGGCAGCCCTTGCCGATGGATCGACTGTCGGCGCTTACTGGTCGGATTGTTCCGTCGTCAGGTTCAGTTCGAGATCGTTCCGATTGCCGACCTGAACGCCGACCTGAGTCGCCACATCGAGATTGACGTCGACGAGATCGCCATAGAGGCCGGCCCCGATGGGACGACCGGTCTGGCTGATGTCACCGGTGAGCGTGGTCGCGTTGCCATCGCCGCGCTGGACGGCAATCTGCTCGGAGATGATGAGCTTCTTGTCGATGCCGCCCTGCCCGCCGGCGCCTGCATTATCGACGCCGGAATAGGTCATGGCCATCGTGTTTTCCTCGCCATGGGCGTAGCCGAACTGGTTCACGAAGGACTGGTCATAACTGAAGACCGGCTCCGACCCATACTGGCTCTCCAGGAAGGACTGGGCCTGCGGATTGATCGCGCCGGGCGCCGGGGCCTCGGCATAGGCGGTCTGCTCGATCGTGTCGGCGCGGTAATCGACATTGTAGTCGCCCTGAATGTAGCTGCGCTGGGACAGCCGGGCCTGGGACTCCGTCGTCGGGAAGGCCTGCTGGGCCGAGGCGGCGCCGGCAGCAAGCGCGAGGCCGAGAGCCGACAGGACGGCGAGAATTGTGGGGCGGGTTCGGGTCATGGGTCACTCCTTGGTGTGGCGGGTTGATGCGTTGATCCTGGCGCAGGGGTGGCCGCTCGGCTGTGCCGGACAAGACACGAAAGCAGGCAATCGGCCCCTCTGAAGGGCGGGAACCGCAGCCCGAAAGCAAACGGCCGCCTCGAGGAGACGGCCGCCCATGGGCCGGGGCCCATGCTGGTGCTTTGGTGAGGTCCTTTCTGTCTGTTCCCAGGACTTGCCGCGAAATCTAGCGGACGCAGCGGGTGGAGGTGCAGACCGGCTTGATGACGATCGGCTTGGCCGGACCGTAGCCGTATCCGGAGGCCGGCTCGGCGATGGCGACGCTTTCGCCGAACTGCTCGTTGTACTTCTCGCGCAGGTCCATGTTGCCGAAGCCTTCGACCGCCCGGATGTCCTCGTCGGCCAGTTCGTTCACCGTCAGCGCCTCGGCCGGCTGGCCCCAGGCATGGCCTTCGGCGAAGGCATAGGCATCCTGATAGTTCTCATCGTCAGCGGCCACCAGGTTGTACTCGCCGGTGATCACGTCCAGCTGGCGGTCGATCAGCAGGTTCGAGGCGGTCGCATCGGCATCGCCTTCGAAGCCGTGGGACTCGGCATCCGCATAGGCATCCTGGGTGTTGTACTGGGTCGAGAGCTTCGTGTTGTAGGTGCCGAAGATGTCGGACGTCGAGGACACGTCCATCTGGTTGATGGCGGTCGCCGTCGTCGTGCCGGAGGGGCCAGTGCCCTGGGCCAGGGCGGCAGGCGCGGCGGCAGCGAGGGCGATGGCAAGAATGAGGTTTTTCATGGGGAGGGTCCTTTCAGGGGTCTGGTCTTGGGTTGGTCACTTGGGGTCTGGGACCCGCGAGGGTCCGGTTGGGGTCGTTGAGGCCAGTCCGTCTGGCCACGAGATCAACCTAGGACACCCCCCATGAGCTGCCTGTGCTACACGAAACAGGGCCGGATTTTCAATGAAAATCCGGCCCGATCTCTATCTAATACATTGAAAGTAAGAGCTTAAAAATCTTCGCTGTCGGCGAAATCGCGCAGCCATTCCACGTCTAGAATGGTCAGAATGCCCTGTTCATGCCGGGCGGCCCCCGTCCGTTCAAAGCGTTTGAGCGCCCGGTTCATGTTCGACCGCGATAGCCCCGAATACTGCGCCAGCGTCGTCTGGTCGACCGGCAGCCGGAGCACTCCGCCGGCCTCGTCCATCTCGTCCTCGTTCTGCTGGGCCAGCCGGAGCAGGCCGGCCGCCGCCCGGCGGGACATGTCGAGCGCGGCCGCTTCCACCGCGTCGGACGCGCCCCGCAGCTTGCGGCAGAGCGCGCGGGCAAGACTGGCCGCAAATCCCGCATCTTCTTCCATCAGGCCGGAGATGGCCGTGCTCGGGATCTGCCAGATGACCGTATCCTCGAGCGCGAGGGCGTCGGCGGTCCGCAACCCGCCATCGATCGCGGCGATCTCGCCGACGACATCTCCGGGCTGGAGAATGTTGAGGACGGTTTCCCGTCCGGACACGGAGAAAGCCGATATCTTGAGACGTCCCTCCAGGACAATCGCCAGCAGGGTTCCGTCATCGCCCTTCTGGAACAGGACCTGCCCCTTTGTCAGCCGCCGTGCCGCCCCGCGCCTCTGCAGTGCGTCAAGACTGGCTTCGGGCAGTTCGCTGAGCAGCGAGCCGGGCCTCAGAACCTCACGAAGCTGGACAGGGGGCTCGGCCATGAACATGGCTCCGTTCAATCACACGCCATGCAGTAGTGCAGGATGAGACGCCGGATGCAAGGGGAAACGGAGCGTTTGGTCACGACAGAAGGGCCCGCCGATGGCGAGCCCCGTCCTTCCGGGATATGGGCGTCCGGGATGTGGCCTGCCGGCCTCTGGACCTCTGGACCAGCCCCCGGGGCCAGTGTGGGCCAGACGAAAGCCCGGCGGTCAGCGCGCCTCGAATTCGACGCGCCGGTTCAGGCGGTGATCGCTCGGCGAGAGAAGGTCCCTCTCTCCCCGGCCGATCGTGACAAGGCGGCTCTGCGGAACGCCGCGTTCGACGAGGAATTGCGCCACGGCGTCGGCCCGGTCCTGCGACAAGGCTTCATTGTAACCGGCCTCGCCCACCGGATCAGTATGACCTGAGACGACCAGGGTCTTCCCGGCCGCTTGCGGGCGCTTGAGCGCCTCGGCAAGACTGCTCAGGGTCGGGACGAAATCGGCGGGGATTTCGGCGGAGTTGAAGTCGAATTTCACGGGCGCTGCGACGATCGACGGCGTACCGGCGCCGCTGGCAGGCTCGAGGGTCGGAGCGGCGCTGGAACGGGCAGTGCTCGCCCTCTCCTGTCCCGACTGGGTGCCGGCCTGGGCGGCGTGCATCACGATGCCTCGCATCTTCAGTCCGGCTGGCGGCGGCGCGCCGAAGAGCATTTCCGCGAACCGGTCGGCACTGGGTGCGTCCTCGATGACAACCCGCTCCTGGGCGTGGGCAGGCGCCGCAGCGAACAGGCAGGCGGCAATCGTCACGGTGGCGATGAGGCGTTGGGTGAACATGGCAGGTCTCCTTGGCTTCGGCTGGACGGGCATCGCTGCCCGCGTCATGGGGAGACCCTGCCCCCGCCCCTCGTCCTGCGCTGTGCCGGCAGGCACACAAGCGCTCGCCAGATGTCAGAACGCGACATCAATGCCATTGGCATGCAGCGCCAGCCAGAGGCCCTTGACGCCGAGATGCAACGCCTGGTCGAGGTGGAAGGCGGACGGCTCACGCCCGAGAAAGCCCCGGGACTTGGCATAGTCGGTGAGCCAGTGGGCCACGAACTCCAGCACGCCATAGAACGGCGACAGCACGATCGCGACTGCCGCCGCATGCGTGGCTGCGTGCGCGCCCAGCACCCAGGGCCAGACAGGCGATGAGCCCGGCGCCTTGTTCCGCGCGAGAAAATCGGACTGCAGCCGGAAATCGGCAATGAGATGCAGGATGAAGAGCCAGAAGGCTTGCACCAGAACAGACATCAATGATCCACCTTTTGCCCGGCGATGGAAAGGAGGGGCTGCACGCTTTTCAAAAGGCGTCTGCCTGGCACCAGGACACTTCCAGTCAGGACGCGCGACCTAGATGACGTTAGGCCTCTGGGGTGTGCTGGCCAGCACAGCACCGGACAACCATCATTCCTGCCCATTCGTCAATCGACCCCGCGTCAGACCCGCTCAGAGCTCGATGACATCGCCGAACGTCCCCGCCTTCACCCGCGCGAGCTGGAACGCCACAAGCCCGTCATCCGGCGCGGCCCGCGCGAGGGTGTCGAGACGGCGGGCGGCCGCGTCCAGGTCCGGCGCTTCCATGGCAGCGCAGTAGTCGGCCAGAGCGCCCGCCGGATCCTGTGCAGGGCCGCGCAGCGCAAACAGTCTTACCGGCTCGACAAGGCCTCTCACGCGGGCCCGTCCGATCGGCCAGAAGGTGCAGCCGGTCGCGTCGACACATGAGGTCTCGTGCACGCAGATACGGGTTCCCAGAACCTTGTTCGCGCTTTCGAGCCGGGCCGCAAGATTGATGGTCGATCCGTGGGCCGTGTAGTCGAGCCGCCGGTTGGCACCGAAATTCCCGACAATGGCACGGCCGGCATTCAGGCCAATCCGGGTTTCACCCAGCGCAATGCCCTGCTCCCTCAGCCTTTCGCGATAGGCCTCGGTCCGCGCCTCAATGGACAGCGCACAGCGGGCCGCGCGCAGCCTGTGATCAGGATCGGCGATGGGCGCGGAGAACAGCGCGTGCACTGCATCGCCGACGATCTTGTCCACCGCGCCGCCATGATCCATCACATCCTGGACGATGATGTCGAGATAGCCATTGAGGACGTCTGCCGCCACGTCGGGGGGAAGGTGGTCGATGAGGTGCGTGAACCCGGCAAGATCGGTGAACATTGCCGAGACCTCGCGCTCCTCGGCCTTGAGGGTCAGCAGTTCCGGTTCCCTGACGAGCTGCTCCACCACCTGCGGGGCGAGAAAGTGCTCGAAGGCGTTGTGGATCGACTGCCGCATCAGCCGCTCGCCTCGTTCCTGCAGGGCGAGACTCGCCCCGGCCGTCAGCACCAGGCCAAGGGCTGACGGGACAAAGGGGAGCAGCGCGCCCGCCCAGGCATAGGCGGCGAAGACGGCCCACCACCCGATCCCGATCAGGACGACGACCGCCAGCAGCTTCGTCCACCACGGCGCGCGCAGGGCTCCGATGCCGAGGCCGGCAAGCGCACCGCACACTGCCGCCAGCGCCATCGCCAGCCAGCTCGTGTGCGGTCCCCTCGCGCCCGTCAACAGAGCCTCCAGCGCAAAGCCGTGCAGCACGACGCCCGGCATCCGCCCACGCGGCATCTCGCCCGCCGGCTCGACCGGTGCGCGCAGCGGCGCAAACCGCATGGGCGTCAGCCGCCAGTCTCCGCTATAGGGCGTGATCTGGCCGATCAGGACATGCTTGCCCGCGATCCAGGCATCGGGAACGTAGTCCAGGTGCGCCGCCGAGAGGGTGACGAACGGCCAGCCACCATCGCGCGTCAGGGCAATCGGCAAGGACAGGCCCTGACGCTCGATCGGGCCGGACTGGGGATCGGCCGCCCTCGCCATGGCCGCGGCGAGGGCAGGATAGCCCCCCGCATCGCGATAGGTGGCCCTGCGCATGACGTCATCAACCCCATCGGGACACTGGACGCCGTGTCCGACCCCAGCCACCCGGTCAACTCCCTCCATGAGGCGCCCCACCGAGCCCGCATTGCCCGACCCACTGGCTCCCGGACAGGCCTCGTCCCTTGCCGCGCCGGGGTCGATGACGGCCACGACCGGGCTCTCTGCCGCTTCAATGGCGCGAATCAGGGCTTGATCGGCGGCCGGATCACTGGGACGGTCAAGCAGGATATCGAGGCCGATCGACGCTGGATTCCGCTTGTCAAGCTCCGCCACGACAGTTGCGAGCAGATTCCGGTCTACAGGTGAGACGTAGGGCAGCGACGCCAGTGTCATGTCGTCGATGGCCACGACAACGACCTTTTCGGAGTAGGGAGCCTCTGCGCCATGCAAGGACCGACGAAAATCTGCAAGACGGTTCTCGACCACCTTGGCCGGGGCCGTCGAGGTGACCGCCAGGGCCAGCACCGTGCCAACCAGCACGATCAGGGGCGAGAGCAGGCCCTGCGATGCGGTTCCGGGAGAATTCTGCATCAGTGTCCTTCCCCTCGTGCAGCCGGCCAATACGCTGTCGTCTGCGATCGCAGCCCAGATCGCAAGACAGCGCCGTTCCGTGCCCTCCTGTCCAGCGCCCTTTTCGCGGCGGCGTGCGCCGAAAGCGCTGGCGCGCCTGCCCGACCGGCCGCCGACAGTGTGGCACCCGCAGACGCCTCTGCCGTCGTCGTTGAAAGCACGGCCCCCGATTACACGACCGGAGCGCTGCTCGGGAGTGGCAGCGAGATCGTTCTGGGCGCGGGGGAAACCGTTGTCATCATGCACCGGTCAGGCGCCATTCGCACCCTCGAAACCCCCGGCGCCCATGTCATCGACCGGCCGGAAGACGCCCGCATCTCGACCGCCCGGGCGGCCATGGCCGCGCTGATGTCCGATGCGCCGCGGCCGGAGCTCGGCGCAACCCGCTCTTTCGACTATGACAGCTGCATGGCCGCCGCCGAAGGCGAACCCGGTTTCCCGGCCCGCTTCTGCGACGACCTGAGGGTTGAATTCGGGTCGGACGCAACCCTGTCTGTCACCGTCCTGGCCATCGACACGACACTGACCCCGGCCTCGCCGGTCATCCTCGAACTCACCGCCTCCTTCGACGCGCAGGTGGTCTGCGCTCTGGAAGACCTCGCCGGAACGCCGGTCATCTCGCCGCTGCGGATTGGCCCGGCGCCGAGCCATGCTGTTTACCTGCCGGCCGGCGTTGTCACCCATGCGCCCGCCAGGGGGGGGCCGAAACTGTCCTTTCCAGTGGAGGCCGGAGACTACCGCGTCGTTTGCGATGGCTTCGATGCCGGGCTCTGGAACGAGCTCAAGGCCGCGCGCGCATTGCAAGGTGATCACCCGCGCCTCGAACCGGACACCTGGCTCTCGCTGGTCAGCAATTCCGCCGACCTCTTGGTCGCCAAGCGCGCGCGCGCAACCCGGTCGGTCACCATGGTTGAGTAGGACGGCAGTCGGGCGGCTGCAGCCAGCCGCACCCGGACGTCTACCGTAAGGAAGTACAGACGCCCCCTGCCCCGCTCCGTCCGCAATCTCCCGCAGGCCGCAGTCTGGCGCTCAGACCCGTGGGACAAAGATGAAATCGCCGCCTTCATGTCCGGTGTGCACGAGATCGGCGAAGCTCGGTTCCTGGTCGAGGTTGAACTGGGCCGCACCGGAAACGACATTCCTGCGGATCGAGGTGAAGAGGTTGCGTGCAAGGGCGACGTCGTCATTTTCCATCAGCGCATTGATGAAGGCGCTGGCGAACAGGGAGTGGCCATTGCCGATGCCGTCGACAACGGGCTTCATTCCGCCTGCGGTCATCGCCACGCGGCTGCGCTTTGCGGCCTGGATCATGTAGAAGCGCTCCAGCTCGCCAGGATTGGCGTTCGGATCCAGCTGGGCGGTCATCTCCCTTGCGAACACGCCCGAATAGCATGAATCTGAGATGACGAGCACCTTCCGCGCCCGCATGGCACTGAGGTACATGTTGACCTCCTGGGCGGAGATCGACTTGCGGAAGCCTGTCGTGATGGAATCTACGGGCTCCCAGAACCCCACTTTGGCATCATCGCTGTATTTGCCGTGTCCGGCGAAATAGATCAGCAGGTTGTCCTTGTCGCCAAGCGTCTGCTGCGCCGTTTCGATCGCGGCGAGGATCTCGTCCTGGGTCGCATCGATCAGGATATCGGTCCTGAAGCCGTAACGTGTTTCCAGGATCTCACCGATCCGCCTGACATCATTGTGCGGCGTGTCAAGATCATGCCAGTTCGTATCCACGTAGTTCGCGTTGCCGATCAGGATCGCGTGGTACGTTCCGAAATCGATGTCCAGATCCTGTCTTTCCGCGACCGGCTTGAGGCCCTCGCTGGCCGGGGCCAGCCCCATCGACCGGGTCTGGCCGGTCAGGATGCCCTCCAGTGCCGCCAGCTTGCGGCGCGCACTCTCGGCTTCTGCCCGGAGCGCCTCGAGCTCGGCCTCACGCACCTCGGCTGCGCGTTCGCGTTCGCTCAGGTCCGCAGCCCTCTCCTCGATCTCCCTCGTCTGTTCTGCCAGCTGCTGCTCAGTCAGGGCGATTTCGACGGACGTATCCGCGAGTTCGCTGCGCAGCGCCTTCAGCTGGCCCCGCTCAGTCTCCAGTTGCCTGCGCTCTTCGGCAAGCCGGGCGAATTCCTCATCGAGCTGATCCAGCGTCTCCTGCTGGGTGCGATCATTGACCTGTACGGCCCTGGCCTGCTCGGCAACCTCAAGCCGCGCCTGCTGCAACGCCGCTTCCCGCGCATTCAGCTCGTCGCGCTGTGCCTCAAGCTCGGCCTGCGCGTTCGCCAGCGCTGCCTCCCGGGCCTGCTGCGTGCGGCGCCCGCGCTCGAGCGCCGACAGATGCGCCTCGACCGCCTTGCGCTGCTGCTCGAGCCTTGCCTGCTCGGCTGCAATCTCTGCGGCCTGTGTGGCAATCGCCTCGGCCTGCGCCTGCGATAGCGCCGGATCAGCAGCTTCTGCAGTTGCCGCCTCGGCGCGCGACATCTGCGTGGCAAGATCGGCCTCACGCTCGGCCAGTTGCGCTTCCCGGCTGGCCAGGGTCTCGAGTTCGCGTTCGAGCGCCGCCCGCGCCGACGCTGCCTCCTCCGCAGCCGCCTGCTTTGCCGCCAGCGCGGCCTGTTTCTCGGCCTGCAAGCGACGCGCGTCCTCGCGTGCCGCAGTCACCTGGGCCTGTAACGAGGCAAGCCGCGCCGACTGGGAAGCGAGGCTCGGCAGGTCTGCCAGCCGGGAAAACAGGCGCTCGGTCGCGTCGACCTGGCGCTGTGCCAGGGCATCGAGCTTTTCGACCAGCATGCCTTCGCGATCAATGATCACGGTCTCTTGCTGCGAAGCCTCCGACAGCCGCGCCTGCAGCGTGCCGAGCTGCTGTTCATAGGCGGCGGCGGCCTGGGCAGTCTTGCGCCGCGCGTCCGCCAGCGCGCTGGTGAGTTCGGCAATGTCGGCCGATGCGGTCTCGAGCGCCGCTTCCATTTCGCGCAATTGCCGCTCCAGCTCACGCTTCTCGGCCTCGGCCTGTTCCAGGTCGCTGCGCAACGTCTCGACCGTTTCCGACAGGGTCGCGATCTCGGTTTCCATCCGCTCTATGCGGACCACATCCTCGAGGGGGTCGGCGTCCAGGCCATAGGCCCTGCGGAGCCAGCCGGCCGCCGCCTCGTCATCCTTCGGTACGCCCAGGCCCTGCTCATGGAGACGGGAAAGGTTGAACATCGCCGCCGCATTGCCCTGCTCGGCCGCGCGCTCATACCACAGGTGGGCCATCTGGTAGTCGGGCGCACCGCCCGCGCCGCGTTCCGAAAGCTCTCCGACAATGAGCTGCGCGGTCTCATCGCCGTCCAGGGCGAGCGGCATCCATATATCGAAGGAGGCCTTCGGGTTCGACCTGTCATGAACCGTGTATTCGCCGCCGCGGGTCTCGCATTCGCCCGCCGGCAGGCGCGCCGGGCGGCGCCTGTCGAGAAAGCGCATGCTGCGGCCCAGCTGCCGGACCTTGCCGGGTAAAAGGCAATCAACGACCTGAAAGCGCTCTACAATTTCACTCCTCGCTTCGCCGGTCGTCTCGGCCTGCGCTGTCGGCGGGGCGGCCAGGACGCAGAGCGCGGCAGCGAGGGCCAGCTGGGACACCGTTCGTCGGGCCGGTTGCCCGCTTCCGCGCCGACCGTTTCGCCTGCCTTTAGCTGACTGGTTCATCTGACCGTCTCCGCCTGGGCCGAGTTGCGACCTGTTCCGTTCCGGATCCTATCAGGACCGTGCCTCCCTTGCCACCACCGAGCGCGCCCCCCGCTCCGAAGCCGCCGGATCCGTATCCATACAACCGACAGGGTAAGTCGGTTGCACGTTTGGGGATATGACGCGAAAGGGGGATGGAAACAGGCGAGTTCATTTGGTGACTACTGTCCAAACTGCTAGGGATATGTGTACACTGGGTCTCGGCAAGCTTGTTCGCTGTGTTGAGCAGCACACCGCAAGAAGATGGACAGTTTATCAGGGAGCGTACCCGGGCCATTTCGGCGCCGGGGCAGATCAGAGGGGATAGAGAATGATCGAGGTGAACTTCAGAAGAGGAATGGCCTGCCTTGCCGTGACGCTGGCCGCGACCGGATCGTCGCTGGCAACCAACGAGGCACTGGCGCAGGAAGACCCGACTGTCGTCGACGGGGCGCTTGAGGACTTCCGCCGGATCGTCAGCGAAAGCACGAACAATACTAGCGTCATCAGCCTGGCCAACCGCATTTCCGCTGTCTGCCCCGAACTGACGGTGCAGTTCGATCCCAATTTCGATCCCAACAATCCCGATTTCGACCCGTCGGTTGAAGCCGGCGCCGCCTCCGGGACCGATGAGGGGGACCTGGTCGGGCGTTGCACGGGTGCCATTCTCACGACGCTTGAGGATGCCGACGCGGGCCTCGATATCCTCACGCAGCTGGCTGGCGAGGAAACGCTCGGCCTCGAGACCGCCATATCAGGCATCAATCGCAGTCAGACCCAGGCCATCGCCGCCCGTATCGCCGCCTTTTCCTCCGGCTCGCCCGCCCGCCTCGTTGTGGCCCGGCGCAAGGGACCGGTGATCCTGGCCTCGAACAGCTATGCCATGCCCTATCAGGACAATGGCGTGGCATCGGACGCCTCGAACATGGCCGGGGCCTATGCCGACGAGACCGATCTCGGGCTCGGCTGGAGCGGTTATCTCAACGGCTCCTTCAGCTTCGGCGACCAGAACCCGACCGAACTTGAAGCGGGCTTCGATTTCGACAGCTATTCGCTGACCGCTGGCGCCGACCGTGCCCTCGGCGAACGGCTCATGCTCGGCGCAGCGCTCAATTATGGCTCCACATCGGTCGACTTCGCCGGTGGCGCAGGCGACACCGAGACGAACCTGTTCTCGGTCTCCGCCTACGGCGCAACGCGGCTCACCGACAACCTGTCGGCCTCGCTGCTCGGCAGCTACGGCATCGTCGAACACGAAGCCACGCGGCGGATCCGCTACAATGACGGATTCTCAACCATCGACCGTACCGCCAGGGGCGAGACCGATGGCAGCCAGATCGAGTTCACCGGCACCACCGAATACACCCGCCAGTTCGATGCCCTGAGCATCGGTCCGACGGCGCGGCTGTCCTATGTCAAGCTGGAGACCGATGGCTATGCCGAAACCGGTGCCGATGGTCTCAACCTGGTATACGAAGACCAGGACAGCACCAGCCTGACCAGTGGCCTCGGCATTGCCGCTTACTATGCGATCTCGACGGCACGCGGCATCATCTCGCCCTATGCGCGGCTCGAATGGGAGCACGAGTTCGACGATGACGCCCGCACCTTCGCGGTGCGCTACGTGGCCGATACCTTTGGCAACCAGCTCAGCCAGGCGCCGTCGGTGATCAACACCAATGACCCCGATCGTGACCGGGCCCGGCTCGGGTTCGGGGTGGCGAGCCAGTTCGCCCGGGGGATTTCAGGCTTCGCCGATTATCAAAGCGTCATCGGCTTCGATGATGTCACGGCAAGCACCATCGCCGTCGGCCTGCGGATGGAATTCTGATCCTGCCGGGCCGGGCAACCGGCCCCGTCCAGCAAGCAACGCGACACGTGCAGCCGCCCGGATGACCCTTGGGCGGCTGCATGCATATTCAATCCCCGCCAGGTCCCCCCCCGGCGCCTCTGACGGGGCCGGGACAGAGACAGCTGCGAGCAAATTCAACGACCTCCGCTCGCATTTAGTTGATCGGTGTCCACCGTCTTGTGAATCGCAGGAATTGCGCGCGTCCGCTACCGATGGGTGAACAGGCGGGTGCGGCCTCTGTCGTGCATCCCCGCCAGCAAGGAGTTCACCCATGCCCCGGACGTCCCAGGCCAGCCCCAGCCCCCTGTCCGCCTTCACCACACCGGATCTGGCCGCGACAAGACAGAGCCGTCTTTCGGAACGAACCGGCAAGCCACGCCTCATCCCCCCGGACGCGCGCATCGTCCCCGGACATCCGAACATGAGTTGATCGCCGGACCACACCCATGCCCCATCCTGTCAAAACTGCCGCCGACCCACGCCACGCGCTTCCGCCCGCTGCTGGCCTCAGCCTGAAACCCGACCACTACCGGGACGCCCTCGACACCGACGCCGAGGGGCTCTGGTTCGAGGTTCACCCCGAGAACTACATGGTCGAAGGGGGCCCGCGCCTCGCCTGGCTGGACGCGATCCGGCAACAGCGGGCGCTGAGCTTTCACGGCGTCGGCGCCTCCCTGGGCGGGCTCGACCCGTTCGATCCGGAGCACCTGAACGGGCTGAAGCACCTCATCGAGCGGTATGCACCCGAGCAGATCTCCGAGCATGCGACCTTCTCCGCCCATGGCGGGCGATACCATGCCGACCTGCTCCCGCTGCCGCGAACCGCGGATGCCATCTCGCATCTCGCCGCGCGCGTCAGCCGGTTCCAGGACGCCATCGGGCGGCGGATCCTGATCGAGAACCCGACCAACTACCTGCCCTTCCGCAGCGACCTTGACGAGCCGGACTTCCTGGCCGAGGTCGCTACGCATTCGGGCTGCGGCCTCCTCGTCGACCTCAACAACATCGCCGTGAGCGCCATTAATATCGGCGTCGACCCCTATGCCTACCTGCGTGCGATCCCGCCCGAACGGGTCGGCGAGATCCACATTGCCGGGTCCACGCCTGATCCGCTCCTCGGCGACCGCTTCCTCATAGACAGCCACGACCAGCCGGTGGGGCCGATCGTCTGGAAGCTGCTGGAACACGCGCTCGACCTCTGGGGACCGAGGCCCGTCCTGCTCGAACGGGACGGCAATCTCCCGCAGTTCGAAGTTCTCATGAATGAGCGCGACCATGCCGAACGCCTGATTGCGCCACACCGGACGGCCATCCATGACGCCGCTTGAACGCCATATCCAGCTGGTGTCCGGCTTTGCCGCGCGCCAGGCGAAGCAGGAAGACCTTGCGCCGCTGATGGAGACGAACGTGGCGCCGGGACAGCGGGCCTTCGTCTATCGCAATTCCGGGATGCTCGCCTGCGTCGAAGCGCTCAGGTCGAACCACAAGCGGCTCGCCACACTGATGGGTGAGACCGCCTTCGGCGACATGGCGCGCAATTTCATCATCCACAACCCTCCCACCCGGCGCAGCCTTGTCGGCTATGGCGAGACGCTACCGGCCTTTATCGCGTCGCATGTCGACGCGCACGGCCTGCCATGGCTGGCCGATCTGGCCCGTCTCGACCGCGCCTGGCTCGCCGCGCACATGGCTGTGGACGGGCCTGTGCTGGCCGCTGACGCCGTCGCCGGATTGGATGAAGACGCGCTGATGCAATCGCGGTTCACCCTGCACTCCAGCCTGCATCTCGTGGAAACGGAATTCGACCTGTGGGCGCTCTGGTGCACGCTTGACCGGGGAGAGGCGCCGGAGGGGACGGTAGCGATCCCCGAAAGGCCGACCCGCCAGGCTTTCCTGCGGCCCGCATTCGAGGTCGAGGCCCATCCGCTTACCCCGGCATCGGGCGCCTTTCTTGAAGCGCTGCTGTCGGGGGAGACACTGGCGGGCGCCTGCGAAGCCGCCCTGGCAGTCAATGCCGATGCCGACCTCACCGCCATGATCGCATTCAGTTTTCAATCGGGCCTGTTCAGCGCCCGCAAGACCCGCACGGGGGCTCCTGCATGACACGCCTACAAACGTTCAAATCCGGCTATGGCTGGCTCGCCAGCAAGACCGACCTGCTCGAACCGCTCGCCCTGCTCCTGGCGCGGCTCGCCGTCGCACGGGTGTTCCTGTTGTCCGGCCTGACGAAATGGAACGGGCCCTTCCAGTTCAATCCCGACAAGTATGACCTGTTCCTGTACGAATTCTTCTGTCCCGAAGAGCCCCGGCCCGGTGCGCTGACCCTTTGTTCGGATCGCGCGGAAGGGATCTATGACCCGACCACGCAATGGTTTGTCGAGCGGTTCGCGAACCTGGCCGGGATCATGGAGATCCTGCTCCCCCTCCTGCTCATCCTCGGCCTGACCTCGCGCATCGCCGCCGCCGGTCTGCTTGTGATGACGCTGGTGATCGAGCGGCTGGTGTTTCCCGACGCCGCGAGCTGGTGGGGCAGCCATGTCTGGTGGGCCGCGAGCCTGTTTGTCATCATGGCCCGGGGACCCGGCGTCCTCTCCCTCGACCGACTGCTCGGCCTCGAGACACCGAGGCCCCAATGAGCAAGGCGGTCAGGGGGACCACCGCGTGGGTCCGCAAATGGTTCTGGTTCGGCTGCGGCGCGACCGGCCTTGGCACGATTCTCATGCTGCTCCTCAGCTCCGGCTTGCTGGGGTTCCGGCTGTTCCAGCTCGAATGGAAACCGCAAGGGCAGACCGATCTCACCTTTCGCGAGGTGCCGCTCGCCTTCGAGAATGCCACGGACCTGACCGGGAAGACGGGATCGCTGCCGTTCATGGCCGGGGTGGTCATGGACATCGACCAGGACGGACAGGACGAGGTGGTTCTCGGCGGCGGGCGCGGCCAGGCCGACGGGGTGTTCGGCTATGCCAGCGACAAGGATCGTTTTCTCGACCTGGCAGGGGACCACGACGTCACCAAGGCCAACAGCGATGCCACAATGGGCGGCGCATCGGTCGATCTCGATCTCGACGGATGGCCGGAACTCCTGCTCGTCCGGGAGACAGGGCTCTGGATCTTCGATAATTCCGCCGGAAGGCTGGGGGCGGGCCGGCTCGCCTTCGCACCGCCGGACGCCGATCGGACAACCCTGCTCTCGATCGCCCCGGGCGATGTCAACGGCGATGGCCTGACCGATCTCTACCTCTCGGGCTATATCCGCAATGTCGATGTCGAAGGCCAGACGATCTTCACCCGCCCCTATGGCGGATACGCCTACCTGCTGACCGGAAACGCCGATGGCGGCTTCACGGACACAACCGAGACCTGGGGGCTGCGCCGCCAGCACAATACATTCACCGCGCTGTTCGCCGATTTCGACAGCGATGGCGACCCGGACCTCATCGTCGCTCAGGATACCGGCGTGGTCGAGACCTGGCGAAATGACGGCGCCCCGCCACTCGTGCGGACCGAAAATCCGTCAGTGAATTCCTATCCCATGGGCCTTGCGGCCAGTGATTTCACGGGCGATGGCACACTCGATCTCTATGCCTCCAATGTCGGGCACACGCTGCCAACCGCCTTGCTGCGCGGGGACCTGCCAGATGATGCTCCCTTCAACCCGGACTACATGCTGTGGTCCGGCGATGGCGCTGGCGGATTTACCGATATCGCCCGGACCATGGGCGCAGCGCGGATCGGTTTCGGCTGGGGCGTCGTCGCCGCCGACCTCAATCTAGATGGCTGGGAAGATATCATCGTCGCCCAGAACTATGCGAAATTCGGCCAGCCCGCGATCATCCATCGCTATGCCGGCAAGATCCTCCAGAACGACGCCGGCAGGCGTTTTCACCCTGTGGAGAAACGTGCCGGGGCGGGCAACCGATTGTTCGCCATCTCCCCGCTGATTGGCGATTTCAACAGGGACATGCGTCCCGATCTCGTCTGGGCCAATCTGAGGGGGCCCTCGCGTGCCCTGCTGAACGAGATCCCGGGCGCCCTGGCGATCAAGCTGCGGCTTGATGATTCCGTGCATGCCTACGGAGCGCACATAAGGATCGCAACGTCAGCGCGGACACGCATGCACCAGGTCATCCCCGCACAGGGGCTCGCCTCCGACCAGGGGGCAGCTCTGTTCATCGGCCTTGGCGGGGCGTCCGGCCCGGCCAGCATCCGGATCGACTGGCCGGATGGAACATCTGACAGTTTTGACGGTGTGACAGCCGGCAGCGTGATCGATGCACGGCGGACGACGCCATGACCGCTCCCCCGCGTCGGGAACGGGAGACACGACAGGAGCGTCCAACCCTGTTCGGGTTCGGTCTCGCCGGTCTCGCCGGCGCGCTCCTTGCCGAGCTCGGCGAGGGCGTTATCCAGCTCGTGCCCGACGGGACCTTCGCCGATCCGGCCTATGGTTATTTCACTGCGGTATCGCCCGAGCGGCTGGCCATTGGGCACTGGATCGCCGTCTCTGCCGCCCCGCTTTATCTCGCCGGCTACTGGCATCTGACCGGCCGCCTGTTTCCCGATGGCGGGAGGCTGCGGACCGCCGTTTTCGCCGGCATGGCCTGGGCCTTCATCCTGGCAATCGTCTGGATCGGCCAGCGCGCACTTCTTGCCCAGACGGTTCAGGCCGTGGCTGACGGATCGGCGACAGCGGACCTGCTGGCAGCCCAGGCCCGGCTCCACGAGCCTCTGGTCCGTGCGCTCAGGATTGCCATCGCCGCGTTTTCCCTGCTCTGGATCATCCGCATCCTGGCCGGCGATACGGACTATCCGCACTGGATGGCAGCCTTCAGCCCGGGCCTCCTGCTCGGCCTGATCTTCGCCCTCTATCTTGCCGCGCCCGGGATCGGCTGGCTGGTCCTGCCCACAGCCATGAACACCGCCCATGCGGTCCTTTTCACGCTGTCACTCGCCACATCCCGGGCACTCTCCACATCCCGTGCCGCAACGCTCCCGTGACGGACCGTCTGATCATGGCTGCGTGCCACAGTGCTTTGTTTCGCGTGCCCTTGCCCTGGCAATTGGCTGGGTATGGATCAGGCGCGGAGGGTCTGCTACCGCCCGGTGAAGCTTCGAAGGCCAGGGCCATGATGCCGACAGTCCGAACGCACGCCGGATGGATATGCGGCCTCTGCGCGCTTGCAGGATGCGTCACCGCCTATCCCGTGGCCCCGCCCCCCAACGCGCCTGAAAGCCGCCATGCCGAAGCGCTCGCACTGACGCAGTTCGCCAACCCGTCCGCGCCGGTCATGCTCTATGTCACCGATCGCAACCGTCTCGAAGGCGACGTCTTCTACGGTGGAGAGCGCTCCAACGCGATGGCATTCGGGCAGGTGCAGATCGGACTGTCCGGCCTCGGCAGGGACGCCTACTCAGCCTACATGCTCGGACGGCCCGCGAAGGGCCAGGCGCCAGTCTATGGCGCTGCCCGGGTCGAGGAACATGTGCGCTTTCCGGGCACCCCGCTGCCATTCTCACTGGACCGGGGGGTCGTCGAGCGCGACCGCACAGCCATCGACGCCTACCAGCAGGCCGCCGACGCATTTCGCAACGAACTCGCTGTGCAACTCCAAGCCAGCGGCACCGGCAAGGTTGTGCTGTACGTGCATGGGTTCAACAACAGCTTCCGGACCGGCGCCCTCAACCTTCTTGAACTCTGGGCCGCATCGGGCTGGACCGGCGTGCCGATCATGTTCAGCTGGCCGACCGAGCAGGCCTCTCCGCTGACCTATTTTGCCGATACCCAGGACGGCGCCTTCTCGGTTTACCACCTGAAGGAAACGCTGCGTCTTGTCGCTTCGACGCCGGGCCTCGACTCCGTGACGGTGGTCGCCCACAGCCATGGCGCGTCGATTGCCTCTAATGCCCTAAGGGAACTCCTCATCGAGTCCAGAGGCGCGGCGATTTCGATGTATGACACCTATCGCATCGAAACCCTGATCATGGCGGCTCCGGACATTGATCTGGGCGTCATGGAGCAACGCCTCGTCGCAGAAAGGTTCGGTGTCGGGTTCGGCCAGATCAATGTCTACCTCAACCCCGATGACAATGCGCTGGGCATTGCCGAACTGGTCTTCGGCAACCGGCGATTCGGCGCGACCACGTCGACCGAGCTGTCGCCCGAGGCGCGCGCCGTCTTCAAGGGCGTCAAGACGGTGCATTTCATCATGGTCGAAGGCGCCCGCGGGGACGAACGCCACAATTACTTCAGGCTGCATCCTGGCGTGCTGGCCGACATCGGCATGACGATCCGCACGGATGCACGTCCCGCCGATCCCGAACGCCCGCTGGAGCACCTCGATCTCAATTTCTGGAAGCTTGATCGCGACTACCGGCCGGTTCTCAGGGACGCCCCTTCCAAAGCGGTTCCGCTCGCCAGTCCGGCACGGGATCCTGCGCCTGTCGGGTCCGGCACGGCGAGTGGCACGCCCTGACACGCTGCCCTCACGGATCACCTGACATACGGCCCGACGCGGCCCGCCCGCCCCACGGACCGCTCTCACGCAGGCGTGTCGGCGCGCGCGCGAGACGTGAGTTCCTGCCGCTCCCCCGCCATTATACATTGCAATCACACCAGGATTGCAAAGGAGCCCTCCATGAGCCGCGCATCAGACCGTGCCATCGCCCTGTTCAGACAATCACGCGGGCCCCTCCGATGCCTCGCCGCCAGCGACCCCTGTGGACGCCGCCCAACCGACCGCAAGGCCCCGCCACCACCCGCCGATACCGCCGGGCGGGCCCACCCGGAAAACGAGGAGAACGCCTGATGGCCAGCCCTGTCGAACTGCAAGGCGGACACGATCCCAAGCCAGTGAAGCTGACCCTTTATCGCTGGGCTGGCAAATGGGGCCCGTTCAAGGTCAACATCCCGTGTGGCGAATGCACACTCACGGCCGACATCGTTGCCGATGTTCTCGACAACGAACTGTCGAACGCCGTCGTCGAGGTGGTCGTGAAGGACTGGCTGACCCACCTCCCCGAGGCATTGTTCCGGGGCGCCCACCATGCCCCGGCCATCCTGCTGAACGGCAAGGTCATCTCGCAGGGCAAGGCGGTCAACCGAGGGCTGCTGGCCGAGGCCGTGATGGCCGCCCATGTCCGGCAGTTCCCGATCGAGGGCACGCATATCTTCGGCAAGGACGCATGCAGGTACTGCGACAAGGCCAAGGCGGCACTTGAGGCCGCCGGCATCGCGTTCACCTATCACGATGTGGTGCGCAATCCCGGTGCCCTTTACGAAATGGTCAGCCGGACCAAGGAGATCATCGGCCCCAGGACACCGGTCACCACGCCGCAGGTCTGGATCGACGGTGCCTATCTCGGCGGCTACGACCAACTGGTCGCGCACCTCGCCGGGCAGGCAACCGAAACGGCCCTTGCCGCCTGATCGCACATGGCCCTCTACCTGGCCCGGCGCTGTCGCTCCCGGGGGCACCGCCCTCCCGCCGCCGGGACGGGGCGTCAGGGGCCGGCGCCGGGCTTCTGCAGCAGCACGACATCCTTTGCAAGGCTCACGACGGACCAGCCCCACCGGCGGGCCAGGTATTCGAAGGTAGCCAGCCGGTAGAAGACGACATGGGTCGGATCCATGCGGTAGTGCCATCCCGCAAAGCGGCTGTCGTCGGTCTGGAAACAGGTCATCACCCCGAGCCAGCCGCCCGCTCGCACCAGCCCGCGCAAGCGTTCGAACTCGGCCATCGGATCATGAAAGTGTTCGACAACTTCCGTGCAGGTGACGAAATCGTGGGTGCGTTGCAGGGGCGCCGGGTCAGGGGCAAAGAACGGATCATAGACGGCCACCTGGTGGCCGGCCTCGGCCAGCATGGCCGCAAGCGCCGGCCCCGGTCCGCAGCCGTAATCGAGCCCGCTGGACCCGGCCGGCAACCGGTCGAGCAGCGGCGCCGCCAGCCGTGCCAGGAAGCGCCGGTAACCGGGATCATCGACGGCATTCTCATGGTGGAGATAATGGGCATATTCCGCCTCGGGCGACGGACGGCTGGCCGGGTCGAGACAGCGCGCCTCACAGGTGCCGCAGCGATAATAGGCGGCCGCACTGCTTCTGAAGAACAGCTCGGCCAGTGCCCCGCAAACCGGACACGGGCAGGCGGGGACCGCCGGCCCTGCTGCCGTTTCGGCCGATGCACCGATCATGACCGCGCTGCCGTTCGGGCAAGATAGACCGTCTGGGTGACGCTTGTCCCGGTATAGGGGTTGTCGAATACAACCGGTTCGGCCCAGGCGTCGGTAAAACTGCCGGCGAGCCGGTCGAGGAAGCGCGCATCAGCCGGCTCGTCGGACCATAGCCCGAAGACGCCGCCGGGCTTGATATGGCGTTGCAACGAACGCAATCCCTCGGGCTGGTAGAACCCGCCGCTGCGTGCATCCAGAATCCGGTCGGGGGTGTGGTCGATATCCACCAGGACCGCATCGAAGCGGCGCAGGGGCCGGTCCGGATCAAAGCCCTCTCCTGCGCTCATGGCGAACACATCGCCCTCGATGAGACGACACCGGGGATCGTCGCTCAGCTGCCGTCCCAGGGGCAGGATGCCGTCCCGGTGCCATCCGATGACGGGCGCGAGATAGTCCACCACCAGGAGCTCCGATACGCGGGGGCTGGCAAGCACCTCGGCAGCCGTATAGCCAAGCCCCAGTCCGCCCACCATGACCTCCAGCGTCTCGCCCGCGCAGGCCTGCACACCGGATCGGCCGAGGGCGACTTCGGACGCCGTGAAATGGCTGCTCATGAGAAATTCCTCGCCGAGCAGGATCTCGAACACATCGCACCCGAGCCGCAGGTCATGGCGGCGCCGCAGGCTGAGATCGCCGATAGGCGTCTGACGGAAGTCGAGTTCCTCGATGCGTTTGCTCATGACGGTAACTCCGCGCAATGGAAGGCGAACGGGCCGACGCGCTGCGTTAGAGCCCTTTCATCCGAATTTGAGTCGGCTGATGGCCTGCAGCGTTCGTGCTGGCAAGGAGCACACCGCAGGTCGATGCGAGCATCGACCGAGGATTGCGACGCTGTCCAGCGCGGGCGGGGCAGGCCAAGCGTGCGCAGGAAAGGTTCTTGAAAACAGTTCTTCTAACCTTGTATTCCCCAACCGCCTGAGCACGGGCCTCTTGCGCCAGGGAGGCGTCGCAATCCTCCCGGCATGCTCGCATGCCGGTCCGGTCTGCTCCTGTACCTGACCCAAAATTCCAGCGCTCAGGCGGTTCAAATTCGGATGAAGGGGCGCTAACCGATGCCTGGACTGGTCCTGATTGCCGCATTTCCCGTCTCGGCGCCATCTGGAACGGGGAAGCTTTCCGACCGAGGTGGGCAGCCGAGGCGACAGGCCGGTCGCATGGCGCCTTGAGACAGCAAGGCACTCGCCTGCGGGATCGCACTTCATCTTGCCGACGATTTGATCTACTTGGCCATGGCGCGTCGTCGGAAGGGTGTGGCCAGGCCATGATACATGTCTGCAATCGGGGGCCGGCAGGGACGGGTTCCGAACCGGTCGGCGGGACGGATCTCGTCGCGGCGACCACATTCCTGCTCTGAGGGGCCCGCGATGACACCCCTCGCCATTGCCGCCACCGCGCTCGCGCTTGCCCCCGACGCTTTTGCCGCCTCCCTCGCGCGCGGGATCGCCGAGCGGTCGACCTCGTGGCGGCGTGCTGCCGAAGTCGGCGCGATCTTCGGGATCGCCGAGGGCGGAATGGCGGCCGCAGGCTGGCTCGCCGCATCGGCCTTTGCCGATGCGGTCCGCGCCTTCGATCACTGGATCGCGCTCGTCATCCTGTCCGGGCTCGGCCTGATGATGATCCGGGCCGGACTTGCCGGCGATGATGGCGAGACCGTGGTGCAAACGGAACGCAGGTCCCTGCTCGGCGCCATCCTCACCGCGCTGGGCACCAGCGTGGACGCCGCCGCCATTGGCGTCGCTCTTGCATTCGCCGGTGCAAATATTCTTGTCCTGGCGCCGGTGATCGGGATCACGTCTGGCAGCATGGCCGCCCTCGCCTTCCGGTCTGGCCCGTCACTCGGCCTAGCCTTCGGCGCACGGGCGGAAGTGGCTGGCGGATTGCTGCTCATGGCGATAGGGGTCTGGATCTTCTATTCGCATGTGACCGGCGGATAAGATGGATTTCTTGAACGTAAGGGGATCTGCATGATGTCTCGGCTTTTAGGCGCTGGATCAACATGAGCGCGGCCGCTGTCAGCGACAGTCTTTCGCTGCTCCAGATCCTCGTCCTGGCAATCGTGCAGGGCATCACGGAGTTCCTGCCGATCTCGTCGTCGGCGCACCTCGTACTCGTTCCCGCCCTGACTGGCTGGGCCGATCAGGGCCTCGCTATCGACGTGGCACTGCACATTGGCAGCCTGCTGGCGGTCATGCTGTATTTCCGCAGGGACATGGGGGCACTTATCCTCGGCAGCACCCGCGCCATGACCGGTCGCTGGACGCCTGACGGTCGCCTCGCCTTCCAGCTGCTCATGGCCACCGTGCCGGTGATGCTGGCGGGGTTTTTCCTGCAGGACGCCATTGCCGGCGGGCTCCGGCGGCCCTCGGTGATTGCCGCAACCACGATCGGGTTCGGCCTTCTCCTCTGGGCCGCGGACTGGAAGGCTCGGCACAATGCTGGCGATCTCCAGCGCCTCGCCTGGACGGTCGCCCTGGTCATCGGACTGGCACAGGTGCTGGCGCTTGTTCCGGGGGTGAGCCGATCGGGGATCACCATGACCGCCGCTCTTTTTGCCGGGCTTAGCCGGACCGAATCCGCCCGCTTCTCCCTGCTCCTGTCGATCCCGACCACGGCTGCCGCCGGCGCGCTCGGCCTCGTCGATCTCGTCAAGTCCGGAGATGCCGAGCTGGTCGGGAATGCCGTGCTTTCCGGCCTGTTCGCCTTCGTTGCCGCCTATGTCGCCATTGCCTGGCTCATGCGGTTCCTGCGGACCTCGACCTTCATGCCCTTCGTGATCTACCGTTTGCTGCTCGGCGCCCTGCTGATCGCGCTCATCGCCGGCGGCGTCATCGCCGCCTGACCCCACTTGCCCCTGAGGCGACCGGTCCCGCGCATCGCCCGTCACATCAGGCGCCGGGCGTCTCGTCCTGCACCGCCATCAGCGTTGCCAGGGCAGAATGCTCGAACCGGCGCCTCGGCGTGATGGCAAAGAAGCTCTCGGTGATGCCGGGCAAGTTGCAGGCCTCGACAAGCCGCCCATTTGCCAGCTCGTCGGTGACGACAATGGGCGGGAGCAGCGCCAGGCCGATATCCTCGCGCGCCAGCAATCTCAGCATCGCCATGTCATCGACCTCAGCCGCGATGAGCGGACGGATCGCCAGTTGCTCGAGCAGGACATCAATGCCGTTGCGATATCCGCTGTCGGCCGTCGGCAGGATCAACGGCTCCGAGTTCAGCAAGGCCCTGGCGTCGCGCCGTCCGGACACACGCGCCGGGGAACCGACAAGGCTGACATCCTGGGTGTCGATCAGGCGCGCCGTCCAGGCCGTTGCCGCATCGCGCAGGGGTACCTGGTTGACCAGCAGCACATCCAGGCGATGGGCTTCCAGCTCATCGAGAAGGTCCGCAATCTGCCCCGATCGCACCACCACCTCCATGGTCTCGTCTGATAGCAGGGGGCGAAGGAAGGCGATCTGGAAATTGCGCGAAAGGGTCGACAGGGCGCCAACCCGCAGGACCGTTTTGGCTGCGCCCGGTCCGCTTTGCAGCCGGCCAAGCATTTCCTCGCCGGCGGAGAAGATCCCCTCGGCATAATCCAGCGCGATCTGGCCGGCCTCGGTAAGCAGCAGGCTCCTTCCGCGCCGCTCGAACAGCGCATGGCCGATCTGGTGTTCGAGCTTGCGGATCTGCGTCGACAGCGCCGACTGCGACACGTTCAACTGCTCGGCCGCCCGTGTCAGGTGCCCCTCCCGCGCGACAGCCCAGAAGTAGCGCAGATGATTGTAATTCAGCATTCAATCGTTTCCTTTTGTGGAACGTTATATTTCTAACATTGTATTATACGGAATGAAAAGAGGCTGGTAATCGCTGGCGGAAAGCCAAGGGAGAGCCCTCATGCCGAACCTTTCACTGCTGCTCTCGAGTGCAGCCCCCCTGACACTCGTCCTGTTCGCGATGCTGGCCTTTGCCGCCCCCGGCCCGCGCCCGGCCATGCGCCGGCTGGTGCCCGTCGTCTCAGCTATCGCAATCGCCTGCGCAATCGGCCTCGTTGTCGAAGTGTCCATGAACGGACCTGTGACGACCGGTCTCCACGACGCCCCGCTTGTCAGGATCGACATGGTCAGCGTCAGTCTCTTCACCCTGGTCGCCTTCGTCGGCTCCATCGTGCTCGGCTTCTCGCGGACCTATCTTGACGGCGAGGCGCGCCAGGGAGCCTTCCTTGGCTGGATGGCCCTGACGCTGGCTTCGGTGCTCACGCTCGTCGTCTCGGGGAACCTGCTGGTCTTGCTGGGCGCCTGGATCGCCACCAGCCTGTTCCTGCACAGGCTCCTGCTGTTCTATCCCGACCGGCCCGGCGCGCGACGCGCAGCACGCAAGAAGTTCCTCTTTGCCCGCCTCGGCGATGTCCTCGTGCTGGCTGCAGCCGCCGCGCTCTGGAGCGCCTATGGCACCCTGGACATAGCCGCCATCAACGCTGCAGCACGCGCCGGCGACGGCTCGGCCTTCACACTGGCCGCCGGTGTAGCGCTCGCCCTTGCCGCCATCCTGAAATCGGCGCAGTTCCCGACCCATGGCTGGCTGACCGAAGTCATGGAGGCCCCGACGCCGGTGTCGGCGCTGCTGCATGCCGGTGTGATCAATGCCGGCGGATTCATCCTGATCCGCTTTGCCGACGTGATGCTGCTGTCGCCGGGCGTGCTCGCGGGGCTGGTCATGATCGGCGGCTTCACGGCGCTGTTCGGCGGCCTCGTCATGCTCACCCAACCGGCGGTGAAGACTTCGCTGGCCTGGTCCACCATAGCCCAGATGGGCTTCATGATCCTGCAATGCGGCCTCGCCCTGTTCCCGCTGGCCCTGCTGCACATCGTGGCGCACTCGCTCTACAAGGCGCATGCCTTCCTCAGTTCGGGCGGCGCGGTCGGCCGGGTCGCCTCGATCCGGCGGCCGGGCCCCATCGCCGTCCCGGGACTTGGCGCGGTGACACTCGCATTCCTGACGGCCCTGGTACTCTATGCAGCCACCGGCTTCGCCATCGGGTTTGAGAGCAAATCACCCCAGGCCATCGCACTTGGCGCCATTCTCGTGCTCGGCGTGGCCTACCTGCTTGTGCAGGGATTTGCAGACCGCGCGCCCCGGGACCTGACCCTCTACACCGCCGGCTATGCGGTCATCGCCACCCTGGCCTATTTCGCGCTGCAGACCGGCGCGCAGGTCCTGCTGGCGGGGACCCTGCCGGTCACCCCGGCGCCGGGGCCGCTGGAATGGGCGCTCATCGTGCTCGCCCTGCTCAGCTTCGGACTGACGGCCTTTGCCCAGGCGACCTTCCCGCTCTGGTCCGGCCACCCGGCGGTGCGCGGCCTGCGCGTCCACCTCGCCAATGGCCTCTACATCAACGCGCTCACTGATCGCTGGCTCGGGCACTGGGCGCTGCCCGAAGCCCGGCCCGAAGCCTCGCCCGAAGCCCGGCAATTGACCCAGTAAGCGCCAGCCCCAGCAAAGAGGAGCTACATCATGACCGCATCCAGCCCCCTCGACGAGGCCGCGATCGCCAGCGCCGTCGATAATGCCCTGCGCCACATCCCGCCGGCCTGGCCACTCGACAGCACCGTCGCGGTCAATCCCTTTCTCGGCCAGGCCGGTGAACCGCTCGACCGAGCCGCCGCCCGCCTCGAAAGGATGGCGGGCCTGCGGATCACACCTGCACGGGCCTGGTACAAGGCACAATTCGACGCCGGCGAGATGACCCGAAGCGACGTCGCGGACGCGATCAGGCTGCACCGCTCAAACCTTGATACCGACGCACTCGTCGCTGCCCTCGACCAGGAACCGGCCACGCCCGAGCCGCTGCCGATGATCAGCGACCTCGCAGGCCATGTCGACGGGCTCGACTGGTCCGGGCTGGCACTGGAACGCATCAGCGCATGGGCGTCCGGCCTGTTCGACACCGGTCAGGCGCTCTGGGTCCTGCCGGAAGACCGTCCGGCCTGGATCGACTGGCGGCGCTATGCCTCACACGACCTGACGCCGGAAATCTTCGGCCTGAAGGGCTTCGCAGCGCGGGCCGATGCCGCCCCCAGCGACGCCGACCGTTTCATTGCCGCCGCCCTGCGCGAACTCGGCGTGCCGCAGGCGGGATTGGAAAGCTACTGTCACCAACTCCTGTTCAGCCTGGGCGGCTGGGCCCAGCTCGCCCGCTACCGGCTCTGGCAGGCCGAACTTGAAGGCGGCACCGACACGACGCTGCGCGACCTCCTCGCCATCCGTCTCTTCTGGGAGACGGCCCTGCTCTGTCATGCCGGTGACGCCATCTCCGACACCTGGTCCGAAACCGCTGCCCGGCATGCCGAAGCGCCCCGTGTCAGCGAGGACATGGCTCTCGACACCGTCCTGCAGACCGCTGCCGAACTCGGCGCACAACGGGCCCTGCAAGCAACGCTGGCCGAGTCCGCGCCGAGTGCACAAGAGCAACGCCCCGTCCTGCAGGCCGCCTTCTGTATTGATGTCCGGTCCGAGGTCTTCCGCCGCGCTCTCGAAAGCTGCGACCCGGCGATCGAGACCATCGGCTTTGCCGGCTTCTTCGGCCTGGCCACTGCGCATCGGAGCTTCGCTTCGGACGTGGTCGAGAAACGCCTGCCGGTGCTTCTCAATCCCGGCGTGAAGTCGGTCAGCGGCACGGAAGCGGACCGCCCGGCCGACCTCGCCAGCCGGTACCGCGCCCGCGCGGTCCGCGCCTGGGGCCGGTTCAAGCTCGCGGCCGTCTCGTCGTTCGCCTTCGTCGAATCCGCCGGGCCTTTCTATCTTGCCAAACTGGTCAGCGACGGGCTCGGCCTGCATGGCCATCATGCGCCGGACGATCCGGCACCGCGTCTCGACCCCGCCCTTCAGCATGAAGAACTCGTCGATGCCGGAGAAACGATCCTGCGGGCCATGTCGCTGACCAGCGGCTTTGCGAAATGGGTGCTGATCGCCGGCCACGGTGCCAATGTCGTGAACAATCCCCACGAAAGCGCCCTGCACTGCGGCGCCTGTGGCGGTTATTCCGGGGAGGTCAATGCCAGGCTGCTCGCCGGGCTGCTCAATTCGGCCGAGGTGCGCGTGGGGCTCGCCGCGCGCGGCATCGACATTCCCTCCGACACGGTGTTCATCGCCGGCCTGCACGATACCACCACCGATACGGTGACCCTCTACGACAGCGATCCCGGCACCGAGGTGCCCGAGGCGGATCTGCGTACCCTACGCGGCTGGCTCGGCAAGGCCGGGGAGCGAGCCCGGGCTGAACGGGCCGGGCGATTGCCGAATGCCAGCTCGGGCAACGCCATTCCGCGCCGCGCGCGCGACTGGTCCGAGGTCCGACCGGAATGGGGCCTTGCCGGCTGCAACGCCTTCATCGCCGCCCCCCGCGCACGCACGCTGGGCAAGGGCCTGTCGGGACGGTCCTTCCTGCACAGCTATGACTGGCGCAGCGACGAGGGCTTCAAAGTGCTCGAACTGATCCTCACCGCACCGGTCGTCGTCGCCAGCTGGATCAGCCTGCAGTATTACGGCTCTGCCGTTGCGCCCGCGGCGTTCGGGGCTGGCAACAAGCTGTTGCACAATGTCGTCGGCGGGATCGGGGTGCTGGAGGGGAATGGCGGACCGTTGCGCGTCGGCCTGCCCTGGCAGTCGGTCAGCGACGGGGACGGGTTGGTGCATGCGCCCCTGCGGCTCAGCGTGTGCGTCGAAGCCCCGCGCGAGGCCATCGCCGATATCCTCGAACGCCATCCCGGCGTCCGGGCGCTCTTCGACAATGGCTGGCTGCACCTGTTCGCCATGGATGATGCTGGCGCGCTCGCCTGGCGCTATCGCGGGGGCCTTGACTGGGAGCCCGCCTTCACGACCCGGACCGCCGGGGAAAGGATTGCAGCATGACCCTGCCCGTCTATCTCCAGAGGCTTGAAAGCGAGGCCATCCAGATCCTCCGGGACGGGGTCGCCGAGGCCGAACGCCCGGTCCTGCTGTTCTCCGGCGGAAAGGACTCGACGGTGCTGGCCCACCTTGCCCTCAGGGCCTTCCATCCGGTGAGCCCGCCCCTGCCCCTGCTGCATGTGGACTCGACCTGGGAGTTTCGCGACGTGCTCGACTTTCGCAACCGGTTCGCAGCCGAGCACGGCTTCGACCTCGTGATCCATCACAATGAGGAGGGCCTTCGCCAGAAGCTCAATCCGATCCGGCACGGCTCGGTCTACACCTCGACCATGCGCACCGATGCCCTCAAGCAGGCCCTGGATGCCGGCGGCTATGATATCGTCTTCGGCGGCGCCCGGCGCGACGAGGAAGCCACGCGGGCCAAGGAGCGCATCGTGTCGGTCCGCGGCGCCGGGCATGTCTGGGATCCGAAATCGCAGCGCCCGGAACTCTGGTCGCAATACAACTGGCGCCGCCTGCCGCATCAGTCGCTGCGCGCCTATCCGATCTCGAACTGGACCGAATTCGACCTGTGGGCCTACATCCTCCATCGGCGGATTGCGCTCTGTCCGCTCTATTTCGCTGCCGAGCGACCAGTCGTGATCCGGGACGGCAGCCGGATTGTCGTCGATGATCCCGAGCAGGCGGACACGCTCGGCTTTACCGACGCGCCCCATATGGAGCGGGTCCGGTTCCGCTCGCTCGGCTGCTGGCCCGTCACCGCGGCCGACCTCTCGGACTCAACGACGCTGGAGGCGGTGGTACGCGACACGCTCATGACCCGCCGGTCAGAGCGCGGCGGACGGGTCAGTGATGAAGGATCCCTGGAGCGCCAGAAGCGGGAGGGCTATTTCTAGCGCCCGTCCTGACGGGCCCGTTGCATGGGTTAACCGGTTCTCGCTCCACGGAGGGAGGGGCCGAATGTCCAGGAGACCGCAGCACAAACCCGCATGAGGCCATTGCGGCTTAGTTGTTTCGCAGGACCTTTGCGCGTATTTACCGGTAATGAGCCTGACCGCCCGTCTCCTGGCCCTCGTGGCGATGGCCCTGCTGGCAGCACAGCCCGTAATGGCATGTTGCCTGGCGGGGCATGCTGGGACCACGGCCGTCGCCGCCGCACCGGCGTCCCCGCCCTGTCACGATGCCGGCATGGACATGGGCGCCGAAGCCAACGCGGATGCGGGCGCGACACACGGTAGGGGGCCAGCCCACTGTCCTGGCTGCCTCGACTGCGACAGTCCGGTGATGCAGGCCCAGGCCAGTGATGGCGGCGCCATCCTTGCCGGCACCCGCCCGGACGTCCCGCTCGCTCTCCGGGCTGCTGACTTCCCCGGCTTCGCGACCCGTCCGGTGGTCCTGAAGACCGGTCCACCGGATGCTGCCCCACGCCGCCACGAAACGCCCCTCACACTGAAACAGCGCCTCCTGATCTGATACCGGGCCCACCGCGCCTGCGCGCGGTCACTTCCTGCCCGTATCATGTCACCAAGGTGCTGCCCCCATGTTGCCCTTCCTCAAGACCGGCCTGCTCTGCGCAGCCGTGACCGCCACGCAGGTCGGCTCGTTCGCCGGCGTGCACTTCGCCCGCGCCCAGGGTTTCCAGGAACTCGAGGCCCGCCTCGCCGGCCATCCAAGCCTCGAGGCGCTCGACCTCCAGGCTGACGCCGGCCGCGAACGGAGCCGTGCGGCCATGGCTCTGCCCGATCCGGTCATCACGGTCGGGATCCAGAACTTCCCCGTTTTCGACCCCTCCTTCGACACCTTCCTGCCGACCCACAAGGCAATCGGTATCCGGCAGGCCCTACCCAGCCGCGCCGAACGCCAGGCGCTGGCACAGGGAGCGCTCGCAACGTCGGATGTACTGGACGCCCGGCGCACCGAACGGTTGGCCGCGCTCCGGGCCGAGCTCATCCTGCTGCTGCATCACCGCCATCACCTCGAGCAGACGGCCAGCCTCCTCGACACCCAGGACGAGAAGTATCTCGAACTGCAAACCGTACTGGAAGCCGAGATCGGTTCGGGCGCGGCCGATCTGCCTGAGATCGCGGAAGCGTCAGCCGCCCGGGCGCGCGTGGAACGCGAACGCGCGACGGTAACCGAGCGCCTCGCCCGCATCTCCGCTCGCCTTCGCGACCTTGTCGGCGAGGTCCCCCACAGCCCTGCCCCGCCGGCGCAGCTGACGCCCTGGACGGGTGATGCCACGCAGTTTCACGCGGTCCGCGTTGCCGACGCAGCCGTCAGCGAGGCCGATGCGCGCGTTGATCAGGCCGAAGCGGCCTGGCGGGCCGACTGGGGCATTGAACTGACCTACCAGCAGCGCGAATCCGGGCGCGGGGGGGCGTTCTCGAACTTCGAGGGGGACGACTGGGTCTCCGGACAGGTCTCCTTCACCCTGCCGCTCTGGGCGGAAAGGAGTCAGGTGCCACGCAAACGCGCCGCCCTGATGGACCGCGCAGCCGCGCAGGCACATCGCATGGCGGCGGCCCGTCTTGCCCGCGCCGAATACGAGACGCTCGATGCGGCCCGGCAGAGGTCCCTCGCCACCATCACCGCCCTCGAGCAGGAGATTGCCGCACTCGAAGAGCAAACCCGGGCGCGTCTCACCTCCTACGAGGCCGGCGCCGGCACCTATGCCCCGGTCATACAAGGCGAAATCGACATCCTGCAACGCCGTGCCGATATCGTCGCCCAACGCGCGCTTCGGGCCGAGGCCATTGCCCGCATGAACGCCCTCCTGGTGACGCCATGAAGCCGACCCTCCTTCTGATTACCGCATCCGCAGTCCTGCTGGCAGCCTGCGGCAACCGCAGCACGGCGCCGATGCCGGCCGGCGACCCCGCCCCGGCGCAGGAAACGGCCGCCTATACCTGCCCGATGCACCCGCACTATATCTCGACCGATCCCGATGGCGCCTGTCCGATCTGCGGCATGGACCTCGTGCCCGCGTCCGTTCAGGCCGGTCGTGCTGCCGGGGACAGCGGCGAGCGGGGCGAAATCCTCTACTACAAGCACCCCATGGGCCTGCCCAAGACCTCACCGGTGCCGAAACAGGACTCCATGGGGATGGATTACATCCCGGTCTACGCCGATGAGGCGGGCGGATCAGGCGTCGCGGTGGCCCCGGAAATGATCCAGACCATGGGCATCCGCACCGAACCGGCGGCCATCACGCCGCTCACCCGGACCTTGCGCGCATTTGGAACGGTCGAGGCCAATGAACGGCTTGAGACGGTGTCGGTCGCCCGGCTCGAAGGCTGGATCGAAGACCTGACGGTGCGCGCCGAGGGCGACACGGTGCGGCCCGGCGCGCGGCTCTACCGGGTCTACAGTCCCGACCTGATCGCCGCTCAGAAGGACATGCTCGCCTCGCTGACTATCGGCAACGCGGTACGGATCGCTGCGGTGCGCCAGCGCCTGCTGTCGCTCGGCATGGCGGAGCGGGCGGTCCGGCAGCTCATGGACACCCGCCAGCTGACGGAGCGCGTGCCGGTCTACGCCGAGGCGGGCGGGACGGTTGCCGCGCTGGAAGTCCGTGAAGGCGATTATGTCGAACCCGGCACCCCGGTGCTGCGCCTGCAATCTTATGCCGGGGTCTGGGTCATGGCTGCGATTCCGGAAAGCGACCTGCCCCTCGTCGACACCGGCCAGCACGTGCGCCTGACCTATCCCAGCGCGCCCGACGCGCCCGGAAAGGGGACGATCGACTACATCTACCCGACCATAGACGCGGCAACCCGCACCGGACAGGTGCGTATCGAAGTCGACAATACCGCAGGCTATCTGCGCCCGGGCGCCTATGCCGATATCACCATCGACCTGCGCACCGGGGACCGGCTCACGGTACCGACCGAATCGATCCTGATGGACAGTACGGGCGCACAGGTGATCATTGCGCGCGGCGAGGGCCGGTTCGCTGCACGCAGGGTGCAGACCGGGCTCAGTGCAGGCGGTCGCACTGAAATCCTCTCCGGCCTCGACGCAGGCGATGAGGTCGTGACCCGCGGGCAGTTCCTGCTCGGCAGCGAGGCGAGCCTGCGCGAGGGATTGCGCAAGCTGCAGGCCCCGTCCGCCGTGAATGCCGGGCCGGACACACCCTTGTCGGAGTTGCCCATCGATGCCGGAACACTGGCCGGGATCGACCATTTCACCGACATGGCGCTCTATTTCCACGAAGCGCTGACCGATGGTTACCCGGTCCGGCCCGGTGTCGTCGATCCTGCGCTTGGCCATGGCGAGGTGCTGCGCACCCGTTTTGCCGGAACCCGGCTGGAAGGGGTCATCGCAGAGGCGGAGGCCGCGCTGCGGGATGCGAAGGCCGCGCGCGAGGGCGAGGCGCTGGCAACGGCGCTGGCCCGGCTGGTCGCCGCACTGGAGCCCTGGCTCATGCAGGGCGCGCCGGTCCACTATCGAGACGCCGGGCTCAGCCTGTTCCGTGACACCGGCTCGGGACGGGCGTGGATCCAGCAAGGCCGCGATCCGCGCAATCCCTACGGCGATACGGCAGCCGAACGCACCACCTGGCCTGACCCGATGGCGGAGTTGGTCCAATGAGCGCGCCGGACGATCTCGCCGGGCGCGACCCGTCGAGGTCCTGGGTGGCCGGCATCATCGCCTGGTCGCTTGCCAACCAGCTCATCGTGCTGGTGCTGGCCGCCGCACTGGCTGTCGCTGGCTGGATGGCGGTCCGGGCGACCCCGCTCGACGCCGTGCCCGACCTCACCGACACGCAGGTCATCATCCGCACCGACTTTCCGGGCCAGAGCCCGCAGATCGTCGAGGACCTCGTCACCTATCCCCTGTCCACCCGCCTGCTCGGCCTGCCGCGCACGAAGGATGTGCGGGGGCAGTCGATGTTCGGCACGAGCTTTGTCCATGTCATCTTCGAGGATGATGTCGACCTGTACTGGGCACGTGCGCGCGTCCTCGAAGCGCTCTCGCGGCTGGGTTCCGAATTGCCCGAAGGCGCCGTGCCGCAGATCGGACCGGATGCCACAGGTGTTGGCTGGGTCTACCAGTACGCGCTGGTCGACCGGACAGGCCAGACCGACCTTGCCGGGCTGCGCACACTGCAGGACTGGTTCCTGAAACTGGAACTCTCCGGGGTGGAGGGGGTGGCTGAAGTCGCCTCGGTCGGCGGCTTCGTGCGCGAATACCAGGTCCTGCTCGACCCCAACGCCCTGCGCCGCTTCGACATTTCCATTGCGCGCATCCGCGAGGCCGTGCGCGCGGCGTCCGCAGAGGTCGGCGGACGGGTCGTCGAACAGGCCGAAACCGAATACGTGATCCGTTCCTCGGGCTATGTCGACGAGCGCGCCGATCTCGAGGCGGTCACGCTGTTTGCCAAGGACGGCACACCGGTCCGGCTCGGTGATGTCGCCCGTATCGTGGAAGGACCGGCGCTGCGGCGCGGCATTGTCGAACTCAACGGCGAAGGCGAGACGGTTGCGGGGATCGTCATCATGCGCGACGGCGAGAACGCACTTGAGGTCATCGGACGGGTCAAGGACAAGCTGGCCGAACTGCGCCGCGGCCTGCCCGACGGCGTCGAGATCGTCACGGTCCATGACCGCGCCCCCCTGATCGAGGGCTCGGTGGCGTACCTGCGCGAGAAGCTGGTCGAGGAAGCGATTGCGGTCGCGCTGGTGATCCTGATCTTCCTGCTGCACGTGCGGTCGTCGCTGGTGGCGATCGTCACCCTGCCTCTGGGCGTGCTCGGGGCGTTCCTGATCATGTCCTGGCAGGGCGTGACGGCAAACATCATGTCGCTGGGCGGCATCGCCATCGCCATCGGGGCCATGGTCGACGCAGCCATAGTGCTGGTCGAGAATGCCAGCCGCCGGCTTTCGGAGCTTGGCGACAATTCCGACGCGAGGACCCGCCGCACCGCCCTGCTCGAAGCTGCACAGGAGGTCGGCCCCGGCATCTTCTTCTCCCTCATGATCATCACCGTATCCTTCCTTCCGGTCTTTGCCCTGACCGGGGAGAGCTACCGTCTGTTCAGCCCCCTCGCCTTCACCAAGACCTATGCCATGGCGTTTGCTGCGATCCTGTCTGTCACGCTCGTTCCGGTGCTGATGCTCTACCTGATGCGGGGCCGGTTCCGGCCGGAGACGGCCAACCCGCTGAACGCCTTTTTCATATGGGCCTACAGACCGGTCCTGCATCTCGCGCTGCGGCTGAAATGGCTGACCGTCGTGCTCGCGATTGCCCTTACGGCCAGTGTCGTCATCCCGCTGCAGCGGATCGGCTCGGAATTCATGCCGGCGCTCTACGAGGGCGAGCTGCTCTACATGCCCACCACGCTGCCAGGGGCATCGGAGACCAAGATGCGGGAAATCCTCGGCCAGACCAACCGGCTGATCATGACGGTGCCGGAAGTCGAGCGCGCCATTGGCAAGGCCGGCCGTGCCGAAACCGCCACCGACCCGGCCCCGCTGACCATGATCGAGACCTGGATTGCGCTGAAACCCAGGAGCGAATGGCGAGCTGGCCTTACCATCGAGGACCTGAAGGACGAGCTGGACCGTCGGCTGCAGATGCCGGGCCTCGTCAATTCCTGGGGCTATCCGATCAAGATCCGCATGGACATGGTCTCCACCGGGGTGCGCACGCCGGTCGGCATCAAGGTCACCGGCGATGACCTCACGGAGATCGAAGCCATCGCCCGGCAGATCGAAACCGTCGTGGCCGACATTCCCGGCACGCGCTCGGCCTTTGCCGACCGGGTCCTCGGCGGCAAGTATCTCGATATCGTGCCGGACCGCAGTGAGCTGGCCCGGCGGGGCATCGACATGGGCGCGTTCCAGTCTGTCGTGCGCAGCGCACTCGGCGGGCTCGCGCTGGCGCAATCGGTCGAGGGCCGCGAGCGCTATGACATCATCGCGCGCTATGACCGGGCGTTCCGCGAAAGTCCCGAAGCCATCGGCACCATTCTCGTGCCGACACCGGCGGGCGCACACATCCCCCTCGGAGAACTGGCCTCGATCACCTATGGCGAGGGGCCGCCAATGATCCGCTCGGAAAATGCGCGCCTCACCGGCTGGGTGTTCGTGGACATCGCCGGCCGCGACCTTGGCGGCTATGTCAGCGCAGCGCAAGCGGCCGTCGCCGAAGCGGTCGACCTGCCGCCGGGCTATGCGGTGGATTTTGCCGGCCAGTATGAGCAGATGCAGGATGCACGTGCGCGTCTTGCCATCGCAATCCCGTCCGCCATGACACTCATCTTCCTGCTTCTCATGCTGCATTTCGGCCGGCTCGACCGCACGCTGATCATCATGGCGAGCCTGCCTTTCGGGCTGGTCGGCGGGCTCTGGGCTGTCTGGCTGGCGGGCTACAACCTGTCCGTGGCGGTGGCCGTCGGCTTCATCGCCCTCGGCGGCATTGCGGTCGAAACCGCCGTGATCATGCTGCTCTACATTGATGCCGAAGTGCGCCGGGCAAGGCCGGAGACCCAGTCCGAACTGCTCGCCGCCATCAGCCGGGGCGCGGCCATGCGGGTCCGGCCCAAGCTGATGACGGTGATCACCATCTTCGCCGGTCTCGCCCCGATCTTCCTGACCAGCGGGCTCGGCGCCGACGTGATGCGCCGCATCGCCCTGCCAATGCTCGGCGGCATGGCTTCGACGCTTCTGCTGACCCTTATCGTGATCCCGGCGATCTACGCGATCCGGGTCGGCCAAACGCTTTACGCGCGCACCAGCGGCCCGTCCGGCGATGCGCACCCCATCCAGCATGCTCAGGGAGAAACAGCATGAAAACCCTCCACCCTCTCACCACCGGCTTGGTCGCGCTTGCCATTTCCGCCTGCGGCAACGCGCAGGACAGCGGCGCCGACGCCCCGGCCGCCCCCCCTGCGGCGGCCGAAGCCCTCGTGGCCAACGGCCAACCCGCTGCCAGCCCGGCAACCGGCGGGGTCGCCGACGCCACCGGGACCATCGTATCGCTGGGCGAACTGGGCGATTTCGTCACCATCGATCACGGCCCGTTCGAAGGGGGCTTTGCGATGGGCGCCATGACCATGGGCTTCGAGACCGTGGCCGATGCGGACCTTTCCGGCTTCTCCGAGGGCGATGAGGTGGCGATCCGCGTCAAACAGGGGCGCGACGGCGCCTATCGCATCATGGCCATCTGCAACACGGCAACCGACGGTGCCGACTGCCTCGACGAAGCGCCCTGAATCGCGTCCGCGCCGATCTCGCCTGCGTCACATTCCCGGCCCGGCACTGCCCGGCGCGACCGATGCCGCCAGTCTCCGGTGCCTGAAACCGCATGAACCGGAGAAAACTTCGACTGGACCCGCCGGCCTCGAATTGATAACGGTAACAAAGCGATGTGACTGTCGTCGCATCGGCTGCAGGGAAACCGTTCAGGTGAGGTCAGGCATGGGGGACGGCGCCCGTCGCATCGCATATTTGGTGGCCAGCATCCTGGCCCTCGGCCTGGCGGCCTGCCAGCCCGGTCCGGCGAAACCAGAGGTCGCTGCCGAAGTCGGGCGGGTCGGACAGCCCCAGGCACGCTTCGACAACTTCCGCTACACAGGCCGCGATCCCGTCTTCGAAAGCCTGCCCCCGGGCGAGGCGCCGAACCCGGTCCTGGCCGGTTTCTATCCGGATCCCTCTGTCACCAGAGCGGGCGAGACCTACTACCTCGTGAACTCGACCTTCACCTGGTATCCCGGCATCCCGGTGTTCCGCAGCACCGACCTCGTCACCTGGCAGCAAGTCGGCAATGCCATAGACCGGCCGGGCATGCTCGATTTCGACGGCTTGCCGCTGTCCCGCGGCGTGTTTGCGCCGACGATCGAGTATCATGAGGGCGTTTTCTACATCGCGAACACATGCGTGGACTGCGGCGGCAATTTCATCATCACCGCCCGCGATCCCGCCGGTCCATGGTCGGACCCGGTCTTCATGCCCGAGGTCGGCGGCATCGATCCCTCGATCTTCTTTGATGTCGACGGAAAGATGTACCTGATGAACAACGAGCTGCCGCCGGGCGGGTCGCGCTATGAGGGACACCGCGCCATCTTGATCCGCGAGATCGACCGGGAGACCTTCCAGCCTGTCAGCGCGCCGGTGGTGCTGATCAATGGCGGCGTGCGTCCGGAAGACAAGCCGATCTGGATCGAGGGGCCACATATCTACCGCATCGGTGAGTGGTATTACCTCTCCAGCGCGGAGGGCGGCACCAGCCTCGAACACTCCCAGGTCGTGCTGCGCGCGCGGTCAGTGCTCGGCCCCTATGCGCCCTATGAAGACAATCCGATCCTCACCCAGCGCGACCTGCCCGATGACCGAGACAATCCGGTCACCGCGCTTGGCCATGCCGACCTTGTCCAGGACGCGGCAGGCGCCTGGTGGGCCATCTTCCTCGGTATCCGGCCCTATGAGGTCTGGTTCCACAACACTGGCCGGGAGACCTTTATCGCGCCGGTCAAGTGGCACGATGGCTGGCCGATTATCCTTGAAAGGGGCAAGGCCCTGCCGTTCAGCGTGCCGCGTCCGGCCGGTGAGCCGATGCCGGAAGACACCCCGCCCTTGAGCGGCAATTTCACCATCAACGACGCCTTCGAAGGCGATACGATCGGGCCGGAATGGATGACACCGCGGGTCCCCGACGAGACCTGGTTCACCCTCGACAGGGGCAAGCTGGTCATCGCCGCACGTCCCGTCGGACTGGGCGACGGCGGCCAGCCCTCCTTGCTGGCCCGTCGCCAGCAACACCACCATGCCGTGGCCGAAACCGGGATGGAATTCGACCCCGTCTCCGAAGGTGACGAGGCCGGGCTCGTCGCCTTCCATGATGACCACAACTACGTCGCCATCGGTATCGGCCTCGACAGCGAAGGTCGCAGGGAAGTCCGCCTGACCCAGAACCGGAACGGTGAACGCACCGTCCTCGCCCGCACGCCAATCGGGGGCCTTGCGGCCACGCCTGTGCGGCTGAGGATCACGACGGCTGGCCGCGATCATGACTTCGCCTACAGTCTGGACGGATCGGACTGGACGGTCCTGGCCGAGGATCTCGATGGCCGGGCGCTCAGCATGGAACGCGTCGACGGCTTCAGCTTTACCGGTGTTGTCTTCGGTCTGTATGCGACGTCGTCGAATTGAGGCCGCCGGCCGACGGCCTCGATCACACCGCAATCGCGAGTTCAGCCTGGACGTGAACCGGTCTCCGCAGCAGGGATCCGAAACGGGTCGACCGTCTCGATCGAGCCGTCCTCCCGGAAGGTCAGGGGCGTGATTTTCGCGTTCCGGAGATGGTTGCGGCCCGACAGCTGGGTATCGTGATAAGCTAGGTACCACTGGCCGTCTGCCTCGAAGATCGAATGGTGGTTGGTCCAGCCCTGCACGGGCTGCAGCACGACACCGCGATAGGTGAAGGGACCATAGGGGCTCTCGCCAGTGGCGTAGGCGATCTTGTGGGTGTCGCCGGTCGAGTAGGTGAAATAGTAGGTCCCGCCACGCCTGAAGACCCAGGCCGCCTCGAAAAAGCGGCGGTCATGGTCCCGCATCTTCACCGGGTCGCCATCCTCGTCGAGCAGCAGGACATCGCGCGGCGGCTCCGCGAAGGAGACCATGTCATCTGCCATGCGGGCGACCTGGGGTGCATGCTGGGGGCGGTCATCGAAGCCGCCCTCGTCTGCCGACGTCGACGGGTCGTCGCCCTGCAGGTCGGTGTTCAGGTCCGGATCGTCATTATAGGTCCCGGTTTCCCAGCGCTGCAATTGCCCGCCCCAGATGCCCCCGAAATACATGTAGTAGCGACCATCCTCATCCTCGAAGACTGCGGGGTCCATGGAGAACGAGCCTTCAATCGGCTCTGGTTCGGCAATGAAGGGGCCGGTCGGGGAGTCCGAGACCGCCGCACCGATATGGAACACGCCGTCGGCGTCCTTTGCCGGAAAGTAAAGATAGTATCTGCCATCCTTCTCGGCTGCGTCCGGCGCCCACATGTCTTCTGCCGCCCATGCCACGTCGTCGACATCCAGGGCGATGTCATGGATCGTGACGTCCCCGCCGATCTCGTCCATCGACAGCACGATATAGTCGCGCATGGCGTACTGGCTGCCGAGATCATCATCGGGAATCCCGGCGTCGATGTCGTGGCTGGGATAGACGTAGATCCGGCCATCATCCCAGACATGGACCGACGGGTCTGCGGTGTAGATCTCCGTGACGAGGGGTTGGTCCAGATAACCAGTATCGACCGTCGCCGGACCCGCCTCCGGCTCCACCGCCGTCCCGCCTGGTGCCTGCCCGGCCGGCGGCTGTTGCGCGGCGCCAGCTGTCTCCCCGGGGGCCGTGGGCGCGGCGGCCTGTTCGCTGCCACACGCCGCCAGAACGGCTGCAAGTCCGAGGGCGCTCGCCCGACGGATCCGTTGATGTTTCATCATGGCTCTCCTGTGATTGGATCATCGGCACACGCCCCTTCCGGTCCGGCCGGACAGGCCCCGGGCCTCTGTTGCGCGCCGGTCCCGGCCCGCAGGCTCGCTGGCGGGCCGAGATAGGTGTCGGGCATGTCGCCGGTCTCCAGCCAGATCTCCTGGAACACGAGCCCCGGATCCACCAGCCAGAGTTTCACCGTGTGCGGCCCGGCCGTCCCGATATCCACCGGGACCGTTCGCACCACGGCACTGTTGGCGACCGCTTTGGGCCAGACCGGGTGGGTCGGGTCATTCGGGAAGAAGTCGCCATTCGCGTTCACCAGGACCGGCGCGCCATCGTCGACCGAGACGGCAAACAGCGTCCCGCCTTTCCCCGCAACGTCGAAACTCGGCTCCAGCACCACATGCAGACTGGCCTCACCTCTGGAGAAGGTGTGAACGTCGTATTCCAGGCGCGGCGAGTCTGCGCCGGGCTCGAACGCCTCGAACGGGCGCGGGAAGGCGGCCACGGAACTGCCCCGGCGGCCAAGAGAGGGCAACACCGTCCACTCGACGCCATCGGCGGCAACCGCGCGGTCGAAGCCGGACGCCGGGATCGAGACGACGCCTTCGGCCTCGACATAGCCCTGCACTGGCGTCCCCGCCCACGGCCTGAAGACCGGAACCTTGACCTCGACCGAGCGACCGGCGCCCGCCACAAGCAGCGTGGCGACCGTGCGTCCCGCCGGGACCTTGTCCCAGTCAGGCGCGATATCGACCCGCCGGGTCTTGCCTTCGATCTCAAGCGTCCTGTGCGAGACATCCAGCCACGGCGCAGAGCTCGTGACCTCGGCCGTGAAAGCCTCGCTCCCGCGATTGAAGATCTCGATATAGGCCGCCTGCGTGCCGTAAGGGCTGACCTCGCCGAGACGCGGCGCCTCGGCGCTGCCGGGCCAGCCCCCGGTGAGTCCGGCGAGCGCGACGCCCATCTGCGCGCCAGGCAGGGGCTTGATGCGCTGAACCTCCGGCATGGTCTGCGTTTCGGGCTGCTGCCAGTAGGTGTAGCCAATATGTGTCTGGCCCATCATGCCGGTCCATTTTCCGCCGGCGACATCCTCGTGATAGATGCGCGTCAGTTCGGCATCGCGCGCATAGTATCGTTCCGCCAAGTCCGCCATGGCATTGGCATCGCTGCGGCCCTGCGCGGCGTGGAGCCGGTTGAGCGCGACGGCGCGATAAAGCTGGTAAAGATTGGCGCTCGCCTGCACCGGGAACCAGACCAGTTGCACGAACGCATCATCATGGCGGGCCGGCAGGGCTGCGCGAATGCGGTCGGCCGTCTCGGCCAGCGCGCGGTAGTCGGCCGCCACCCGATCCCATTCCTCGAAGTTCACCGCGCTGTAGGTCCGCGAGTCGAGAAGCTCTGGCGTCCGGCGTGAATTGAACCTGGTGTAGCCGTCCAGCAGCGCCGCAATCTCACCGGCATGGTCCGGCCCGAACTGCCGCGCAGCCCACGCCGCCGTGAAGCCATCCATCCGTGACAGCGTCATCGCCGCAGGATCCCAGGCCTGGTCGAGAAAGAAGCTGATCGGCAGTTCCATGGGCTTCAGGTCGCCGACATTGGCGATCCAGAGCCGGTCGGCACCATAGCGCCAGGCCATGTCCATCTGTTCCCAGATCCGTTCGACCTGGCTGACATTGAGCCATTTGTAGTTTCGCGGCGCGCCCACATAGTCGAAATGGTAGTAGATGCCATAGCCCCCGGGGCGGGCCTCGCCCGGCGCAGGCAGCCGGCGGATATTGCCCCAGTTGTCGTCGGAGAACAGCAACAGCACGTCATCGGGCACATCCATGCCCTGGTCATGATAGTCCTGCACTTCCTTGTAGAGCGCCCAGACCTGCGGCTGGTCCTCGGCAAGCTTTCCAGTGACATCTGCAATGATCTCGCGCTGGTCGGCGACGATGGTTTCCAGCAGGTCGATCGCCGTACCTTCCGTCATCGCCTCATCACCGTCACCGCGCATGCCGATGGTGACAAGCACCTCCTGACCGGCGACGCGCTCCATGCCGGCGCGCCAGAATTCCCGCAGGGCGTCGGCATTCACCGTGTAATCCCATGGCCCCTCGCCATGGCGTTCCCACTCGACGTGGGCGCGCATCAGCGGCTCATGATGGGACGTGCCGATAACGATGCCATGGCGCTGTGCTGTCAGGCCGTTTTCGGGATCATCATCATAGAACGCCTTGCCCCACATGGCGGGCCAGAGATAATTGCCCTTCTGGCGCAGGATCAGTTCGAACACCCGGGCATAGAACGCGTTGTTGAACCCGCCATAGGTCGCATGCACCCAGTCGTACAATGCCGGGTTCTCGTCATTCAGGAAAATGCCACGATATTTCACCACCGGCCGGTCGAGGCGGGTGTGCGGTGTGACGACGAGATCGGTGCGCTCAGGAACCGCCACATCGGCCCACCAGTGCCAGGGCGACACCCCGGCGCGTTCGATCAGGTCATAGATGCCGAAGATCGTCCCGCGCTGGTCGGCGCCGGCAATCACCAAAGCGCTATCGACCCCGTCCATGGGCGAGTCGACGACAGTGGTGAGAAACGCTTCCCACCCGCCCACGACCCCGGAAACGTCCAGCTTCCCCCTGGCAATCAGACCGTCGATCGGGTCAGACCGGCCGATCGTGCCGACGAGAATCACGGCGTCGCCGATGGGGTCGGGCTCGGCGCGGAGGGACCATCCGCCCTCGCGTCCTCCGAGCCGCCCAAGATCCTCATGAAGATTGCGGGCAGCAATCCCGACACCTTCGAAATCATCCGCGTCAACAAAGATGGCAGCAGGTTGCCCCCCGTCGATCAAGCCGAAACCCGCCGCCTGCGAGGCGTCACAGACCACCGCGCTGACCGGGCACTCAGTCTGCCGCCGTTCGGCCGGATCGGCCTGCGTACGGGCGGCCAGCAAGAGCAGGGCCCCGATGCTGGAGACAATGACGCGCATGGCATGCTTCATGGCCTGGGTCCCCGCGTGTCAGCCGCCGCAATCGGGCTGGCCGTTGTCATCCTCGACAAGGCGCACATTTGCGAGACCGATCTCGCTGCCGGGCCCTGCGCGCAGCGTGATCGCCCCCGGCAAGGCGGTGAAGTCGACCTCCGGCTGGAAGCAGCTCAGCGCGAGGCGGACCTCTCGCCAGTCGCTGGCTGGAACCCGGATCGTTACCTGGTCTGCACACGGGCCATCCATCGTGCAGCCCATGGCGACAACCAGTTCGGTGTCCGACGCCGCGCGCACCGCAAACCCCAGCTCCATCGCGCCATTGGCTTCGCGTGACCAGTCCTGGGCCTCGCCTTCGGGCAGAAAGGCGAGGCTCGCACCTTCTGCGCGCCACGTCAGTGCCAGGGCGTCTTCCTGGGCGAGATGATCGACGCGCACCGCCGAGAGCCCCTGCGTGTTGGCGCTCGTTCCATTCAACAGCGCAGCATCACCGTCCGGCGAGACCAGATAGGCCCTCCAGGGCTCAGCCGTTTTGCCACGGACAAAGACTGCGCCCCTCTCGCGCAGCATGGCCGGGGCAATCCCGCTGTCCTCGGGCAACACGCCGAGCGGGCTGGTATCGTCATAGCTCCGCCCGAAGCCGAGCGGGAACAGGGGGGCATAGCCGGTGGCGTCGGTATTGTTGTCGAAATCGACCGCACTTGCCGGCCAGGAAAAGGAGAGGCGGCCGGTGAAGTGATGGGACGGATCGGTACGGAAGAGCATGTCCGCCACGCCGCCACCTTCGCTCCCCGGCAGCCAGGCGGCCACGAAGGCGTCCGAGGCATTGATTTCCGGATTGACCCAGAGCGGACGCCCGGACAGGAACACCGAGACCACCGGTCGCCCCCCTGCGCCCAGCGCCGCCAGGCGGCTTGTGTCGAAATCCTCCGGTTCGAAATCGAGGTGATCGCGGTCGCCCCGGAATTCGGCATAGGGGTCTTCCCCGTAGACAGCGATCACCACATCGGCGTCGGCGCCGGACGTGCCCTCCGGATCGTACACGACGCGTCCGCCGCGCGCCTCCACGACCTCGCGAATACCCGACAGGATCGACTGCGCGTTGGGAAACACCCCGGCCGCGTCGACCCCGCCCTGCCAGGACAGCGTCCAGCCGCCGGACGCCTTGGCGATACTGCCGGCTCCCGGTCCGACCACGAGCACGGTCTGGCCCGCGTCGAGGGGCAGCACCCCGCCATCATTCTTCAGCAGCACCAGCGACTGCCGCACGGCCTGCCGCGCCAGGGCCCGGTGCTGCGGCGAACCCAGCAATTCGGTCTTACCGGCATTGGGGCGCGTGCTCGGCGCACCCGCCTCAAAAAGGCCCGATGCGACTTTCACGCGCAGGATGCGGCGCACCGCATCGTCAAGTCGCGACAAGGGGATCTCACCGCCCTGCACGCCCGCGAGCGTCGAGTCATAAAGCCCCTTCCAGCTGTCGGGCGCCATGTACATGTCGAGCCCGGCCAGCATCGCCTCGGGACACTCGGTATTGGTGCACCCCTCAATCTGCCCATGACCGTTCCAGTCACCTATGACGAAGCCACTGAAGCCCATGCGGCCTTTCAGGATATCGGTCAGCATCGCCTTGTGGCCGTGCATCTTCATGCCGTGCCAGCTGTTGTAGCTGGCCATGACGGTCTGAACGCCGGCCTCAATCGCGGGATAGTAGCCAGCCGCATGGATGTCGCGCATTTCGGTTTCTGACACGCGGCTGTCGCCCTGGTCGACGCCGTTCTGCGTCCCGCCATCGCCGACAAAATGCTTGGCCGACGAGATCACTCGTCCGGGCCCCATGAAGTCCGCCGCACCCGGACGACCCTGGAGCCCGACAACGATCCGGTCGGCATAGCTCGCCACGATGGCCGGGTCTTCCGAGAAGCCCTCATAGGTCCGGCCCCACCGGTCATCGCGGGGCACCGCCAGCGTCGGGGCGAAGGTCCAGTCATGTCCGGAGACCGTCAGCTCCAGCGCGGTGACGCGCGCAATCTCTCCAATCAGCTCCGGATCATTGGCAGCGCCAAGTCCGATATTATGGGGAAAGATCGTCGCGCCGACGAGATTGGCATGTCCATGCACAGCGTCAATGCCCCAGATCACGGGGATCGCGACCTCCACGCCTTCAGCATCGACCGAAGCGGCATGAAAGGCGTCCGCAGCGGCAAGCCATGACGCCGCGTCGGCATAGGGTTTGCCGCCGGGCGCGGAGTTGCCTCCGGACAGGACAGATCCCAGACGGTAGCGCCGGACCTCTTCCGGGGTCACCGACGCGCTATCGGCCTGGATTACCTGCCCGACCTTCTGCTCCAGCGTCATGGCTGCAAGGATCGCATCGACCCGCGCCTCGACGCCAGGGTCCAGCGGCGGCGATGACAGGGCCGGCCAGTTGGCAGGATCGATATCGGCCGCGATAATATCACCGACCGCACCCGCGTGCTCTGGCGCGACCGCTTCGGAGGCAGCCTCTTCCAGCATGACCTCCTGCGGCGCTTCCGAACCGCGTTCGCCAGTCACCCTCCTGCCAGCATCATCGGGGCCGACCTCACCAGCCAGGGTGCATCCCGGCAATGACAGGATCACCGCAAACATCATGGCCCGCCTCGCGGATATCGCATTCATGATAGTCTCCTCCCCACCCGCGGCGCTCGGATCCACGTCCGGTCGTTTTGTACCGCTATCGCGGATCAACCCGTCTCTTGAGGCGTGAATAGAGCAGAAGCTGATAGCGCTATCAACTGCGAATTGACCGTATCGGTCAAAATCGTTAACGCTCCCAATGAAGCCGGCGGAAGATCATGGCGCGGAAGGAACAGAGATGGACCCGACAGCCGGAAACATGGCGAAACTGACGCCTTGCGGGCGACGCGGCGCAGATGCCGGGCGGTACCGGCTCACCGTCCCGCCCCCGGAACGTCCCGCCAAGCCAAGCCTGCCCGACCGGTCACGAGACAGGAAACTGACCCCATGAGAACAGCCCTTCTGTCCGCAATCGGCGCAGGGCTTTTCGCCTGCGCCACCGCGCTGGCCGACGTGCCCAGGATCGACCCGGTCTTCATGGACCAGATGGTCCTGCAACGGGGCAAGCCGGTCACCGTCTCAGGAACGGCCGGGGCGGGAGATCCTGTCACCCTGCGCCTCGGCACGCGGGAACGATCCGTCACAACCGATCCGGACGGCTTCTGGCGTGCCGAATTCGGGCCATTCCCGCCATCAGGGCCGTTCACCCTGACAGCCGAAACCGCCGAGGGCACCGATCAGCGCAGCGACATCCTCGTCGGTGATGTCTGGCTTTGTGCAGGGCAGTCGAACATGGAATTCCCGGTGTCGAGGGCGCTCAACCCCGGCCTGTACCTTGAAGGGCCCTTTGATGAGACAGTGCGTCTTCTGAAGGTCACCCGAAGCAGCGCCATCGAGCCACAGGCGTCCCTGCCCGACGGCGTCAGCTGGAAACCGGCCAGCCAGGAGTCCGTGCAGGATTTCTCCGCATTGTGCTACTTCCTGGCGCTTGAGCAGCGCACCGGGACCGATATCCCCATCGGCCTGATCGACAGTTCCTGGGGCGGCTCGGAAATCGCGGCGTGGATCGGACGCAACGCGCTCGGCGAAGCGGGACTCCTGGCCGACCGGCTGGCCCTGCTCGACACCTTTCGCACCGACCGTGCGGCCGGGCTGGCAGCCTTCGCAAACGCCTGGGAAGGCTGGTGGACTCGCACCGGCGCCGCAAACACGCAGCCCTGGACGACGGCGGATGAGGGCCCCTGGACCGGTCTCTCCGGCCCCATGCGGGACTGGAAGAATTATGGCGATCCTGTGCTGGAAGACCATCTCGGCATGGTCTGGTTTCGCCGGACCGTCACGCTCGGCGCTGACGAGGCGAGCGCTATCAATCGGATCGATCTTGGCGCGATCGACGAGATCGACACGCTGTGGATCAATGGCGAGATGGTTGCAACGGGTTTCGGCTGGGGCAGTGCGCGCCGCTATTCCCTGCCTGTGGGCGTGTTGCGTGAAGGTGAGAACCTCATTGTCCTGAACGTCCTGAATGGCTGGGCCGAAGGCGGTTTGCTCGGCCCGGCCGGGGACATGAAGCTCGCCGGAAGCGCCGTCGAGGTCCCCCTGGGCGAGGGCTGGTCCTATCGCCGCGTGCCGGGCGAGACCGGCACCCCGCCGCGCGCGCCATGGTTCAGCATCAATGGCGTCGGCGGGCTGTCGAATGCCATGATCGCGCCACTCTCGCCCTACCGCCTGCGCGGCGCGATCTGGTACCAGGGGGAATCCGACACCGGCCAGCCCGATGCCTATGCGCCGCTGCTGGACGCGCTGATGTCTGACTGGCGGGCACGTTTCAATGCCGACCTGCCGATCCTGCTGGTACAGTTGCCCGAGTTCGGCGCACCGCAGACGCACCCCGGCGACAGCGGCTGGGCCGGCGTACGCGAAGCGCAGCGGCGCGTTGCGGCCGGCGATGACCTTGTCGGCCTTGTGGTCGCCATGGATGCCGGCACGCGCTTCGACATTCACCCGCCCGACAAGCTGACCGTCGCCCGGCGTGCGGCGCGCACGCTCGCAGCCATGGAAGCCGGCGATCAGCTCCGCGCCGATGGGTTTGCCCCCGCAAGGCTCACCCGTGTTCCCGCCGGGCTTCAGCTGATCTGGCCGGACCGCGCGGGCGAGGCGCTGAAGCTGATGGGCCATGACCGCCCGGTCGGGCTGGAGGTATGCGGTCGGGACGGCGCATGCCGCTATGCAGACGGGACGCTCTCCGGCCCTGTCCTGACGCTGCCCCTGAGACCGGACGAGACCGCCACGGAGGTGCGCTATTGCTGGGCCGACGTGCCGCTGTGCAACCTCTATCGCGATGACTGGACGCCGGTGACACCGTTTCGCATGGCGGTTCCGGGCGCCAGGGCTGACTAACCGCTACGCCCGCCAGCGGCTGGAGCGCCCTGCCAAACCAAAGCCGTCGACGGCGTGGCCGATGTCCTTGCAGGCCAAGGTCACTTCAGACCCGCAAGACAGCTTGCCGGCCCGTCAGCTCTACAGGTCTTCGAGCGATTTTGCGACGATCACGCGCCTGCTGACGCACCGGCCTGAGTCTGCCTGACCTATTGCGGTGTCAATCGGCACACAATTTTGACCCCCTATCGGCTTCCAAAAATGACCCCTTGGGAGCGCACGGTTAGCTGGCCCGATGCGGTGTAGTCCTCATACAGCGCAGCCGTATCGGGCCAGCGGGAACACGTTTACTCGCGGGTCTTGAAGCGCCAGCTCTCGTTGCCGGTTTCGACGATGTCGCAATGGTGGGTGAGGCGGTCCAGGAGCGCTGTGGTCAACTTGGCGTCGCCGAGCGTCGGGCCTGCCGTATGGTCGGCCAACACCGCTCAACCCAGCGCAAGCCGCGCACGCCAATGGCCGATGAGGATAACCTCACACAGGCGATCATCGCCCTGGCTGAGCGGTTCGGACGGTACGGCTATCGCCGGATCACCGAACTGCTCAAGGCCGATGGCTGGTCGGTGAGCTTTCTCGGCAGACATGGCAGCCACCGTCTCGACTGGAGCGTCGCGCGTGATCGCGTCAACGACAGCCCGCCAGCGCCGCGTCATCTGTAAATCGGGCAGTCGAATACGTCCCAAGAATGCTCTCCCCGATCGCAGGTCAGGCTGGCCCGGGTGGCACGATCAAATCAATAGAAAACGAGGCGCACCGCTTACCTCACGCTTACCCGACGCAAGACCAGGAGAGCGACTATCCGGATAACCCCTTGAAGTTCCTAGTGCGGATGAGAGGACCTTCCTCGAACCGCACGGCAGCCCTGAGCGCGTTCCATG
>CAZDMQ010000008.1:70993-71131 GCA_964506685.1 uncultured Hyphomonadaceae bacterium | reverse complement strand
CCGGAGGATCACCCGATCCTGCGGCCGCCCGTGCTGGCGCCGCCCTGACCTGACCTGACCGCCGCGCGCCACGTGCCAGCCCGTCATCCCGGTTTCGACGCCGCCGGACGATCATCCCACGGCGGGCGATCCTGCAGC
>CAZDMQ010000008.1:24623-70893 GCA_964506685.1 uncultured Hyphomonadaceae bacterium | reverse complement strand
CCTGAGCTCGGATCCATCGCGTCGCGAGGCGAAGCCGAGCCCAGCGGGCGATCCTGCAGCCCTGAGCTCGGATCCATCGCGTCGCGAGGCGAAGCCGAGCCCAGCGGGCGATCCTAGAGGAAAGAATACGGCTCGATATCGACGCTGAGCCGGGCCGAATTGGGCACTTTCACCTTGGCCTGCCAGGCCGCCATATAGGCGGACAGATCCACGTCCCGGGGCGACTTGATGAGGAACCGGCGGCGGTGACGGCCCCTGACAATGGAGATCGGCGCCGGGGCGGGGCCGAACACCTCGATGCCCTCGCCATTCGGGGCGGCCTTCGCAACCTCATTGGCGAAGAGATCGACAAGCTCGGCGGATGGCGCTGACAGGACCATGGCAGCGAGCCGGCCAAAGGGCGGCATACCCATTTCGGACCGCACGTCGCGTTCGATGGCGAGGAACCCGTCCCGGTCGCCCAGGGCCAGCGCGATCATCGCCGGATTGTCCGGCTGGTAGGTCTGGATCAGCGCCCGGCCCGGATGCTCGGCCCGCCCCGCCCGGCCCGCCACCTGGGAGAGGAGCTGAAAGGTCCGCTCGCCGGCGCGGAGGTCACCACCCTTCATGCCCGAGTCGGCATCGACGACGCCGACCAGGGTCAGCCGCGGGAAGTTGTGCCCCTTGGCGACGATCTGGGTGCCGACCATGATGTCGGTCTCCCCGCGCGCCATCCGTTCGACGATCTGACGGGTATCCTCGCCGGTCTGGGCGGTGTCGGAGCTGAAGATCTCGATCCGCGCCTCGGGCAGGAGCGCACGGACCTCCTCGGCGATGCGCTCGACGCCCGGCCCCACGCCCATCAGCGTGTTCATCGCGCCGCAATGGGGACAGGCATCAGGCTTCTTCATGGTGTAGCCGGTGAGATGGCAGACCAGCATGCCGGTGTAGCGGTGCTCGGTCATCCAGCTTTCGGTGCCCGGGCTCTGGAGTTTCTCCCCGCAGGCGCGGCAGAGCACCAGCGGCGCATAGCCCCGCCGGTTGAGGAAGAGCAGGCTCTGCTGGCCGGCGATCAGCGTCTCGGCGAGGGCCTCCCGCAGCACCGGCGAGAGCCACTGGCCGCGCTCTGGCGGATGCTCGCGCATGTCAACGATCTGGATCTCCGGCAGGGTCGCCACCCCCGGCCGGGCGGCGAGCTTGAGCAGCCCGTACCGGCCGAGCTGGGCATTGACCGTCGTCTCCAGCGCCGGGGTCGCAGACGCCATCAGGATCGTCGCGCCGGCGAATTTCGCCCGCACCACGCCGAGATCGCGGGCGTGATAGGTCACCCCCTCCTCCTGCTTGAACGAGCCGTCATGTTCCTCGTCAATGATGATCAGGCCGAGCGACCGGAACGGCAGGAACAGGGCCGAACGGGCCCCCAGCACGATCCGTGCCCGGCCATGGGCGACCTCCCGCCAGGTCCGCCGGCGTTCCTTCTCGCTGAGCCCCGAATGCCAGGCCGCCGGCGGGGCGCCGAACCGGTCCCGGAAGCGCGACCAGATCGCCTGGGTCAGGGCGATCTCCGGCAACAGGACCAGGATCTGCGCCTGGTCGTCGCGCGCGAGCGCCGCCGCGATCGCCTCGAAATAGACTTCGGTCTTGCCCGAGCCGGTCACCCCGTCCAGCAGGTAGGGCTGGAATCCGCCGGCCAACACCGCCGCGCTCAGGGTTGCGGCGGCCTCAGCCTGCTCATCGGTGAGATCGAGCACCCGCGGCAGCACCTCCGGCGCCGGAAAGGGCAGGTCCACCGGCCGGTCCACCGCTTCCAGCGCACCCGCCTCGACCAGCCCCTTCACCACGCCGGCAGAGACCTGGGCGGCAGCGGCAATCTCGGCGCCCTGCCCTTCCCCCATCTTGCCGAGCGTAGCCAGCACCCGCTCCCGCGCCGGGGTCAGCTTCGCCGGGATCTCGCCCGTGAGCCGGTAGGCCCGCTCGGTCGGCGAGGGCAGCAGCCCGCCCCGCGACTTCAGGCACATGTTCAGGATATGGCCGGGCGGCGAGACGGTATAGCGCGCGGCGAAATCGACGAAGCGGCGCATGTCCGCACCCATGGGGGGCGTGGGAAAGACCTCCAGCACCGGCTTGAGATTGCCGCCGCGGCCATGCGGATCGTCCACCACGTCCCACACCACCCCGGTCCGCTCGAGCTTGCCCAGCGGCGCCCGGACATAGCTGCCGGCCACCACGTCGAGCCCGTCGGGGATTGCATAGTCGAACGGCTCGGGCAGCGGGAGCGGGAAGAGGATCCGGGCAATCGCCATGCACCGGTTTATGGGACGGGTCGCCCCGATCCGCCAGTGCCCCGTATCAGGCCCTCGGAAACCGCCCGCCCGCTACCTCCGGCCACGGATCCCGTCCGGCGCGCTTGCCTGCCGCTGCGCCATGGGGTCCAAGCCGCGCGGTGATGAGCATGACAGCCGCCCTTCCGGTCTTTCTCGGCCTGTTCTCCGCCCTGACGCTTGCGGTCGTGAACACGGCGGTGAAGCGCGGCGGCGATATCCTCACCACAAGGATCGTGCTGTCGGCCAGTTCGGCGCTGATCATGCTGCCCTGCGCGGCCTTCGTCCCGTTTCCCGACCGCGCCACCTGGGCCGCGCTGGCGATCGCCGTGCCGGTGCATTTCGCTTACCAGGCCTGCATGATCCGGGCGATGCACCGGGGCGACCTGTCGCTGGTCTTCCCGGTGATGCGCGGCTTCGCGCCGATCCTGACCGCGCTGACGGCCTGGCTGGTGCTCGGCGAGGCGCTTCCGGCGGCCGCCATTGCCGGCCTGCTGATCGCAACCGGTGCGGTGGTCTGGTTTGCCCGTCCGCCGGCGGGTTTCTTCGGCCGCACGCGCCATCCCAACGCCGCCGCCCTGTTCTGGGCCTTCGCCACCGCGCTGGGCGTTGCCGCCTATTCGGTCGCCGACGCACGGGGGATCCGGCTCGCCAATGACCGGTTCACCTATATCGTGTGGCTGTTCCTGCTCGACTGGATCGGCATCACAGCCGTCGGACTGGTCACCCGCCGGACCGGACTGGTCGCCGCGCTCGCCAGCCACTGGCGCCACGGGTTGGTCGGCGGCATCGGCTCGGTGCTGAGCTTCGGCGCCGCGCTCTATGCCATGTCGCTGATCGAGGTCGCCCGCGTCTCTGCGCTCAGGGAATCGGCAGTTGTCTTCGCCGCCCTGCTCGGCTGGCTTTACCTGCGCGAAGGGCTCGGCGTGAAACGCACCCTCGCCGCGATCATCCTCGCTTTCGGACTGGTGCTGATGCAGTTGCGACCATAGATGACACAGACGCCCCGTGCCCGGCCCCGATCCGGGGCGGGCTCCGAAACGTAGGACCTGCATGAGCGACAAACCGCCTTCGAACAGCGATCTTGGCACCGCCGCCGACAAGGCCAACCAGATCTGGGGCGACCTTGCCCCCGTGATGGGCTTTGTCCTTGCCTATAACGGCCTGAGGATCCTCGCCCCGGCAGAAGGCCTTGTCAGCGGCAAGACGGCCCTCTTCTGGGCGACCGGAGTCCTCATTGCGCTGACCGTCGGCATCATTGGCCAGAAACTGCTCAATCGTCAGCCGATCCCGCTCTTCCTGATCGTCTCGTCCCTGATCGTCGGCGTATTCGGCACGCTGGGCATCGTCGCCCAGAACGAGACCTTCCTGTATGTGAAGGTGACCGTGCAGCAGCTCTTCCTTGCTGGCCTGATCTTCGTGCCCTTGCTGTTTGGGCAGAATATCTGGCGGGCGATGTTCAAATCCGTGTTCGACCTGCCGACCCGGGCCTGGGCGGTCCTGTCGATCCGCTGGGGGCTGTTCTTCATCGCCATGGCGTTCTGGAACGAATATCTCTGGCGGACCTATGCCCCCGTGGCCGAACAATGCCTGCCGATCTTCGGTGTGCAGATCGCTCCCTGCGAGCCCTACAGCGTCGGCGGCCTCCGGTTCGGCGAGAAGGACGCGCAGGGCGTCTGGGCGAACTGGAAACTCGGCAACATGGTGATCACCTTCATCTTCGGCGCCCTGAACGTGCCCTACACGCTGAAATGGCTCGGCAAGACCGACGAGGACATGGCGCGGGCCTGAGCCGCGGTCGTTGCCGAATCGTGGAGACCTGCATCACATGGTGCGCTTCGTCCCTGGGCCTATTCTGTAAGCCCCTCCGTACCCGGCGGGTTGCGGAAGGGCACGCCGAGCGGTTTTCCGCGGCTCTCGGCATGGTGCGTCAGCGCCCAGACCACCGTGGGGAAAGCGAGTTCTGACCAGGGAATGTCCGACCAGTCATACAGCCCCACCTCCTCGCTTTCCGGTCCCGCGGCGATGTCGGAACGGAGCGCGGCACGGAACATCATCTGGACCTGCGATATGCGCGGCACGTCATAGACGGCGAGAATGCCCTCGATCTCGATCTCCGCGCAGGCTTCCTCCCGCGCCTCACGGGCGGCCGCAGCCGCGACGCTCTCGCCGGTCTCCATGAACCCGGCCGGCAGGGTCCAGAAGCCCTTTCGCGGTTCAATAGCCCGCCGGCACAGCAGGATCCGTCCGTCCGTGGCGGTGACGACGGAGCCGGCAACGATCTTCGGATTCTGGTAGTCAATGAAATGGCAATGACTGCAAACACGTCGGAGACGATCGTCTCCATCAGGAATGATGTCCCTGAATTCTGGCGCAAGGTAATCTGTCATCGTTTTTTCATGTACTCTTGTTAGGAGAAAGGAGTTGATCCGCCTACGGCAGGACCTAACACAGACGAGGGCGACGGGTTCCTTTTCTGGTACTATACTTGAAGGCGGGCAGGGGTGAACATGGCAGAGACGAACAAGCCGGACATGGAACCATTCTCACTGAATGCGTCACCCAGTCATCTCTTACACCGGGCACAGCAGGTGGCGTCGATCAAGTCCGCCGCCGCGCTGAAGGCCGCCGGTGTCACGCTTCGGCAATTCTCCGTGCTTGCTGCCATCTCCGAGGCGGAAGGCGCAAGCCAGTCCCTGCTCGTCGGCGCCACGGGGATCGACCGGTCGACCCTCGCCGACATGGTCCAGCGCATGGAGGAGGCGGGCCTGATCGTGCGCGAACAGTCGGCAACCGATGCCCGCGCCAAGGCGGTCAGCCTGACGGACGCGGGGCGCATGGCGCTCGACATCGCTGCACCGGCCGTACAGGATGCAGATCTCGCCCTGCTCGCAGCGCTGCCAAAGTCGCGGCGCAGCGCCTTTGTCGAAACCCTCGCAAAGCTGACCGGCGCGGGAGAGGAGGCCACGACGGCGAACAGCGAAGAGAAGGCCAAGGCCAAATCAAAGTCCAAGGCTGCGGACACGCCAAAGGCGAAGGACAAGAAACAGCGCAAGAAGAAAGACAAGAAGGACGGCAAGTCGAAGGCGTCCGGCAAGTCCGGGAAGAAGGCGGCGAAGGTCTGACGCGCCGGCCTTTCGTTTCACTCCAGACCGTTGCATCACTTCCGAATGTCAAATCGGCCGCAACCGGTCGTGGTCGCGGCCGACTGAATGGAGTTGGACGACCAGTCAGTGTCCATCGCGAACTGGCCAGGCGCTACTGGTTCGGTGTGGTGTCCTCGGCGGCTTCAGCGGCGTCGTTGGCAGCCTCTTCAGAAGCGGCGGCGGCATCGTCTGCAGCGGCGGCTGCGGCATCGCCCGAACCGGTCACGTCGGAAACCGCATCCTCGAGCGCCTGACCGGCTTCGTTGGCAGTTTCCGTCGCCGCGTCCATAGCATCGCCGGCCGCTTCGGTTGCGTCGCCGGCCATGTCTTCAGCCGCGTTGCCCGCATCCTCGAGCGCTTCGCCCGCTGCGTCCATGGTCTCGCCAGCCTGCTCGCGCGCGGTATCCATCATGTTGGTGCCCGTCTCTTCCGTCGATGTGTCGGTTGCGCCACCGCAGGCGGCCAGAGCGAGAGCGGCAGCGGCCGCAAAGAGAGCGTTTTTCATGTTCAGTTCCCCTGAAAGGAAGGATCCATATGGATCGGTTGTGTGAATGAGAACGCCGCCGCTCAAATGGCTACTCGTTCCCGGTCACGCGTTCCGGTGCGACCCTCGGAGCCACCCCCCGTCCGACGCACCGCGCCGCCTTACTAGCGACATTCTTTCACTTGAACAGGGCGTTAACCCAGCATTGGGGCGCAAAGATGTCAGCCATGTGTTGAACGGATGCCGCTGCGGTCCCCATCCACCGTTCCGGCGCGCGCCGATGAGGGTGCCAATACCCGCCCCCGGAAACATCTTGGCTTCCCCTGCGCAAAGCGTGACATCCATTCCTGAAAAACGCGGAAGGACAACGCCCATGACCCTGCATACGCCCCTGTGTGACCTGCTCGATATCCGGCATCCCATCATGCTCGCCGGCATGGGCGGGGTGTCCTATGCCGAATTGTGCGCAGCGATGTGCAATGCCGGTGGCTACGGCGTGCTCGGCATGGCGGGGACCTCACCGGAGTTCATCGACAGCCAGATGAAGCAGGTCAGGAAGCTGACAGACCGGCCCTTCGGTGTCGACCTGCTGGCGGCCGATCCGGACAGCCTCGAACGGTCGGTTGACGTGATCATCGAAAATGGTGCCGACAGTTTCGTCGCCGGGCTCGGCGTGCCGCTGCCGATCATGGCGAAGCTCAAGGCAGCCGGCGTGAAGGTGATGGTCGTCGGCGGCGCGGTGAAACATGCCATCAAGGCCGAGCAGGCCGGCTGTGACGCGGTGATCCTGCAGGGTGGCGAGGGCGGCGGGCACACCGGACTGGTCGGGACGCTGCCCCTGGTCGCACAGGCGGTCGAAGCGGTGGACATTCCGGTGATTGCAGCTGGGGGAATCTATGACGGCCGCGGCATTGCCGCTGCGCTCGCCCTCGGCGCCATCGGGGTCTGGATGGGCACCCGCTTCATCGCCTCGGAGGAGGCGCATGCCGCCAGTCTCTACAAGCAGACCATTGTCGAGGCGAGCGATACCGACACGACGCGCACCCGCTGCTATTCAGGCAAGCCGATGCGCGTGCGCACCAATCCCTATGTCCAGGACTGGGAGAGCCGGCCGGACGAGATCATGCCGTTCCCGCAAATGGCGATCCATTCCCACCAGACCGGCGTGATCGGTGGCATTGGCGGGATCACGGACGAAACCCGGCTCGATGCGGCGTCCTCGTGCTTTGCCATGGGCCAGTCTGCGGGGGGTGTGCGTGCGGTCAGGCCCGTCAAGGCAATCGTCGATGATCTTGTCGCCGAGGCCAGTGCCGCAATCGCCCGGCTCTCGACGTTCCGGCTTGAAACAGCCTGACGTTTCAGAGGCGCCCACGTGGGGAATGGCATTGTCACCGGCGCCGGTTTCTTGATAGCGACAGCGGAAAGACTGCATTTATGAGGCCGTGGCAATGACCGCACCCTTCCCACGCGCCGGTCATCATGGCGATCCCTGCTTGCGGCGCCTGACCGCGCTTGTCCGCAACGTGCGGTCGCTCTGCGCCGGTTTGCTCTGTATCTGGGGCCTGCTCGCGATGCCGGCGTCGGCGCAGCGCAGTTCGCTCGACGGGAACCCCGACGCGCTGACAGTGTCCGAGGACCTCTCGCCGGTCGAGGCGCGCAATGCGCTTGCCCGGGCCGGTTACCTCACAAATCTCACCGGATTCCAGAATGCGGTGGAAGTCGCCGATACGGTCGCGATTCCGCTCTTCCAGGCGGCCGGGTTCGAACTCACGGGCGACATGCTGCGCAGCTATGTGAACCCGCTCTACAGCCATGGTGACCGGTTCGATCCCGAGGTCGGTGCGCTGCTTGCCCGGGGCGGAATCGACCGGCGCGATTTCTGCATCGATCCGTCGGGGACCTGGGACCAGTATTTCGCTGCCCAACGGCCCCTCGACCATCAGGAGTCGCGGCTGGACTTCATTCGGTCCATTTGCGGCAGCGACGATATCGTGCGGGCCATTCGGGCCCTCCTTTATGCCGAGGAGCTGGAGCTGGCAGCCCTGACTCTGGCCAATGACTCGCGACCGGACCGAATTGCTGCCTGCGTGGAGACCTACAGGGCAAGCCATCCTGTCGGGGAGACGGTCAGGATCGCTGAAGGATATTCGCTGTTTGACGTTGACCGTGTGACACCGCCGCATGACACCGTGATCATGGAGCTGAGCAGCTGGCACCAGTCCGGCCGGGAGGGAAGTGCCGAGGCCGCTTATGCGCAGGCCGTGGAAAACGGCTGTGCGGCAGCAATCGAGGCGCATGTGATCAACACCGCCGAGCGGGACCGGCTGGCCGCCGTCCTCACCATTCTGCGCCCGGACGAGATCATCGATGAGGGGCAACCGGAGGAAGGCTGAGGCTGAGGCCAGCCTCGCTTCGAGCCGCCGGCCATCCTGTCCGGCGCGCCAGGTATTGCCGCAAGGGGTCAGCCCTGGGGCGGCTCGACCAGCGTGGCAACGGCGTTGACCGGACGGCTCAACTCCCCCGGAAGCGGGCTCAGCGAACCGTCATGGTCGGCATTCAGGGTCAGGTGCGCGCCGTCAGGAACGACGATTTCGCCAGCGATCAGTACGGTATAGTCCGACTGTCCGGCCATTGGACCGTCCGAGCCGATATCCAGCCGGTCGCCTGGCAGGTAGATGGTCCCGGACAGTCGGCGGGCATTCTCGCTGGCGAGGCGGTGTCGACGCTTTCGCCGCTGGCCGGCCGCGTCTTCGGGAGCCGGTGCACTGCGGACCATCAGGCCGGCCATCTCGCCCGTGCGCGGCGCCGTCAGTGCCATGTCGGACTCGGCGGTGATGTCGAGAACAGCCGCCTCGCCGGCGAGATAGAAGCCGACAAACTCCCCGCGCAATCGTCCACCGCCCGTGATCCGGAGGGGGCCGTCGACCAGGACGTATGTGCCGGCAAACAGGTCGGCCGTGCCCCCGTCAATGGTGAGACCGCCGCAGTAGACTCCCTCCGACAGGGTTTCATGACCGGTCACCACCAGATCCCGAGCATCGCACTCGAGGGGGTTGAAGCCGGGCGCAGGCCGGTCGGCGAGCGGGTCACCACGCTGTGCAACAAGGCGCAGGCCGGGCTGTGAATTGGTATCGGGCCCGTCTGCCGCGCGAGCATGGTCATCTCCGGCTGCCCGGTGGAGTGCTCGGGCGGAGACCCGCGCAGTTTTGGCCATGGACACGGCCTTTCCGCTCGCCCGGTCGGAGTGCAGAACGCAGTCGCCTGCCTCGACCACGGCCCTTTCTCCGACGGTGATGGACCCGGTCGCACCGGTCGCCGCATCCGGACGGGCCAGCATGCAGAGCTTTCCGGCGGTGGCGACGAGCTCCGCGCCTGAGACGACAGATACCGTCCGGATCAGGCTGAGGGGACCGGGGAAGCGGACCTTGGCCGGCGCCTCGATGGCGATTTCCAGCCGGTTGCGCCGGGAATCGATCTGGGCGCGGGTGTCGAAACGGGTCTCGCCAAGCCGGCTAGCGACCTCTGCCATGGCCGAGAATTCGACACGGGCGCGCGTAGTCTCGGGATAGTCGAGCGCTCGGACGCCTTCGAGCACGGCGGCATTGGCCGCGGCCTTGAGGTGCTGGCGCTGCATGTGCAGGTTTCGCAGGTCGTAGAGGCCGCCGGTCAGGGCAGCGATCGCGACCAGGAGCACAGCAGCGGGGATCACCACGTGACCGGCCTTGTGTTCGGTCCATTGGGGCCAGGTCCTGGGATGGCGCACAGCTCAGCCTCCTTTTGGGGGCTTTCCCTGTACAATGGCGGCCGCTTATCCCTGCTGAATCCAATCGGTCAAATTTGCCGTTTCCGGGGTGTTTGCCTGCTTGCCTGCGGGGGAATCGGTCACGTTCCGGCACATGCGAGGGGCCGCACCGGATCAGGCCGGAACATCCCTGATGTCCGCACCGAGCCGGGTCATGTCGGCAAGGAAGCCGGGATAGCTGGTGGCGATCATGGAGACATCGTCGACGGCAACCGGGGCCCTGGTGGCCGTCCCCATGACCAGCGCGCTCATGGCGATGCGATGATCATGCCGGGTCTCGACACACCCTCCGCCGGGCGGCGGTCCACCACAACCGGCGACGATGAAGCCGTCCTCCAGCTCCTCTGCCTCGACACCATTGATCGCCAGCATATCGACCACGGCCCGGATCCGGTCGGTCTCCTTCACCCGGAGTTCCCCCGCGCCGGTGACCCGGGTCTCCCCCTCGGCAAATGCGGCGAGCACAGCGAGGACGGGGAATTCGTCGATCATGGCTGGCACCAGTCTTTCGGGCACATCGGTTGCGGTCAGTCCGCCGGAAACGGCCTGCAGGTCGATCATCCGTTCGCCGCACGCCTCGCCCGTGTCGTCGGCCCCCAGGCTCGCCCCCATCCGTCCGCCGAGCAGGTCGAACAGGCCACACCGCGTCTCGTTCGACATCACTCCCTCGACCAGCACATTGCCATCGGGACTGACAAGGCCGGCAGCGATCAGGAAGGCCGCCGAGGAGGGGTCGCCGGGGATGGCAGTCTCGACCGGTGCCAGGCGCTGCCCGCCGGTCAGCGCGATCGATCGCCCGCCGCCCGGGCCGAGGCGCGTCACGTCAAGCTCGATGCCAGCGGCCCTGAGCATGCGTTCGGTATGGTCGCGGGTGTCCCGCGCCTCGCGGACAATGGTCGTGCCTTCGGCATGCAGGCCAGCAAGCAGGACGGCCGATTTGACCTGCGCCGATGCCTTGGGCGGGGCATAGTCGATTGCCTGCAGGCGCTCGCTGCCGGTCAGCGTAACCGGAAGCCGTCCGCCTTCGGCAGCTTGCAGGCTTGCCCCCATCTGCATGAGCGGATCGAGGATCCGGCCCATGGGCCGGCTGCTGAGACTGGCATCGCCGATGAAGGTTGCGGTCACCGGAAAGCCGGCCACGGCGCCCATCATCAGCCGCGAGCCGGTGCCGGAATTGCCGAAGTCCAGGGCCTCGGACGGCGATGCCAACCTGCCCCGCCCGGTCACGCTCCAGCAGCCGGGTCCGGCCTGTTCGATCCCTGCCCCGAGCGCCGCTGCCGCGCGGGCGGTGCGCATCACGTCGTCACCTTCCAGCATGCCGGTGAAGTCCGAGCGTCCCTCGGCCATGGCCGCGAGGATGAAGGCGCGGTGCGAGCAGGACTTGTCGCCTGGTGCGCGGACGCTGCCGCGCAGGCTGCGAACGGGATGGGAGGTCCATACCATGACTGAGACTTCCGGCTTTGTCGTAAATCGGTCTTCTGGGCTTTGACAGCCGCAAGACCCTATGGCAAGCGCCGCTCTTCGTTTGGCGCCGTAGGGGATTCGAGTTCCCTCCCGGCGCCCTTTCCGGGAGGTCGCACGTGGCGAAGGCTGAGCTTGGTACAAAACGGACGTGCCCCGAGACGGGCAAGAATTTCTACGACCTGAACAAGGACCCCGTGGTCTCGCCCTATACGGGCAAGTCCTATCCCCTGTCCTTTTTCGAACTGGCACCGAAACCGACCAAGGAGTCGCGGAAGGCTGCCAAGCCCGGGCCCGAAGCGGAGGACGAGGACGACGAGGAAATCGAGAACGAGGACGCTGAGAAGGCGGTCGTGCTCGACGATGAGGATGAGGACATCGAGGAGACCGAAGTCGCCAAGGAACTGGGCGACGACGCAGATGAAGTCGTGCTGGAAGGGGCGACCGACGAAGATGAGGACGACACCACCAAGCCCGGCAAGGTCCCGGCCGGCTTCCAGGACGAGGGTGTCGATGACGATGATGACGATGTGATCCTCGATTCCGATGATGATGATTTCGAGATCGATGGCGACGATGATATCGTTCTCGAAGACGACATTGTCGGAAAGGCCGATGACGATAAGTCTTGATCTGGCGACGCACCGCCAGTAAGCAGTTGGCTCCCTGGCGGCGGGGCCATAGCTCAGTTGGGAGAGCGCTTGAATGGCATTCAAGAGGTCGGCGGTTCGATTCCGCCTGGCTCCACCATCCCGCCCGGCTCATCGCCCCTGCTCCGGATATGGGGTACGGTGCTAACTTATTCATGAACAGGTGATGATGTGACGGGGAACCGGAATGGCCGGCGCCCCGAGGGAGTGGTCGCAGATGCCCGTGAAACTTGACCTTCCAGGCCACGGTTTCGGCATCGGGAGCGGACAGCCCCTGCTTGTCATGGCCGGTCTCAACGTTCTGGAAAGCCGCGAGCTGGCGCTGCGGGTCTGCGAGCATCTGAAGAGCGTCTGTGAGCGGCTTGGCCTGCCCTTCGTGTTCAAGGCGAGCTTCGACAAGGCAAACAGGTCGTCCATCACGTCCTATCGCGGACCGGGCCTCGAGCAGGGGCTCAAGATTCTCGCCGATGTGAAGACCGAATTCGGCGTGTCGCTGGTGACCGATTATCACACGGTCGAGCAGGCCGAACCGGTGGCCGAGGTCTGCGAGATCATCCAGGTACCAGCCTTTCTCTGCCGCCAGACCGATCTTGTCGTGGCCGGCGCCCGGGCCGCATCCGCCCGGGGCGGCTGGCTACACGTGAAGAAGGCGCAGTTCATCGCCCCCTGGGACGCGAAGAATATCGTCGCCAAGGTCGGCGAAGCGATCGGCCCCGACGCGGTGAACCCGACCATCCTGTGTGAGCGCGGCTCGAGTTTCGGCTACAACAATCTCGTCGTGGACATGCTCGGCATTCCGGCCATGAAGGCGCTGGGCGTGCCGGTGACGATCGACGCCACCCATGCCGTGCAGTTGCCAGGTGCCGATCCGAGGACCGGCGGCGGGTCGACCGGTGGACGCCGCGACGGCGTGGCGGTGATTGCGAAGGCGGCCGTGGCAGCAGGGGCGGATGGCGTGTTCCTGGAATTTCATCCCGAGCCGGACAAGGCGCTGTGCGACGGGCCGAGCTGTCTGCCCCTGGACGCCGCCGAGCCGCTGCTCGCGACGCTGAAACAACTTCACGACGTGGTGAACGGGTAGGGGACCGGTCACAGACACCGGAGCCGCGCGTGAGTTCCGGCAGGTCGCGCCGAAACGGGTTTTCCGCCGCCATTCAGCCAGGCCCGGCTTGCGGCTTCACGGGTGGGCTTTGATCGTCTATCCAGAGCGATCGATCCGACACCCCAAAGAAGAGGTCCCGCATGGCCGGCCACAGCAAATGGGCGAACATCCAGCATCGCAAGGGCGCACAGGACAAGAAGCGCGCGGTCCTGTTCTCCCGCCTGTCCAAGGAGATCACGATCGCCGCCAAGCTGGGCGGCCCCGATCCGGATGCCAATCCGCGCCTCAGGCTCGCGGTCAAGAATGCCAAGGGCGAATCCATGCCCAAGGACAATATCAAGCGTGCCATCGACAAGGGGGCCGGCGGCGGCGGCGACGCTTATGAGGACATTCGCTACGAGGGCTTCGGGCCCGGCGGGGTCGGCATCATTGTCGAGGCCTCGACGGACAACCGCAACCGCGCAGCCAGCGAGATCCGCTCGGCCTTCTCCAAGAATGGCGGCAATCTCGGGGAGACGGGCTCGGTCTCCTTCGGCTTCGATCAGGTCGGCGAGATCATCTACGCGGCCGTGATCGGCGACGAGGAAACGGTGATGGAAGCGGCCATCGAAGCCGGCGCCGAGGATGTCGAAAAGGATGGCGATACCTATTGCATCTACACCGCGCGGGAAGACCTGCAGGCGGTCGCCGGCGCACTTGATACCACCTGGCCGGAGGTCGAGGCGAAGTCGACAAGGCTCGTCTGGCGGCCCCAGACCCTGGTGCCAGTGGAGGGTGACGCCGCTGACACGCTGATGAAGCTCCTCGACGTGCTGGACGAGCTTGATGACGTGCAGAATGTCTATGACAATTCCGAACTCTCGGATGCGGAGATGGAACGGCTCGCCGGATAGCCGGGCGCGCGCATGGACTCGCCGGATCAAATCCGCCATGGGTCGCCGCTTCGCTGCTGAGAGAAACGACCCATGTCCTTTGCCCGTCCGTCCGGCCGCCCCGCTGATGCGCTTCGCGAGATCACCCTGGAGACCGGGGTGACCCGCTATGCCGAGGGGTCGTGCCTTGCGAAATTCGGCCACACCCATGTGCTGTGCACGGCCAGCTGGCAGGACAGCGTGCCGCCCTTTCTGCGTGGGCAGGGCAAGGGCTGGGTGACGGGCGAGTATGGCATGCTGCCGCGCGCGACGCATACACGCGGCCAGCGCGAGGCGGCCCGTGGCAAGCAGTCGGGCCGGACCCAGGAGATCCAGCGCCTGATCGGGCGCTCGCTGCGCTCTGTTGTCGATCTTCCGGCGCTGGGCGAGAACCAGGTCACGATCGATTGCGACGTGCTGCAGGCCGATGGCGGCACCCGCACGGCGGCGATCACCGGCGGCTTCGTGGCGCTGGCGATGGCCTGCCGGTACCTCAGGACCGAGGGCGTGATCGCGAAGGATCCCATACTGAAGCAGGCCGCAGCGATCTCCGTCGGCCTCTACAAGGACACGCCCGTACTTGACCTGGATTATCCCGAGGACTCGGGCGGGGAGGGCGACATGAACGTGGTGATGAGCTCCGATGGCGGCTTCATCGAGGTGCAGGGGACCGGCGAGGAACGGCCGATGACCCGGACCGAGCTGGAGACGCTGCTGGTGCTGGCCGAAAAGGGGTGCGGGGAACTGTTCGCGCTGCAGAAGGCGGCCCTGGCGGCCGCCTGAGCGCTGCAGCGCAGTATGTCCGCGCGGCGCCCGCCCTCAGGGCGAAAGATTGTGTAACAATATTGCATAACAGGGGCTGGATTCTGTCTTTTGATCCGCCGGAGGGTACCCAAATAGACGAAGGGTATAGAGAGAGGGATCCCAGAATGAGAATGCTTGTTGCCGTTTCCGCCCTTGCACTGGTCGCTGCATGCAAGGCGGTCAGCCCGGACGAAGCCGAAGCCCCTGTGACCGCTGCGCCGGAGACCGTCGCAGAGACAGCGGTCGACGTGGCGGAGGCGGTTGCGGACGATGCGGAAACCGCCGCCGTCGCTACGGCGGACACTGCGGAGCCGGCTGGCCTTTGCCTCGATGCCGGCCCGCAAACCCCGCGCGATATCACCAACCCGGTCGGGCTGAACACCGTGACGTTCCCGATGGCGCCGGCCCCGTCGGAAATGAATCTCTGCAATATCCACACGCACACCAATGCCGAGCACAAGGGCCCCGGCTTCAGCCTGTTCGTCGGCGCGACCGATGATGGCGGCTATGCCTGCAATGAGACGCCGAAGCTGACAGAGGCCGAACTGACGCCCGCGCCGGGCGCCTTTCAGGGCGTGGTGCCTGGCCAGACGATCGAGGTGCACTGGGTACACACCAGCTGCGACGCAGCGCCGGGAGAGGGCCTTGGCGCGTGCGTCCCGGAGGACTGCACTGATCCGCTGCTGCGGGTGGAGGCGCAGACCTTCCTCGTGGTGAAAGATCCCGAAGCGCTCGATTTCATGGACATGGCGTATGGCGGCAATGTTGTCGACGGCCGCCATCAGGCCAGGATGATCCCCGCCGATACCGGCGCGCCGGTCATCTTCCGCGGCTCGACAACGGGGCCGATCTTTGACCAGTCGACCTGCTCGCCGGCTCAGGTGACCTGGTCGGTGCGCCCGCAATGCACGAAGCTGGACATCAACTCTCTGCACGCCTGGGCCGAGAGCGGCAATGTGTTCAACGAAACCGGTTCCTATGGCGTCCGTCAGCTTGTGACCGCGCCGGAATTGCTCTCGCCGATCGGCATGGAGTAGGCGACGCGGCCGCCGGGAACTGGCATCGGGCGGAGCGACCGCGACGCCCGATGCACACGGCCCGAACGGGTCCGGGCCGGACGGCCTGGGCACCGGGTCACGAGTGCCGGGTCTACCTGAACGCGAGTTTCATTGACCACGCGAGCCCTTTCTGTTCGATGTTTCCCACAGGGACGCGGAGAGAAGGGTGAGACGGACATGGGACGCGCAGGACTGACCGCACTGGCCGCCAGTCTCCTGATCGCCGGTTGCAGCGGCGGGGGTGGCGTCGGGAGCAATGACACGCCGGTTCCGGCGCCAACGCCGTCACCGACGCCGGCGCCAGCGCCGACACCGACTCCGACGCCAACACCCACCCCCACGCCGCCGCCGAACTCGGCGCCCGAAATCGTTTTCGAGCAGGATGTCACCGTTGCTGAAGGCCTGGACCCGGTCGCGGTCATGATCGAGGCCAGCGATGCCGATGGCGACACGCTGGTCTTCGAGACTGCCGGCGATGATGCCGCCCTGTTCGGCTTCGGCGCGCAGACGGTGGATGGCAACACGGTCCGGCTCAGCCTGGTCCCGGTGGCAGCCTTCGACTTCGAGGCCCCGGCCGATGCTGATGTCGACAATGCCTATGAGGTGTCGGTGACGGTGAGCGATGGCGCTGCCAGTGTCTCGAAATCCCTCCTGCTGCGGGTGAGCGATGTGGATTATCCGGACCTCGAACCGGTCACCCTCGCCAGCGGGCTCAGCCAATCGGTGCAGGCGGTGCGCATTCCCGATGCCGTCCGGCCCGAGGACGAACTCGGCGCGCTGCTGATCCTTGAAAAGGGCGGGCTGATCCGGTTTCGCCCGGGAGATGCCCAGCCCGGCGACCCGGTAACGACGATCGCACTGGATCTGTCGGGCGCAGTCAGTACCGATAGCGAGCGCGGGCTTCTCGGGCTCGCCTTCTCACCGAATTTCGCGGCAGATCGCACGCTTTACGTCAATCTCACCAATCTGAGCGGGGCGACCGAGATCCGCCGCTATCGCATGTTCACGAACCGGACCGACCAGATCGACCCCTCCACCGCGGAGCTGATCCTCCGCGTGCCGCAGCCCTTTGCGAACCACAATGCAGGCTGGATCGGCTTTGCCGGTGACGGCACGCTGCTGGTCCCGCTCGGCGATGGCGGCGGATCGGCCACCGCCAACGCCCAGGACCCTTTCCGTCTGCTCGGCTCGGTCCTGCGGCTGGATGTAACCAGCGGCGACGGCTTCCCGAACGATCCGAACCGGAACTACCGCATCCCGCCGGACAATCCCTTTGCCGACGGTGTGAACGGCGATCCTGAGGTCTTCGCCAAGGGGCTGCGCAACCCCTATCGCAGCTTCTGGGATCCGATCACCGAGGCGCTCTACATCGCCGATGTCGGCCAGGGCGCGCGCGAGGAGGTCAACCGGCTGACGCTCGGCGATGGCGGGGCGAATTTCGGCTGGCCCCTGTACGAAGGCCTGCTGGCGTTCGAGGGCGGGGATAGGACGGGTCTTATCTTCCCCGTCTTTGAATATCCGCACGGCCTCGGCGACGGCGAGGGCAATTCGATCACGGGGGGCTATGTCACCCCGTTATTCGGCGGGCCGGAAGATGAACTCTACTATGTCTTCGGCGATTTCATCTCGGGCAATGTCTGGACGGTCCAGCTCGACCAGATCCCGGATGCGACCCCGCTGGATGCAGAGACCTTCCGCGCCCTCGATCCGGACGGACCGGTGACGCTGCGCTTCAATCTCGGCCAGCGCTCGGTCACAGATGTCTCGCCCGGCCCGCTGGGGCGGATGCTGATCACGACGATCGATGGCCGGCTGATCCTTGGCACACCCGCCGGCGAGTAGGCTCAGCCCGCCTGCCGGGAGGTCGCACCGGCCTCCGCAGCGGTTGCGAAATGGTCTGCGATGGCGGCAGCAAGGCGACGCGCTACGGCCTCCTTGCCCATGCGCGGCCAGCGCTCGCCACCGGTTTCCCGGAGTAACAGGATCTCATTCTCGGTCCCGCCCATGACATCGCCCGAGACATCATTGGCCACGATCCAGTCGCACCCCTTGCGCTTGCGCTTGGCCTCGGCCAACGCGTCGACATCGTGGGTTTCGGCTGCGAAACCGACGACCAGCGCTGGTCTTCGCTTCCGTTTTCGCGCGATGGTGGCAAGGATGTCGGGGTTTTCGGTGAGGTTCAGAAGGGGCGCCGACGCATCCTTGCCTCCGCCCTTGAGCTTGAGCTTGCGGCTGGCCGTGCTGGCCGGTCTCCAGTCCGCCACCGCGGCGACGGCGACGAAGAGGTCGGCCGGCAGTGCCGCCTCACAGGCCTTGAGCATCTCGCGGGCGGTCTCCACAGGGACGCAATCGACGCCGGCGGGCGGAGCGAGGCTGACCGGTCCCGAAACGAGGGTAACGCGCGTGCCCTCGGCGGCCAGCGCCCCGGCAATCGCATAGCCCTGCCGGCCCGACGAGTGGTTCGACAGAAACCGTACCGGATCGAGCGGCTCGCGCGTCGGCCCGGCGGTAACAATGGCATGGCGCCCCCGGAGGCGGCCAGTCACCGGGCTGGCAGCAGGCGCCGCAAGGGCCGCTTCGATGGCGTCGGCAATGGCAGCGACCTCGGGCAGGCGACCGGGGCCGAACTCCCCACAGGCCATTGCCCCTTCATCGGGCTCCAGCACCGTGACCCCGTCATCCCGGAGACGGGCGACATTGCGCTGCACCGCGGGGTGCAGCCACATGCGCACATTCATCGCCGGCGCCATCAGCACAGGCTTGTCTGTTGCGAGCAGGGCGGTGGTGGCCAGATCGTCGGCATGGCCATTGGCCGCCTTGGCGATGAGGTCCGCAGTGGCCGGGCAGACGACGACGAGATCGGCCGAGCGGGAGAGCTCGATATGGCCCATCTCGGCCTCGTCGGTGAGGTCGAACAGATCGGTGAAGACCTTCTCACCGCTCAGCGCCGAGACCGACAACGGGGTAACGAACTGGCTGCCGCCGCGTGTCACGATGCAGCGGCTGGACAGTCCACGCCTCGCCAGCAGCCGGATCAGCTCCAGCGACTTGTAGGCGGCGATGCCGCCACCGATAATCAGGAGGATGCGCGACGACATGGGATCGAGATGGGCTTCCTGCAGGCTGAGTGCACCCTTAGATCACGCAAATGTTGCGAAAACGACGCCGGCAGGGGCAAAAACGCAGGTATCGGGATCAGTAGCGCCGCGGCTGGGGGGCACCGAGCACGTTCGGCGATGTGCCGACGGGATAGCCATAGCCATGGCGGCCGCCATCGAGAATGATGATGGTCCGCTCTCGCGCCGGAGCAGTGGTCGCCTGCGGGGCCGGCCCCTGAGGCTGGCGGGCACTGGCGTCGTAGCACAGATAGCCGCCCATGCTGGTCACCGGCGCGCGATCGGGTGCCCTGAAGCTGCGGGTTACCTTCACGCCCTTCTCGGTCTGGACGCTGGCCGCGGGCCGGCAGTCGAGCATTTGCGGCCCGCCGGCGAGTGGCTGGGCGGCAGCCATGCCGGCAAGGGCAAGCAGGCTGGCGGCTGACATCACGAGTGAACGCATGGGGATCCCCCTTGGGCTGGCCAGCGCGCTCCCCGCTGGGCATCTTGTTTCGGAACTGCAACAATAGACGAGCCGGCGGGCCGGTTCGACCTGTTTCCCCGATACCGCGAGACCAGCAGGAAGGGTTCTCGCCGCAGCCTCAGCGCTGGCAGCGGCCGCAGAAGAACGTCGACCGGCCGGCCTGGATGATGCGTGAAACGGGTGTTGAACAGGCTGTACAGGCGCTGTTTTCGCGGTCGTAGACGCGGAAACTGTGCTGAAAGTATCCGAGCGCGCCATTGGTGGCGGAGAAGTCCCGCAGGCTGGACCCGCCGGCCTCGATGGCCTCGGCGATCACCGCGTTGATCGCGCTGGCAAGCCGGCCGGCGCGAACAGGCCCGATGCTTGCGGCCCTGCGACGCGGGGAAATGCCGGCACGGAACAGCGCCTCGCAGACATAGATGTTGCCCAGTCCGGCAACGATCTTCTGGTCGAGCAGTGCGGCCTTGACCGGGGTCTGCCGGCCGGCCAGTGCGCGCGCGAGATAGTCGGCGTGGAAGGCATTGCTCAGCGGCTCGGGCCCCAGGGACCGGAGGCGGGGATAGTCGGCCATCCCCGATGTCGGCCAGACCTCCATGAAGCCGAATCGGCGCGGATCGTTATAGGTGATGGTCACCCCGCCCTGCATGGCGAAGACGACATGGTCATGGGCCGGGTCGCGGCCGGTGTCGTGGACGAAGATGTCGAGGGTCCGGCCTTCAACCGCGAACCGACCGGACATGCCGAGATGCATGATCAGCGTTTCGCCACCTGACAGGTCGGCACGCAGGAACTTCGCCTGCCGCCCGAGGCGAAGAATGGTCTGGCCTGTGACCCGGTGGCTGAACCGGTCTGGCAAGGGAAAGCGTAGGTCCGGGCGGTTGGCGACGAGGTTCAGCACACGCCGGCCTTCCATGACCGGGGCAAGGCCGCGGCGAACCGTCTCGACTTCGGGCAATTCAGGCATGGCGTTGCATATAGCCCTGTTGAGGCAAGCCCACTATGGTCCCGTGCATGGAAGATGCTGACACAGAGCAAACGGCGGTCCCGTTCGGTTTCGAGACGGTGACCCCTGAGGAAAAGCTGAGCCGGGTCAAGGGCGTATTCCGCTCGGTGTCGGGCCGCTACGACCTCATGAACGACCTCATGTCAGCCGGCATCCACCGGCTGTGGAAACATGACACCATGGCCCGGGTGAATCCGCAGCCCGGCGAGACCCTGCTCGATGTGGCCGGCGGGACGGGCGACCTCGCCCGGGCCTTTCTGGAACGCGCCGACAGGGTGGCGAAGCGGCGGGGCGTGGACCGGCCTGCCCGCGCGATTGTCTGCGACATCAATGACGCCATGCTAGACGCTGGCCGGGCGCGGCGGGACATGTCCGGCCTGCCGGGCAGGCTCGACTGGGTGTGCGGCGACGCGACCGCCCTGCCCTTTCCCGATCGCAGCGTGGATGCACTGACGATTGCCTTCGGTATCCGCAACGTGGTCGACCGCGCCGCGGCGCTGTCGGAGTTCCGCAGGGTGCTGAAGCCGGCCGGACGGCTGGCCGTGCTGGAATTCTCGCAGATGACGGCCCCGCTCCTGCAGGCGGCCTATGACCGCTACAGTTTCGCGGTGATCCCGCGGCTCGGCGGGCTGATCGCGGGCGACGAGGCGAGCTATCGCTACCTGGTGGAATCGATCCGCAGTTTTCCCGACCAGGCTGCGTTCCGGGCGGAGGTCGAAGCGGCGGGTTTCAGAGGGGTGAGCGTGACGAATTTCTCCGGCGGGATCGCGGCGCTGCATTTCGGCTGGGCGGTGTGACGTGCTGAAGGCATTTGGCGATTATGTCCGGCTGATGCGGGCCGGCGTGGCATTGGTGCGCCACGACGTGGTGCTGCCCGGCGCCTATCGCGGACGGCTGCCCCTGCCGGCGCGGCTGACCGGAAAGATTCTGCGGCTTGTCAGCGGCGGGGCGAGCGGGCGGCCGGGCGAACGGCTGGCGCGGGCGCTGGAGAGCCTTGGGCCGGCCTACATCAAGCTGGGACAGTTCCTCGCCACCCGGCCGGACGTTCTCGGCGTCCAGACCACAGAGGACCTCTCGCGGCTGAAGGACCGCCTGCCGCGGTTTTCCGATGCGCAGGCGCGTGCCGCCCTGGCCGCAGAATTCGGCGAGGACGCCGAGCGCATGTTCCCGACCCTCGGCGAACCGGTCGCCGCGGCCTCGCTGGCGCAGGTCCACCGGATCGACACCCCCGAGGGCCCGCGCGCGGTGAAGATTCTGCGCCCTGGGATCGAACAGCGCATCGAGCAGGCATTGTCGGCGATGCAGCGCGCGGCGCGGACCATCGAGCGCGTGTCAGCAGAGAGCCGACGGCTGCGCCCCGTCGCCTTCACCGGCACGATTGCCGCGTCCATGCGCCGGGAACTGGACCTCCGGCTCGAAGCCGGCGGCTGTGACGAAATGCGCGCGATCAGCGAGAAGGACGGGTTCTACCATGTCCCGTCGGTGGACTGGGCGCGGACGGGCCGGCGCGTGCTGACGACCGATTTCGTCGAAGGCATCCCGCTCACCGATCCCGAGGCCTTCACCCGGAGCGGCGCAGACCGGCAGGCGGTCGCGATGAAGGTGACACGCGGCTTTCTCAGCCATGCCATCCGGCATGGGGTCTTCCATGCAGACATGCATGAAGGGAACATGATCCTGACTCCTCAAGGCGACCTGGCCCTCGTCGATTTCGGGATCATCGGCCGCATCGGTCTCGACGAACGCCGGTTCCTCGCGGAAATCCTGTGGGGCTTCATCCAGCGGAACTACACACGCATCGCAGAGGTGCATTTCGAGGCGGGCTATGTCCCGCAGGACCAGTCCGTCGGCGAATTTGCCCAGGCCCTGCGTTCGGTCGGCGAGCCGATCCACGGCAAGTCGGCCGAAGATGTCTCCATGGGTCGGCTCCTGCTGCAGCTGATGGACTACACCCACACCTTCGGCATGCAGCTGCGTCCCGAACTCGTCCTGCTGCAGAAAACAATGGTGCAGGTCGAGGGGGTCGCGCGCGGCATCGATCCGCAACATGATATCTGGACCGCTGCGCGGCCGGTCGTCGAAGCCTGGGTCGCCGGGGCCACGGGGCCGGCAGGTGCGGCGCGACTGCTCGCCCGCAATGCCCGCGAGGTGTCGGACCGTCTGAAACGGCTGCCGGACGTGATGGACAAGATCGAGGCTCGGCTGGATGCGCCAACGCCGCAGCCGGTCCGGCCAGGCTTTGCGCCCTGGTGGGGCTGGTTTGGTCTGGTCATCGCACTGGGCGCTCTGGCAGCCTATGCGGTGCAGGGCCTGCCGGACTGGTAAGGCCTGACGGGACCCGGCCGAGCGCCACCGGTCAGGATCGGGCCGCCTCAAGTGCGGCGACTTCGGGCTCGGACTCCGGCGTGGGAATGCTCGGACGGAGCACGGGCGCCCCATGGCAGCCGCGCTGGCGCGCTGCCCGCTGCAGGATCTCCAGCCCCCTGGCATGGATCGCGGGCGGATAGGCGCTGACACGGGCCAGCCATTCGCAGGCGGCCGGCAGGCCGTCGCCGGACACGATCTGCCAGTCGCTGTAGCGGACAACACCATCGGAGATACGCGGATGGCCGCCATGCACGCTAAGGAAAGTGCGCAGGGTCCGCACCGATGCGGCCGTCTCGCCCTGACTGTCCTGGATGTCGCTGAGCAGGAGCAGGGCATCGCCGGTCATCCTGTGATCCGGAAAGGCGAGGAAGATCAGCCGCAGAGCGTTCAGGGCGCGGTCGGTCTGGCCGCTCTCGCGATAGGCGATGGCATCATCGAGCAGGGTGTGCGGCAGCATGTAGGCCTTGATGAAGTGCACGGACTCGTCCGTCTCGCCGCCGAGCATTGTCTCGGGATCGTCGAGCAGTTTCTGGTAGTCCCGGATCTTCTCGATATTCGTCGTCTCGGTATCGAGCATCGGCACGGTGTAGCGCTGCTCGTCCAGCAGCGTCTCCACCGCCGTGTCGGTCATCGCCTTGATCGTCTCGTCTGGATCGACAAGGAAACCGGCCTCCTGCAGCATGACCTCAACGGAGTCGCCCATTGCCTGCCTGGTCGCCGACTGCCCGGTCGCAGCGGCCGTCTCGCCCTCCGCGCTGGCCGAATCGGCCATGGTTTCCATCATCGCCACCGTGCTCTCGATGTCGCCTGTGTCGTCGAGTCCATCCACCGGGCCGGCATACATTCCCTTCTCTTCGAGCAGTGCCTGCATCTCCGCCATGGCGGCCGAATGCTCGGCCAGAACCGCCAGGGCCTCGTCCTCTGTCATCTCGGTGTCGATGACATCATCGGGCAGCTGGCTGAGCATGGCGAGATAGTCGGCCTCGCCGCCCTTGATCTCCATCTGCTGCATCAGGGCGAAGGCGTCCTCGTCATAGTCTTCCATGATTTCAGTCGCTGCCAGGCCCAGATTCGTGTTGCCGAGGGTCTGGGCCGCCATGGCAAGGGTGGCGAGACTTTCAGGATCGAGACCGGCCGCCTTCACGACGTCCTCTGGATCAGTGGCTTCTTCCTTGTCAGGATTGATCATCTGGTCGAGGGCGGCCAGCCGCATCTCCGGCGGCAGAAGGTCGGTGAACATGAGCACGCCATAGGTGATCGAACCGACCATGGTGATCCAGGCCGCGGCGGCCATGTTGCCGACAAGCTGATCGAGGGCGGATTTCTTCTTGCGGGCGTCAGGATTGTCCTGGTGACGGCTGCTCATGGTGCGATCCTCATCCTGAACCGCTCTTGCCAGAACCGGCTTAGGCACCGGTTAATGCGCCGGCAGAATGTACGGGGGGGGACAAAATCCTGTCATCGATGCTTCACACCGGCGATTTCGGCCCTAGTGTGCCGGCAGGACGGACAGACCGGACAGGCCGGTCAGGATCGCGGGGCGAGACATGGAACAAGTTGTCGGAATCATCGAAAACCTCGCGGGCCTGATCTGGAGCGGGCAGTGGGGCGAGACCGTGATCTTCCCCTACAATATCGGCCCCCTGGCGATCATCCTGCTCGGGACCGGCCTGTTCATGATGATCCGGATCGCGGGCCGGCCGCTGCGCCGCTTCATCCCGGCCATTGCCGAGGTCTGGCAGGGCCGCAAGGCGCAGGGCGATGACGGTGCGATCACCCCTTGGCAGGCGCTGTCGACGGCGCTTTCCGGACAGGTCGGTACCGGCAACCTTGCCGGGGTGGCCACGGCGATCACGCTGGGCGGGCCGGGTGCGATCTTCTGGATGTGGGTGACCGCCCTGTTCGGCATGGCGCTGGCCTTCTCGGAAAGCTCGCTGGCGGTGAAGTATCGCGAGGTCGACGAGTATGGCCGGATCAATGGCGGGCCGATGTACTACATCAAGAACGGGCTGGGCCGGCGCTGGGGCTGGCTCGCGGTGATCTTCTGCCTGGGCACGCTGTTTTCGGCGATGGCAACCGGCTCGATGATCCAGTCCAATTCGATCACCGAGGCAGCGCTGGAAGCGGCAAATAACGGCTTCGGCCTGTCGATCCCGAACTGGGGGGTCGGCGTGGTGATCGCCGGGCTGGTTTTTGCCGTGATCATTGGCGGGATCAAGTCCATCGGCTCGGTCGCCGGGCGGGTCGTTCCCATCATGGCCGCAGCCTATGTGCTGGTCGCGCTTGTCGTCCTCCTGATGAATGCCGGCGATGTGCCGGGGGCATTCTGGCAGATCATTGCGTCGGCCTGGGGGCTTGAGGAAGCGGCAGGCGGTGCGGCCGGCTATGGCGTGATGCAGGCGGTCCGCTACGGCATCGCACGCGGATTGTTCTCGAACGAGGCAGGCCAGGGATCAGCGCCCATTGCGCATGCCGCAGCGAAAACGAAGAATCCTGTCATGCAGGGTGAAATCGCCATGATCGGCGTGTTCATCGATACGATCGTGATCTGCACCATGACAGCGCTTGTGATCCTGACGGTTCAGGGCGATTTCAAGAAGAGCCCGGCGCTCATGGCCGCCAATGCCTGCGTCGAGGCGGGCGTGGCCACTCCGGACGGGTTCGACGTCGCCTCGGTCTTCCCCAGCGCCTATGAGGAGGGGCGGGAGGCCACCATCGCGGCGAATGGCGACGTGGCGCGGCGGTACCTGCTCGACTGCCGCGCCGCTGGCCAGCCCGTGAGCGATGAAGCGATCGCGGCCGCCAGCGACGCCTCGGTGCTGATGTCGGTCGCCCACGCCTGGGAGACCGATGCGAGTTCCTCGGCCATCACCACCCGGGCCTATTCCGAAGCGATCCCGGGCATCGGTCCGTTCATTGTCCCGGTCGCCTTGTTCTTCTTCGCCTTCACGACGATCATCGGCTGGTCTTATTATGGCGAGCAGGCGGTCACCTACCTGCTCGGCGAGTGGGCCACCCATCCGTTCCGCTATGTCTGGGTGCTGGTGGTGTTCGCCGGCACGCTGGTGACCAATGTCGACGCGCTCTGGCTGCTCGGTGATATTGCCAATGCCTCCATGGCGTTCCCAAACCTGGTGGCGATCATTGCCCTGTCGGGCGTCGTGGTGGCAATGCACCGGGCGAATGACGATGCCGGCCATGGCCATCCCGTGCATGACTACTCGCATGGCGCCGATGAGCCGCTCGACCCGCCGAAAGAGGATGCCTGACCGGCCATAGGCCCCGCGACATGCCCCTGAGCGCAGCCGATCTCGAGCGCCACAAGCGCCATCTCCTGCTCAAGGAGATCGGCGGACCCGGCGTCCAGAAGCTCCGCGCGGCCTCGGTCACCCTGGTCGGCGCCGGCGCGCTGGGCGGTCCCTGCGCACTCTACCTCGCGGCCGCCGGCGTGGGCACGATTACCCTCATTGATGATGACCGGGTCGAGCGGTCCAACCTTCAGCGACAGGTGCAGTTCGGTGAAGCCGATATCGGCGAGCTCAAGGCCGAGCGGCTGGCCGCCAGGATCGCCGCGATCGACGCTGGCATCAGGGTCATCGCCTGCCCGGCCCGGTTCGCCGGGGGCGACACGCTGGCCGGCGACCTGCTCGTCGATGCGACCGACAATTTCCCGACCCGGTACGCACTCAATGCACATGCCCACGCGACCGGCCGCAAGTTGGTGTCCGGCGCCGCCCAGGGCTGGCAGGGGCAGGTGTCGGTCTTCGCATCCGGAGCCGTTGCCGATGCGCCATGTTATCATTGCCTGGTGCCCGAAGCGCCTCCGGAGGCCGAGAACTGCGACACGATCGGGGTGGTTGGCGCAGTGACGGGCATGGTCGGCACGCGCATGGCACTGGAAGCCATCAAGCTCGTCACCGGCGCGGGTGAGACACTCAAAGGGCGACTGTGGATCCTCGACGGTCTGTCGGGCCGCGACCGGACCGTGGCGATCCGCCGCGATCCGCGCTGCCCTGTGTGCGGAACCGCAACTTTCCTTTGACAAGGCGCGGCCGAGCCGGTTTGAGACCGTGACGGTTACGTGACACAACGGAGTGGCAGAGTATGGCGGGGACGCGTGCATGAGACGTTTGTTGGGTGTTCTCCTCAGTCTCGTGGCGCTCGCCTGTGCCGCATGGCTGGCCTACCGGGTACCAGACCTGCCCTACGAGACGCTGGAAGCCGCCTATTCATCACCCAGCTCGCAATTCATCACGCTGGAGACCGGCGGTCGCATCCACTATCGCGATGAGGGCCGGGTGGACGGACCCCCGCTCGTGCTGGTGCACGGGTTTTCCGCCTCGCTGCACACCTGGGCAGACTGGGTGGCGCTGTTGGGCGACGAGTATCGGATCATCTCCCTCGACCTGCCCGGCCACGGCCTGAGCCGGAATTTCGCGCTGGAAGACGTCGGCACGTCCGGATTCGTCGAGGCCATTGATGCGATTGCAGAGATCACGGGTATCGAACGGTTTGCGCTGGCCGGCAGTTCGATGGGCGGGAATGCGGCATGGGCCTATGCGCTTGACTATCCGGAGAAGGTCGAGGGACTGATCCTCGTCGGCGCGGCCGGCTGGCCGGAAACGCCCGAGGACGCTGCACAGGCACCGCTGGTCTTCAAGCTTCTGGGCAATGGCCTGGTGCGGAGCCTCGTGCGGGATCTCGATGTCCGGGCGATGATCGAGAACGGACTGAAGGCCAGTTTCCACGACGAGACATTCGTGACCGAAGCCATGGTCGATCGCTATGCCGGGCTCAATCGCGGTCCCGGACACCGGCGCGCCATCCTTCATCTCCTCAGCGGCGACGCCGACCGGGCAATCGCGACCGAGACGGCGCTGGCGATGCTGCAAATGCCGACCCTTGTCCTGCATGGCCGGCATGACCGGCTCATTCCGATATCAAATGGTGAACGCTTTGCCGCAGCGATCCCGGACGCAGACCTCGTGATCTACGAGACTGCCGGGCACCTGCCACATGAAGAAGTGAGCGAGCAGAGCGCCGCCGACCTGCGCGCCTTCCTGCGCTCGAGAGTGTTCCCGCAAGTTGCCGAACCGGCGCCGGACTCGCCTGCTGCCAATCCTTCGGCCACTCGCCCGGCCAGTCCGGCGGGGGATCTCGCCGAGCCGGTCTCGCAGCCGCTTGAGCTGGCGCCGCGGTGAGCCCCAGCGCTCAGACAAGCGGGTAGTCTGCCGCCTCGGTGTAGCGCGACGGCCCGCGCCCCAGCCGGCTCTCGTACAGGTGAAAGCGGTCGATCCAGAATGGCCCGGAATGGTAGTCGCCATGGGTATCACACCAGCGGCGCGCGGCCTCCAGCGGCGTATTGTGACAATAGGCGAGGGTGATATGTGGGGTGAAGCGGGCCCTGTCCGGCGCCAGACCCAGGCGCCTTGCCGCCCGTTCGCAAGCCCCGGCCAGCCCCTCCAGATCGCTGTGCGGGGCAATCCGGGCCCAGACCGCATGCGGTTCGCGCCGGCCGAACCAGCCCATGCCATTGATTTCAAGCTGCATCTGACGGGCATTGACCCGTGCAAGGTCGGCGTCGAGTTCGCGGGCGGTCACCGTATCGAGTTCACCGAAGAAGCGCAGCGTGATGTGGAAATTCTCGATCGGCCGCCAACTCGCCCCGCGCAGGTCCTTCTGCAGCCCGGTCAGGGGCGCGGCGATCTCCGGCGGGACGGGCAGGGCGGCGAAAAGACGATGAAGCAAGGCACAGGCCCTCGCCAGGGTGCAGTTGAGTCTGCAGCCTATCAAGGCACCGCCGGGCGCATCAAGCCCCGGGAAACGCGCTTTCCCGCCTGATCTGGCCGGCCCCAAGAGTCCTCCATCAGGAAGGCCCGGCCACCGAGGCCAGACCGGGCGAAGACCGGATCAGCCGGCCAGCGCGTCGAGCTTTCCGAAATGCTCGGCGAGAAGGTAATAGAAGGTGACGCGGGACTTGTTGCCCCCTTCCGGTTTCATCTTCTCGCAGATCGCGGCGATGGCGGCATCGAGCTCGGGCGAGCTGTGGGCCAGGCCCAGCTTCGAACGCAGCCATTTCTCGCGGACCCGGTCGAGCTCGCCCTGGTCCGAACAGGAGACCAGCGAAGAATCCCGGTTCCGGAGGGCGATACCGAGATGGCCGACAATCTTCTCGGCCGCCTTCTGGTTGTAGCCCTTTGCATATTTCCTGACATTCTCTTCGTACTTGGAGGCGTCTGCCATGGCGTTTCCTCATTCCTTCCGTGTGCGTGTTCTGTCGTCGTCGCACTTGATGGGAGGCTGACGCGGGCCCGACGCCAAGTCAATCTTGCGCGTGCGAAGGGACACCGGCGGCATTCTTCGCCCGGAACCATGGACGGAGGCGGCTCATGCAAGCAGTGGTGGGTGCAGGCGAAACGGCAAACCGTCGGCGGGGCCGGTTCACCTGCGCCCTGTCCGGTCAGAAGAAGTCGAAAAGTTCGCTCAACGGGTTCTCGCGGCGCCGTCCGCGGCGACCGCCGAGGTGGCTGCCTTCGCCGCGTTCGCCATATTCGCCCTGTTCACCCCACTCGCCATGGTCACGCACGCCGCCAGGCGCCGGACCAGCCGGGGGCGGCGCGAACTGCGCAGGGTTCGCCGGCGGTGCAGCCCGATCGATGATCTTGTCGAGTTCGCCACGGTCGAGCCACACCCCCCGGCATTTCGGACAGTAGTCAATCTCGACACCGGAGCGCTCGGCGACCAACAGGACCTCGCCATCAACGGGGCAATTCATCATCACTCTCCATGCAATTGCTTGCGCGGACGACATCGTCCACGTCGTTTTTCGATATGGGCACGGTCTCACATGGTTACAGGGGGTATCGCGCGATTTTCGGTGATCGCGCGGTCAGGACCGATCGCGGGGTGCCGGTCCACCGGGCATGACGGGTCGGGGCGCAAAGCCGCCGAAACTCAGCACCCGGTCATACATGACCAGCGCGCCAGCGAGGCTGACATTGATGCAGAACCGGGTCGGGATCTTCACCACGTGCTGGCAACGGACAAGCATGTCCGGCGTCAGGTCGCCCTTCTCCCGGCCCAGCACATAAGCGGCATTGAGGGGGTGGCGGAAGCTCGGCAGGTCGACCGCATCATCGGTGAGTTCGATGCCGACAAGCTGGCAGCCCTTCGGCAGGTGCATGTCTTCAATCGTGTCCCACTGGTAGTAGGGAACATGCTGGAAGGTCTTCGAGGTGTCTGCCTTGTAGGCTTGGCGGACCTTGCTGGCAGCATCGACGGAAAAGACGAAACTCGCACCGAACGCATTGGCGGTGCGCATCAGCGCGCCGAGATTCATCGGCTTCGAGATGCCTTCGGCGCCGATCGCGAAATAGCCGCGCATGTCAGAGTCCTCCGTTCAGCATCCAGCGCGCCGCGAGAAGTCCGGCCAGCGCATAGGGCAGCGTTCGGCACAACAGCCGGGATGTGCGGATATAGCCAAGCTGGACGGGATAGGTGCCGATAAGGTGCTGTCCCGCTTCCCGGACACGGCGTGTGGCGGTGTCGTCCGGCAGCGAACCGGTTACCGCATCCGCGACGATGGCGAGGGCCTCACGGCGGGTCAGCTCAGGGTCGCGCGCGGTTATCGCATTGCGCAGCGCGAAACCTGCGAAATAGCGCATCTGGTAGGCAAGAAACAGCGCGAAACCGGCCCCCACCAACACGGTCCAGAAGAGGATGGTCCAGATCATCGTTTCGTTGCGACCTCGAAGCGGCCGTCGGAGGTGGCGCAGGCGCGCTTCATGCCCTCCGACAGGAACGGAAATTCGACATGACCCAGGACATCGACGGCAATCAGCCCGCCATCGCCGCCGAGCAGGGCCATATCGTCCAGCGCCCCTTTCGTGGCCTGCTGCAGGGACTGGCGACCATAGCGGATACGGGCTGAGATGTCCGCGGCCACGGCCGCGCGGATGAAGTACTCGCCCTGCCCGGTACAGGAGACCGCGACCCGTTCGTCCGCCCAGGTGCCGGCGCCGATGATCGGACTGTCGCCGACCCGGCCGGGGGTCTTGTTGAGCACGCCGCCCGTGGAGGTGGCCGCAGCGAGGTCGCCATGGCTGTCGAGGGCGACCGCACCGACCGTACCATGCGTGATCGCACCGGGAGGGGCTGGCACGGTGACCGCCGGCGTGTAGTAGCGGGCAGGGTTCCAGACGCGCTTGAGGCCATGGGGCGCAAGGAAGCGACTGGCCCCCTTGCCGACCAGCAGGACATGCAGGCTTTCCTCCATGACCAGGCGGGCGGCCCGGATCGGGCTCCTGAAGCCGCGCAGGGCGGCCACCGCACCGGCGCGCCGGCGCTCGCCATCCATGATGGCCGCATCAAGTTCCCACTGGCCGGCGGCATTCGGCGAGGCGCCGCGACCGGCAACATGGTGACCGCTGGCCTCAAGCGCAGCGACCATGGCCTCGACCACGTCGAGCGCGCGGTGCCCGCCTTCGAGCATGCCGGCGCCGCGTTCGAGCGTGCGGCACATGTGGTCCTCGGCCGCCGAATAGTCTCGGGACCTGAGCGGGCCAGCGCCGCCATGCAGCGCCAGGGACCAGACCTTCGCCATAAGTGTTCTCTCTGAGAGGGCTTTTTCTTGCCGACCGGCGGGAGGAACCGCTAACTAGCCCCAGCGCAAGAGACAAGAGGAGACACCCACATGAAAGCCGTTCTTTCCAAGGTCCCCGGCGGACCGGACACGCTCGTGATCGAGGACATCCCGTCCCCGACCCCGGGCAAGGGCGAAGTGGTGCTGTCGGTGAAGGCCGTCGGGATCAATTATCCCGATACCCTGATCATCCAGGACATGTACCAGTTCAAGCCAGAGCGTCCGTTCAGCCCGGGCGGCGAGGTCTCCGGCGTGGTAAAGGCCGTCGGCGAGGGCGTGACCAGCCTCAGCGTTGGCCAGCGCGTGATCGGTTCGTGCGGCTGGGGCGGGCTGCGCGAGGAGCTGGCCCTCGATGCCGGCCGCTGCATCCCGATCCCGGACGAGGTGCCGTTCGAGGAGGCGGCGGCCTTCATCATGACCTATGGCACCTCCTACTATGCGCTCGAACACCGGGCCGATCCCAAGCCGGGCGAGAGCCTGCTGGTGCTCGGCGCGGCAGGCGGGGTCGGCATCGCCGCGGTCGAGATCGGCAAGGCGATGGGGCTCACGGTCATCGCGGCGTGTTCCAGCCAGGAGAAGGTGGATTTCTGCCTCGCCAAGGGCGCGGACAAGGGACTTGTCTATCCAAGCGGGCCGCTTGACCGGGCCCAGCAGAAGGATCTTTCGACCCAGATCAAGGACATCAGCGGCGGCGGGGTCGACATCATCTATGACGGGGTCGGCGGGGATTATGCCGAGCCGGCGCTGCGGGCGATGAACTGGGAGGGCCGGTTCCTGGTGATCGGTTTTCCGGCGGGTATCCCGAAACTGCCGCTCAACCTCACCCTGCTGAAATCCTGCGATGTCCGCGGGGTGTTCTGGGGCGCAGCGGTGGCGCGTGATCCCGCGCGCAACCAGCGCGACATTGCCGCGCTCTTCGCGCTCTACAACGAGGGCAAGATCAAGCCGCACGTGTCCAGCACCTATCCGCTGGAGCGGGCCAGCGAAGCGATCCTGGAACTCGGCGAGCGCCGCGCCCAGGGCAAGGTCGTGGTTACGGTCTGACGGTCTGATCGATTGCCCCCCGGGCGGGGCATTTCGCCGGATGGGGGCGATTATGCCGTATCGCCCGGGGCGAGAGCTTGCTACATTGTTTACGTGGTGGGGGACGAGGGACAGACATGAAGTACGCTGCAGAGATCCTTTTCCGCTTCGGCACCCTCCCGGTCGCCGCACTGGCACTTGCAGCATGTGCCTCGACGGCGCCGGGCAGTTCCGATGCCGTAACGGACCCGGGCAGTCCTGACCGGCCGCGGGCTCCGACTTCACCAACGCCTACGCCCGCACCAAGGCCTGCACCGCCATCCGTCGCCGAGCCGGAAGTGACATACGTCACGGAAGTGGAGCGCTTTCCGCAGCTTGACGGCTCGGTCCTTGTCGTCACCACCGTGCGCGGCAGCGATGGCTCGGTCTTCATTGACGAGGAACGCATCCCTCCCGAAACGGCCGACACTGACAAGGACGCCGACGGAGGTCGCGGCCTTGCCTCAACGGACGACGCGATGCCGGGCGCACCGGACGCGTCTGCCCCCGGGAGCCTGTCTGGCGAAAACGAAATCAACGCGAATGTGGAACCGTTCCCCGCCTGCGATCCTGCAGCACTCGATCATGATTTCGGCTGGCCGCCGCCCGAGCCCTCGGCGCGGATCGAGATCCCGCGCCTGCTGGTTGTGGGACAACTCGGTGAGTCCCCGCGTCCCGTTCAGGCGATCCAGCAGCGCGTGCGTTCGGCCCTAGAAACGGCCGGCTACCTCGACCAGGCCTATTACTCCATCGGTTGCGACGGCTTTGCCGTCATCACCCGCATGGAACAGATCGACCGCAATGGCGAACCAGTCGAGGACGGCCTGCGTTTCACCTCGCCGGGCGAGGAGGAGGACTGGTCGCTGACGGCATACCTGACGCGGCTGTTCTATGCCCCGCCGGGCTATTACCGGCAGATCATCCTGGCCGGGACCGACGAGGTGTACGACCCCGACACGCTCGCCGAGGCACCCGACGAAGCGCAACTCGACGAGATCTTCGATGGGGGTGAGGGCGATCCCATTGCCATCGATGACAGCCAGCTCTGGGGTCCGGATCACAAGCTGCATGCGCTGATCTATGAATTCGAAACGCAGGGCACGCGGAATGTGAAGCAACGCCGCCCCTCCCCCATCCCGGCCGAGCGCCATATCGAGGCTTCGGGTATCTACGAGGACATTGACTAGGGCCCATGCGCGTCTTCCTGAGCTATCGTCGGGCGGACGCAGAAGCCGAAGCCCGCTCTATCGAGCAGCGGCTGCTGCAGATGCCGGACATCAGGCAGGTCTTCCTCGACCACGAGGCGATCCCGAAGGGCGAGGATTTCGTGGCTTCGATCCGGCAGGCCATCAGACGCAGCGGTGTCGTGCTCGCACTGATCGGACCGGACTGGCGCGGTGTCGATGCGGAGACCGGCGAGATTCGGCTCCTGGGCGAGCGGGATTTCGTCCGCCTGGAACTTGCTGAAGCGCTGAAGGCCGGCAAGCAGGTCATTCCGGTACTGCTGAACGAGACGCCTCCGCCGCGTCCCGAAGACCTGCCGCCGGAGCTGCGCGGGCTGGCGACGATCAATGCGGCCCGGATCCGGATGGAGGATTTCGAGGAGGACACCGACGACCTGCTGGACACCATGTTCGGGAGCCGGCGCCGCATCTCGCGCTGGATGGTGCCGCGCATGACTCCCTGGCGGGCGGTGCGGCTGTTCCTCTTTGGCCTTGGCGCAGCGGCGGCCTTTGTCCTCACGGTGGCCATTCTCAACCAGCAGATCAGTGGTGGTGGAACGTTGCACACGTTGCTGGTCGACTGGCTGGGCAGCGACCGGGACCCGGACATCGGCTTTCTCTACCTGCTCCTGCACCTCGTCGTCGACGTATTCGCCATTGGTGCGCTGACGCCCTTCTTCTACCGCATGATCCGCCGTCGGGCCCGGCGCAAATAGGGGTCAGCCGGCCGCAACCCGGACACTGATCGGGGCATGGTCGGAGGGTTTCCAGCCGCCGCGCCAGGCGAGATGGACGGCGAAGCTGTCGATGTCGGTGCGCGGCAGGGCCGTTTCATCTGCCCAGATATGGTCAAGGCGCCGGCCGCGATTGGCAGCAGCCCAGTCGCGCGCGCGGTAACTCCACCAGGTGTAGAGCTTCTCGTCGGCAGGGTGCTTCAGCCGGGCAATATCGGCAAAGCCCGCCGCCTCGCGCGCGGCCTCCAGACGGCTCGTCTCCTCCGGCGTATGGCTGACGATCTTCAGCAATTGCCTGTGCGACCAGACATCATGTTCCAGCGGCGCGACATTGAGATCGCCCAGGAGGATCAGCGGTCGTTGCGTCCCCGCGCCGCCGATTGCCCTGCGCGCCGCATAGGCTTCTCCCATGGTTTCAAGGAAGTGCAGCTTGTGGGCAAACTTGGGATTGGCGCCCGGGTCCGGCTGGTCTCCGCCGGCGGGCAGGTAGATGTTGTGGATCTCGATCCCCTCCACGGCCACCCCGACGCTGCGGGCATGGCCCTCCCGGCACAGGTCCGGCATCGCAACCGGTGTCAGCGGATAACGCGAAGCGATGGCGACGCCATGGTGCCCCCCGCCCTGGCCATTGAGGACGAGATGGGGAAGCCCCATGTCCTCGAAGGCTTTTGCGGGAAATTCACCGTCGCGGCACTTGGTTTCCTGCAGGCAGACGACGTCCGGCGCCTCCTCGCCGACAAAGGCGGCAATGTTCGGCGCGCGCAGGCGCACGGAATTGATATTCCAGGACACGATTTTCAGGCTGGTCATCGGCCCATAAGAGAGGCGCCACGGCAAAGGTCAATCGGGAGATCGTCGTCAGTGCGCCCGAGCATGGGGGGAAGCTGCTCGGGCGCCTGAGACGTTGCCGTCTACACCGGGAGGGGAAGGGACCGGTGTGCCAGGGCGTCCAGCGTGGGCTCGGGGTGGGACCCATGCGATGCCCTGACAGTTGTAAATATGTCACTCAGGCCAGAAAGTTCAAGACACGAAATGGTTACAGTCTTGTGTGTGTTGCGGTTGCACGCTCCAGCGCCCGGGAGCCATGCCTGCGTGTCGCCCCAACCCCTTGTTCCTGCAGCGATCCCTGCCCCATGTCTTCACCTGCGGTGCGAACAGGTGTCACAGGCCTGCGGCCGGCGGTGTCCCTTGCGACGCTGTGCGCCGCGCCCCGGCGACAGTCACGCTCTCGATCAGTTTGAACACAACGGCGAAATCATCGAGAATCCGACGAACGCGCCCTGGATCATCCATGGGCGAGAACAGGTCGCCCGGCTCGAACAGGTCCTCGCCTTCCACCGCAACCAGCATCTCCTCGCCGGAGAAGGCGCAACGCAGCTTGCGGCCCCTGAACACCTGTTCGAGATCGACCAGGCGCTGCATCAGGTCCGGGGTCAGGATGAAGCGCGCCTCGACCTGGTCGGTGGTGTAGACCTCGAACGCCTTCTCGAAGGCCGGGTCCTCCAGCGTCGCCCGCTGCATGCCCGGGCGACCGCCAAGGCGATTGAACAGTCCGGCATCGCGGGTCACCAGCGTCTCGCCGAGGAAACGCTTGTGGAAATTGAAGCGCAGGCACTGGCCCTTGAACACGGTGACATAACGGGTGTGAGTCCGTCCGTTTCGTGTCTCTGTGCGGCGCTGTTTGAGGTGTGCCTCGAAGAATTCGAAATCGATGCCCTTGCGCTGGCCGATCATGCGGTCCTCGAAGGCGGATCGGTCGAAGCTCGGCAGCAGCCCGACGCCGCGAAGCTGGCGGGTGGTCTCGACGAAGCCCGGATCGGACTGGAACGCGATATCGAACTGGGATGCGATCGGCTCGACGAACAGTCTCTTTGCCTCGCGTTTCAACCGGCCAAGCGGGGCCCGGCCAACCGCCACCGCTCCTGCGCCGACAAGCCCGGACACCACGGCAACCATCGGCTGGTCGAACAGTCCCAGGCCTGCCACGATGCCGCCGCCACCGACCAGAAGCCCGCCCAGGCTGGCCTGACGCGCGGTTCGTGCTGCTGCCGCCCGCTCACCTTCGCGCGCCCGCAGGGCCGGACGGATCTCCGCCCCATAGGCCTGTGCGAAACGGCTGAAATCCTCGGGCAGCCCCTCGACCAGCTGGGCCAGTTCGGGATCCAGAACGGCCCGGTCCTTGTCACTCATACCCGTCATCCACTTCGCCGCGTTCTCGTCACAAGGCTAGACTACCGAAACGGTGTTAACCAGCGCCTATGGCCCCGCGCGTACGCGCTTGCCGCCGACCTCCGACCGACAGCAGGCTCGCCATCCGGCTTGCGGAATGGTAACGGCATCGCGGAACGCGCGGGACGACTGCGCCGTCGCCTTGAGAGGAACCTGACCATGAAACGCCTGACCCTCATGCTTGCCGCTGCTTCGGCCACGGTCCTTGCGGCCTGCGACGGCACGACCACTCCGGCAGATACGACACCGACGAGTGCGGCCGCGCCTCCCGGCGCCGAAGATGCAGCGGATGTGGCCGATGCGGCGAAGCCGGCCCTGACCAGCGAAGGCCGCCTGGAAGCCGTCCTCGCCGGCCAGCCCGAGGACGTGCGAGCCCGTTATCCCTACCGGAATCCGGCCGAAACGCTCGCCTTCTTCGGCATCGAACCGGGCATGACAGTGATCGAGGCGCTGCCGGGCGGTGGCTGGTACAGCAAGATCCTGCTGGCCTATGTCGGCCCGGACGGCAAGCTGATCGGGGCGCAGTATCCCGACGGCCTCTGGGCAAAACTCCGTCCCGACGATGCCGAGTGGGCCGCCCAGCGCATCGAGGCATCGGCCAACTGGCCGGTGACCGCGTCGGAATGGGCGGTTCCGGGCGCCGCCGAAATCGGGTCCTACAGCATGACCGCTGCACCGGAAGCGCTTGCGGGCACCGCCGATGCGGTCCTGTTCATTCGCGCCCTGCACAATATCCACCGCTTCAATGCCGAGACCGGCTGGATGGATGCGGCGATCGCGGAAGCGTTCGACCTGCTCAAGCCGGGCGGCGTGGTTGGCGTCGTGCAGCACCGCGCGCCCGAGTCCAATGCCGACGAGTGGGCCAGCGGCAGGGCCGGCTATCTCAAGCAGAGCCGCATCATCGAAGCGTTCGAGGCGGCAGGCTTCGTGCTTGATGCGACGAGCGAGCTCAATGCCAATCCCGATGACAAGCCGGGCGAGACCGATATTGTCTGGCGACTGCCGCCGAGCCTCGCCACCACGGAAGAAGGCACGCCCGAACGCGCAGCGATGGAAGCGATCGGCGAATCCGATCGCATGACCCTGCGCTTCGTAAAGCCGCAATAGAGGGCGACGGGTCGCCGATACCGGAAAATTCATGGTATCCGTGGTGACTTCACCCTGACGGCCCCTTATGGACTCACCTGTCGGGGGAAATGGGTTCAACAAGGCTTTGTACATGAAGAAACGCGGCGATCTGGTGAAGCAGGCCATCTCCGGATCGGAGGAGCGCCAGCCATGGCACTGGGCCATGATGGACCTGCTTTTCACGCAGATGTTCAAGAACCTCGTCTACCCGCAGATCTGGGAGGACCCCGACGTCGATATCTCTGCCCTCCGCATGAAGGATGGCGACCATGTCGTGTGCATTGCGTCCGGCGGCTGCAACGTCCTCAACTATATCTCCGCTGCCGATGTCCGGGTCACCGCCGTCGATCTCAATTCCGCGCATATTGCGCTGAACCGGCTGAAGCACACCGCCATCCGGCACATGCCGAACTATGAGAGCTTCTATCGCTTTTTCGGTTATGCCAACGAGGGTGGCAACAAGCACGCCTACAGGACCTATCTCAGCCCCCACCTCGACCCGGCCAGCCGGACCTACTGGGAGGGGCGCACCTTGCAGGGCCGGCGCTACCATCTCTTCACGCGGAACTTCTACCGGTTCGGCATGCTGGGAAAACAGATCGGCATGGTCCATGCGCTCTGCCGGCTCTACCGGATGCGTCCCGAACGCATCGCCATGGCCAAGAACGCGGACGAGCAACGCTGGCTGTTCGACAATACGATCGGCACGCTGTTCGATCATGGCTGGGTCCGCTGGCTCTGCGGCCTGCCGGTCTCGATCTATGCGCTCGGAATCCCGCCCGCCCAGTACAAGGAACTCAAGGCTGCCGGCAAGGGGGACATGTCGAGGGTGCTGTACGAACGGCTTGAACGCCTCGCCTGCGGCCACGATGCGACGACCAACTATTTCGCCTGGCAGGCTTTCGGCCGCGCCTATGACCACGAAACGCGTCAGGCCGTTCCGCGCTACCTCAAACCCGAGAGCTTCGAATCGCTGCGCGCGCGCATCGACAATGTCGACCTGCAGCAGACCGATCTCACGTCGCGGATAGCCGACCTTGATAGCGAGAGCGTTGACGGTTTCGTCTTCCTCGACGCGCAGGACTGGATGAAGACCGACCAGCTCAACGCGCTCTGGAGCGAGGTCAGCCGCGCGGCCCGGCCCGGCGCGCGCGTCGCCTTCCGCACCGGCGGACACGATTCCATCCTGACCGGCCGGCTCGCCCCCGAGATCGATGCCCGCTGGACCTATCTCAGGGACCTGTCGCAGTCCCTGCATGCGTCCGACCGTTCGTCCATCTATGGCGGCTTCCACGTCTATGAGAAGACGGCATGATGGCAGGGCGTGCGGAGGCCGGACCGGAGCGTCTTGATCATCATGGCAGCCTGATGGATGGCGTCTACCGGCATACTCGCCACGTGTATGACCTGTCGCGGAAATACTATCTCATCGGCCGCGACCGGATGATCAATGATCTCGAACTCGTTCCCGGCGAAACCCTGTGCGAGATCGGCTGCGGCACCGGGCGCAACCTCGCCCGGATCGCCCGCCTTTATCCCGGCACGCGCCTGTTCGGCGTTGATGCCTCGAGTGAGATGCTCAAGACCGCCGCTGCGAAGACCCGCCGCAGCCCGGCACCACCGACGCTTGTGCATGGTTATGCCGAGACCGTCGGGCTCGGCGATTTCGATGGTGCGCCACCGGGCGGTTTCGATGCCGTGATCTTTCCCTATGCGCTGTCGATGATCCCCGATTGGCAGGGGGCAATTGCCAATGCCAGCACCCTGCTTGCGCCGGGCGGACGGATGCATGCGGTTGATTTCGGAGAGATGGAGCGCTGGCCAGGCGTCCTGCGGGCGCCGTTCCGCAACTTCCTGTCGGCCTTTCACGTCAGTCCCCGCACCGCCATTCCGGAGACCATGGCCGCAACCAGCCAGCTGACCAATATCAGTGCGACACGGCTCGCCGGCGGCTATGCCATGCTCTATTTCGGCATGCGGTTCTCCTGAGGCGGTATCGGGACGACCAAGGGGGAAGCTCGATGACCACAACCTTGATCCAGCTCAGCGATACCCATCTCAGCCATGTCCGCGGCTTCTTCGTCGACAATTTCCAGGTGGTCACGGCGGCGCTCGCGGCCTCCCCACCGGACATCACCGCGATCTCCGGCGATCTCAGCCTCGACGGGGCCGACAGCGCGGACGATCTCGCCTTCACCCGGCACATGTTTGCCGCCCTGCCCGGCGAGGTCCTGACCCTGCCCGGCAATCATGATGTCGGCGAGGAGCCGGGCGCCGGCCATACCGACCAGCCGGCCACACCCGACCGGCTTGGCCGCTATCTTTCGGTGTTTGGCGCGGCCAGGTTCTGCCGCGACGTGCCGGGCTGGCGGCTCATCGGGATCAACGCCCACCTGTTCGGCACCGGCTGGGCGGAGGAGCGTGCTCAGGTCGAGTGGCTGGAAGACCGGCTGGCCGGGCGCGACGGCCGTGCCATCGGCCTGTTCCTGCACAAGCCGCTGTTCATTGCCGCCCCCGACGAGCCGGCCGATCAAGCTGTCTGCATCCCGGCCGCCCAGCGGGGCTGGCTGCTCGATCTCGCCGGCGTGCACGCCATCGGTTTCATCGCCTCGGGCCACCTCCACCAGGGCCTGCAGCGCGACCTGGGCGGCCTCCGCCACATCTGGTGCCCCTCCACCGCCTTCAGCGCCAGCGAGCCCCGCCTGCCCGAAGCCGACACGGCTCTCGGCGCGGTGCGCTACAGCCTCTATCCGGACGGCACCTTCGACAGCGAGATCACACCGCTGACGACGCTCACCGCAATGGACTACGTGGCCCTCAAGGAAAACGGCAAATACCCCTTTCTCAAGGACGTCCCACCACGACCGGCGAAGGTCGACTGGCCGCTATAGGCGTAATCCTGCCCCCCCCGCGACGGTATGGCTTGCCTAGGAGGGCCAGTCGCGCCTTAATCGACAGGCAGCCCGAACACCCAAGCCAGAACACCAAAGGAGGACCCTGCACATGGCCAATCCCACAACCGTCCACTTCAACGACCTCGAAACCCTTGTCGGCAAGGAAGTCGGCGTCAGCGACTGGCACCTGATCGACCAGGACCGGGTCAACATGTTCGCCGAAGCGACCGGCGACCACCAGTGGATCCATGTCGATGTCGAACGTGCGACCCGCGAAATGGGTGGACCGATCGTGCATGGCTTTCTTACCCTGTCGCTGCTGCCCATGCTCGGCCCGGAAGTGATGCGTGTGGAGGGCACCACACGCGGGATCAATTACGGCGCCAACAAGGTCCGCTTCACGAACATGGTGCCGGTCGGCTCGCGCGTGCGCCTGCGCCAGTCCTGCAAGGAAGTGAACGAAAAGGCCGGCGGCAAGCAGGTCATCAATGAGTGCACCATCGAGATCGAAGGCCACGACCGCCCCGCCTGCGTCGCCGAGACGATCACGGTGCTCTACGGCGGCTAGGCCGACACTTCCGGTCGGGCGGGCTGCAGTCTGGCGACCCGCCCCTCCGGCACGTCCGGGCGAGGCTGGCTTGAAGGGCACCTGCTGGAGGGCCATATCCCTGTCATGCACTTTATCACTCTCATTCTTTTCGCCATCGCTGCGGCTTTCGGTCCGGCGCTGCTTCTCCGCCCGCTGATGCGACGACCGAAGGCACCGGAACGTGGCGACCCCCAAACGCCGGCGAGCTGACCATGAGCACCACGACCCGAATCTCCCGTACCGACCGTGAATGGCGCGAGCTTCTGACCGAGGAAGAGTTCCGCGTCGGCGTGAAGGAGGGCACCGAGCGCGCCTTCACGCCAGGCAATTTACAGGACGAGAAGCGCCCCGGCCTCTATCACTGCAAGGGCTGCGGCACGGCGCTCTGGTCCTCCGAGCACAAGTTCGATTCCGGGACCGGCTGGCCCTCCTTCTTCCAGCCGGTCAGCGACGACGTCATCGCCACCAAGACCGATTTCAAGATGATCCTGCCGCGCACCGAATGCCACTGCGCCATCTGCGGGCTGCACCAGGGCCATGTCTTCAATGACGGTCCTGCGCCCACTGGGCAGCGCTGGTGCATCAACGGCATCGTGCTGGAGTTCCGGCCGCAATCTGAGGCATGAACCGGACCGGCCGTTTGGTGTCCGGTTACCCTATGCTGGACATTTCACGGAAGATTGGATGGACTGGGGAAAACCTCGAGGGGATTTCCCATGTTACGACGTGTCCTTATGGCTGCGCTTTTTACTGGCTGGCTGTTCAGCCGTGCCGTCCGCAGTAACCGATGAGACCGTTGCCATGACCGAGCCTGCCGCGACACCACTGCCGATTGCTCCGCCCGTGGCGAAACGTGCGCCCGTGATGGTCGAACAGGTCGGCCGAACGCGAATCGATCCCTATCACTGGATGAAGGACGAGAACTGGCAGCAGGTGATGGCCGATCCGACCGTGCTACGCTCCGACATCCGCGAATATCTCGAGGCTGAGAACGCCTACACGAAGGACCGGCTGGAAGACCCGCTGGAAGCGCTGCGGGCCGAGCTCTTCGAGGAAATGCGCGGGCGCATCAAGGAGGACGAGCAATCGCTGCCGAACAGGGACGGCCCCTGGGCCTATCTCACCCGCTACCGTGAGGGTGGGGAGTATCCGATCATCGCGCGCAAGCCCGCGGGCGAGATCTACAATGACGACGCAGCCGACGAGGTCCTGCTCGATGGCGACGCGATGGGCGCAGGGCTGGCCTATTTCAGCTTCGGCTCGGTCGCCCATTCCCCGGACCACCGCTACATCGCTTACGCTACCGACACGCAAGGCTCGGAGTTCTACACGATCCGCTTTCGCGACACCGCCACCGGCGAGGATCTCCCCGACGCGATCGAGCGGAGCTATGGCAGTTTCGAATGGGCCGCCGACAGCCGCACCATCTTCTGGGTCGAACGGGACGACAATGGCCGCCCCGTCGCCGTGCACCGCTATACGATCGGCGACCCGGCCAGCTCGAAGGAGATCTATCGCGAGACCGATCCGGGCTTCTTCGTTGGCGTCGACAAGAGCCAGTCGGGCGATTTCATCTTCATCTCGGCGAATGACCACACCATCTCGGAAGTGCGATACTTTCTGGCTTCCGACACCGATGCCGAGCCGGTGCTGATCGCGCCGCGCGAGACCGGCGTCGAATACAGTCCCGAGCATTGGGGCGACGGGTTCGTGATTTCCACGAATGCCGATGGCGCGGTGGACTTCAAGCTGGTGACCGCCCCACTCGCCAGTCCTGGGCGGGAGAACTGGACCGAAATCGTGCCGCATCGCCCCGGCATGCTGATCCTCGGCGTCGAGGCGCTGGCCGGCCACCTGATCCGGCTGGAGCGCACCGACGGGCTGCCGCGCATCGTGATCCGCGAGCGCGAAAGCGGGGCCGAAGAGACCATCGCCTTCGACGAGGCGGCTTATGATCTCGGCATCTCCACGGGTTACGAGTACGACACCACCCTGTTCCGCTTCGACTATGCCTCGCCCTCGACGCCGGACCAGGTCTTTGACTACGACCTTGGCACCGGCGAGCGGACCCTGCGCAAGACGCGCGAAGTCCCGTCCGGCCATGACCGCGAGGACTATGTGGTCGAGCGGCTGATGGCGCCGGCCCATGACGGCGAAACGGTGCCTGTCACCCTCCTGCGCCACCGCGACACCCCCGTGGATGGCAGCGCGCCGCTGCTGCTCTATGGCTATGGCTCCTATGGGGTGACCATACCGGCCGATTTCCGCACCTCGCGACTCTCGCTCGTGGACCGCGGCTTCATCTATGCCATTGCCCATCCGCGGGGTTCCATGGCCAAGGGTTATCAGTGGTATCTCGATGGCAAGCTGGAGAAGAAGCAGAACACCTTTCGCGACTATATCTCGGCCGGCCGCTACCTGGTGGCCGAGGGCTACGGCCATGAGGGCGGCGTGGTCGGACTTGGCGGGTCGGCGGGCGGACTGCTGATGGGCGCGGCCGCGAACATGGACCCGACCCTGTTTGCCGGCATCATCGCGGCGGTGCCCTTTGTCGACGTGATCAACACCATGTCCGACGAGAGCCTGCCGCTGACCCCGCCCGAATGGCCCGAATGGGGCAATCCGCTGACCGATGCGGCGGCTTATGACACGATCCTCGCCTACAGCCCCTATGACCAGACGACCGACCGGCCCTATCCGGCCATGCTGATCACGGGCGGGCTTTCGGACCCGCGTGTGACCTATTGGGAACCGGCGAAATGGGCTGCGAAACTGCGCCATGAGGCGCCCCAAGCCGGTCCCTATTTCCTTCGCATAAACATGGATGCAGGCCATGGCGGGGCGTCTGGCCGGTTCGAAGGGCTCAAGGAAACCGCCATCGAATATGCCTTCGCCCTCGCCGCGGTCGGCAAGGCTGGAGAAGCAGGGGTCGACTGGGCGCGGGTGGTCGCCGAATAGGGCGGGCGGCCTGTTGCCGGCCGCCCGGCACGAGCGGCGCTTGCGGCTTTCACTGCCCTCGGTCCTGCCGGAGCTCTCCGGGCGTCAAAACACCCGGAAAGCCCCCTTGTATCGCCGCGTTTCGGCCTAAACTTCCGGATATGACGAGACGTTCTGAAATTGCGGGGAGGTTGAACCGGTGGGCATGTTGCAGCGTATCGGATGGACGCTTGGTGCGTGCCTGCTCGCCCTGGCGCTCTACGGCGCAGATGGCTATCGCGATGCCCTGCGCGATGCCTCGCGTCTCAAGACCCTTGCCCGCACGATCATCGCCGACGGCCGCGGCCCGGCTGCGCTCACGGCCCGGCAGCGGGAAGTCTATCTCAAGGTATCGGACCCAGTCCTCCTGGAGACCTCGGGCGCAGGCCTTGACACAGCTGCCAGCAAGGTGACCGCCACCCACCGGTCCCTGGCCCGGCGCTTTGCATTCAAGGAGTACCATCCGCTGATCGGCCAGATACGCCTCACAACCTATGCCATGGCGCTGAAAGACCGGCTGTCCAAGGAAGAGGTGCTGGCTCTCGCGCTCGACCTCGCCCCGATCGGCGACAAGGACGGGCGCTGGATCACCGGTTTACACACCGCCAGTGAAGCCTTCTTCGGCCAGCCCGTCGCCGCGCTGGATGAACGCGACTTCGTCTCCCTCGTCGCCGTGATGATTGCCCCTGGCGAGCTGAAACTGGCCGCTCCCGGCGAAGCGCTCGGCCGCCGCATCTACCGCATCGAGCGACTGCTTCGCGGCGATTGCGCACCTGCCAGCCGGAACGATGTCTGGCTGGAGGGCTGCAAGGTCAGCTGACCGTCACCAGCCAGCCCGGCTGGCCGAAGCGCGCAGGCGTCAGATCAGGAAGCCATCATCCACCGCCTCGAGAGCGAGGCTCTCGGCGACCGCGTCGAAAGACTGCGCCGGATCGTCAGTCGTGGGCAGTTCCAGTCCGGCAACCACGTCGGCGCGGTCTGTATTGTTGAAGACAATGCGCGACTGACCCAGCTGGAAGACAGTGTCTGCGCCCTGCTGGGTGAAATTGCTGGCAGCCTGTTCCAGCGATTCGAAGGCGAACCCGGTCAGGAAAACGGTTTCCCCAGCCTGGAAATCCAGCACCGAATCGCTGCCAGGATCATCGGCTGCGAAGATGAAGGTGTCGATCCCGCCACCGCCTGAAAGAATATCTCCCCCGCGTCCGCCATCGAGCCGGTCATTGCCGGCTCCGCCATTCAGGGTGTCACGGTTGTTGCCGCCGAAGAGACGATCCGTCCCCGCGCCGCCATTGATCGTGTCATTACCCAGGCCTCCACCCAACGTGTCATTGCCGGAATGACCTGCGAGCGTGTCACCGCCACCGCCACCCCGGACAAGATCGTCATCGGCGCCCGCCAGGAGCGTGTCGCGATTGTCGCCGCCGAACAGGTCGTCATTCCCGGTTCCGCCCTTGAGCAGATCCGCGCCGCGCCCGCCAGCCAGCGTATCATCCCCGCCATTGCCGCAGCCGGTATCGTCGCCATCGCCGGCATGGATGATATCATTTCCATCTGCACCTTCGATGGCATCATTGCCAGCATCACCGGAAAGGGTGTCATTGCCGTCCTCGCCGTCGATGACATCGTCTCCGGCATCGCCATTGATCGTGTCATCGCCGCTGAAGCCCTTCAGCGTGTCGTTCCCTTCACCTCCGGTGACGATATCGTCGCTCTCGCCCGCATTGACCTCATCATCACCGGCACCGCCGTCGAGCGTGTCGACGCCTTCGAAGCCGACCAGCGTGTCATTTCCATCGCCCCCGGAGACAGTGTCGTCGCCAGTACCCGCATCGATCACATCGTCGCCGGCATCGCCACTGATTGTGTCATTCCCGCCAACGCCGTTCAGGATGTCATCGCTTTCGCCGCCCGAAATGATATCGTCGCCTTCGCCGCCATCGACGGTATCCGCACCGGCATTGCCATCGATCGTGTCATTCCCACCCGCGCCGCTCAGGACATCGTCATCTTCGCCGCCCGAAATGACATCGTCGCCTTCGCCGCCATCGACCGTATCCGCACCGGCATTGCCATCGATCGTGTCATTCCCACCGGCGCCGCTCAGGACATCGTCATCTTCGCCACCCG
>CAZDMQ010000008.1:0-24523 GCA_964506685.1 uncultured Hyphomonadaceae bacterium | reverse complement strand
TCGATCGTGTCATTCCCACCGGCGCCGCTCAGGACATCGTCATCTTCGCCACCCGCGATGACATCGTCGCCCTCGCCGCCATCGACCGTATCCGCACCGGCATTGCCATCGATCGTGTCATTCCCACCGGCGCCGCTCAGGACATCGTCATCTTCGCCACCCGAGATGACATCGTCGCCCTCGCCGCCATCGACGGTATCCGCACCGGCATTGCCATCGATCGTGTCATTCCCACCGGCGCCGTTCAGCGCGTCCTCGCCCGCGCTGCCCGCAACGGTGTCGTCGCCCGCGCCGGCGTCCACCACGTCATTGCCCAGGCCGCCGGTGATCGCATCATCATCACCCAGCCCGAGGATGGTATCGGGACCATCGGTTCCTTCGAGCGTGTCGACCGCCTCTGTCCCGGTGAGCGTGCCATTGGCAGGCGTATCGATTGCCGTGAGCGTAAGCCGGTCCAGCCGGGCCAGCGCTTCGACATCCCGTGTCCCGCGCACCGTGATCACCGATCCGGGCAACAGGTTGAGATCCACCGCCTGGACCGTGGCATTCGGTTCGCCGAGGACGGCCCCGCTTGACCCGCTGGTAAAGGCGAACACTTCCACGCCATCGACCAGGACGGCAAAATCCGAATTCCCGTCGCTTTCCTCGAAGAAGTCGATATCGAGCTGGTAAAGTCCCGCCGGTCCGTCGAACGTGCCCGAGGCTTCGCCGACATCGAAGGTCTTCACGACCTGCCCGCCTGACGCGAGGTCCCGGTCCTCGATCTCGTACCCCGAAAGGCTCAGCGCTTCGGCCTCATTGGCCCCGACGACGAGCGCCGGCCCGGTTATCTCAACGGCGAAAACACGTTCCGCCCCAACTTCACGACCGCTCATGTCCTGACCCCTCATCGCAGACTGATTCGGGGGAGAGTATATGGACGGGGTGACCGATTGGTAAGGGTATCGCTGAGTTTCGCTCGGCGGCTACCTGGCGACCTGCACCTCGAAACTGACCACGCCCTGCTCGCCGGCGTTCATGGTGCCGGGGCAGGACCACTCGATATCGCCGGTATAGTCAGCCGCCGGTGCTGCCGGCTTGACGAGCCCGCAACTCACGCCCGCAGGCTGCAGGACGACAGCCGGAACCGTCGCGGTCAGGGCCGAATAGGCCGGGGTGCGGTCAAACACCTCGACCTGATCAACCGGGTCGGGACCGGGGGCCGAGAAGACGATCCGGTAGACCAGCGTATCGCCAGGCCGGCCCGCATTATTGCGACCGAATCCCGCGCCAGTCGCAAGATCACAGGTCGAGGAGGTGGCGTTGCAGACCGATTTCTCGAGCATCAGCGCCCCCTTGCCGGAGACGGTGACCCGGTTGGTAGTGTCGAGCCCGAACGGGGTTGCCGTTAGGGCATAGGTGCCGGTCGCCGTGAGGTCGAAATCGACCGCCGCTCCATTGGCCGCACCGGCAACCGCACTCACCCGGACGAGCAGACAGTGCTGCTCACCGGCGACAAGGCTGCGGGGGCCAGCCACGGCGAGGTCGGCCGGATCGAGCGTGCCGCTGCAATCCTCATCGTGGAAGAGGGCGGTGGCGAAGCTGCCCGCCGGGGCCTGGCTCTCGCCTGCCAGGGCGAAGACCGCATCGACCGGGGCGCCGGCCGTGAAGGTGTGGGCGACCATGACCGAACCGCCGGACGCCACGGTCTTGACCTGGTCCTCGGTCAGGCGCGGCGCGCGGGCGAGGCCGAAATCGAAGCCATAGGACGTGCCGGCCGCCAGCGTCAGGGCAACCTTGCCGTCGGTGGTGTCGGAATCGGTGGCCCCGCTCACTGCGCCTGCGATGTGGAGGACGCCGCTGGGCGCGGTCGCGTGGATGGTCACGGCCGACCCGTCGAGGGCGGCAGGGATGGCGAGGGCGTAGGCGCCGGTGCCATCGGTCAGGGCGGTGGCAACGACCGCGCCGCCGGCATCGACCGCCTCGAGCGTCACACCGCCAGCGCCGGGTTCACTTCCCGCCTGCGCACCGTCATGGGCGGTGGCGCCGGTGCCGCTGCCATCGTCGAAGAACACCGTGCCGGTCAGCTCGATATCAGCGGGGAGCGGCGTGAAGGTGACGCTGGCCTCGTCATCATCGACCGCGTTGGGGTCGCCGTCCCGGCCGTCATCGGCGGTGATACCGTTTGTGGCGCCGGTGCCGGGGATCGAGTCGACATCGCCCTGATCGGCCGCCGAGATTTCGGCGATGAAGGTGACGGGCACCGTGCCGGAGACGATTGTCACAAGGTCAAGCCGTGCCGTGCCGCCGACAGCGAGGTCGCCCACCGTCCAGACGCCCGCAGCGTCATCATAAGTCCCGCCCCCGGCCGCGCTGTCGAAGGATACTGCAGCCGGCAACGGGGCTGCGACCGAGATGCCGGTGATCTGCGACACGCCCTCATTGCTGACGAGATGGGTGAAGGTCACCACGTCTCCGTCTGCTGGATCTGTCGGCGCCATGGACAAGGACAGCGACAGGTCGCCCTGGCTGACCCCGAAATCGGCTGTGTTCGGTCCGGCGAGGGAAATCGCGAGCCGGTCGACCGGATTGGGCGTGGTGATGGTTGCCCCCGCCGGGATTGTGCCTGTTGCCGCGTCGGCCTCGATACGGATGTCGGGGTCATCCAGCGGCACTTCGAGCGTGTAGCCACCGCTGGCCGCTGTCTGCACGGTGGCGAACACGGCCTCATTGCCATCACCGAAGGTGCCATCACCGCCGGAACGGGTGATCGTGACATCGACAGTCTCGTATTCGGTGTCGGTCCCGGCGTTGAACGTGTCGTCGCCGGAATTGTTGTCATAGACGACGCCGGAAACGGTCGCACAGGCATTGGCCTGCGGCGAGGAGAAGACGCCATTATAGTCAGCGACCCAGCCATAGGCGTAGATCACGCCGGGCGCGCTGCCGGCCGCCGGAACGGTGACGGTCAGGTCACCCGGCCCAGTGTCCGCGATGGAGGCGGAGCCTGCCGGTGACTGGGTCGCGAGCACATTTCCGTCGGCGTCCAGAACGGCTGTGTAGTACCACTCCTGCTCGTTCCGGACAGGTTGGGTGAAATCCACGGTGTAATTGACGCCGGGCACCGCTTCGATGCGCTGGACCATCATGTGAGTCTCAGCCGGTCCCGTACCGGCGGCGGACGTCCTGTCGGACACTTCCCCGCCTTCGGTCAGCGTCGCGACTGCATTTGGCGCATCCGAACTCGGGCGCACAGGAATGCCCTCGGCCGTAAAGGCCCAGCCCGCGTCCAGCAGCCCATTGTAATTTCCATCAACGACCTTGGCGGGGACCGTGAGGTCCCAACTCGACACGGCGATCTGGCATTGCTGCGTCGGCAGGGTGGGCGTGTATGGGCTGGCCGTCGGATCATCGAAGCCGAAGTTTTGGCCTGAAATCGTCTGGCCATCGGTGGCCAGGTTGACCGCGAGGTCATTCGGCGTGCCGAGGCCTGTCACGGAGCCGGGGAGGTCGGCATCGCCCGCATCGACGCGCACGATGTAATTGGCTGACAGGGGCACATCGGTGAAGCTGTAGGTACCATCGGTGGCGGTGTCCGCTTCGGCCACGATGATATCATTGGCGGCGCTGGCATCGCCCTGATCGTCGATCAACTGCACCCTGATCGCGTCGAGTTTGGCCTCGGCCGGGTCCAGCGCATCATTCTGTGGGATGGCATCGAGGTAGACTATGCCGGTCACCGTGCCGCTCGGCAGGTCGCAGGACCGGACAGTGATATTGTCGACCATGAAGTCGTTTCCATCGGCAGATCCGCCTTCATCCCGGACCGCAAGGGTCGCGCTTGTCCGCGATCCCGTATTGAAGACAAAGCCGACGCGCTTCCAGACAACCTCGGAGGTTTCCGCGATGGGCCCGGACGCATATCCGGTGACGCCGTCCACGGTCATGCCGATATCCGGATCGACTTTGTCGGTATTGTCAGCGTCCAGCATGTTGCTGACCCACATCGAAAACTCATAGTTCGTATTGGGAGAGAGACCGGAGAGTGTTTCGGTAAAGAAGCTGGCCTGGGCGGGCGAGCCGTCGACGAGTATGAACCGCCCGGTCGCGCCATTCTCCGGATCGATGACGCCCGCATGGCCTGCGCCGCTGAAAAAGCGAGTGACATAGTTCGAGGCGACCTGGACTTTTGGCTGGGTGCCGCCCCCGAAGCCGAGGTTACTGTGATAAGTGTAGGTCCCGAATACGCCGGGATAGGGATTCGTCGCCGCGATCTCGTCTGCCGCGCCGCTACCGGTTCCGAAGGTGCCGCCATCGGCGGCAGTAAAGAGGTTTGGCCCGAGTAGCGTGCCGCTCTGGTTGAGACAGAGGGAAGCTGTCGATGTGTCTGTGGAAACGCTGACCGCCGTGATGGTAACTCCGTAATCCTCCACCTCGCCATCGGGCGCGGCGGTGGTGGCGTCGAGACCGGGCGTCGTCGACCAGCGGAAGCGGGCGAAGGTGGGGCTGGTGGTGGCGGTGGCGGTCACGGTGACGGGCACGCTGATCGTGCTGGCTCCGGCACCCGGCGACTGCAGGTCTGTCGCGACCTGCTCGCCCGCATCGGCGAAATCGCCGTCGCCGTTCCAGTCGATCCAGCCTTGCAGGTAGCCGTCATTCGCCGACGCCTGCGTGACCTCGACGCTGATCGCCGCGCTCTGGCCCTGCACCAGCGTTGGGAAGGTCACGCCGTCTTCGTCGGCAAGATTCTCCGTGTCATCGCCGTCTGCGCCGGTTGTTGGCAGCGCATCATTCTCGTCATCGATCTGCGTGCCGAGATAAAGGTCGGGGATGAGCGAATGCGCAGGTGCGCCGAGTCCAGCCGGAGCGTCGGAGAAGTCACAGGCATTCACGGCAAAAAGGCCGACACCGAGGAAATCTGCTGGTGCGACACCCGAAGAGGTCAGCGTGATCTGTGAAACAAGGCTGGCGCTCTGGCCGACGAGCACGGCGGACTCACGGACGTTGTGGCTGGGATCGCTCTTGTCGAGCCGACCTGTTGAAGGTCGGTACAGGAGTTCGGTCTCTCCATCGACGGCGCTGACACGGAAGTCTTGTGTTGTGGCCCCGCCCGACACCGCGAAATCGAACGTCGCATTATAGGGCGTGCTCAAACCGAGCCCGAGATCATAAACGACAAGGGCGATCTCACTGGCCGGGATGGCCGGGCTGAAATCAATCGTCAGGTTGATGTCACCGCCATTGCGCTGCCAGCGCTCCACCTCGATGCCCTCGCGCAGTTCCGCACCGATATTGCTGAAGGTGCGGGCCTGGTCCGTGATCAGCCCGCCCATACTGGTCGTGGCCGAAACGGTCACATCCGGACGTATCGGCCAGGTTCCCGAAGCGCCATTGGCGACATAGAGGCTCGGCATGGGACACTGATCAGCGACGCCCGCAGGCGGCAAGTTGCCGACCTCTGCTTCAACAAGCAATGCCAGGGACGCCTCATCATCATCATTCAGTCCATCGGCAAGGTCGTCCTCGCCGAAACTGGCATTGGGCGCGGAATCGCTGTCGGGCAGGTTTGCGGCGGCAATCTCGGCCTGCGCAACCGGCGAACCCACCGCCGCGGCCGTCGACGTGACGACCAGCGTGACACTGTCGCCCGGATCGAGCGTGCCAATGTTCCATGCACCGCTGGCGTCATTGTAACTGCCCGGACCGGCGTGACTGACAAAGCTGAAGCTGGCCGGCACCTGGAACAGGGCCGTGATATCGCCGACGCTTGTCCCGCCCGTATTGGCGACCTCGACCTCGAAGTCGACCGAATTGCCGACACGGGTCGTCGTCGCACTCGCCGTCAGACCGATTTCAAGATCGCCGGTGGAATTGTAGTCAACCGGACATTGCGGATTGAGCAGCCGGCCCGACAGGGCATCGGCGGCGAACTTGAAGGAGTTAAGAACAAAGACGGCCTGGTCGCTTGATGCAATTGCCGATGTGCCGATGACCCCATTGCCGGCGGAACCATACATGTCCGGGTCGGCCGTCATCAGGAAGTTCGGTGAAACGGGATTGGGTGCAATAGCAGCGGGCTGTCCGGAAAAGCCGCCATTATGCGTGGCCAGCACTGTGTCGGTTCCCAGCGGGGATATCAGGGTGGCCGCGCCCCCAAACGTGTTGACACCCGCCACGCCGCCGCAGGTGAGCGGATTGTAGGCCATGCTGAAATTGAGTGAGATGCCGGAACCGGAACCGACATTGGTGAGTCCGCGCTGGAGACCGTTGGGGCCACACAGGAGTTGGGAAGAGCTGTCGCAACCGGCGATGACAAAGCGGTTTCCCGAGTTTACCCAGGTGCGGATCGCCTGGGTTTCGGTGATTGAGAGGTTTTCCGGCCCGCCTCCGCCAATGAAGATATCGCAGGCGGCCAGGGAAGTGGAATTGAGCGAAAACAGCGACTGGAAGCTCATCTGCTCTGGCGCAACCGTGCCGCCGGGCCCGAAATAATTGCCATTCGAGAGCTTCGCCCGCATGCCGCTTGTGGACGAACTGTTCAGGTCAAGCTCCGAGCCTTGTTTGGAGCACACCGTGTAGGTCGTCTGTGCGATGCCGGCCGGCGCCCAGATGGCTGCCACAAGCAAGGCCATGACCCCGGACCGGACTATTCTTTGCAGGCCGCATGGCCTCTCGATCGTGTCGGCATCGCCTGAACGATCCCTTCCGGCGCCTTTCTGCAGTGGCTGTTTGCGTTCGTGCGGCAGAAAGACGACGCCGGCACGCAAGAGCGCCCCTGCCCGACGGGTGAGCCCCTCCAGTGTCGCAGTCAGGGAACGCAGAACGGGTCGAGGGCGCATGGTCGGATTGCCTTCTTGACGTATGACGGGGCGGCGAAGGGCGGAAGAATGGCCCGCTGGCGCCGTTCCGCGCGAAATGCGATCTTTCCTCATTATTCGGCTCCTTCTGGACCGCACGACCCCGATAGGGAGGTTTTTCTCACCTGAAAACTCGTTTCACGATTTTTCGATGCGATATTTCACAGCAAGACGCGCGATGCGCGAGATTTCTGTGAACAGGTTGACGCCCGCACGCCCCACCTTTGCGCGCTCGGGCAAAGGGCGCCCGGCAAACAGACTTGCAGGGCGATTGGGGAGGGACGGGAAAGCCACGGGTCGAGCGATCACTCATCTGCGAAGATGTCCCAGACATCCTGGTCGAACTTCACGCGCAGGCGGAGATAGGTCCCGACGCGATACAGCGAGCGGATATGTTCCTCGCGAAGCCGCGTGTGATTGTAGCCGATCCCGACCAGCGCATTCTTCACGCCGACAAAGTTCAGCTCGGCACCGACCCCGTATGTGTGATCGTCGAAGCCGCCATCGGCGAGGCCGGCGACATGGGCTGCGAGGTTCCAGCGTGTTCCGAGGTCGCGGTCGAAACCGGCCTGGGCAAGCACGGTGGTCGTCTCCTCGTCCAGCAACGGCCCGTCGAACTGGTAGACCTGTCCGGCGACGCGCCCGCGCAGGCGCAGCTCGGCGGAGCGCTTGAGCTCGCTGCCGACCGACCAGATGTGCCGGTCGGTGGTGATCTCGCGGCCATCATCATGCTCGTACTCGTACCAGACCAGCGTGTTGGAGAGGTCGTTGTCCTCGGGCCGGTGCGCCCAGCCGACCCGGGTCCGGCTGAGGGTGCGCTCATCGGCGCCACGGACCAGCGCGGTGCGACTGCGGGCCAGCAGGGTCATGGTCTCCCAGCGCAGGCCGGCCGTCGTGGACGTGTACCAGTTCTCCCGGTCGCCCTCCCCAGCGGCATATTCGACGTCGCCATCGAGCAGCCGGTCGCGGCCTTCGGTCTCCCAGGTCCCGCCGACACCGACCGCAGTGTTACGGTCGAACGTGTCGGCGATCGGCTGGACATGCTCGACCCGGCCGCGGGCCGTGAAATTCGGCGCCAGCGCCCAGTTCGCACTGAGGCCCTGGGCAAGGCCGGCGTCGAAGAACGCTTCATTGGCCCGGTATTCGGTGAAGGCGTTGATATTGTCGGCCCAGCGGTATTCGGAGCCGGCCCGCAGGGTGACCTCATCCCGGCCCTCGATCAGGCCGAACCCGCCGCTGCGCGAACTGCTCCATTCACCAATGGAGTAGACCCGCCAGGCCGGATTGACGGCATAGTCCGCGCCCAGGCCGACGCGCCGGGCATCACCGCCGCTGACCTCCTGCTCGCCCTCGAGATCGAAGCTCGCTCCCGGCAGGGCGACGGGTGACCAGTTGATGCCGACAATGCCGGTCAGGGCATCCTCGGCACCGGCCCGGGCGACCTCGTCATGTATATAGCGGCTGCCGCCCCGGATCCGCAGCGTATCGCTCAGCGGTCGCTCATAACGGCCGACCACGCCATAGCGCTCGCTGTCACCCACGGTATCTTCGGAATAGAGCGCCTCGCCGCTGACCAGGCCGCCAGCCTCGCCGATGCGGGTATTGGCGAACAGCCGCGCCTCGCGCCGGCCGGCCGAGACCGACGAGCCAGGCGTATCGAAGCCCTTGTCCGTGGAGGCGATCCGCGCGCCCATGCTGCCGGTTTCGGTCTGTTGCTCATAGGAGGCCCGCACGGCCCGGCCACCATCGGAAAGGCTGCCCTCTGTCTCGGCAGCTTCGACCTGCAGCCGGCCTCGCAAGCCGATTGCGGCATCAATAAAGGCGGTGCGCACGGTGCGGTCGTCGGATGTACCTTCGGGGGCGTCCGAGCGCAGCTCGCGAACGCCAAGCGAAAGCCATTCGGTCAGGTCGAAACCGGCCTCGCCGCCATAAACGTCATAGGCTTCGCCCTTCCCCGCATCGGTCTCGAAGGTGACGCGGATCGAGACCGGGTTGAGGTTCTCGTCGCGCGCCGGGATGGGACGGGTGAAGATCAGCGTACGGGCGAAATAGTCGAGCGTGTAGCCGGTGAACCGGTTCACCGGCTCGATCTTGAGGATCACCGATGGCTGGTTGCGGTCGCGGGTGATGAGCTCCACGGTCTCGGAATTCTCGATCACCTCGTCCATGCCGAGAAGATACGGTCCCGACAGGCCCTGGGCGGGGATTTCCAGCACCTGCTGGCCGGTGTCGGTCTCTCCGGCATAGACATCGAGCCGGAACCGGCCCTGCTCGAAATGGCCCTCCGCGCCTTCCATCGTGCGCTGGTAGCGGCCAAGCTGGACCGCGCTGGAGCGGCTCTCATAGGAAACATCGCCGAACAGGAGGTAGGAGGCATCCTTCTCGATGCGGGCAAAGGCCTTGCCGCGCGAACGGGCATCGAAGCCGCGTTCGGACTGGTCGCCATAAACCGGATAGAACTGGTCCGGCTCGACCGACCGGAACAGCGCTTCGTCGACTTCCTTGTCAGTATCGACCCGCACGGTCAGCACGGCATCGCCGGGAATGCGCCCGCGGGCATAGATGGCGGCTTCGACCCCTTCCTGGGTATCCTCGAAACCGTTGAGCTCGCCGTCCTCGAGGACGGAGCGGATGTCCCTATCCCCGCCATGGCCGAGGTTCACCGCGCCCTCGATCACGCCGACGGCGACCGGGTCGCTTGCGACATTCGAGGTGAAGCGGATCCGCACCTCCCTGCGGCCGAAGGGGCTGTCGACGAAGACCGTGCGCGTGCCGACCCGGTCGGCCGGGATCAGCTCAATCGTCGCCCGCCCGTCCTGGATGAGAGTCTGCACGCCCGGCTGCTGGTCGCTGGTATCGCGCGCATCGAAGCGGTCCTCGCGCGCATGCAGGGTCACTTCGGTCGGCGCAGCGGTCGGGTGGCCATTTGCATCGACCACACGGAGCTCGATCGCCACAGGCCGGCCGGGATCGGCGACGGCGGTCTCGGGTGCGAGCACCTCGATCCGCGCCGGCTTGCCAGGTGCGGTGACGGTGATGGCGCGCTCCTCGCGGACATTGCCGAAACCATCGCTGGCGGTGAGCAGGAAGGTGTTCATGCCCTCGCGCAGTTCGACGGCGACAAATTCCACGACCTGCACGCGGCCATCGCTGAGCTGGCGGCCGATCCGGTCGCCGGCGACGGGAGCGCCATTGCGGCTGAGCCCGACGGTCATGTTGGCCGGAGCCACCACGCGCACGGTGGCCCGGCGCTGGACGAGCTGGTCACCGTCTGCGAGTTCGATGAAGCCGAGTGCAGGATCAAGACCGGGCAGCATCGCCTCAAGGTCGACATCGGTCGCAATGCGGCGGGGGTCGTCCCGCCCGCCATCCTGCAGGGCCCGGGCAGCCGCCCGGCCCCGATCGCGGAACACCGCCGTGCCGGCGGTCTCGCTATTCTCGACCAGCACGCTGGGGCGAACGCGCGAGAGCTGGAGGGCGGCGATATCGGATGGCTGGCCGAGCCCGCGCCCGGCGAAGTCCTCGATGCGCTGACGCAGGTGCTCCATCAGGGGCGCAGTGCAGGCTGCCCCGCTGGTGGGCTGCACGGCGAAATCCTCCGAGCGGATCTCGCCGGCCTTGAGCGGGACGAAGCGCGAGCCGCCATCGCCGGCATCAAGGGTCCGGTTGACCACGACATGGGTCCCATCGGGCAGGGTCGGCTCATAGATGTCGAGCACATGGGTCACCGGCTTCAGGCCCGGCAGCGAGAACCGGCCCTTAACGTCGGTCACCACTGACAGCCCTTCCTGAGTATGGATCTGCACCCCCGGAAGGCCCGGCTCGAGGCCGGTGACATTGGACTGGAAGCCGTCGCCGTCGCAGTCCATGAACACCTTGCCGAGGATCACACCATCGCGGGAGAAGACACCGTCATCAGTGTCGATCTCGACACTGGCCTGGGCGGTGTTCGATGCCACCGCCTGCCCGAAACCGACAAGTTCGCCACGCGCGAGCGCGAAATTCGTGACCTTGCCGTCCCCGGCCGTCGGCAGGACCTCGGCGGCATAGGCGATGGTGACCTCGGCGTTCGGGCTGAGGGTCGGCAGCGCGAAAGCGACCGCGCCACCCGGCAGGCGCGCCGGATCGTCCACAGGCTCGCCATCGAGCCGCGCCGATCCGGCCACGAACGACAGGCCCGGCGGCAGGGCGTCGGCGATCTCGGCGGCGCGAACCGCGACCGCGCTCGTATTACGGGCACGCACCGTGTAATTGATGAATTCTCCCAGTCCGGCACGTCCCCGGTCGGCGCTCTTCTCAGCCAGCAGCGCACCGGTGAAATTCGGGTCGACCGGAATGTCGACCATCAGGGTCCGGCCCGGTGCGGTGACCCGGAACGGGCGGGCATACGACGCATCGGCCTCGATGATGCGGCCATAACCGGGGAAGCCTGAGCGGGTCGAGGGGGCGGTCAGCTCACCCGGCGGGGTGACCCTGAGGGAGACGATACCCTCAACGCCCGGGACAATCTCGAAGAAGCCCTCGGCATCGGTGGTCGCCGTCGTCCGCACGGCACCGGACGCATCGAGCAGTTCGACCCGCGCGCCGGGGATGGGCTCGTTGGTCGCCGACAGGAAGACCGCTCCGGCCGGGGCGATCAGCAGTTCGGTCTGCAGCGCCGGATCGCAGGCGAGGCTGACCGGCGCGACCGAGCGCTTGGACCCGCGCAGCACACCATCGCCGAGCAGCACCGGCCCCTCATTCGCGAGCGCCAGGCCAGGCGCGCGGAAGACGCCGGAATTGGGTGCAGTCTCGACCGCAATGACGTGCTCCTCGTCGCCGTCCGGTGCTGTGCGGATGACGATCTCGGCGCGGTCGATACCGCTGCTGACATTGCACTGGCCGGAAACGGCCTCGATGAAGACCGGCGAATCGAAACCGGCTTCGCTGAAGGGGTCGTCATAGGCCTCCGAAGCGTGGAAGCGAACCGAGCCGGCCGAGCCTTCGACGGCCGTCGCGACCGTGTTGGATGGCGCCTCGACGATGCCGCCAACCCCGTCAGGTGTGAGGATCATGCCGGTATTCTCGATTTCAGTCGAACCGGCACCGTCATTCACCGACACGGCGAAGTCGAATGCAGCCGTCTGGCCCCCACGAAAGGGGTCGTCGCTGACAAAGCCCACGGCGATGACCTGTTGCAGGTCCTCCGGCGGGGTCGAGGTCCATTGCGTGGCATCGGCCCCGGCAAGGCGGAAGACGGGCTGGAACATGCCCGGATCGACGATTTCCCTGAAGGTGGTGTTGCGGGGGATGTCGTCGCTGACGACAATGAGGCTCTGCGGCACACCATCGACCAGGCTGGGCAGGCCAAACCCTTCCAGCGCCGGATCGAAGGTCGAGCCGGCGGTGTTGCGCAGCGTGAGTGTGTAGACGATCGTCTCGCCGTCCGACTTGACCCGGCCAAGCTTGTCCAGCGCAAGCGAATGACTGGCAACGAGCACCATCGCCTCGGACCCTGCCTCGACGCTTTGCGGGGCATTCATCGTCCTGCCGCTCAGGACCAGGCCGGCCGTCTCGCCTGGCCGGGCCGTGCCGGGAACGGTGGCATCGACAATGATCAGGACAGACTCGCCATATTGCAGGTCGATCAGCGACCCTTCGGACAGGGCCGGCTCACCCTGATCGATGATGCCGTTGCCATTGAGATCGATCCGGGCATCGAGGCTGTCGAACCGGTAGTCGCCGACGGACTGGCGGAAATCGAGCGCGACACCGGTGTCGGTGTTGCCGGTATTGGTGACCTGGAAGGTGAAGCTCGCCCGTTCCCCAGGCGCGCGGACGAACTGCTCGACGTTGGAAATGTCGAAATCTGCGACCGGTGCGACCGTGGTGATGACGGTATTTATCTCGAGCGTCTCGGTGATGCCGAGGCTTTCGTTCATGTATGACAGCCGGCTCGCAGACAGGATCTCGGACCCCGCCCTCGGCGGCAGCGCCTCAGCGTCGCGCGCCGTCGACTGAGCCGCAACAGCAAGACCCACAAGCGCGAGTTTTCGGGGAGCAAAATGAACAGTCATGGTCAATCCGGCACTGATTTGGCCCGCATGAGGGGTCTGGGGCGGTGAGACCTCGGGGGCGGTGAGACCTCGGGGGCGGCGTGGCCGGGCCGGTTGCCCGGCCACGCGCTGTTCGAGGAGGGCGGGGGCCCTACTCGTCGATCTCAACCGTGAAGGTCATGACCGCACGGCCACCCGCAGCGAGCGTGAAGCCCGCTCCAGCCGTCGAGGACCCCACGAGGCCCGTCGCCTCATCGGCGGGGGACACCGCGACCACACCCGGTGTGCCACTGATATCGAGGGTCGGGGCGCAGGCGCCGCCGCAGGTCTCGAAGGTGGTGAAGACCGGGGTCGTGTCGTTGATCACCGTGTTGGTGGCCGGCGTGGTGCCGACATTGTCCACCGTGATCTCATAGACGATGCACTGGCCCGGATCGGCCGATTGCTGCGTGGTCGAGAAGGCGGTGAGGCCAGCCCCGTCACAATCGGTATCGAGCGCCTGGCGCTTGACCACGTCCATGTCACCCGAGGTCACCGTCAGGATGTGATCGACCCGGTTGTTGGACGCATCCGTGTCGGTGATGGTGCCGTTCGGCGTGGTCAGGCTTGTGCCGATCTCGACATCACCGGTGCCCGTCGTGCCAACAGCCGCATCTGCCGGAACCTGCACCCGCAGGAAGAACTTGGCCGATTCCCCGGGCGAAAGGCCCGCGGTCGACTCATCTGCCGGCGTGGCCGGGTCATCGACGCCCACGACCGCCGAGACATCGGAGGCCTGCGGATCGGACGCATCCAGGATGCCATTATTGTTGGCATCATAGTAGAGCGTCGGCGTCATGCCGTCATTGGCGAACGGCTCGATCGAGTCAGGCGTCAGCGAGGCTGCGGTGATCCTGGTGTTGCCGTCATTGGTGATGGTGTGGTCATACACCGCGAAACCGCCCGGCAGGGCCTGGCCGACCGTATCGGCCGTCAGGCGCAGGTCGGAGACCTCGTTGACGATGACCGCATCCATCTTGACGTCGGACGCATTGTTCGTCGGGCTGATGGCCCGGAAAAACACGTTCTGGCCCGGCGACAGGGTGGCAACGGCCCCCGGGATCACCGAGATGCGCGCCTCGTAGTCATAGGTTGCCGCAGCACCGCCGGTCGGGGTCAGCACGCCGGTATTGGTGACCGGTGCACCCGTGCTGTCATAGAACGTCACGGACCAGCCAGCTGGCAGGCTCGTGGTCGCGAAGGTGCCGTCGGTCGATGCGGCGAGGTCGAAATTGTTCGACGGTGCGCCGGCCGGGATGGTGATCCGCAGCGGGAAGATGGCCGTCTCGCCCGGATTGATCGTCTGGGTGTTGAACGGCAGGCCGCCATCGTCGACAACGCCGACACCGCTGCCGCCTGTCCCTGTGCCGCCAATGGCATCGATATTCTCGATGTCCACTTCCGGTGCCAGGATCGAGCCATTGAAGACGAGCGCCGAGGTGTTGGCCACCGCAGGATCGGCCTGCGAGACGGCCGTGAGCTCGCCATTGAAGTTTGCCGGTGCAGTAACCGGGCTCGCGCTGATCGGCAGGATGACGCGCACTTGCAGGTGGGCACTTGCCCCTGCCGCCAGGGTCACGGCATCTCCGACGATCGGGGTCAGGCCATCATCGCCGACGATGTCGAAGACGGTCCCGGCGGGGAAGGCATCGGCACCTGCATTGGCCACGGTCAGATCGAACGTGTCAGTGCCATTCGAGAGGTTGGTCAGCACGAAGTCGAAAGCGAGGCTCTGGCCCGGATAAGCATCGGTGAGATCCTCGACAACGTCGTCCTGCGCCCCGTCCGTGTCGGTTGCCGAGGCATCGCCGGCATCAAGGTTGGCACCATCAATACCACCAGTAGGGGTCGAGGCCGTCGCGGCCGCATCGGCAAGGACGAAATCCACCGCCGGGGCAACGCCCACAGGCGAGGGATTCGACGGGACCGGCGTGACCTGGGAGTCCGACGTCACGGTGGCGATGTTCTCGAACGGCCCCACTGGCGCTGCCGTGATGGTGTAGGAGAAGGTGATCTCGCCCGTCCGGCCGGCGGGAACCGACGCGAGGGTGGCCGTCAGGGTGCGGTCAGTATCCCAGGCCCAGTCGAGCGTATCGCCCTGCGGGCTGGTGAGATCGACGCCCGTACTGGCATCGTCGAGCGCGCCGGTTGCCAGCGACCAGGTCGCCGAACCGGCCTGATAATCGAGATCGATCGTATCGCCGGCAAGGTTCGTGTTCGGCAGGATGTCCTCGATCACGACATTGGTGGCCGCGGCCACGCCGGAGTTGTTGTAGGTCAGGTTGACCTCGACAACATCGCCGGGACTGATGACGCCGTTACCATCATTGTCGGTGAGCAGCGTCTGCTGCTTGCTGATGTCGACAATACCGTCGGTGGTGGCGGTAACGACATCGGTCACCAGGTCGGACTGGGCGCCATCACCGACGCTGGTCGCGGTTACGGTGAAGTCGGACGTGCCGTTCGAAGCCGCCGACGCCGGCAGCGAGGCGCGTACGACGATACCATAGCTCTCGCCGGCGAGGATGCTCGGCGTCACCGTCAGAGGGGTGAGCGCGTCGGGCACGCCATCACCGTCATTGTCAGGGAAGATATCGACACCGGTGAGGGCAAATGTATCGGTGCCGCCAGCGGTTGCGGCCGCCAGGTTGAAACTGTCTTCAGTATTGCCGTTATTGGTGAGGGTGTGGGGGAAGTAGACGAAGCCACCTGGCGAGCCGGACTTGTTCTGCGACGCCTCGATATCGAGACCGAAGACTTCGTTCACGATGGTTTCGACGAGGTTCGACTGGACCACGAAGGTCTCGCCATTGGCCTCATAGGTGGCTGCCGCCTGGTTGCCGATCACCGTGTCTGCCGGCGGCGGCGCCGCAAGGGCCGCTCCGGCGATCAGCGCCGCGGCACTCGCCGACACCGTCATGGTTGTCCAAAGGGAAGGTCGCATGTTCTGAATCTCCTGGTCGAACAGGCTGAGGGGAGAGGGATGACCGCGCGGGCGGTCGGGCTACTGGTCCACCTGGACACGGTAGATGAAGGACACGTCGTCACCGGGCTCGAGCGCCCCGGACACGCGCCAGCGAATTTGCGTGTATGCGTCGGCCGGCACCTCGACAGTGCGGCGCGTGCCATCCTCGGCAATCACCTCACGGACCAGCGGCGGAACGGACCAGTCCACGCCCGGCGCGCGGGCCTCGAACGTGGCCGGCCGGTCTACCGACTGCGATCCGGCCACATAGGCCGTGTCGTCGGGGATCGGCCCGTCGATCGTGATGGCTGACAATGTATCGTCGGATGTGTTGCGATAGCTCATGGCGTATTCGATGACGCCGCCTGGGGCGACGGTTTCGGCCGGCATGGCCACTTCGGCACCGGACGCGTCGATCGAGATGACATTCGCCGTCATGGCCCCCTCGAGGGCGCCTGCTTCTGCAGACGCCGCGCCCGAGAGGCAGAACACCATTCCTGCAGCGACAGCAGCCAGGCGGGCCGCTCCGTACCGGGGAAACATGGAAAAACTGGTCGACATTCTTCTCTCCGTGGTTGATTGTCCACGGAACGCGATCTAGGGGGGATGGATTACTTTCGGGTTAAATTTCTCCTATTATGCGTTTCCGTCAGAGATTTACGGTCGTCGTCCACTCTTGCGAACACCCTCGACATCCAGGCCATCCACCGCGAAGCCGCATCGTCCTATACGTTGCTTATATTGTATTTTTTTTCGACGAGGGATGTCTCCGCGATTGGGGACCGGATATGCAGACGCCGGAAGCGCCCCAGACCCAAGGATCCAACTCGCCTCCGTCCGCTAATTCATGATGCGGATAATCGCTTTTCAGGAGATTTTCGCGAAACCCCGGGTCGAGAAATCGACTGGCTGGCCAGATCGGACATCAGGCCCTGCGTGCCGCTCGCGCGGTCGCCCCCGGCGCTGCGCCCGACTTTCTATCGGATGCCAGGCAGGCGGTTGTGCCGGTCACCATCGCTCCGCCCGGACCGGCAAGATAGGCGACAGCTGCGGCGACGTCTTCAGGTTTGGCGATCTGACCAAGCGGGATCATGCGGTGCACGAAATCCCGGAACACAAGGTCAGCCAGCATGGGCGCGGTCAGGGGTGTCTCCACGGGCGGGGCCTGGGGGCGAGCCTGTTCCTGCTCGGCTCGGACCACGGCTTCATGCTCGACGGCGCGGCCCGCCTAATACGGTCAGTGGACAATCGCTGATAGCGTGGACTGTCATTTGCAGGATCTTTCGCGCAACGGCCCGCATCGCTTCCCGACCACAACACAGGTCGTTGCCGCGCGCAGCCGTCTTGTCGCCGGTTTCGTCGGCAGATGCCCGAACCGGCCGAACGCTACGCGGATGCCATTTCGACCTCGTCCAGTGCGTCACTGTCCACACGGGGCCGAGGGTTTTGTCGTCGCCCGGTCAAACACCACCCCGGCGCGCGGATGCATCGTGCCGTGCAGGCGGTCCCAGATGACCGTGTAAAGCCCGTAATTGTAGCGGTAGGTCCGATGATGCTGATTGTGATAGGCGGAGGTATTGAGCCATGAGCCGACGGGCGTGCGGGCGATGAAGCGCGGCATGATCTCGTAGCCGAGATGCCCATAGACATTGTAGGCCAGCGACAGGATGCCCGCGACGAACACAGCCGTGATGTGCAGCGGCATGACCACGACGAGCACCACAAAGATCGCGATTTCCAGCACGGCCTCGATGGGATGGAAGGCGAAAGCCGAGAAGGTGCTGGGGTTGGTCGAAAGGTGATGGGTCTTGTGGACCCGCTCATAAAACGGGGCGCTGTGCACGATTCTGTGCATCCAATAGAAGTACCAGTCCTGGATCAGGAGGATGATCGGGATCTGCAGCCAGAACCAGGTCCAGCCATACCGATCGGGAATGAAATAGAGTTGGGTAAAACCGGCCTGGTTCATCGCAAAGATGATCCCAATGACCCCGGTAAATACACCGACAGACATCATTGAGTAGCCGATCTCGCGAAGCAGCTGGGCGCGCGTGAAGGGGACATTCTGCAACCGCCGCCATGGAGCAAGGCGGCCCACGATCATGGAGACAACAAAGCCGGCCCCTGCGATGAGGATGTATCGCGCCAGGATCAGCACGCTGATCACGGCTCCGAATGCAGCGAGTTGGAGATGCGCAGGCCAGTCTGCAACGAGGCCGGAAATGTGTTCGAGATACACCCTGCTCCTCCTCAGTCGCCAGCGCCCAGGCGATAGGTGATCGATGCGAGGAAAGAGGTCTCGCCGCTCAACTGGTGCCAGCCGCCAAGACCCAGAAGCATGTTCTGCGTGAGCGGAATGCCAACGCCGCCTTCAACCGCCCAGGGATCCTCGAACTCCTGGGTCACCCGCACGCGAATGTCCTCGCCATTCAGCGTCAGGGCCTGATCAACGTCTCGGCTGATCCAGTTATAGCTGCCACCAATCCGGTAGACGATGCCCTGGCGGTCGAGATTGACGGGATAGACGAGGCCGAAACTCGTCATCGCCGCTTCCGAGGAAAGGGTGTCGTCAAACCTGTTCCACGCATACTGGAAACCGCCATAGCCCGCCAGCATATCGCCGGCGACCTCCGTAACCGGCATGGCAGCGCGGGCCCCGAGCCCGAGCGAGTACCCATCAGCCTCCCGGCTGGTGTCGCGGTCGATCATGATCGGGCCATCGAGAAGATCCAAGAACGGGCCGTTAGGTGTGCTCGTGATCACGACGCCTGTCTCGGTATCACTGGAGACCAGTCCACCACGCGCAAACACGTCAAGGAAGGGCAGGATTCGGTATCCGACGCTTCCGGAGAAAACGGTGGACGACACTGTCAGGTCATCACTCAGGCTCGCCTCGACATCGCCCTGGCTAAGGTCTTCGGGCAATTCGACCTCGCTCTCGACGACCTTGATGGCCGTGTTCGTGGCCGCCGCACTCAGGCTGAAGTTCCATTTGCCGATGTCGTCCCCGACGCGGTCCTGGATGTCTTCTGCCTCGGCGGCGGAAAACTCCAGCGACGTGAGGGCAAGAGGTGCGCAGATCGCAAGGAACAGGACTTTCATGAGAGGTATCCATCAGGGGCTTGAGTCTTCAGCGTTCGGAATGTGCGGCCCCGGTCGAGAGCGGCAAAACCTCACGAAGGGCGTGTCGGCAAGGACGCATGACCAGCCCTTCGTGCGGCTCAATTCCTTCGCCGCAAAGTGGCGAACGGCGCGATCAACCCTGCGGACCCTGGGCGCGCAACGCAGTCATCTCCTCTGCCGTCAACATGCCGTCCGCATCGAGGTCGCCTTGCTCGAACATGGGGGCTGGTGCGCCAAGCATTTCCTCCTTGGTGAGTTCCCCGTCGCGATCGGTGTCGAAATCAGCCTGGACCCGCGCGAAGGCGTTATCGAACCGGACCGCGAGCGGCCCCCTGGGCCGGTCTTGCGAGTTCACGATTCCATCCGTGTTGCGATCCAGCCGGTCAAAGGCCCCGCTCCTGAGCGCAACGACTTCTTCCCAGCTGATGTTGCCATCTTCATTTGCGTCGGCGCGGGCGATCAACTCTTCCGGGTCAGCGCTCTGACCAACGGCATGGACCGCTACCAGCGAGTTGAGGGTGAGCGTAATCGCCGAGAGTGCGACGAAGCGCATGTGTTTGGTTCTGGTCATCTGGTTTTCTCCATTCGGGTGGGTGGTCGTGTCGGGAAGGCGGGTGTGTCCCTGCCCCGGGGCGCTGTGTCGATTGCATCCGGGCAGGAACGGGGGGTGGGGGTTCAGAAGCTGACGGAGAGCGACGTGCTCGCGAAGACTTCCTCTTCATCGCGGCCGAGCGTGCTGCCTCCGGACAGGCTCAGGGTCAGCGTATCGGTGGCGTAGACGCTGGCGCCCAGGGAGACTTCCGCCCAGTTCGCCTCGTCAGGAGTCTGACGGCTACTCGCCCGCAGCCCGCCTGTCCTCGATGCCTGTCCGACACTGACCGAGGCGCCGTTCTCGGCGTAATAGCCCGAGAGATCGGAAAACAGGTAGAGCTGGTCATGGGCGACATAACCCAGCCCGAGGCCGAGCGAGGCCGTCGCGCCCTCCTGCGTTTCACTGAGAACCGCGAGATCGGCGAGCGCCTCAACGATCTCGGCCGTGCTGGCGGCCTCTGACTGGCTCCATCCGAGGCTCGCATTTGGAATGATATCCCAATAGCCTTGGACAAGGACCTTCGAGATGGCTGCTGAAACCGCATAAATGTCGACCTCGGAGTTGAGATTGACTTCGGCGTCAGCCCTTTCGAGGGGTACGCGTCCCTCGAAATCCTCGCGGCCAAGGGTGAAGCCGAGATCGAGATCGACGGGCCCTGCCGGGAACATGAGCCATGCGGAGGCAAAGAGGCTGGAGCGATCTACAATCTCTGCCTGGTCGAAGAGCGCGTCAGACCCGTCCGATGTCGCGAGGTCGAGCCCGACACGGCCTTCGCCGACCAGCCGTGAAAGTGAGATCGAGCCCGTCACATTGTCGCGGTCGGACGTGTCGGTCTGCGCCCAGGACCCGCTGGTGCTGAAGGTCCAGACGGGATCGCTTGCCTGGGCGAACGCCCCGGGAGTCGAGACCACGAAAGTGGCCATGAAGCATACAATTTCGAATTTCACTGGAGTGTCTCCGGTAGAGGGGTATTGGAAGTCGCCGGCCGGATCGGACGGGGGGGAGTGGCCCGATCCTTCGCGTGTGGGGGGATGAGCACCGGCGACTTCCAAACCGATCAGTTTCTGCAGGCCACGGTTTCGCCGGCAGCATTGGTGCAGGTCACGTTTGCGTCTGCACCGTCCTCGGCATTGTACGCCACGCTGGCGTCCAGCGTGCCGCCTTCGGTATTGCTGGCGGTCGCTTGCCCATCGAGCGTGTAGCCCTCGCCCAGGGTGAAGGAGGAGTCGGCCTGGCCCTGGACCGAGCCGTTTTCGCCGGTTGCAGCGGCCTCGCTGGCACGGCCATAGGTCAGGCCGGTTTCCTGGGAATATGAACCTGCGCCTTCGGTTGCAAAGGCGCCGAGTTCGCCTGATCCGGACGCTGCGCCCGAGCGGACAGCATTGCCGTTTTCGTCGACCGAGAACATGGCGGCGCGCTCAACCGCGCCCGTTGCAGAGGCCGCAGAGCCGCTTACGTTGCGCTGACCGGACCCATCCGGATTGAAACCGCTGTTCACGTTGCGGGTCGCTTCGCCGGTCTCGCTGAGCGCGTAGGCGCCCGCATCGCGACTAAACGAGCCGTCGTCGCCAATCTGCGAGGCCGAGGCGCGGCCGGCGCGGTCGCCTTCGGCGCCGACGACGCTGGCGCCCGAACCGCAGGCCTGGCCGCCTTCGACACCTGTGCAGCCGCGACCCCGGGCCGCGCGTCCACCATTGGGGCCGGCGACACCCGCCGCGAAGCCTCTTTCGGTGCGGGCCTTGACCCGTCCGCTCTGGGCTTCAGCCGTCATGGCCATGCTCGAGGCCAGCGCGAACACACCACCGAGGGAGGCGGCGACGCCGATCCTCAGCAGGGATTTCTTGAGAGTAGACATTCCTGGGATCCTTTCAGTCTGACAATTGTCGGGAGCTGCCCTCGTGACCGCTCCATGGGGGGAAAACTGAAGGCGCGTCGTTTCACGGTGATGTCGGAAAAACCGGCAGGTGTTTCATCGTGTTTCAACCGCACCTGTGTGAAACGGCTTGAAACATCTCAGCCGATTTCGTGCGGAGCAGGTCGAAGCTAGACTGGTCCGGCGAAGGTGGAGGACAGCGGATGGCAGTTTCCAGGGGCCGGATTCTGGTAGTGGACGATGACGTCGAGTTGCGCAGTCTGTTGCAGCGCTATCTCGGTGAGAACGGCTACGAGGTCCGCGCGGCTCCCGATACGAAGGCGATGGACCAGCAGCTCGAGCGCGAGCCCTACGATGCGATCGTGCTGGACCTGATGATGCCTCTTGAAGACGGGCTGTCCGCCTGCCGGCGCCTGCGCGCGACCGGCCAGTCCATTCCGATCATCATTCTGACGGCGAAAGGCGACCCGATTGACCGCATCATCGGCATCGAGACAGGTGCCGATGATTATCTGCCCAAACCTTTCGAACCCCGCGAACTGCTGGCGCGTCTTGGCGCCGTGCTGCGGCGCACAGGGCCCAATGGTATTGCTGCAGCCAGCGGCAAGCGTGTTCGCTTTGGTCAGTTTGTCCTTGATATCGATGCCATGACCCTGACCCGTGATGGCGCGCCGATCGAGCTCTCATCGCGCGAGTTCGCGCTTCTTTCAGTCCTTGCAGGCCATATTGGTCGCCCGGTGTCGCGCGCCCGCATCATCGATACGGCGTTTGGTCGCGATGCCGAGGTTACCGATCGCGCCGTCGATGTTCAGGTCACGCGGCTTCGAAAGGCGCTGGGAGAGGACTCTGCCAATCCGATCTGGGTCAAGACGGTCTGGGGTGTCGGCTATATGCTTGCCAGGGATACCGGCTGATGATCCGGTTCTGGCCGCAAACCCTGTTCGGACGTAACGTCCTCATCCTGGCCTCGGCGACGACCTTGTCGGTCGCGCTGAGCTTCATCTCGATCTACGCGCTGATCCTGAATGCGCAGATCGACCGGGTCACGGGAATTGCGGCCGAACTGATCAACACGATCTCGGCTGCGGCCTTCGAACTTGAACCCGACACGCTCGAGGCTCTTCTGAAGGAGCTGGACGAAAGCGAGTTCCTTCAGATCAAGCCAAGGGGGGGCACCCCCGAGATCGGCGACTACAGGGAGAACCCGATCGACAAGTTGATCATGCAACGGATCATCGACCGACTGGATTACCAGGACGCGATGGACTGGCGCATTGGCGCGCACCGGACGCTCTGGCTGAACCTGCGCATTGGCGAGGGTTTCTACTGGGTGGCCGCGGAATCCCGGACGAACTGGACGCCCCTAAGCTGGTTGATCTTCATCACCTGCGTGATCATCCTCGTCGTCACAGCAATCGGCGCGCTTGTGACGCGGCAAATCTCGCGACCTCTCGCAGCGCTTCGGGAGGAAACCGACCGCCTTTCCCTCGGGTCGGACTGGCAGATGACCGAGGTCCGGGGACCGACCGAGATTGCCGCCCTTTCAGACAGTTTCGAGCGCATGACGCAGCGCCTGAAGTCGGCGGAAACGATCCGCGCAGGAACCCTGGCCGAACTGTCGCATGATCTTCGTACGCCGCTCGCTCGCCTGCGCCTTGCGGTCGAGATGATGAAGGGCGATGACGATCTCACGGCGAGCGCTGTACGCCAGGTGGAAGAGATCGACCGCCTGATCGGACAATTCATGGATTACGCCCGCGATGCGCGCACCGAAAGCAAGGAGCGTTTCAACCTGTCGCAACTGGTCGCCGGGTTGGCCCGGGAGTTTCGCATAGACGGCGACGTGGCTGGCGGGCTTGTCGTGACGGGCCAGAAGGACCTCATTCGCCGCGCGATCGTGAACCTTGTGGAGAATGCAAAGAAATACGGGGCGTCGCCAGTTCGCATCGGTCTTCGCCAGACAGGATATGGCGCGACCATCGAAGTCGCAGATATGGGCACCGGCTTCGAACCTGGCGCCGCGCCGGACATGATGAAACCCTTCAGGCGCGGCCGGCACGAGGCTCACATCGCCGGCTCCGGGCTCGGCCTCACAATCGTCGACCGGGTGGCTGCAGCCCATGGGGGACAGATTGAGTTCGAACGCCTTGACCCGACAGGTTTCATCGCAAGGCTCAGCCTGCCGCTTCAGGCCTAATCAGTGAAATGGATTGGAATGGACATCATGCGCCCTGCCGCTATTCTGTAGTGACACGCATAACTCTGCACGGGATCTCACCCATCTCCCTGACTCGCGCTTCCGGTTTTTTCTCAACTTTTTCGGCGATTCTGGGACTTTTGACAAAGGGGTCGCCAATGCCCCCAAAAGAAAACCCCTGAAATCCGCAAGGATTTCAGGGGTTTGTCTGGGTGCGGGAGCAGGATTTGAACCTGCGACCTTCAGGTTATGAGCCTGACGAGCTACCGGGCTGCTCCATCCCGCGGTGGACTGGTTGATGCGGTGGATGTGACACCACCGCCTCGCGGCTGTTCCCCCGACAGGGGACGCCCGACGCCCGGTGACCTGGCCATAAGAGGGCCGGGACCGCGACGGGCGCGTAACGGGAAAGACAAGGATCTGTGCAGGCATTCATTTCGGCGGACCCGGCAGCGACTTACTCTCCCGCGACTTAAGACGCAGTACCATCAGCGCTAGGGGGCTTAACGACCGAGTTCGGGATGGGTTCGGGTGGGGATCCCCTGCAATAACCACCGGGTCGGCGGAAATGAATGCATGAACCAACAAAAGTGTCTGAAAGGATATCGTTCAGGTGTTCGGGCAGCGATGCATTCGCCACCACACATGGGCTTGCGATCAAGCCTATCGAGCAATTAGTACCGGTCAGCTTCACGCATCACTGCGCGTCCACATCCGGCCTATCGACGTGGTCGTCTTCCACGGCTCTCAAGGGTAACCTGGTTTTGAGGTGGGTTTCCCACTTAGATGCTTTCAGCGGTTATCCCGTCCGTACATAGCTACCCTGCACTGCGGCTGGCGCCACAACAGGTCCACCAGAGGTA
>CAZDMQ010000007.1:32757-79305 GCA_964506685.1 uncultured Hyphomonadaceae bacterium | reverse complement strand
CCGAGGTCGAGATGCACGCCATCCAGACCTCGGGCAACTGCATCCGCAATGTCACTTCCGATCATTTCGCCGGCGCCACCGCCGACGAGATCATGGATCCGCGCCCCTGGTGCGAGATCATCCGCCAGTGGAGCACGTTCCACCCGGAATTCGCCTTCCTGCCGCGCAAGTTCAAGATCGCCGTGACCGCGGCCGAGCATGACCGCGCGGCGATCCGGGTGCATGATATCGGGCTGCACATGCGCCGGCGCGGCGACACGGTCGGGTTCGAGGTGCATGTCGGCGGCGGCCAGGGGCGGACCCCGCATATCGCTGCGCAGGTGAAGGACTTCGTGCCGGAAGCCGAGCTGCTCGATTATCTCGAGGCGATCATGCGCGTGTACAACCGACATGGCCGGCGGGACAACAAGTACAAGGCGCGGATCAAGATCCTCGTCAGCGAGCTCGGCGCGGCCGAATTCACCCGCCAGGTCGAGGCCGAGTTCGCCGCCCAGACCGAGGGCGAAAAGGTGGACCTGCCGCGCAGCGAGATCGACCGGATCCATGCCTATTTCGCACCCCCTCCCCTGGTCGAACGGGCGGTGGACTGCGAGGGTTTCGAGCACGCGAAAGCCGCAGACCCGGCCTTTGGCCGCTGGGCCGGGGTCAATCTCCACCCGCACAAGGTGGCGGGCCATGCTTCGGTGACGGTCAGCCTGAAGCCGATCGGCGGGGCGGCGGGCGATGCTACCGACGCGCAGATGGACGTGGTCGCGGACCTTGCCGAGGCCTATGGCCATGGCGACATCCGGGTCAGCCATGCGCAGAACCTCGTGCTGCCGCACATCGCGCTGGATGACCTGCACGATGTCTATCTCGCGCTCGATGCGGCGGGTCTGGCGACGCCGAACGAGAGCCGGATCACGGACATGATCGTCTGCCCCGGGCTCGACTATTGCAACCTCGCCAATGCCCGTTCCATCCCCATGGGGCAGGCAGTGCAGGCGGTGTTTGCCGATCCCGACCTGGAAGCGGCAATCGGCAAGCTGCACATCAACATCTCGGGCTGCATCAATGCCTGCGGCCACCACCATGTCGGCCATATCGGCATCCTCGGCGTCGACAAGAAGGGTGAGGAATTCTACCAGATCACCTTTGGCGGCCGGGCCGACGAGAAGGCAGCCATCGGCGAAATTGCCGGCCCGGCCATGCGCTTCGACGACGTGCCGCTGGCGCTCCGGCGCGTTGCGGACCGCTATCTCGCGCTGCGCAGCGGACCCGACGAACCCTTTATCGAAACCCTCGCCCGGCTCGGGCACGACCCCTTCAAGGAGGCCCTCTATGCCGCTCATTAGGAACGGACAGCTCGTCGAGAACACCTGGATCCATGTCGAGACCAGCGATTTCGTGGCCACGCCCAATGGCATCACCGTGCCGCTCGACATCTTTCTCGACCATCGCGAGGCCCTGGCCCGGCGCAACACCCCTGTCGGCGTGCGGCTCATGCCGGACGACGATCCCGCCGCGCTGGCCGATGCGCTCGACATGCTGGCGCTGATCGAGATCAGCTTTCCGCGCTATACCGACGGGCGGGGCTATTCGCAGGCCCAGCTCCTGCGCCGGCGGTATGGCTACACCGGCGAGCTCCGCGCGGTTGGTCATGTCCTGCGCGATCAGGTCTTCTATATGCACCGTTCAGGGTTCGATGCTTTCGAGACCGCCCGCGCTGGCGTAGAGGACGTGGATGCCGCCCTGGCCGAATATTCGGCCGTTTACCAGCGCGCTGCCGACGGGGCTCGTCCCGTCTTTGCAGCCCGCCATGCGACCGGAGCCTGAAACCGATGGCCTATTCGGACAATGCACCGGCCGTGCTGGACCGGGAACGCGATACGCTGGACCGGCTCAACAGCGAGCTGCGGGCGGCCTCCGCCCAGACCATCCTGCGCGCGGCGATCCTGCGCGAATGGGCCGGGCGGATCACCTATGTGTCGAGCTTCGGGGCCGAGAGCGCGGTGATGCTGGCCCTGATCGCCGATGTCGATCCGGACCTGCCGGTCATCTTCCTCGAGACCGGCATGCATTTCCCGCAGACCCTGAGCTACCGCAAGACGCTGGTCGAGGCGCTCGGGCTGACCAATGTGCGGGACGTCCCGCCGAACGAGACCGAACGCGCGGTGCTCGATCCGGACAATTCGCTCTGGAAGCGGGATCCCGACGCCTGCTGCGGGCTGCGCAAGGTGCGACCGCTGGAACCGGCACTGAAGGGGTTTGATGCGTGGATCACCGGCCGCAAGCGGTTCCATGGCGGTGAGCGCATGTCCCTGCCGGTGTTCGAACACGCGGCAGGCCGGTTCAAGGTCAACCCGCTGGCGAGCTGGTCACAGGAGGATGTCAACCGCTTCTTCCGCCAGCGCGACCTGCCGGTCCACCCGCTGGTCGGCCAGGGGTATCCCTCCATCGGCTGCTGGCCCTGCACCCAGCCGGCGAGCGATCCTGGCGACATTCGCTCGGGCCGCTGGCTCGGCCAGGACAAAACCGAGTGCGGCCTGCATGTCGACAAGGCCGAGCGTCCGCGCGTGTTCTGATCCGGCGCTGCTCCAGGCGGCGGCTTGGCGCGCCGCTGAAGCCCTTTCATTCCCAACTGCCACGGCCTGAGCGAAGGGCGTCAGTCCTCGATCTCTTCGGGGTCGACAAAGCGGCTTTCGGCGACGCCCATGCCTTCGCCGGGCGCCTGTTCCGGTGGCCGTGATGGCGGGGCGGCCCGCCGTGCCGGCGTTTCGCTGGTTTCCGGGTCCCGACTGAGGCGGGTGGTGTCGATATCGGGCTTGACGCTGGGCGCGGGGAGCGCCTCGGGTGCGGCTTCGCTGGCTGGAACGACGGGCGCTGTCCCGGCCGGAGCGGCAGCCGTGCCCGGCTCACCGCTTTCTGCGTCCGGTGCTGCGTCCGAACCGGTCGGGGCGGCAGGCGGCGCGTCGGCAACGGATTCCGTTCCCTCTTCGGCTTCCGGCTCCTCGCCCGCCGGGCCAAAGTCCCAGGCCGCCAGCGCGCGGGTCATGGCCAGCGTTTCGGCAGCATGGCCGGCATCGCGCGGGGCATCCCAGGCGCTGGCCTTGGCGACGACGAGACGGTTTGCCGGGTCGACGAGGATCATCTGGCCATAGGCGCCGCTGGCCTGGAAGGTGCCATCGCCGCGGGTCCACCACTGCCAGCCATAACCGAGTTCCGGATCGGGATGGACCTCGCCAGGCATCAGGTGCGGCGCGCCCGGGGTGGTCGCTGCGCGAACCCAGTCGTCCGGCAACAACCGCTTGCCCTGCCAGACCCCGTCTTCGGCCATCAGCCAGCCCAGCCGGGCCCAGTCGCGCAGGGCCGCATTGAACAGGGCTCCGCCAATCTCGACGCCGTCCGCGCCGGGGGCGTCGATGATCCACGCTGCATTGTAGCGCATGCCGAGCGGCTGCCACAGCGCTTCGGACATGTAGTCGGCCGCAGTCTGCCCGGTGACCCGGCGCACCAGTTCGAGGAGTACCTGCGTTTCGGCGGTGTTGTAGTTGAACACCGTGCCCGGCTCAGCGGCGCGCTCGTGGCCAATGGCGAGATCGAAGGCCGGCGCCCGCGCCGTCACCGGGCCGTCGCGCAGGAAGGCGGTCGTGTCGGCGATGCTGTCGCGGTCGAAGGCGACACCGGAGGACATTTCAAGCGCCTGGCGGATCGTGACCCCGGCATAGGCGGTGCCGCGGAGGTCGGGCAGGTAGCCGTCCAGGGGGTCCTCGACCGACGCGATCAGCCCCTGTTCAATGGCCCGGCCGACCAGCGTCGAGGTGAAGGACTTGACCGCCGACCAGGTGGTGAAAAGCGTGCCGGCACCGTAACCGGGCGCGTAGGATTCATGCACGATCGCGCCATCCCTGATGATGACGAGGCCGAGCATGGCCTGGCTGTCATGGAGATCGCCGAGCGTCCGCGTGCGGCCCTCATGGGTGAAGGTGAACCCCTCCAGCCTGCCCGGGCGCGCGGGCCATGGCGCGGCATCCGGCGCGGCCCGGACCGTGCGGGTGGGAAACACTTCGGACATGGAACCGTGCAGCCAGGCCCGGTCGGCGCCCGTGCCGGCGAGCGCCTCGCCGCGCGCCATGGCGTCCTTCGGCAGGGGCACGTAATACATGTAGACGCCGATCGCCGCGACGGCACCAAACAGGGCCGAAGCCAGTGCGATCAGCGGATATCTCAGCTTGAACATGGAGCGGGCCTTTCCCGGCAGGCGATTACCGGGCTTGGTAGCGCGCCCGGCAGGCGATTCCCAGCCATGTCCGCAGGGAATGACAAAGCGGTAAGGTTTTCCGGCTCCCTGGCCGTCTCAGTGGCGGAAATGGCGCATGCCGGTGAAGACCATGGCGAGGCCGGCTGCATTGGCTGCGGCGATCACCTCATCATCGCGGATCGACCCACCCGGCTGGATGACCGCCGTGGCGCCCGCCTCGGCGGCCTGCAGCAGGCCATCGGGGAAGGGGAAGAAGGCATCGGAGGCGGCAACGCAGCCCCGGGTCCGCGGCGCTGGCCAGCCGGCGGCCTCGGCGGCATCCGCGGCCTTGCGGGCCGCGATCCGGGCGCTGTCGATCCGGCTCATCTGGCCCGCACCGATACCGGCCGTCGCCCCGTCCTTGGCGTAAACGATGGTATTGGATTTCACGTGCTTGGCGACGCGCCAGGCGAACAGCATGTCGGCACGTTCCGTTGCGTTCGGCGCCCGCTCGGTGACCACGCGGAGATCGCCCGGCCCGACACGCCCGGCATCGCGGTCCTGGACCAGCAGTCCGCCGGCAACCGACTTCACGACCCGGCCGGGCGCAGCCGGGTCGGGCAGGCCATCGGTGAGCAACAGGCGGAGGTTCTTCTTCCTCGCAAAGACGGCGAGGGCATCGTCGTCCGCGCCCGGGGCGATCACGACCTCGGTGAAGATCCCGGTGATCGCTTCGGCAAGCGGTCCGGTCAGGGGCCCGTTGAGCGCGACGATGCCGCCAAAGGCCGAGGTGCTGTCGCAGGCCAGCGCGGCCGAGTAGGCGGCCAGCAGGTCATCGCCCAGGGCGACGCCGCAGGGATTGGCATGCTTGATGATCGCGACGGCCGGGCGGTCGGGACCGAGTTCGCCGATCAGCTCGAAGGCCGCGTCGGTGTCATTGATGTTGTTGTAGGAGAGCGCCTTGCCCTGCACCTGCCGGGCGGTGGCCACGCCGGGGCGGGTTTCGCCGGTGACATAGAAGGCCGCCCGCTGGTGCGGGTTCTCGCCATAGCGCAGGGCCTCGGCGAGCTGGCCGCCAAAGCCGGTCCAGTCCGGTGCCGCCTCGCCAAGCTGGCTGGCATACCAACCGCTGATCGCGGCATCATAGGCGGCCGTGCGCGCATAGGTCTTGGCGGCCAGCCGCTTGCGCAGGTCGGCCGGCACAGCGCCCTCGCCCGTGGCCATGGCTTCGAGGACAGCGTCGACGTCCCCGCCATCGGTGCAGACCGCCACGAAGGCGGCGTTCTTGGCGGCCGCGCGCAGCATGGCCGGCCCGCCAATATCGATATTCTCGATCGCGGTCTCGACATCGGCGCCGGCCGCCACCGTTGCCTCGAAGGGATAGAGGTTGATGTAGACGAGATCGATCGCGCCGATCCCGTGGGCTTCGGCGTCGGCGACGTGGGCAGGCACGTCGCGGCGATAGAGCAGGCCGCCATGCACCGCCGGATGCAGCGTCTTGACCCGGCCGTCCATCATTTCGGGGAACCCGGTGAGGTCGGCGACATCGCTGACAGCGAGCCCGGCGTCCTTGAGGGCCTTCGCCGTACCGCCGGTCGAGACGAGCTCGACGCCATGGCTGGCAAGGGCGTGGGCACGGTCCACGAGGCCCTGCTTGTCGGAGACTGAGATCAGCGCCCTGCGGATGCGGACGGGGCCATCGGGATGGGCGGTCTCGGTCATGGGGCGACGCCTTCAATTCGATCAGGGGACGGTGAATTCGATGCTGCGCCTAGCATGCGCGCTCCGCCCTGTCAGGACCCTGCGGCCGGGCGGCGACCTGGCGCCATTGCTGACTGTCCCTGGTGCGGCGCGTCAGGCCCCGGCCGCTTCCTTCTGGTCGTCGGCGCGGCGGGCGCCGTATTCCGGCACCAGGCGTCCGAGCAGTGTCAGCGCCTCGACCCGGTCCCGCTTTCCAGCCGCGCGGATCAGGCTGGCGAGGGTGAGGTCGAAACTGTCATCGACGCCATTGACGCCGGCCACCTGGAGAATGCCTTCAATCTCGGTGGTGGCGATCTTCTCGTGGTCATAGACCAGTCGTTCATGCAGCTTCTCGCCGGGCCGGAGTCCGGTGTACTCGATCTCGACATCCACGCCCGGCACCTTGCCCTGCATCCGGATCATGGCCTCGGCGAGGGAGCGGATCCGGATCGGCTCCCCCATGTCGAGCACGAACAGCCGGGCCGGCCCGCCCGGCACCTGCAAGGCCGCCGCCTGCAATGTCAGCGATGCGGCCTCGTCCACGGTCATGAAATAGCGTGTGACATCAGGATGGGTGACGGTCACCGGCCCACCGGCCTCGATCTGCTCCTTGAACAGCGGCACGACCGAGCCGGACGAGCCCAGCACGTTGCCGAAGCGGACGAGCGAGGGGGTCAGCCGGCTCTGTTTCGCGACCCGGGCCACGGCGATCTCGGCGAGCCGCTTGGTGGCGCCCATGACATTGTCGGGATCGACGGCCTTGTCGGTCGAGATGAAGACCAGCCGCTCGGCGCCGACGGCGGAGGCTGCGCGGGCGATATTGATGGCACCGGAGACATTGGTGAGGATCGCTTCGCAGACATGCTGTTCCATCAGCGGCACATGTTTCAGGGCGGCGGCATGCAGCACAATGTCCGGCCGGATCTGGCGAAACAGTTCGTCGACACGGGGAATGTCGCGGACATCGCCGAGCACGCTGTTGAGCTCGAGGCCCCGGAACTCGCGGCGCAGCAGCAGTTGCGAGCGGTAGACATTGTATTCCGACGCATCGAGGATGGTGAGGCTTTCGGGACGGAGGGCCGCACACTGGCGGGCCAGTTCCAGCCCGATCGTGCCGCCGCCGCCGGTAACGAGAACGCGCTTGCCGGAGACGAGGCCGGCCACCGCGCTCATGTCGAGCTGCCGTTTCGGACGGGTCAGCAGGTCGGACGTGCGCAGGTCCTCGAGCCGGGGACTGGCGCCCTTGGAGCCGAGCGCCATGACCTTGGTCTTCTTTTCGGCCACAATCTCGAGCACGGCGTTCATGATCGCCGGCTGTCGGGCATCACCGGTCACCGCGACCCACGGCACTTCGCCATAGCGGATCTCGAGGATGCCGAGGATCATTTCAAGATCCTGCACCCCGCCCATCACCGCAACCCCGCGGACCGCCCGTCCCGGCTGGGCGAAGTCCGTCTGCGCAATGCCGAGCACGCGCACATTCGCGCCATCCGGGGCGGCCTGCAGGCTGTGCAGGGCCATGGCGGCGGATTCGAGGTCGCCGACCAGAACGGCAGGGGGGGCGTCCCGGTGCACGCGCCGGAAGAGCTGCAGCGGCATGTGGGTCGAGCGGGACAGGGCCATCATCCGCCCGGCAAACAACAGGCCGAGCCAGAGCAGGACGGCCAGCACGAGGCCAGACCGCGGAATGCCCTCCATCCGGTTGAGCAGGAACTGTCCCGGCAGGTAGATCAGCGTGGCAAGCGCGACGGCCTGCACCAGTCGCATGGCATCGGTTGCGCCCATGTGCCGCCAGACCTGACGGTGCACGCCGGTGATGAAGAAGGCCAGCCCGGTTGCGAGCGCGAACAGCAGTGCCGCGCCGAGGACCACGCCCGGCCAGGCCGGCGGAAAGCCCCCGGTCGACCACCAGCGCAGGATATAAGCGGCAAGGATCGCCAGCACCGCGGTGCCGGTATCGAAGATCATGGTCAGGGCCATGGCCCGCCGGGCCTGCTGTTTCGGGGTCCTCATGAGCACGCATCCCTTACAAAGGCCCAGCGGATGCAGTTGGACGGCGCCGTGCCGTCGCCATTGGGATCAGCGCGCCCGGACAGGACGATCTGCTCGCTCCGCTCGACCGTGCCCCGGCCCAGATAGATGGATGGCTCCAGCCTGGCGCCAGGATGGCTGGTCTTGAATCGCCATCTATTGCCCGATTCGGTCTGCAGGCTGATAAAATCATGCTCCACACTGGCGGTCACGCCGGGGTGGAGGTGGAAGCGGATCTCGAAGGTGACCGGATACGGGTCTTCAGCCTCGGCAAGCGCCACGGGGCGGGCCAGGGAGTCCTCGCCGGTCAGCCGGCTGCCATCGCCGGCCATGAACAGGCGGCGGCGATGCAGGAGGCCGAACCCGTCGCGGTAGCCGCCATGCTGGGCGTCCAGCCAGATTTCCTCGGCTTCTTCCAGGCGTTTCGCAGACACCCCGTCGGGCCCGCTCGCCTCGAGCAGTCCGGTCTCGGCATTCGTCTCGAAGCCGGCACTGTCGCGACCGCCGAGCACCAGGGTGGAATGCGCGCCGGTGCGGCGCACGGCGGCCTGCCAGTCGACGTTCACCGCATCGGAATGCCCACAGGAGGTGACCAGCCGGTCGCGGCCATCGCCGAGTTCGAAGCCAAGCGCACCGGCATGGGCGGCATCGGCAAAAGGCACTGCAGGGGCGCTGCCGATGTCCAGCATCAGCCGAAGCGTGCCGCGATGCAGCTTCTGGTACCCCGACCTGGGGCTGAAGCTGAAGGTCCGGATCGCCGGATTGATGGCCTCGATGGCCGCTTCGACGAGGGCGGGCTCAGCCTCGCCGGCGCCATTGAACGGCAACAGGCCGCCATCGCCGTCCTGGAAGAAGACCAGCATCGCCCCCATGCGCGAGAGCCACTTGCCCAGCGTCTTCGGCTCGTCATGGCCGGTGGCCCGCAGCGTCGAGCGCACCGCAAGCAGATCAAGGGCGGCGACCAGCAGCCGGCCCGGCGCGCGCGAGGCGTGCCCGCCATCGGCGAGGATCTGCAGGCCGCACTCCTCGTCAAGCCGGTCCAGCGCCGGCTCCAGCGCCGCGCTGTCGCCCCGCATCGCGGCGAGTATCGCGATAATTGCTGCGCCGCGCAGACGGGCATGGGGCTCGGCCGGCCCGTCGAGCAGGCCCTGCAGGTGGTCGACCTGGCGCAGCAGGCAATCGAGGCGGTCGCGGAGGATGGCACCGTCGCCGGTCTCGAACAGCGTCGCCCCGCATCGCATCCAGTTCCAGATCCGGTCGGCACAGGGGCCGGCGCGCCAGGAAAAGCCGTCGAACCGGCCATGGCTGGCTATCCACGCCTCCACCAGCTCATTAGCCAGTGCGGCGCCTTCAGGGCCGCTTGCCATCAGGCCGGGCAGCCAGTCGAACCGGTGGATCCGGTCGAGCATGTGGTGGCTGATGCCCTCCACGGCCCAGGGCAACTGGCCGATCTCGAGCACATGCCGCTCCAGGCCAACCTTCCAGGTCCGGCGCAGCAGCATCGCGGCCGAGCCATCGTCGCGTCCGGCCAGCGGGGCGAAGGCAGCCCAGTCGAAGTTGGGCGGTTCAGTGGGAACCAGTTTCAGCCAGGACCGTCCGGCAGGCTTCACGGGGGCCCCGAGCGCGCCGCGGAACCGCGCCCAGAGGGCGGCATCCTCGCTCGCCGAGCGCTCTCGCGCCGCGATGGGCTGGGACGGTTGCGCGTTCATGACGGTCCCGATGTCTCCCCTTCAGACGTAGGCTTTCGGCCTGAGTGCCTCGATATTTCCGGCGTAGGCGCTCTCACCTCCCCGGAACACGGCCGAACCCGCCACGATCGCGGTTACGCCCGCTTCGACCACCATTGGAGCGGTCTGCGCATTTATTCCCCCATCGACCTCCAGAATGATGTCCCGGCCGCTCGCGTCAATGCGCTGGCGCAGTTCGCGGATCTTGGTCAGCTGGCTGGCGAGGAAGGCCTGCCCGCCAAAGCCCGGATTGACCGACATCACCAGGACGAGGTCGACAAGGTCCATGACCGGCTCGACCACCGCCGCGGGTGTGCCCGGATTGAGCGCGAGGCCCGCCCGCAGGCCGGCTGCGCGGATGGCCTGCAGCGTGCGGTGCGTGTGCGGGCCGGCCTCGGGATGGATGGTCAGGATATCGGCGCCGGCATCGGCGAAGGCGGCGATGAAGGGATCGACCGGCGCGATCATCAGGTGCACGTCGAAGGGCTTGCTGCTGTGCGGCCGCAGCGCCTTGATCACGGGTGGGCCGAGTGTCAGGTTCGGCACGAAGTGGCCGTCCATGACATCGATATGGATCATGTCGGCGCCGGCTGCGTCGATGGCGCGGATTTCCTCGCCGAGCCGGGCGAAGTCAGCCGACAGGATGGAGGGGGCAATCTGGACGCGACTCATCAGGTCCGCATAAAGCGGAACCACCGCTCACACAAGGCAAGCGGCGGTTCATGGACGATGTGTCAGGCGCGTGCCCTGGGCCCGGTCAGTAGGCCGGCGCGCCGCCGGTGGCAGGGGTCACGACCACGCCATCGGTGCGGAAGACGACGTTCACCGGCGTGCCGGGGGCGATGTAGACATCGGCACCCTGGACGATTTCCTTGAGTTCGCCGGTGCTGAAACGGACCGTATAGGCAAAGCCCTTGCGGCGGTTGAGCGCCTTGCCGGCCTGGTTGCCCGCGATCCCGCCGAGCACGGCGCCGGCGACACCGCCGGCCGTCTGTGCCTTGTCGCCGCCGCCGATCTCGGACCCGGCAATGCCGCCGAGCACCGCACCCGTGGCAGCGCCGAGGACCGAATTGTCATTCGTGATGACAACTTCGCGCACCGCTGTCACGGTGCCTTCGCGGATGGTGGCGGCTTCGCGCACGCCGGCGGTTGACACTTCATTGGCGCCATAGCTGCCGGCGCAACCGGCCAGCACCATGGTAAAGCCCGCAAAGATACCCGCCATCAGCCGGTTTGGCGCGGGACGCGCAGCGATCTCGGTATTCATCTGTCATTCCTTCCGTAAAAAGACTGCCCCTGGCGAGTCGACCTTGTCTTCTTGCACACACCGCACTGAATAGCAGATGAATTCGTGCGTCATCTACATCACAAGCTGATGCGATTCCTGTGCCGGTTTCGCGTGTCGGGCGAACCGGTCAGGAGCGGCGCAAGCGGGAGACGAAGAACGCGTCATGCCCGGACGGGTTCCCCGGTATACCGGGCAGGGTGAGGAGGTCGCCGGTAGGGGTCAGACTGGCCGCAAAGCCGGCGGCATCGACCGGTTCGACCGGGTCGCGGTGCCATGTTCCGTCCGAGCAGGCGGCGTCGATGACGTCGCGTCCTTCCTCGGCGCGGGGAGTGCACACGCAGTAGACCAGCCGCCCGCCCGGGGCGAGCCAGCCGGCCGCCGCTGCAAGCAGCCGCGCCTGCACCTCCGGAAAGCGCTGCACGTCGGCCGGTGTCTTGATCCAGGCGCCCTCGGGATGGCGGCGCAGCGTGCCAAGCGCGGAACAGGGCGCATCGAGCAGGATGGCATCGGCCGGCTGCTCCGGGGTCCAGCTCTCAAGAGGGGCCGCGACGACCTCGACCCGGTCGCCGAGCCCGGTCCGGGCGAGATTCTCCCGGAGCCGCCTGAGGCGCGGTTTCGACCGGTCGACCGCCACAACCGAGGCGCCGGCGGCGGCGAGCTGCAGCGTCTTGCCGCCGGGTGCGGCGCAGAGGTCGAAGACCCGCTCTCCTGGCCGGGGCGCGAGCACCCGCGCGGCCAGCGCAGCGGCCACGTCCTGCACCCACCATGTCCCTTCCTCAAAACCGGCAAGCCCCTCCACCGCCCCTGCAGGTACTGCCACGCTGCCCGGCACGATCACCCGGCCGCCCACGGCCTCGGCCAGTACCGCAGCATCGCCCGAGGCTGTCAGGTGCAGTTCGGGGACCTCCAATTGCGCCTCGGCAAGGGCTTCGGTAGCGGCCGCGCCGAGACTGCGTCGGAAATCGGCGCCAAGCCAGTCCGGCCAGGTCGCCGCAGCGGGCTGGGCCGCAAGGCGGTCCGCTGCCCCCGCCGCCCGGCGCAGGACGGCATTGACCAGGCCGGTGGCCGGTGCAGTGTCCGGGGCGGCCTTCGCCGCTGCAACACTGGCCGCCACGGCGGCATGCTCGGCCGTCCCGAGCAGCCAGAGCTGGGCCGCCCCGACCCGGATCAGTGCCATCACCGCTTCGCTCACCCGCGCGCGCGGGCGGTCGATGAGGGGGACCAGCACGGCATCAATGCGGCCGAGATGGCGCAGCGCCGCGCTGGCCATGGCCCGGGCGAAGGCACGATCCGGGCCGGCAAGTGCGGTGTATGCGGGCTCGGTGGCAAGCGAGTCGTCCAGTGTCCGCCGCGAGGCCAGCACCCCGGCCAGCAGCCTTGCCGCCGCCAGCCGGGCATGGGCGCCTTCGGTCTCGGCCACGCCTCAGCCCCAGGGGCCGCCTGCGCGTCGCGACCCGGCCTCCCATGGCCCCCGTCCCGAGGCGAGGTCGGCATTGTCATTGGTGGCACCCTCGCCGGGGCCTGCCGCCATGGCGCGCAGCCGCGCCACGCGATTGGCCGTCGAGGGGTGGGTCGAGAACATGTTGTCCACGCCCTGCCCGTTCAGCGGGTTGATGATGTAGAGATGCGCCATGGCCGGCGACTGTTCGGCGACCTCATTGATATTGGTGCGCGCGCCGCGCTCGATCCGTTCCAGCGCCGAGGCGAGCCATTCGGGATGGCCGCAGATCTCGGCGCCGCGCCGGTCGGCTTCGTATTCGCGGGACCGGGAAATGGCGAACTGGACCAGGCTGGCAGCCAGCGGCGCCACGATCATGATGACGAGCGAGGTCAGCAGGCCGCCCCGCTCGCGCGAGCCGAAGAACAGGGCGAAATTGGCCAGCATGCCGATGGCGCCGGCCAGCGTTGCGGTCGCCGTCATGGTCAGGCTGTCGCGGTTCTGGATGTGGGCGAGTTCGTGCGCCATGACGCCGGCGACCTGCTCGCGCGTCAGCGAGCGGAGCAGGCCGGTCGTGGCGGCGACGGCAGCGTGTTCGGGGTCGCGGCCCGTGGCAAACGCGTTCGGCTGGGCCGATTCGATGATGTAGACCTTCGGCTCGGGCAGGCCGGCGACCTGGGCGAGGCGCCGGGTGTCGTCGACGAAGGTGCGGATCACCTGCGAGCGCTCCTGCCCGGTGACCTGTCGTGCCCCCTGCATCTTCAGCACGATCCTGTCCGCGTTCCAGTAGGTGAACCCGTTGATCGCCACGGCGACGACGAAGGCGACAAGCATGCCGCCCGTGCCAGCGGTCAGGTAGCCGACCGCGAGGAACAGTCCGGTCATCGCGGCCATCAGGAGAAATGTCTTCATCATGCCCATTGCTGCGGTCCATCCTTTCCATGCGTCCATGGCGGGCCGTGTCACCCGCTCTCCATCCCCTATATTGGGAGCATGAACAAAGTTTGGGAGTCTCACCCGATGAGCGAAACCATTACGGACACGATCAGCATCGAAGAGCAGGCCCGCCGTGCGGCGCTGCCTGAAGCGGCCCGCCGCGCGCTGGAAGAGGCCGATGCCCGCCGCGCCGAACGGCAGGCCGAGCTGGAGCAGCTGGAAGCGGCCCGCAATGCCGAGACCGGCGGGCCGAAGACAATCGAGCCGACCCGCTATGGCGACTGGGAGCGCAAGGGCATCGCCTACGATTTCTGAGCGACGGCCCCCGGCATGGCCCAGCCCGGCCCGGAGCCGGGTTGCGCCGCCTCAGTCCGGTTTCCGGAAATGCAGGATGCCCCATGCGAGCAGTCCGTCGCGACCGGCGCGGACCCAGTGGTCGAGGCCGGCCACCATGCGGTCGACATAGGCCGCGCTGATCCGGCCCACGAGACTGTCCCGGCGTGCCAGCACCTCCTCGCGCACCCGCCCGTAATGAGTGACCAGCTGATCGGTCATCACCTCGGCGCCAACCTCGTCGAATCCGAGCCCGCGCAGGGCCTGCCGGTAGAACCCGATGCTGGCCAGGCTGTCGAGGTGGATCCGGTCGAGGATCGGCTGCAGCGCCGCAGTGTCGCTGACCGTGTCGCTCTGCATGGGGTCGGTGAAGATAAGTTCCCCGCCCGGCCGCAGCACCCGCGCCGCCTCCGACAGCGTCTTTTCGCGGTCGGCCGAGTGCAGGAAGGCGTCCTGCGACCAGACCACGTCGAATGCGCCATCCGGTTCGGGAACCTCCTCGAAGGCGCCGTGCACCACGCGCACGAGGCCCTCGAGGCCGGCGTCCCGGGTGAGGTGCCGGTTGCGCTCATTCTCGACATCAGAGAGGTTCAGGCAGGTCACCTCGGCACCGTATTCGCGGGCGAGCCAGCGCGCGGCACCGCCATAACCCGCACCCAGGTCGAGAACCCGGGCGCCCGGTTGCAGTCCCGCAAGCCGGCTGGCCATGGCCACGACCGTTTTCCGGCTGGCCGCAGCAATGCTGTCGCCCGGCGCATACAGGCCGACATGAATGTCCTCCCCGCCCCAGACTTCCCGGTAGAAGGTGTCGGCGTCCTCGCTGTCGTAGTACTGCTCCGCGACCGCCGTCGCGGTCCGTGTCGCTGTCGTCTCAGGATCCGGCATCGTATGCCTTCTCCGCAACATGGATGAGAAAATCGGGCTCGTGCTCGCGATAGGTCTCCTGGAAATCGCCATAGGTGGTGACCTTCCGGAAGCCCGTTTCGCCAAGCAGGCGCCGGACATAGTCCTTGCGCAGCGGGAACATGTTGAGGTGGTAAACCGACTTGTCGGGGAAGGTATACTTGAACCGGGCCAGCGAGTCGTCGACGTGCTCGGGCTCGGCCGTCACCTGGTCGCCGCAATAGTAATACTTGTGCTTGGTGTCGAAGCCGACATCGAGGATCGCGTCGTAATTGCGCTGGTCGAGGATGAGGATGCCGTCATGCTTCAGGGCGGCATAGAATTCCGCCAGCGCGCGCCGCCGGTCGGCTTCCTCGTGGAGATGGGTGAAGGAATTGCCGAGGCAGACGATCGCATCGAACTTGCCGTTGATATCGCGATTGAGCCAGCGCCAGTCGGCAAGGGCCGTCTTCAGGATCAGGCCCCTTGTGCGCGCATTCTCGAAGGCCTTGGCCAGCATTTCGGCTGACCCGTCGGCGGAGACGACGTCAAATCCGGCCTGCATCAGCCTGACGGCGTGGAAACCGGTGCCGGCGGCCACGTCGAGCACCCGCTGCTTGCCATGGGACCTGAGCAGGTCGATGAAGAAGTCCCCCTCGCTCTCGGCCCGTGCGTCCCAGTCAATGAGCGCGTCCCACTTGTCGACGAAACCCTCGATATACTCCTGCTGGTAGTGGTCGCTCTCGCGCACCGCCAGCGGGTCGTCGCCATAGCCCTGGGTCGTGTCGGACGTGTCGGAGCGGCCTTCGGCCGGCGCCTTCGCAGATGTCGCAGTTCCTGTCATCGCGAGCAAAACCTCCATGTCATGTGCAGCGGACAAGGCGGAATATCCTGCCTGTCCGGCCACACGGGATTGGTACGCCTACGCGGCGCGACCCTACACAGAAATTTCGATGATCAAAGGACTTGCAGAAGAAAAGACGGGATAAATCGCCAGAAATCCGGACTAAGCGCCGGAACGGACACGGAAAATATTTTGACGAGCGAATCGTTTTTGCGGCCAGGGCCAGGGCCAGGGCGGTGCGCGAGCCTGGCAAAGCGTTTCCGGGTGATTCAGTCCGCCCCGCTCCTGACCTCGTGTTCGGCGGCGAGATAGGCTTCGGAGCGCATCTCGTGGAGGCGGGAGGCGGTGCGGCGGAACTCGAAGCTGCCATCGCCCGCGGGATAGAGATCGTCCGGCTCGGCATCGGCGCTGGCCACCAGTTTCACCTTCGCCTCGTAGAGGGCGTCGACGAGATTGGTGAACCGGATCGCCTCATTGCGCCGGTCAGCCGAGAGTTTCGGAATGTTCTCCAGCATCAGCGTATGGAAGGTCGCCGCCAGCATCAGATAGTCCGATGGTCCGAGCGGGCGGGCGCACAGCTGCTCGAAGCTCATCCAGGCAATGCCGGCGGCCTCGCGCGGCACTTCCAGCGTCCGGCCCTTTATGGACAGCCGGCACCTTTGCGGCTCGGCGCCGAGGGTGAGCGTGCGCCAGGCCTCGGCCATGGCTGCGGCGGCGGCGGGTCCGAGCGGGCTGTGCCAGACCGGCGCCTGGGTGAGGTGCATGAGCCGGTAATCGGCTGCGGCGGTGAGCTCATGCACCTCGCAGCGCGCCATCAGGAGGTCGATGAAGGGCAGGAAGAGCTGGCGGTTGATGCCGTCCCTGTAGAGCTCGCTGGGGTGGCGGTTGGATGTGGCAACGACCGTCACGCCGCGCTGGAAGAGCTGTTCGAAGAGGCGTTTCAGGATCATCGCATCGGCGATCTGGGTGACCTGGAACTCATCGAAACAGAGCAGCTGCGCCCGTTCGGCAATTGTCCTGGCCACCGGCGGGATCGGGTCATCGCCGGCGCCCTTCACCCAGTTCGGCGCGCGCCGCCTGGCGGCAGGATCGAGCTTGCGCCAGGCATCGAGACCGTCCTGCACGCCGGCCATGAACTCGTGAAAATGCACCCGCCATTTGCGCTCGACCGGGGTGGTCGCCATGAACAGGTCCATCAGCATCGACTTGCCACGGCCAACCCCGCCCCAGAGATACAGCCCCTTTTCGGGCGCGGGCGGTTTCGCGAACCAGCTGCGCCGGGGCCGGGGTGTGGCCAGCCGCTGGCGCAGGTCGTCGAGCCGGCTCGCCGCCGCCAGCTGTGCCGGGTCCTCCTGCAGCGTGCCCTCGGCGAGACGGGCCCGGTAGGCGTCGAGAACCCCGGTCATCACCAGCCCAGATAGGCGCTGAGGTCGGCAAGGAACTGGTTGAACAGGCCCGGCGAAACGAGCAGCGTCGTCACCAGGCCCGCAATCGCCCCGCCGAGGTGCGCATCATGGCCGAAGAACGCGTTCTGGCGCTGTGACAGCAGGGCGCTGATGAGGATGAAGGCGAGACAGAAGACAATGGCGGGCATGGGGATGATGAAGAAGGCGAGGATCTCGGCAAAGGGTTCCATCAGGCCGAAGGCGAGGAGGATCCCCGATATCGCCCCGGAGGCGCCGACGGCGGCGTAGCGTGGCTGGTCCTTCTTCTCGACCAGCGACCAGAGGCTGCCGCCGAGCAGGGAGGCCGTGTAGATGAGCAGGTAGTTGACCATGCCGAGGCGGGCCTCGACGTACGCGCCGAAGCCGAACAGCGGGTACATGTTGAACAACAGGTGCCAGAGGGCGACGTGCAGGAATCCCGATGTCACCACGCGGTGATACTCGTGCCCCTTCAGGATCGGGCCGACGATGAACGCATTCTGGGCGAAGAAGTCACGATTGTTGAAGGCGATGGCGCTGGCGACAAGATTGGCTGCGATCAGCGCCGATGTCGCCGGAAAGGACGCAAGATACTCCATGGACGTCCCTTCGGGCCGATAATCCGCTCGGGCTTTCCTTGCCGCAATCGCAAGGTTTGAACAAGCGCGGCATCACTGCGTGTCGGTTTCGCGCCCCCGCGGCCGGGCCATGCGCAGGGTCCGGCCCGTCTGCACGGCGTCGTCGCCGAACCGGGCCCGGGCCCGGTCGCCCGCCCGCTCGGCAGCTGCCCGCTTGCCGATGCCGGGATCGAGCAGGTCGTGGTCATCGCCGCGCGCGGGCGAGAGCGCGGACAGCCCGATCCCGATCAGCCGGTAGGCCTGCCCGCGCGCAGTTTCCTTCGCCAGCATCGGCCGGGCCGCCCGGAACAGGACCTGTGCCAGCTGGCTGGGGCGCGCCAGCCGTGTCTGTCGCGTCAGGCTGCGAAAGGCCGTGGTCTTCAGTTTCAGCGTCACCACCGAGCCCTCGACGCTGGCGGCCTTGGCGCGCGCAGCCGTCGTCTCGCAGACCTGCCAAAGCCGGTCCTCGAGCATGGCAGGGTCAGCGATGTCGCTGCGGAAGGTGGTCTCGCTCGACACCGATTTGCGGGCCCGGCCGGGCTGCACCGGCCGGTCATCCAGGCCATGCGCCCGGTTGGCCAGGTAGAGCCCGGTCTCGCCATAGCGGCTGACCAGCGTCCGGGTCGCGGCGGCCTGCAGGTCGGCGACGCGGGTGAAGCCGTCTCCGGTCAGCCGCGCGGCGAGTTTCGGGCCGACCCCGTGCAGGGCACCAACGGGCCGGTCGGCCAGGAGGGCTGCCGCCTCGTCCGGACCGATCACGGCAAAGCCGCGCGGCTTGTCGAGTTCGCTCGCCGTCTTGGCCAGGAACTTGTTGGCCGAGAGGCCGATGGAGACGGTGATCCCGACTTCTGTCTCGATGCTGTGGGCGAGCCGTGCCAGCAATCCGGCCGGCGGCGCGCCGTGCAGCGCTTCGGTGCCGCCGAGATCGAGATACGCCTCGTCGATCGAGACCGGCTCGACCAGCGGGGTCAGCGCCGCCATCAGGTCCCGTATCCTCCGCGCTTCCGCAGCATACCGGGCGAGGTCCGGCCGGATCACCACGGCGTCGGGACAGGCCTTCAGCGCCTTGAACATCGGCATCGCCGAGCGCACGCCGAACAATCGTGCGGTGTAGCAGCAGGTCGCCACGACGCCCCGCTCGCCGCCGCCGACAATGACCGGCCGGTGGCGCAGGGACGGGTCGTCTCGCTTCTCGATGGCCGCGAAGAAGGCATCGCAATCGAGATGGGCGATGCTGAGCTCGAACAGGCGCGGATGGGTGACCACCCGGACGCTGCCGCAGGCCTGGCAGTGCCCGCTGCCGCTGCGGCTGCCGTCCCGGTCGCAGGTTCCCGGCGCGCCGTCGCGGTCGCCGACACCGCTGTGTTCAACGTCGCCCTGGCCAAGCTTATTGTCGCCGGCGTCGCCATGGCGCGGGTCAGCCTGCACGGTGTCGGTCGCGAAACAGTCGCGGCAGAGGCCTGGCACCCTTCGCTCCATGGCTGCGATGTGGAGGCCTGCTGCAGCATCGCCATATGCAAGCCGTAAACAAGGCTTAAGGTTCTGGGTGTATCGGCTGGAATTGCAAGCTCGATTCTGGCCTCGGAAGTCGGCCGTAGCGGGGTATGGTGATGATCGGTCAGGAAGAGAACGACGGCCGCGCAGCGGTACTCGTGGTCGAGGATAACGAGCTGAACATGCGGTTGTTCTGCGACCTTCTCGACTCCTTCGGCTATCGCACCATCCAGTGCGCGGACGGGTCGAAGGCCTTCGACATGGCCCGCGCCCACATGCCCGACCTGATCATCATGGATATCCAGCTGCCGGAAGTCTCCGGCCTCGATATCACCCGCTGGATCAAGGATGACGACCGGCTGAAATCGATCCCGGTCCTCGCGGTCACGGCCTTTGCCATGCGCACCGACGAAAAACGGGTGCGCGAAGCGGGCTGCGAAGGCTATCTCTCCAAGCCGATCCAGATGTCGTCCTTCATCCGCACCGTCGAGGGCCTTCTGCCAGGACATGCGGCGGCATGAGTGCGCGGATCCTGATTGTCGATGATATCGAACAGAACCGACGGGTGCTGCGCGCCCGGCTGGAAGCCGGGTATCATGAGGTGATCGAGGCCGAATCCGGTTTCGAGGCCATCGACAAGGCCGTTGCGAGCCAGCCCGGGATCATTCTGCTCGATGTGATGATGCCGGGCATTGACGGCTATGAGACCTGCCGCCGGCTGAAGGCCAATGCTGCCACGGCGCATATCCCGGTCGTCATCGTCACCGCCCTTTCGGACACCGAGCACCGGGTGAGGGGACTGGAGGCGGGGGCGGAGGACTTCCTCACCAAGCCGATCGACGATCTTTCATTGACATGCCGCATCGAGGCCCTGTCGCGCTACAATGCGGTCGCCGACGAGTTGCGCCAGCGCCAGGCCAGCGGCGAGGCGATCGGGGCCTTCGACGAGCAGGAAACGATCGAACTCGGCCGGCCGGCCCGGGTCTTCGTGCTGGACGAGGCGGCGCGAAGGGCCAACCGCACGGCGGCGATCCTGCGCGAGGCGGGGCATTTCGTGGTGACCCTGTCGGAAGCCAACGACATGTCGGACCTCGGCAAGACCGGCGTTGACATCATCATCGTGTCCATGTCCGGCCAGAGTTTCCAGCCCCTGAAGCTCTGCGCCCATTTCCGGCTCGGCGAGCAGACGCGCGCGCTGTCGATCATTGCTGCTGCCGAGGAGACCGACCGCGCCCTCGCCGCCGAGGCAATGACGCTGGGGGCGTCGGACATGTTGCTGCTGCCGGTCGATCCGCAGGAACTCATTGCCCGGGTGCGCACCCAGGCACGGCGCACACGCTATGTCGAGATCATGCGCCGGCGGGTGGACCGCGGCCTCGAACTGTCGGTGATCGACCAGCTCACCGGCCTCTACAATCGCCGATACATGATCGGGCAGCTCAACAAGTGGCTGCAGCGCACGTCACTTGGCGGCGCACCGGTGTCGCTGATCGCGCTCGATATCGATCACTTCAAGCGGGTCAATGACACCTGGGGCCATCATGCCGGCGATGTCGTGCTGCAGGAGATCGCCAGCCGCCTGAACACCCACGTCCGCCCCGGCGATATTGTCTGCCGGCCGGGGGGCGAGGAGTTCATCATCATCCTCCCCGAGACGACCGGGGACCTGGCCTGCAGCGCCGCCGAACGGGTGCGCCGGGCGATTGCCGAAAATCCCTTCGAGGTCGAGGCCGCGCCGACCGCGCTCGACCTGACCATCTCCGCTGGCGTGTCGACCACGCGCGGTGTCGACGATACGCCCGACGCCCTGATGAAGCGCGCCGACGAGGCGCTGTATGCGGCCAAGACCGAAGGTCGCAACCGCGTCAAGAGCCTCGCGGCCTGACGCACGCCGGTCCCGGCCCGGTCGTCCTCTGGTGTCGCCCCTAACCGGTGCCCTCAGTCAGTCCTCTGGTCGCCGCATCCGACCGGCCGGTGGGCGGCACACACCTCGCCGATCAGGCGCGCTTCCCCGGCGCGCGGGCTGCCGCTGCGCCAGGCGATGCCGATGGCGCGGCCGACCACGGGCGGGTCGAAGCGGGCGACATGCACATCCATGCCCTTGGTCAGCCCGGCTTCGACGGCGAGACCGGGCAGCATCGATACGCCCAGACCGCCCTCGACCATGTAGGCCAGGGTCAGCAGCGAGGTTGCGGTGACGTCGGTCTTGTCCCGGCCGGCCGGCAGGTTGCACAGGGACATGGCATGGTCGCGCAGGCAGTGCCCGTCCTCCAGCAGCAGGATATCCTCCGAGGCCAGGCTTGCCGGACGGGGCGGCCGGGCGCCGGCCAGCCTGTGACCGGGCGGGGTGACCAGCAGGAACTCGTCCTCGAACAGGGTCTCGGTCTCGATGCCATGGGCCGGCCAGGGCAGGGCAACCAGCGCGGCATCGAGCTGGCGTGTGCGCAGGTCTTCCAGCAGCCGGTCGGTCGTATCCTCGCGGATGAACAGCTTGAGCGCGGGATAGCGCGCGCGGAGCGGGCGCAGCATGGCCGGCAGCAGGAAGGGCGCAACGGTGGGGATTGCGCCGAGCCGGAAGTCGCCGGACAGGGGCTCGGCCTGCTGCCGGGTTGCAGCCACGAGGTCCTGCGCGGCGGCGAGAATGGCGCGGGCCCGGGCCGCCGCGATCTCGCCCGCGCCGGTCATCAGGGTGCCGCGGGCATGGCGCTCGACCAGCTGCACATCGAGCAGCGCCTCGATTTCCCGGATGGCGGTCGACAGGGTCGGCTGGGTGACGTGGCAAAGCTCGGCGGCGCGCGAGAACGATCCGGTGTCGGCGATGGCCACGAGGAACTGGAGCTGGCGGAGGGTCGGCGTATGCATGCCCGGCTCTGACCACGGATCGCAGTCCGGGTAAACGCGCCGCATCGGCGCGGGTTTCCCCTCCGTCTCCCCTTTTCCTTCGCCGCCGAAGTCGTAGAGTAGGAATGAGACCTGCCCGCATCGAGGCGGGCCAGTCCGGGAGGAAGATGATGACAGGATTTCACCCGTGCCACCATGCCAGGGCGACGCCGGACAAGCCGGCGCTGATCATGGCCGGAACCGGTGCCTCGCTGAGCTTCCGGGAACTCGACGAACGCTCCAACCAGATTGCCCATGCCCTGCGCGAGGCGGGCTTCGGTCCGGGGGACACGATTGCCCTGTTTGCCGAGAACTCCCTCGCCTATTTCGAGGTGTGCTGGGCGGCCCAGCGGTCGGGCCTCTATTTCGTCTGCATCTCGTCGCGGCTGACCGCGCCCGAAGTGGCCTATATCCTGGAGGACAGCGGCGCCGGACTGCTGATCGCCAGTGCCGGGCTCGGGGAGGTTGCGCGGCAGGCCCGGACCGAGGCGCGGATCGAGCGCGCCTGGTCGATCAATGGCAGCATCGAGGGCTTCGTGCATCTCGAAACCCATGCCGGCCACTTCCCGACGACACCAATTGCCGACGAGATGGCCGGCACCGACATGCTCTATTCCTCGGGCACGACGGGCCGGCCCAAGGGGATCCGTCCGCCGCTGGAACGCAATGTCCCGATCGACGAGGACAACGTCCTCGGCCAGATCTCGCGGGCGCTGTGCCGGGTGACGCCGGCCTCGATCTACCTCTCGCCCGCCCCGCTCTACCATGCTGCACCGCTGCGCTGGTGCATGGCCTTCACGCGGTTCGGCATGACATTGGTGATCATGGAGAAATTCGACCCCGAGAGCTATCTCGCCGCGGTCGAGCGTTACCGGATCACCCATTCGCAGCTGGTGCCGACCATGTTCGTGCGCATGCTGAAACTGCCAGAGGCGGTGCGGAAGAAGTACGATGTCTCCTCGCTCGAATGCGCGATCCACGCGGCTGCACCCTGCCCGGTCCCGGTCAAGGAGCAGATGATCGAGTGGTGGGGCCCGATCATCGAGGAGTATTATGCCGGCTCGGAAGGCAACGGCATGTGCTGGATCAACAGCGAGGAGTGGCTCGCCCACAAGGGTAGCGTCGGCAAGGCGATCTTCGGGGAGCTGCACATCTGCGACGAGGCCGGCAACGAGGTCCCCGTTGGCGAGGAGGGGCAGGTGTATTTCGGGGGCACGACGCCGCCGAACTATCACAACGACCCCGAGAAGACGAAGGGGGCGCTCAATCCCATGCATCCGGACTGGTCGTCCCTTGGTGATGTCGGCAAGGTCGATGCGGAAGGCTATCTCTACCTGACCGACCGCAAGGCCTTCATGATCATTTCCGGCGGGGTGAACATCTACCCGCAGGAAACCGAGAACATTCTCATCACCCATCCCAAGGTGGCCGACTGCGCGGTAATCGGTGTGCCCGATCCCGATTTCGGCGAGGCGGTGAAGGCGGTGGTCCAGCCCATGCCCGGGATCCTGCCCGATGAGGACCTCGCCGCCGAGCTCATGGCCTTCTGCCAGGCCAAGCTCTCGAAGCTGAAGTGCCCCAAGAGCATCGATTTCGACCCCGAACTGCCGCGTCACCCGACCGGCAAGCTGTACAAGCGGCTGATCCGCGACCGCTACTGGGGCAACCGCGACAGCCGCATCGTCTGAGCCCGGCGCCGGGACCTGGACCTGGCCCGGTCCGGCCCGGCCTGGCCTGGCCTGGCCTGGCCTGGCCTGGACCGGGGCGAGGGCAGGGGCTGGTCCTGGCGCACTGTTCCGGCAGCCATCAATGGCGGTCGAAGGTGCGCCCTGATCCCGACCTGGGCGGTGTCTGGGCGATTGCCTCTCGCAGGGGCAGGATTCTTGCTTTCAGCAGGCTGTGGATTTAACAAGACGTAAACGAGCAATCCGGAATGGCTCGTCGTCGGGCAGGTGCCCAGGTCACTCCCGTCTCCTGGCCTCGTCCGGCGCGTGCCAATCCGGCTCAGGGTGGGTAGACTGCAATGGCCAATGATCGCGAAAGCGTAAGGGGTGAGGACCGTTTCCTGCTCGACAGGCTTGTCGACAGCGGCGGCGAGGGGGCCCGGTGGACGGTGCCCGCCCCAACCGGCGCGGACGGGGACACGGCCATGGCGGAACCGGCAAGCCTGTCGGTGTCGCCGATCCTGCGGGCGCCGCCGCTGTTCGCGCCGCCTGTGATCGGGGCCGGGACCAGCGAGGCCGAGGCCCTGGAGCTTTCGAACTATGTCGTCGAGGCGCGCGACGGCGCATCGGGCGGGTCCGTTGTCAGGCTGAATTCGGCCCCGGCGCCGGCGACCGGCACAGTGGCGGGCACCTTCTCGGGCGCCACCGGCCAGTACAACGTCACGGTCAATTACATTGATGAGTCCGATGGGGCATCGACCTTCACGCTGCTGGTCAATGGCACCCCGGTCGGCGATTTTACCAGTCCGGGCGGGACCGATGCGGGGCTTGCCAGTTCGGGCCTGTTCGGGGTGCAGCTCACCTCCGGCGACGTGGTCAGCATCGAGGGTGTCCGTGAGGGCGGGGAACTGGCCCGGATCGACTCGATCAACATCGATCCCTTCGTGCCGGCGCCGGCCAGCTTTGGCGTCGGCATCACCGAATTCGAGGCGCTCGACCTGTTCGGCTACCAGATCGAGGACCGGTCGGGGACGTCCGAGCGCGAAGTGGTGGCCACCTTTGCCAGCGGCATCGCGTCGGGCACATTCACGGGTGCTGCGGGCACCTACGAACTCGATATCGACTACATCGCCGAGAATGACGGCACGCCGAACTGGGTCATCCGGATCAATGGTGCCGAGGTCGCCAGTTTCAACGCCATCGCACCACCGGTCGGGGAAGGGTCGAGTCTCGAGGAGTTCATCACGAATGTGACGCTCAATCCCGGCGATGTCCTGAGCGTCGAAGGCACCCGCAACGGCGACGCAACGGCCCGGCTCGACGCGCTGCAGCTCACCCCCCAGACGCCGGGCATCAATTCGGCTCCCCTCGCCGGCAATGAAAAGATCGAGCTGGTCGATACCCAGCAGCTCGCCGTCAACGTCCTTGCCAATGACACCGACCCGGACGGCGACCCGGTCAGCGTGGTCGGCTTCCGGACAGACACCGGCGATGTCCTCCTCGGCGCCGGCGAGAGCGTCACGTTCGACGGTTTCGTGGCCACCCTGAACGCTGACCAGACCGTGACGATCGACCCGGTGGAGGGGTTCGAGGGGAAGGTGTTTCTCGACTACATCATCTCCGACGGGACGGATATCGATGTCGGGGAAGTGGAAATCCTGGTTTTCCCCAGTACCGGCGTGCCGCCGATCGAGGCCCGGTTCGATGTCAGCGCAAACGGGGCCCGGGCGGTGGAGCTCACGGTGCTCGGATCGCCCTTCGCCAGTCGTGATATCACCATCGACTGGGGCGACGGATCCCAGGACGATACCGCAACGCTGATCGCGAACGAGGCGGGCGTCTTCGACCATGATTTCACCCTTGGCGGTGTCTTCGACGTGGTCATCAACGCGGTCAGCGACGTGGCCAACCAGACAAGCACAGTGCGTGTGATTGCGGCCAATGCGGGCTCGCCGCCGGGGGATGGCGAGGACCTCTCCGGCAATGGCGGGATCAATGCCCTGCTCGGCGATGGCGGCAATGATATACTGGCGGGCGGGGCCGGCGACGACCTGCTGCGCGGGGAGTCCGGTTTCGACACGCTCGATGGCGGCGCCGGGAAAGATGTGCTGGTCGGTGGCCCGGGGGCGGACACCTTCGTTTATGCCGCCACGTCCGATGGTGACGACCGGATCGTCGATTTCACGTCCGGTGAGGACCGGATCCGGGTCGACGCGGCCGGCTTTGGCGGCGACCTGTTTGCCGGCCAGCGGGTCGAACTGGTGGTCTCGACCGGGGCTGCGACGTTCAACGAGGACGGCGCCTTCCTCTACAATCCGGTGTCGGGCCAGCTGTTCTACGATGTCAGCGGTGCGGGCTTTTCCGCGCCCGTCCTGCTGGCGACGCTGGAGGGCGCCCCGGCGATTACCGCGCGCGACATTCTCGTTGCGGGCGGGACGACACGCGAGCTCACCGTTTCGGGGCCGGGAGACGACCCGCGGGACGGGGACGCCCCTGCCTCGCCGCCCCTGCCGGCGCCGCAGCAGGCCCCGGAACAACCATCATCCCCGGTGACGCCCGTCGACTCCGGCGGCGCTGGAGAGCCCGCAGGCGACGATGCCGCCGCCCAGGCTGCCGACCAGGTCCATGCCGACGTGGCGGTCGCCCGGCTGGCGCCGGACAGCTTTGTCTTCGACGCCGTGGCTTCGGCGGTGTCCACTGTTGCCGATGTCCCGATGGTGCAGGAAGCGGCGGCCGGTGACCCGGGCTGGGAGCGGGGCGTGGCGGCGATCGAGGATGCACTGGCCGACCTGCTCGATGCGCTGTGGATGCCCGAGGCGCCAGAGGGCGGGGAACTCTTCTGAGGCCTGCCACTCGCGCGCAGGCCGGCCTCGACACCCACATCCGCATGCCGCCGCCCGCCGGCCGTGCGGCCAGCGCGCCGAGCCCGTGGACAGGTCCCGCCGCCTATGCCATAGCCCGTCGCTTCACATTCAGGCTTCACCCGCAATGACGACAACGGCCTCGCGCCCCGATCCGGGCGCGCCGGACCTCGCAAGGACAGACCGATCATGGACGTTACCCAGACCCAGGCCGAGGGCCTCAGCCGGACTTTCGAAGTGCGCGTGCCGGCTTCGGAGCTGCAGGCCAGGCTCGACGCACGGATCGACGAGATCCGCCCGCAGATGCGCCTCAAGGGCTTCCGTCCCGGCAAGGTACCGGCGGCGCATGTCAAGCGCATGTATGGCCGTTCGATCATGGGCGAACTGGTCGAGCAGCTGATCAAGGATGCCCAGGACAAGGCCATCGAAGACGCGGATATCCGCCCCGCCTCGGAACCGCACATGCACATGCAGAGCGAGGTCGAGGAGGTGCTCGATGGCAAGGCCGATCTCGCCTATCACTTCCACCTCGACGTGATGCCCGAATTCGAGCCGGCTGACCCCGCCACTCTGACGATCGAACGCCCCGTGGCCGAAGTGGCAGAGGCGGAGATCGACGAGGCGATCGAGCGGCTTGCCAGCCAGAACGCGACTTATGAGGCGCGGGGCAAGACCGCCAAGGCCCGCGACGGCGATGCGGTCGTGATCGACTATCTCGGCAAGGTTGATGGCGAACCCTTCGAGGGCGGCAAGGCGGAAGAGGCCACGCTGGTGCTCGGCTCGGGCCGCTTCATTCCCGGCTTCGAGGAGCAGCTTGTCGGGGTGAAGGCGGGCGCGGAGACCGAGATCGAGGTCACCTTCCCGGAGGACTACCCGTCAACCGAGCTCGCCGGCAAGGCGGCGGTGTTCGAGATCAAGGTGCACGAGGTGCGCGAGCCAAAGACACCCGAGATCGACGACGACTTTGCCAAGGGACTGGGCATCGACAGCCTGGAAGAGCTGCGCGGCATGTTCCGCACGCAGATCGAGAGCCAGTATGCGCAGGCCTCGCGGCAGAAGGCCAAGCGCGACCTGCTTGACCGGCTCGACGAGGCGCACGCCTTTGACCTCCCACCGAAGATGGTGGAGCAGGAATTCGAACAGATCTGGGGCCAGTTGCAGGAAGAGAAGGCCGAGGGCCGCATTGCTGACGAGGATGCCGACAAGAGCGAGGAGGATCTCCGGGCGGAGTATCGGAAGATTGCCGAGCGGCGCGTCCGGCTTGGCCTGGTGCTCGCGGAGATCGGCCGGCTCAACGATATCCGCATCACCGAGCAGGAAGTGCAGCAGGCCGTCATCGCCCAGGCCCGGAACTATCCCGGCCAGGAGCGGCAGTTCATCGAGGCGGTGCAGCGCAACCCGCAGATGATGGCCTCGATCCGCGCGCCGATCTATGAGGAGAAGGTCGTCGACCACATCTTCGATGCGGCCACGGTCAACGAAAAGACGGTCAGCAAGGACGAATTGTTCGCCGAGGACGACGAGGAAGAGCTGTAAGCTCGCCGACCCCGAAGGGGGCAAGGGTGACGGCTGGTCGTCTGGGGGCAGGGTGCGCGGTCGCTGGCCCGCAGCCGGGGTCAGAGCAGGGCGGGCACGACGCGATCCGGCGGCTTGTGGCCGTCGGCGAAGGTCTTGATGTTGATGATCACCTTCTCGCCCATCTCGACACGGCCTTCCAGCGTCGCCGAACCCATGTGCGGCAGCAGGACGACATTCGGCAGGGTCCGCAGCTTCTCGTTCACTTCGGGCTCGCGTTCGAAGACGTCGAGTCCGGCGCCGGCGATCTTGCCGCTCTCGATGGCCCGGGCGAGCGCCGCCTCGTCAATGACTTCCCCGCGGGCGGTGTTCACGATGAAGCTGTCGGGTTTCATCAGGTCGATGCGGCGGGCATTCAGGAGGTGGAAGGTGGCGGGGGTGTGCGGACAGTTGACGGACACGATGTCCATGCGCGCCAGCATCTGGTCGAGGCTTTCCCAATAGGTCGCAGACAATAGTTCCTCGATCCGCGGACTGACGGGCTTCCGGTTGTGATAGTGGATCTGCAGGCCGAAGGCGCGGGCACGCTTGGCAACGGCCTGACCAATGCGGCCCATGCCGATGATGCCGAGTCGCTTGCCGGCGAGCCGCCGCCCCATCATCCATGTCGGTGACCAGCCGGTGAACCCACCGCTGTCGAGCACCGATGCGCCCTCGAACAGGCGGCGCGGCACCGACAGGACCAGCGCCATGGCCACGTCGGCGGTGTCGTCGGTGAGGACACCGGGCGTGTTCGTGACGGTGATGCCGCGCTGCACCGCGCTCTCGACATCGATATTGTCCACGCCTGCGCCAAACTGGGCGATGAGGCGGAGGTCCTCCCCCGCCCGCGCCATCAGGCGGCCATCGATCCGGTCCGTCACCGTGGGCACCAGAACGTCCGCACGCCCCATGGCATCAGCCAGTTCAGCCTCGGAGAAGGGGTGGTCGTCCTCGTTCAGTTCGGCGTCAAAGAGTTCCTTGAGGCGAAGCTCGACCGGCGACGGGAGCTTGCGTGTGACCACCACCTTCAGTTTCCGGTTCGACATCTTCTACCCTTCACCGCTTGTTTTTCCTTAGCAGAGCCTCGACGGATATGCCAACGGGTGCAAGCGCTGCTGATTCGACGTAAATTTACGACAGATTCACGCCGTTCCGTAAGAACTCATGAAAAGACAAATTCCCAAAGGGGATGGTTCGGTGTTCATGCGTATCCTGATTGGCCTGCTTCTGGCAGGTGTCATTTTCGGTCTTCCACAACTCGCGCGAGCCGAACCGGGCGTGGCCCCGGCGATGCGCGTGACGATCAGTCATTTTACCGGCAAGCCGGTGCCGCGATTCGAGCGGCTGAAGGCCTCGAAGGTGAACGGACGGGCCGGGCCGAGCACCGACTATCCGGTGCTGTGGCAGTATGCCCGCGAAGGGCTGCCGGTGCTGGTTCTGAAGGAGAGTATTTCCTGGCGGCGGGTGCGCGACCCCGATGGTGACGAGGTGTGGATCCATGCCGGGCTGCTGGCCGGAGGCTCGACGGCCCTCCTGGTGCGCGATGCAGTCCTGCGCCGGGAGCCGGACGAGGCGGCCAGCGCGGTGTTGCGTGCCGAGGCGGGCGTGATCGCTTCGCTGCTGACATGCGAGGCGGGCTGGTGCCGGCTGGCGCTGGAGCAGCAGAAGGGCTGGGTCCCGGCGGCGGCGCTGTGGGGCGCGACCCTGCCGGGTGAGCCGTTATAGCGGTGGTGTGCGTTGCCGCCGGCCGGCCCGGTTCACGGTGACGCGGGCGGTCCCGGCAGGCCAGGCAAGGATGGCCGGGCGGCCTCGTCATGGATCGCCTGAATGGCGCGGGCAAGATCGGGCACGGACCGGGCGCTGAAGTCAAGCGCGGTCAGCGCGCCGATCCGGTCCTCAAGCGCATCATAGATCGCCTCGAAGGCGGCCCGCTGGCCCTCGCCCTCTATCGCGGCGGGGTCCGGCAGGCCCCAGTGGGCCTGGACCGGATGGCCGGGCCAGTAGGGGCAGGCCTCACCGGCCGCATTGTCGCAGACGGTCACGATCGCATCCATGCGCGGGGCGTTGTCGCCGGCATAGACGTCCCAGCTCTTGGAGGCAAAGCGGCCCGTATCGTGACCGCGTGCGACAAGGACTTCGAGGGCCATGGGATGCGGGGCCCCCCTGGGCGCAGAGCCGGCGGAATGACCCTCGAAGCCCGCCCGCGCCGAGACCAGCGCCTCGCCGAGAATCGACCGGGCGGAGTTTCCTGTACAGAGGATGAGGATCCGGACCGGATCAGCCATTGGGCCCGGTTCCGGCTGCCAGCGCGTCAGACGGTGCGGCCCCGACGAGACCGGTGGCTTGGCCCATCACGTGGAAGATCTCGTTCTGCTCCATGACACCGGAGATGAGCGCAGCCCCAGGCCCACGGGCAAAGATCGGCACATCCTCGCCGGCATGGGTTTCAGACCCCATGGGTACCGTGGCGGGCTGCCGGAAGTCCTGGTCTGTGGTGTCGACATCGGAGAGATCCCGGCGCGCACAATCGGGCGCCCCGCCCTCCACTTCGGGCGGACGGCAGCCGGCTTCCGGCCCGTTTGCATAGCCCAGCGTCGTGTAGGGCTTGCCATCGCCGCCCCGCGCGATCGCCCCGGTGCCATAGGCCGACAGGCCAAGGATCGGATTGCCCCTGACCGGGTAGCCGGCGATCGTCAGGGTGTGGGAGTGGTCGGCGGTGACGATGACCAGCGTCTCCTCGGGCGAGGTCATCTCCAGCGCAGTGGCCACGGCCTGGTCGAACGCGTCGGTGTCTTCGAGCGCGCGTGCGGCGTTTGTGGCATGGTGGGCATGGTCGATGCGGCCGCCCTCGACCATGAGCACATACCCGTCCTCGTCGCGGCTCAGCCGGGTGATCGCGGCGCGTGTCATCTCGGCGAGGGACGGTTCGCCCAGCTCGTCATCGGCGCGATCGATCTCGTATTGCATGTGCGAGGCCTCGAACAGTCCGAGGACACGGGTGTCGCTGTCGAAATCGGTCAGATCGAAGGCCTGGCGGCCATAGACCACGCGATGCTCGGGGGACTTCCCGGTCCAGGCCGCAGCCAGGTCGCGGCCATCGGTGCGGGCGCCGGTGGCCCCTTCGGCCTCCGGATCTGCGGTGGCGGTGGTGAGGAAGTGCGTGCGCCCGCCACCGAGCGCGATCTCGAACCCGTCCCCTTCAGGCCAGTCGACCAGCTGGGTCGCGATGTCCCGGCACGGGGCGGTGAGACCGGCTGAGGTATTGTCTTCCCAGTTGCGGCTGGCGCTTTCGGCATAGGCCGCTGCCGGCGTCGCGTGGGTGATCCGGGCCGTGGAGACGAGGCCCGTGGCCAGGCCGGCGCGTTCGGCGATCTCGAACAGGCTGTCGGTGCCGTTGCCCGCCGCGCTGTCGCAATTGTTGTAGGCCACCGACTTCGTCAGGCCGAGGGTGCGCATGTTCGTCTTGACCCCGGTCGTCATAGCGGTGGCGGTGGCGGCGCTGTCGGAGACCTGTCCATCATGCGCATAGGTCTTGGACAGCGCGACGTGGGGCAGCGTTTCCATCGCGAGCCGGTAGCTTTCGCCATCGCGTGCGCGCTTCTGGCCCGCATAGATCCGCGCCGATGTCACGGTCGAGACACCCATGCCGTCGCCAATCATGAGGATGACATTCTTTGCCGTTGCGACGGTTTGGGTCGCGCTGCGCCGGCGGACGGTGTCGGCAGCGGCGCGGTAGTAGCTGTCACTGGCCTGGACCGGAACGACGCCGGTGCGGTCCAGCGCGTCGCCGGCTGTGGGCATGGTAGGTCCGGTCCCGTCGGCAAGGCGCGCCCCGGCCTGGGGCCCGGCCTCTGCCGGAGGGGTGGACGCAGCGGCGATATCGCCGGTGCCCGGTTCCCTGTGACTGCAGGCGGCGGCTGCAAGGGCAAGGGTAAACACAAAGCCGGCAAAGACAAAACGCATGGAAAGCCTCCTCAGAACACGATGCTCATATCTCATGATTGTGACGGTATCGAAACAGTCGGGGCCGGTCGGGCGCGTCGCTGGGCGATATAGACGCCGACAAGGATCAGGACCGCGCCGGACAGCTGCGCCGGCGCAAGGTGTTCGCCAAACAGTTGCCAGGAAATCAGGGCCGCGGTCACCGGCTGGACGAGGACAAGCACGCCGGCAATGGCGGCCGGGGTATGGCCGAGACCCGTGACGATCAGGCCCTGGCCGCCGATCTGGACGACGAGGGCGAGCACAAGCGGCACGAGCAGGCCCTCCGCGCCGGCCGGTAGCAGCGCTTCGCCCGAGACCAGCAGGACAAGTCCGGCGACCCCGATTTCCACCGCCGTGAGCCAGAAGATCGCCTCGATCCCGCTCAGGCTGCGCCGGCCGAGACTGGACGCCAGCAGGTAACCGCTGACCAGCACCGCCGCGCCGAGGGCCAGGAGGTCGCCGGTCAGGTCGGTGCCGCCATCCTGCCCGCCGCCGAGCGACAACAGGCCGGCACCGGTCAGCGCGACAAGGAAGGCCATCCCCCAGGCCAGGCTCGGGCGCTGGCCGAGCACCGCCCAGGCCAGCAGGCCGACACTGATATTGCCGAGATTGACGATGAAGGTGGCGTTCGCGACGGTGGTCCGTTCAAGCCCCCAGTGCCAGAGGGCGATGTCGAGCGCGAAACAGGTGCCGGCAATCAGGATGAACCGGTTCGGTGCCCGCGGCTGGCGTCGTTCCAGCAGCAGGACAAGTGCGTAGAGAAGGGGCAGGGCGAAGACATAGCGCCAGAAGGCGATCGCCTGCGGGCCGAGATCGCCGAGACCGAGGCGCAGTCCGATGGGAGCAAAGCCGATGCAGACGCCGCCGGCCAGCACCATCAGGGCTCCGCGCAGGGTTTCGGCCGCGGGAAGATGCGCCCCGCTCATGGCGCGCCCGCCAGGGCTCTCACCTCGGCAGCGGACAGGCCCTGCGCGCGCAGGGCGGCAATGGCCATGGCGCCATCGCGTTTCGACAGGCGCCTGCCATCGGGGCCGGTGAGTAGCCGGTGATGCCGGTAGACGGGGGTCGGCCAGCCCATCAGGGCCTGCAGGACGACATGGATATGCGGTGCATCGACAAGGTCCTCCCCACGGATGATGTGGGTGATGGACTGGACAGCGTCATCATGGCAAGCGGCAAGATGGTAGGCGACAGGCGCGTCGCGGCGCGTCAGGGCGATATCGCCGAAGCGTTGCGGCTCGGCCCGGACCGAAACCGACTGATCGTCCTGCTCGACCGTGAAGGAGAGGTGCTCTGCGGCCGGGCCGAGCGCGGCCATGGCCCGGGCGAGGGACAGACGCCAGGCAAAGGGCTCGCCCCTGACCAGCCGCCGGGCTTCGTCGCCGGGAGCCAGCGGCCCGCCGCGGAACGGCGCATCCGGCCGGCCACCGGTCTCGACCGCGATCTCGCGCCGCGTGCGGAAACAGCGATAGGCGAGCCCGCGCGCCCGCAGCGTCTCGACGACGGCGGTATAGTCGGCGAAATGGTCCGACTGGCGGCGCACCGGGCCGTCCCAGCGCAGGCCCAGCCAGTCGAGGTCCTCGAGGATGGCGGCTTCGTATTCCGGGCGGCACCGGCCCGTATCAATGTCCTCGAGCCGCAGCAACGCCTCGCCGCCGGCCGCATCGGCCGCCGATCGGACCTGAATAGCAGAAAAGACGTGACCCAGATGCAATCGACCAGTAGGCGAGGGGGCAAAGCGTGTGCGAAAACGTGTCATCGGGCCTGGAAAACGGCCCCCACCGGAACCGCCCTGTGGAATTCTTCCCGGCGGAGGCGCCTGCAGGGAGATTGTTTGTTGCAAGGGTGCTCTAAGCTGCTGTACTGGCCCCTGACAAGGCTCTGCGACCATGTCTGAAACCGATATCCTGATCCGCATTGCAAGCCTCATGGACCGTTACGTCTATGAGTCGGCCCCGCTTGCGGCCGTCGGTGTGGCTGCGATCATTGCACTGATCGGTGCGGTCCTGCTGGTCGGCCTGCGTCTGGGACTGCGCATGCTGGCGCGGCGCGGCCGGGCGTCGAATGGTGAGGTGCGGCGGTCGACGGCGCTGCCGGGCTACCGGATCCTGATTGGCGATATTGACGGGCGCGGCGGACGGGCCCTGCGGTCGGTCGTGAGGGGCAGTCTCGAGGACCATCTCGAGCTGTTCAATTTCGGCGCGCTCTTCCAGCTCTTCCATGTGCTCTCCCTCAAGGGGTCCCCGGAAGGCGACGTGCTGCGGGCCGCCCGGAAGCGCCTGCAGAAGACCGGCGCGGACATGCTGGTGTGGGGCGAGCGGCTCAATGACGGAGCGGCCGGGCTGCGCGTATACGGCGTTTCGCGCGGCGGCGGGTTGTCGGCCGAGCAGGCCGAGCCCTTCACCCTGGCCCTGCCGGGCCGGGCGGAGGCCTATGGCGAGGCCGAACGCAAGGCGATGGCCTACATGCTGGCGAAGGTGCTGCAACCGGCCCTGTCCCGGCCCGAATCCTTCCGTCCCGAGCGGATCCGGGAAGTTGCGGACGTGCTGGATGCGTTGCTCGACGGCGATCTCGGTGTCGACCTGGCGCTGCGGCGCTCACTCGAGAAGGATTTCTCCGCAATCACGCTGTATCTCGCCGACACGCAGCCGAACTGGACACTGATGGAGAAGGTGGTCGCGCGCCGCAGGGCAACGCTGAACCAGCTCAAGCAGGAGCCCAACAGTGACGACCTGCTCGATGCCCGGCTCGATCTTGGCCATGCCTTGCTGCGCCTGTCGGAAGTGCGGTTCGATCCGGTCGCGGTGCGGGAAGCGACCGTGGCCCTGTCGGCGGTTGTCGAGGTGCTGCGCAGCCATCCCGTCATTCGCGAGGCCCAGCGGGCAAGCGACGGACTTGCCAAGGCGCAGTCGCTTGTCGAGACGCGCCGCCGGTTTGCGGTGAATTTCAACGCCTGAGGCGGCCTGCCCCGGTTGGCGCGCAGGTCCGTTGCCGGGGTCGCTGCTGCGCGGGTTCTGAAGCGCTTCCAGGCGAAGTGGACACCGGTTCGACGTCCGGAAGCGCGTCAAGACAAGGACTTAAAGCGGCGCGCTGATTCCATTTGGGAACGCGCCGCTTTAGCCCGTGGCGCCCACGCCCGTGCCGATCGGGCAGGCCACGCCGGTGCCGCCCATTCCGCAATATCCGTTCGGCACCTTGGCGAGATATTGCTGGTGGTCCGCTTCCGCCAGGTAGTAGGCGTCCAGCGGGCGGATTTCGGTGGTCACCGGGTCGCCATGACCGGCAGCGGACAGCGCCGCCTGGTAGGTCTCGCGTGAGGCGGTGGCGGCGTCGAGCTGGGCTGGCGAGGTGGTGTAGATGGCGGAGCGGTACTGGGTGCCGACATCATTGCCCTGGCGCATGCCCTGGGTCGGATCGTGGTTTTCCCAGAACAGTTTCAGCATGTCCGCATAGCTGGTCCGGCCCGGATCATAGACGACCTCGACGACTTCGGCATGACCGGTCCGGCCGCCGCAGACTTCGCGATAGGTCGGGTTCGGGGTCTCGCCGCCGGCATAGCCGACCGTGGTCAGCCAGACACCGTCGGCCTGCCAGAACTTTCGTTCAGCCCCCCAGAAGCAGCCCATGCCGAACACCGCGGTCTCGAAACCGTCGGGCCTGTCGCCGCGCAGGGGGCGGTCGAAGACGAAATGCCGGGCGGCAGTCGGGATCGGGTCGGCCCGGCCGGGCAGGGCCTCGCCCGGACCGGGCAAGCTGAGGGGTTTGCGCGAGAAAAGCATGGCTCGGTTTCCTTGGGTCAATCCGTCGTCGGGTTCTCAGCCCTATATGGCGGGGCACGGGCCCGCGGCAATGGCGGCGTGGATACCGGCGGGCTTGCGGCGCAGGCCGACACGTTTATATACGTGCGCCTTGGTGTTCCGGGGGCATGGCGTCCCGGGAACGCAGGTGAGGTGGCCGAGTGGTCGAAGGCGCACGCCTGGAACGCGTGTAGGCAGGCAACTGTCTCCAGGGTTCGAATCCCTGTCTCACCGCCAGACCCACGCTTGTCCGGTCCGGAGACATGAGTCCGGCTCCGGGCGCATGGGTCACGGAATGTTTCGGACAGATGGGTCGCAGCGTGTGCGGACGGGAGCCGGCGCGGCGCGAAGAGGTTACCGGTTCTTCAGCTTGTCTTAACGGTTCCGCGCCACTCCCTTGGCAACCGGATCTCAATTGGAGGGCTCATCCCATGCTTCGTACCGCGCTTGTGGCCGTATCGGCCATTACTCTTTTCGCCATGCCCGCCTTCTCGAAAGGCCTCATTGCCGAGCAATCGGTGATGAAGGTGGTGGAAGTGGCCAGCCCCGAGGGCGAGGTCGAGACAGAGCTGGTGGCGGCTGAGGTCGTGGCGCCGGGTGAAACCGTGCAATATGGCCTCACCTACCTCAACGAGGGCGCCGAGCCGGTCGAGGACATGGTGCTGACCATGCCGGTGCCCGACAGCCTGCGCTACATCGAATCCTCGGCCGAAGCGCCGGGCACGTCGGTCACCTATTCCGTCGATGGCGGCATCTCGTTCGCGCGTCGCGGCGAACTGAAGATCGAGGTCGATGGCGAGGCGGTTTCTGCGACGGCCGGCGATATCACCCACGTCCGCTGGACCTTCGTCGAGCCGGTCGCCAATGGCGAAGAGGGTTCGGTGAGCTTCCAGGCGATCCTTCGCTGACGCACGGAACGGGCGCGCCTCTCCTAGCGCTCTCTCCTCCCACGACCAAATAGTCGCGAAAGCCGGCCATTCGTGGCCGGCTTCTTTATTTGCGACCGGGTGCTCAAGACTGGCCGAAGCACCAGTGAAAAGTCCACCAACGTTTCCGGAGTCAGAACATTAGGGTCGTGTTAAACCATTCCCAGCATGGTCCGCGCGTCAACTAAAGCCATGAAGGGCGGGCACATGAAACTCCTGAACCAAAACGCTTCCCGGCTGGCCCTGGCGGCCGGCCTCCTGTCGCTTGCGGCAGGCACGGCCCACGCCGAAGTCACCGCAAACGGTACTGCGGCCGGGACACCGGTCGAAAACACCTTTACGCTCGACTATCAAGTCAACAGCACGCCGCAGACGCAGATCACGCCGGCCTCGCCAACGACCTTCACGGTCGACCGGATCGTCGACCTGACACTGGCTGTCTCGCCGACCGGCACGCAGGAGGTCGCCGCTGACGAGAAGGGCGTGTCCTTCGTCTACACGATCACGAATGACGGCAACGACATCCAGTCCTATTCACTGAACCTGGAAGATATTGCGGGCGACGATTTCGATACCCCCACACCGACCGTGACTTACTCGGTTCTCGGCCGGGGCGGTGCGGTCGATCTTGACAATGACAGCGGCACGACGACGGCCTGCGAAGGCCAGTCGGCGGCAGGCACGATCACCGGGTTCGCGGCGCTGGCCGATGATGCCGGTGCACTCAGCGACGCCAATCCCGAGGACGGCTCGGCCGACATTACCTGCCCGATCCTGCCCGATGAACAGATCCAGGTGACGCTGACATTCGATATCCCCAACGACAGCGCCGTCTCGGTAGCGGACGTCGACGATTTCCACCTGATCGCGCAGACCCGGGAACCCGAAGTCTGGCTGAACTCCGGCGTTGCAGGCAGCGGCGTTGTTGCGCCGGCCCGCGGCGGCCTCCTGGACACCACACCCGGTACGAACGATGCGGCTGTGGTCGAGAACGTGTTCCTCGACGCGATCGATGCCACGTCCGACAATGACGAAGTGGGCGATGGTCGCCAGTCAGTCACCAACGGCTTCGAGATCGTCGCGCCGTTCCTGACTGCAACCAAGGTGGCCTGGGTGCTTGACACCGAGCCGGCCAGCGCGGCGGCCTGTGCCGCCATTCCGGTTCCGACCTCGGCGCCGACGGCGGACCAGTTCCCGATCCCCGGCGCCTGCGTCCTGTATGTGATCGAGGTGGTGAACGATGACACGGACGTCACCCGTAACGCCCAGGCGATCGACATCTCGGACCAGCTGCCGGTCGAAGTACAGTATGCCGGGCACCAGCAGATCGGGTTCTCGACCGATGGCACCCCGTCGCTGACGACCTGTGCGGGAACGGATTTGGCGCCGGCCCGCTGCACCGTGGCAATCGACGATGCCGAGCTCGATTCCGGGGCCACAGGGCGCCTCGCGATCCACGCACTCGTCCGCTAGCGCCGTCCAGACCGGCGGGCGCCCATACATGCGCGCCGGTGGCGCTGCAGGAGGGACCCGCCCCCCTGCGGCCAGACCGACTGAAGCGCCCGACAGGGCAGGCTCACCCCGCACACGTCGTGCGGGGTGAAGTTTTATCAGCTTCGGTTGAAATTGTCCGAAGTCCCGCAACCGGGCGTTTACCAAGAATGAGTTAGGGTAACCGAAGTAAAGGCTGGAACCAGTCCGGCGAATATTAGGGCGAGAGACCTGTCCATAAGGGTCCGGCCCAGAGTGATGGTGGATTATTATGACTTTCTTCAGAAAGTCGGTCCGTGGGCTCGTGCGCGCTGTTCTGGCAGTGGCGGTGATGACGGGGCTTCTGGCCGCCCAGGCGGCCACGCCGATCGGCACCGAGGTGACCAACGTCGCCGAGTTTTCCTTCGATATCGAAGGCCGTGAGGCGACACTGTCGACCAATCCGGCCAGCTTCACCATCGTTGCCCGGCCGACCCCCTCCTCCATCGACTTCTTCCGCTATGCCCCGAGCGCGCCGGACGGCATCAGCGTGGCGCTGAACGGCTCCGACTACCTGGTCGGTGGCAGCTTTGATGCCCTGTCCGGGCCGTCTCAGGGTACCGGGCAGGGCACCGGCAACCTGTCTTTCCGGGAAATGGGTGCACCGGTCACCCTTGGCGGCACGCCGCTGGCCACCTCCGGTCCGGTCACGCTCATCCCGGCCGACGCCTACATTCCCGGCGAGCTGCTGGTCGTCCGGATCAGCGATCCCGGCCAGAATGGCGATCCAGACGCGATCGAGACCGTGATTGGCGAGATCTCGTCCGACGCTGGCGATCGCGTCATCCTGCGCTTCTATGAGAGCGGGCCCGATACGGGCGCCTTCTTTGCGTACCTGCCCACCAGCGCCACAAGTGCCGACACCACCGATGCCGTGCTGAGCGCGCCGCGCCAGGCCCGTCTCACGGCCCGCTATGTCGATGCCTTCGACGCGCAGGAAGTGTCGGTCGACACCGCGCTTGTCGATCCCTATGGCCGCGTCTTCGACTCGCTGACCGGCGAACTTGTGGACGGTGCGCGGGTGACGCTCATCAATGACGCCACGGGCCAGCCAGCCGAGGTGTTCGGTGTCGACGGCGTGTCGGCCTATCCGGCCTCGGTCATCACTGGTTCGGAGGCGGTCGACGCTGCCGGTACGGTGTACGATCTCGAGCCGGGCGAATACCTCTTCCCGCTGATTGCGCCGGGACGCTACCGCCTGCGCATCGAGCCGCCCGCGACCTTCACCTTTCCCTCGATCTATGGGGCCGCCGATTTCGTCACCCTGCCGAGCGCGCCGTTCGATATCACCGGCGCGTCCTATGGCGAGATGTTCACTGTCGATGGCTCCGGCGTTGTAATTGCCGACGTTCCCGTCGATGGCAGCAAGAGCCTGACCGTGACCAAGCGCGCCGGCAGCCGCGAGGCGGCGGTGGGCGACTACATCACCTACAGCCTGACCGTGGAGAACGACAATGACGGTTCGCTGCCGCTGATCGTGCGGGACACGCTGCCGCATGCGGTCCGCTACCAGGCCGGCTCGGCCACGCTTGACCGTGCCGCGGTCGGGGACCCGGAAATCAGTGCCGATGGCCGTGAGCTGACCTTCCGCGCCCCGCGCATCCAGCCGGGCGGCTCGCACACCTTTACCTATGTCGTCGCGATCGGCGCCGGGGCGCCGGCGGAAGGCGAGATCATCAACCGGGCCCTGGCGGTGACGCCGACGGGGCTGCCGCTGTCAAACCTCGCCGAGGAGGCGGTGCGGATGCGGGAGGACCTGTTCCGCTCGCGGCTCACCCTGGTGGGCCGGGTGGCCGAGGCGGCCTGCAATACCGATGATGCCTGGGCACGGCCGCTGCAGGACGGGCGCGGGGTTGCCGGCGTCCGGCTCTATCTCGAAACCGGCGAATTTGTCGTGACCGATGAGGAGGGTCTCTACCACTTCCAGGGGGTTGAGGCGGGCACGCATGTGGTTCGGATCGACCCGGCCACGCTGCCTCGCGGCTACGAGGTTGTCGCGTGCGAGGAGAACACCCGCTATGCCGGCGACGCCGCGTCGCAGTTCGTCGACGTTCAGGGCGGCAATGTCTGGCGGGCGAACTTCTATCTCACCCGCTCCGGCGAGGCGGAGAGCATAGAGTCCGCTTCGCAGGACATCGAATTCAATGACCGCACCGAATATCGCGACTTTGATGCGGAATGGCTGGATGGCCAGGATGCTGCGCTGGAATGGGTCTATCCCGACACCGGCCGCACGCCTTCCGTGCCGAGCGTGAACATCGGCATCAAGGCGCCCTTCGGCACCCAGATCCGTCTCACCGTCAACGGCATTGCGGCCCAGGGCGGCAATATCCAGCAGTCCATCGTCTCGGGTGACCGCACCCGCGCCCTGCTGCGCTGGCGCGGGCTGGACCTCGTGCAGGGCGAGAACCTGATCGAGGCGGAGGTGACCGGCCCCGATGGCCAGCGTGAGACGCTCCGGAAGACCCTCTGGTACGTCACCGAGGCCGACCGGGCCCGACTGGTCGATGACCAGTCCGTGCTGGTCGCCGATGGTCGCACCCGGCCGGTGATCGCGGTGCGCTTCGAGGATGCGAACGGGCGTCCGGTGCGCAAGGGCACCGTGGTCGATGTCAATGTGCCGCCGCCCTATCGCCTGGCCGAGGAGGATGCCCTCGATTCGCTGCGTCCGGTCGACCGGCCCGGCAATCTCGCCAACATGATCACCGTCGGCAATGACGGCATCGCCCGCATCGAACTGGCGCCGACGCTGGAGACCGGCCGCATCCGGCTCGATGTTCCGGTCTCCGGCAAGCGCATCGAGGACGTGACCGCCTATCTGCGCCCCGAACGGCGCGACTGGATCGTCGTCGGCCTTGCCGATGGCACGCTTGAACTCGCCGATGGTGAGCTGCAGTCGCCCGGACGGGCGGCCCTGTTCGCCAAGGGCATGGTGAAGGGCGACTGGCTGCTGACGGTGGCCATCGACACGGCGAAGCGGCGCGGCCGGGAGGATGAGGAGGTGTTCAACCGCATCGATCCCAATGCCTATTACACCCTTTATGGCGACCGCACCTTCCAGGGCGACGATGCCGAAAGCCGGTATCCGGTCTTCGTCCGGCTCGAGAAGAACACCGCCATGCTGATGTTCGGTGATTTCAACACCGATCTTAATGACAGCGAACTGCTGCGCTATGGCCGCCGGGTCTCGGGCCTGAAGGCGGACTATGTCACCGAACGGTTCGAGGCGACGGGCTTCGTTTCGGAAACCAACCAGCTCTACCAGCTCGACGAACTGGCCGCCGACGGCACGTCCGGTCCGTACCAGCTTGCCGCTGCGCCGATCGTGCGGTCATCGGAATCCATCGTCATCGAGACCCGAAATCGCTTCCGCCCCGACGAGGTCGTGTCGACCAAGACCCTCGAGCGCGACCGGGATTATGAAATCGACTACCTGACCGGCGAGCTGCGGCTGCGCGCCCCGCTGGCCCCGACCGATCTCGACTTCAATCCGAATGTCATCGTTGCCGAGTACGAGGCCCGCAACAGCGGCGAGCGCGTGATCAGTGCCGGCGGCCGGGCAGCGGTGCGCGGGCTGCGGGGCCGGTTCGAAGCAGGCGCCAGCGTGATCCGCGACGACTCCGGCCGGCAGGCCAGTGACGTGCCCGTGACCATGGCCGGGATCGACATGAAAGCGCAGGTCAGCGATGGCGTGCAGCTGCGCGGGGAGATCGGTACCTCGATGACCGATGAGGCTGCCGATGGTGCCGGGGGTGAAACGGCAAATGCCTTCCTGCTGGAGGGCCTGGCCGTGCACAAGCGGTTCGGCGGCCGCGCATTCCTGCGCCAGGAGGACGAGAATTTCGGTGTCGGCCAGACCCGTTCGAGCACGGCCACAATCCGGCGGGCCGGTGTCGAGGCCGATGCCATCCTGTCCGAACACGTCGATCCGCGGACCAACGAGGTGAAGGTGCGCAGCGTCACCGGCCAGGCCCTGCGGGAAGAAGCACTGGATACCGACGAGACCCGGAATATTGCCGACCTCGCCGTGCGGCAGACCTCGCGCACGCTGAGCGCAGGCGTCGGGGTCCGTGCGATAAGGGAAGACCTCAACACCGGCAGCCGCGACTCCCTGCTGGCGACCGGCGAGGCGAGCAAGACCTTTCCCGAGCTCGGCCTGACCCTTGGTGTGTCCCACGAGGCGCCGATCAGCCATTCGGGCGGGAGCGGCGACGAGGCCGCCCTGTTCCCCGAGCGCACCATTGTCAGCGCGGACCAGGCCTTGTTCGCCGGCATCAATCTCAACCTTCGCCACGAGATGCTGAATGGCGTCAATGCGTCCGGCACCAACACGCTGGCGGGGCTCTCGGCTTCGCCCTGGCGCGGGGCACGGCTGTCGGCCGGGCTCGACGAACTCACCCAGGAGAATGGCCGCCGTCTGGCTTCGACCGTCGGGCTCGACCAGAGCGTGCAGCTCAGCCCGGTGTGGAGTGCCAGCGCGGGCCTTGCCAACCGGGCAAGGATCGATGCCAGCGATGACGGCTTCGACCCGCTGGCCGACGATCCGGTGTCTCCCTTCGAGGCGGCCGCCGGCAATCCCTTCAGCCGCGATGAAGGCTTCACCTCCGCCTATGTCGGCCTGGGCTATCTCGGCGAGGCCACGGCTGGCTCGGGGCGCTGGGAAATCCGCGACACAGCCGATGAGACCCGCCATTCCGTCGGCCTCGGCGCCGCCCGTGAACTCAGCGAAGTCCTGTCCTTTGCCGGCGCGTTGCGGCTCGAGAACCGCGACCAGGGCGAGGGCCGCGAGAGCACGGATGCGGAATTGCGGCTGGCCACGTCCTATCGTCCGCGCGGCGAGGGCCGGATCGTGTTCGACCGCATCGACCTCAAGGTGAACGAGACGCCCTCGGCGGGCCAGACCGTGAAACTCGTCAATAATTTCGCCTATAACCAGCGGCTTGGCGATGCCAGCCAGGTCTCGACCTTCTGGGGCGTCAAGTACACGACCACGGAGATCAATGCCCTGCGCTATGATGGCTGGACCCACTTGCTGGGCGGCGAGCTGCGCCATGATCTCACCCGGCGCGTCGATGTCGGCCTGTCCGGGGCCTGGATGCAATCGACCTCGTCCGGGACCAGCGAGTACTCCATCGGCCCAAGCGTCAGCTTCTCGCCGAAGGAGAACATCTGGGCCAGCGTCGGTTACAATATCCAGGGATTCGTGGACGAGGATTTCGCTGCCGCCGAATACACGCGCGAGGGCATCTACTTCAAGTTCCGGCTGAAATTCGACGAAGACACGGTGAGCGGACTGCTGCGGCGGATCTCTCCCACCGGGTCATACACCGTCGAGGAGTAGAGCGCCTCCTCTCCTGCCAGAGCGGGTGCCGCGGGCCATTGGGCAAAACCATGGCGCGCGGGCGGCCGGGGCCGCTCGAAGCTGATGGCCAGGCCGCGCCCGGGCTCGAGGTCCATGGAGATCGCGAGGGGTCCGGCCTGCCAGGCCAGGCCGTCGCGGGCCATGTCGAGCATGATGAGGCTGGCGAGACCGGCAATGGCTGCGAGGCCGACCCACCCGCTCCCGGGCCCTTTCCGTCGTGTTCGTGTCCCCTGCCGCATGGCGATGATCCTTTCCTGTTTCGGGGCCCGCCAGGCGCCTGCCCGGGGCTTGCTTACCCTTGTCGTTTCATTTGCCTTCGAGATCGCGGAACGCCCGGCGCAGGCGCCATTCATCGGACGTCACGTCGCGTTCGAGGCGGCGCAGGCGCTCTTCAAGATCCATGTAGGTATACCGGAGATTGCCGAAGGTGACGCGCGGGCTGTCGGAAACCCCGCGCCAGAAAGCGGCCTCCTCCGTGTCCCCCGTCCCGACATAGTCAGCCCGGCTTCGCGAGGGTGTGATCAGCCAGACCACCATGTAGGCGATGATCACCAGCGGGCCGAACATCAGGAAAAAGCTCGCGACGGCCAGCAGGCGGACCAGCAGCGGCTCCCAGCCGAAGCGTTCGGCCAGCCCGCCACACACCCCGGCAATCACGCGGTCTGTGCGCGAGCGCTTGAAGCGGGTTGGGTTTGGTGAGGCATTGAAGTCCTGGGTCATGTGTCGAATTTCCTTGTTGTTTCGGGCGTCGGGCGCGCCTGGCGATCTGCCGTTTCACTGTCGATGAGCGCTTCGAGGGTCTCGATCCGGCGTTCCATCCGTTTCGCTGAGCGCCAGAGGTCTTCGAGCATCTTCTCGTCGTCGGGCATCAAAGATCGCTGTTTCCGCCACAGGGTGATGTAGTGGAACACCATGCCCGGGAGGATCACGAACAGGGAAAGGACCGAGACCAGTGCGATGAGTATTTCGGGGTCCATGGGCTAGGCCTCCGTTTCGCTGTCGTGGCCTTCGGCGCGGCGGGCGGCGAGATGCTGGGCGACCAGGCCGGGCGCGGTGAGCAGGCCCAGGATGGCACCGAGGACGGCAAGTGGCATGAGCATGGATCAGTCCTCCCCTTGCGCGGACTTGCCGGCGCCCTGCGCCCGTTTCGCCTTCAGCGCCTCAAGCTCCTTCTCGACGGACTCATTGCGTTCCAGCGCGGCAAATTCGGCCTCCAGCGTCGGTTCGTGGCCCTTGATCTGGTCGGCATAGGCTTCCATTTCGTCCACCTTCCGCTCGACATTGGCATAGCGGGCGAGCGCGTCATCGACGCGGCCGTCATAGACCTGGCTGCGCATCCGGATCCGCTGTTCGGCCGCATCCCGGCGCATCATCAGCGCGCGGTGCCTGGCCTTTGCCTCGGCGAGCTTTTCCTGCAGCTTGCCAAGGTCCTCCTGGCGCTTCTCGAAAGCCTCCTCGGCGAGCTCCATCGCCTGTTGCCGGCGCCCGATCTCGGCCTCGGCCTTCTGCTTGGCAGCCAGCGCGCCGCGGGCAAGATCCTCGCGACCCTTGTCGATCGCCAGTTCCGCCTTGGCTTCCCATTCCGCCTGTTGCCGGGTGTAGTGGTCGATCGCGCGCTGCATTTCCTTCTTGTCGGCCATGGCGCGGGCGGCGGCCGTGCGGACCTCAACCAGCGTATCCTCCATTTCCTGGATCATCAGGCGGGCGATCTTTTCGGGGTCTTCGGCCTTGTCGAGCATCGCATTGATGTTCGAGTTGATGATGTCACTGAGGCGGGAAAACATACCCATCTGCAAAGTCTCCTTGTTGTTGTTGTGTGTGGATGGCGGGCCGATCAGAGAAAGAGGCTGCCAATGACGAGGCCGGCAGCGAAGAACAGCCAGCTTTCGGCGGGCCGCGTCCTGAGCCAGTGTCCGAGACGGGCGGCGTCGCTGGGCTGGCGGGAAGTGTCTGTCTGATCGTGCATGGTTCTGATCGTCTCCTTGTGGGTCACGGCCCCTGCAGCCATGAGCCCCCTTCCTTCTTCAAGCGGCGTGCCAGTCTGGCGTTAAGCTTGTAAGTCACTGTTATCATGAGAATTAAAGAGACAGGGCACCGATCGGGCTGAAGAAATTCAGGGTATTTAACGAAACGAAGGGCTTTTTTGACCAATAATATTGGTGTAATACAACAAACATGTTGACCCGCCATGCCCCTCAATTGATCGGCGAAGCACCGGCCTGGCTGGAGGCGCTTGAGCATGCGAGCCGCGTGGCGCCGCTGGATAGACCGCTCCTGCTCATTGGTGAGCGTGGGACGGGCAAGGAACTGATCGGCGAGCGGTTGCACTTCCTTTCGAGCCGATGGGAGGGCCCGTTCATCAAGGTCAATTGTGCGGCGCTGTCAGAGGAGCTGCTGGATTCGGAACTGTTCGGGCATGAGCGCGGCGCCTTTACCGGCGCGGCCGAGCGCCGGGCGGGGCGGTTCGAACTGGCAGATGGCGGAACCTTGTTCCTCGATGAGATTGCCACGGCGTCCAGCCGTGTGCAGGAAAAGCTGCTGCGTGTTGTCGAATATGGCCAGTACCAGAGGCTGGGTGGCGAAAAGGTACTGACAACGGATGTCCGGGTGGTGGCCGCCACGAACGTGGATCTTCCGTCGCGCGTGCGCAGCGGCGGCTTTCGCGCCGATCTTCTAGACCGGCTGGCGTTCGACGTGATCACTCTGCCGCCCCTTCGCGCGCGCAGCGGCGACGCCTCACTTCTGGCCGACCATTTCGCGCGCCGCATGGCGATCGAGATGCGCATGGACTTTCCCGGGTTTGCCCCCTCTGCCATTGCTGCAATCGAGGCCCATTCCTGGCCGGGCAATGTTCGCGAGTTGCGGAATTTCGCCGAAAGACTGACGCACATGGCCCTGCTGGAAAGCCCGGCTGACCCGGTTCGCTTCGATCCCGCCGCGCTGGACCCCTTTGCTTCGCCCTGGCGGCCCGCGACCGGCCCGGGGCCTGGTCCGGAGCCAGGCCCGGAGCCAGG
>CAZDMQ010000007.1:0-32657 GCA_964506685.1 uncultured Hyphomonadaceae bacterium | reverse complement strand
CCGGAGCCAGGCCCGGAGCCAGGTCCCACGTACGAGCCACGCCGGCACGAACAGCGAAACGGCGAGGCAGGGCAGTCTTCGACCGTGCATCCCGACGCGTCCGTACCGGCGGACTTCCAGCGGGCAGTCGCCCGCTACGAAATGCAGCTCATCGACGCCGCCCTGGCAGAATCTGGCGGGCATCAGGGCCGCGCTGCCCGACTCCTCGGCCTGTCATATCACCAGTTTCGCGGCCTTCTCAAAAAGCATGGCTATGGCCGGCAAGCCAGCCGCAAGACCGGCAGCGACGAGACCCAGACCGTGTCGGTCTCGCCGCCCTGAGGCCGAACACCCTAATCGGGGAGAGCAGAGACGAAAATCTCGCCGCCCTTCATCACGAAGTCGACACTTTCCAGTTCGCGGATCGATTCGAGGGGATTGCCGTCGACGGCGATGATATCGGCAACCTTGCCCGGCATGATCTCGCCGATCTCGTCCTGCAGGCCGAACAGGGCGGCATTGCCAATGGTCGCTGCCTGGATGGCCTGAAGCGGCGTCATGCCCCACTCGACCATATAGGCAAACTGGCGGGCATTGAGGCCATGGGAATAGACCCCCGCATCCGTTCCGAACGCGATTCTTGCCCCGGCCTCGACCGCCGCGCGGAATCTTTCCCGCTGCGCCTGTCCGACCTGGCGTTCCTTGTCGAGGCTCTCGGGCAGGATTCCTGCGGCTTCTCCTTCCGAGAGGATGAAATCGGAGACATAGATGTCCATCGACAGGTAGGTCCCACGCCGGACGGCCGCTGCGAGTCCGTCATCATCAATGAGACTCGCGTGTTCAACCGAGTCCACGCCGGCTTCGATCGCCGCGCCGATACCCTTCGCCCCATGCGCATGAGCGGCAACCTTGCGGCCGAGCAAGTGCGCTTCATCGACGATCGCGGCCATTTCCTCTGGCGTGAATTGCTGGGCACCGATCGTGGTTCCCTTGGACAGGACGCCACCGGTGCCGCAGAACTTGATCACCTCGGCGCCATATTTGACATTTTCCCGCACTTTCTGACGGACGGCCCAGGGCCCGTCAGCGACCCCGCCGGCAACGTCGCCATAACGCGCCGGCAGCAGGTTGTTATCGCAATGGCCGCCCGTGATCCCGATGGCCGGGCCTGCCGGAATGATGCGCGGGCCCGGTATTTCACCCTCATCGACAGCATCCCGCAGGGCGACAGCTGCGAAGCCCGGACCGCCGAGATTGCGAACGGTGGTGAAGCCGGCTCGCAGTGTCCGTTCCGCGTTCGCGACGCCCGACACGGTCGCCCGTGGCAGGGAGACAGCCAGTCGCCTGTAGCCATGGATATCTGCCCGGCTCGTCAGGTGGACATGACTGTCAGTCAGCCCAGGCAGTAGCGTCGCGCCCCGCATGTCCACGCGCCTCGCCGTGTCCGGAACGTCAAGACTGCCGCGTCGACCGACGCCGACAATCCGCCCGTCATTCACCAGCACCTCGTGATCGGCCAGCACCTTCCCGGATCTGACATCCAGCACATTGCCGCCTCGCAGCAGGAGCGGTTCGGCCGCGACGGATCGCGCGAAAAGAACCGCGATCAACACTGCCAGTCCAAGCGCGCGCGAAAGACCTTCAGTTCCCGTCATGATATCCCTCCGATGCCCGGCGCCGCCGCCAGTCTTGGCGGAGCACCCTCGCCCTGTTTCATTCAAGACTGCACAATACGCAACGCCATTGCATCTCCCTTGGCCAAGTGTCAAGAATAAAAAAAGAACATTAAAAGATCATATGTGGTTGCCATGCGGATGCCGGTTTGCAATAAGGGCGATGATGATTTGCGGAGGGAGACATGGGCGTAGCGACAGAAAGGTCCGGAGCCGGGGCAGGTACGTCCGGCAGCAGAGCGGGGGAACTCATGCAGTCTTGCGAAGACACGCGAGGCGTGGGAGTCGCGTCCCATGACTGAGATCGTCCATGAAATGAGCCAGCGCCGTTACAGCCTCGCGATCGACGGGGTGGAAGCGCATCTGGATTATGAGCGCCGTCCTGACGGCGGACTCCACATCACCCACACCATCGTTCCGGACGTTCTGGGTGGGCGCGGGCTTGGCAAGCAGCTTGTCCGGCGTGCCGTCGAGGATGCCGCTGCCAAGGGTGTGCCCGTTACGTCGTCCTGCTGGTTTGCGACGGACCTGCTGGCGCGCAATCCAGCCTGGAAAACCATCGGTTCAACTGGGAGTTAGCGGGCGTGCCTGAGCATAGTGAGCCCTTCTGGCGGCGCAAGCGGCTGGAGGAGATGAACGAGGCGGAATGGGAGAGCCTGTGTGATGGCTGCGCCAAGTGTTGCCTGCTCAAGCTCGAGGACGAGGACAGTGGGGATATTGCCTATACGCGCCTGCATTGCCGACTGCTTGATGCGCAGACCTGCCGCTGCAGCGATTATGCCAATCGCAAGTCGAAGGTCCCCGACTGTCTCAAGCTTACACCCAGCCGGGTCGAGGACACCGAATGGATGCCGGCAAGTTGTGCCTACCGGCTGGTGCATGAGGGCAAGGACCTGCCGGACTGGCATCATCTCGTTTGCGGCGATCGCACGCGCGTGCATCGCGACGGCCATTCGATCATGGGTCGGACCTGGTCCGAGGATACGGTGCTTGAAGACGAGCAGATCGACCATGTTGTGGACTGGCAGGGCAATCCGCCCTGATCCGGGTCGCCTCAAGAGGGCGCAAGCGCTGTCACATCTGGAACACGCGGGAGGGATTGAAACTTCCGGCACGGACCTCGCCAAGCGCGAGGGCAGTCCGGCCATCCATGGCGAGTGTCAGCCTGTCGCCGCGCGCCGAACGGACATCCGCGCGCCACGCCTCGAGCACGTGTGGCATCAGCCGGACGGAGCGGCCCTGGCGGATGGCAAACGCCGCGTCGACGCCAACATCGATCGCCGGTATGTCATCCAGCACGGTCTCCAGCGGACCGAGGCTCGCACGGACCACATCGGCGTCCGGCATGGCGGCAATTTCGGCGAGCGGGACGGCATCATCTTCGTGAAACACGCCGACCCTTGTCCGACGAAGATATGTAATATGCCCCTCGCAGCCGAGATCGCGGGCGAGATCGCGGGCCAGGGCCCGCACGTAGAAGCCCTTGCCGCAGCGGACATGAATCGTGGCCCTGTCAGGGTCCGGCAGGTCAATGACCTCGGCTGCATGGACCTTGACCCGGCGGCTCTTGAGCTCGAAGTCCTCGCCGTCGCGGGCAAGATCATAGGCGCGCTCGCCCTCGACCTTGACAGCAGAGAAGCGCGGGGGGACCTGTTCGATCTCGCCGACATACGTTGCGAGCGCGCGTTCGAGGTTGGCGCGATCCGGCCGGACATCGCTTTCGGCAATCGTCCGGCCCTCCCGGTCCTGGCTGTCGGTCGACCGGCCCCATTCGATCGTGAAGACATATTCCTTCTCGGCATCCATTGCCCATTGAACGGTCTTGGTCGCCTCGCCGAAGGCCAGCGGCAGGATGCCCTCGGCGAGCGGGTCCAGGGTCCCGCCATGGCCGACTTTCTGGGCATCGGTCAGCCGCTTGAGCTGGCCGACCGCCTGGGTGGACGTCAGGTCCTGCGGCTTGTCGAGGTTGAGCCAACCGTGAACTGGAACGCCTTTGCGCTTGCGCTGACGGGCCATGATGCATGCCTTTTCGGGAGTCGGGCGCGGGTCGAGCCTGCCGGACCGGATAATGAATGGGCGGGACCAACGCGCGGGGTTTGGCAGATCGGCGCGCGGAGTTCAAGCCGCCGGATCTGTGCCGGGCGCAGTCCTGGCCTGCATTCCGGAGGTTGTCGGCCCGGTGTCGTCACCCGTCCGCGATGTCACCACAGTGTCGGTGTTGAGGTCGAAATGCCCGGTCGTGATATGATCCTGGGTATCGATCTTGCGCCGTATCAGGTCACGCACCTGTTCGAGCACGATGCGGCTGTCATCGACCAGCGAAAGGGTCCGCCCATCGGAGGCGCCAATGCTGAGTTGGTAGTAGTCCTGTACCTGCCGTATCCGTGCGGACAGCCAGAAGGCGCGCACGAGCAGCGCAAGAAAGAGCAGGCCGAGCAGGATCGTCGCCGCAGCAATCGGAGACACTGGCCCGGCGGCGGAAAGTCCCCACCAGGCGAGGCAGAGCACCATCCCGACGAATGCAAAACTGCCGCTGACGAGGGCCAGGCGTTGCCGCGTGCGGTTGCGCGGTGTGTCGAAGGGTTGGAATTGCCGGGTTTCGATCGCCATCGTCGCGATATTGGCCAGCGTGACCGTGTCATCGCCCATCTGCAGGGTGTGTTCGTGCAGGTCGCCCTGTCGGGCGCCGGTCATGTCCAGTGTCTGGCGGTCCAGTGCCATCGTGTTCGTATCCCTCAGCTCCGGCCGGATGCGGGCCATGGCCCGATGCAACGCGATCAAAAGGTCGTCTCCGCCTTGGCGAAGGGACACGACTTGAAGGCGATCCGCAATCGAAAACGGCCCGCAGCCGGAGCTACGGGCCGTCCTGGCGTCGGACCGTTGCGAGCTGGCCTATTCGGACATGGCGGTGATGGTGGCCGTGCCACCGCCGCCGGTGCTCAGCGTGTAGGGCGAGGTCACGCCGACGGCCGGCTCGGCGCTGTTATCGGTGAAGGTTGCGCAGACTTCGCTGCCTTCGGGATCGGTACCGCAGAGAGTGGCGGTGTCCTCGTCCCAGGTGAAGGGGCTGGTCGACCCGTCCGGCCCCGTCGACATGCCGGTGGCATCGTCGAAGGTGAAGGCTGCCGGCTCGGAGCCGTCATCTGGAGCGAATTCGATGGTGATCGTCGCCGCCGTCGCCGGCAGGGCAGCGGCAATCGCAAAGGCAGTTGCTGTGATGATGGTCTTCATTGGTGTCTCCCCGGACATTTATATGGGGCGCAAAACGAACGCGCCTCGCGAGATCAATACCCGCATGTGGCGAAAATGCGGCACCGGGTACGCTTTTCGCTTGAATCAGATGTCTTTCGGGGGCTTCAGACGCCGTTTCGTCTTGTGGGTGTCCGCCTTGTCGCCGGTGACCTTTTCACCGCGCATGTAGTGCCGCTGCCAGCGTGCCCTGAGGGCCTCGGTCTCGCGCGAGGCGAGGCGGGCGTTGAAGTCGGACCGGCTGTCGCGCCAGGCCTCGTATTCGCGGGTGAGGTCGGCATCATCGGCGAGTCGCCGCCGCTTCGGTTCGATTGCCTCGAGCTTGCCGTGCTCCATCAGGGTGATGAAGCAGAACGGTTCGCCCTTGCGGAAAATAACCTCGCCGGGCCGGGTCATCTGCCAGTTCATGGTAAAGGGAAAGGGCAGCCAGTCGGTCTCCACAAGGCCGGTCAGTGGCGCGATGCCGTCCTTCGGCCAGTTGGGCGGCCCGCTGGTCCAGACGCCCCAGCCGGGTGGAGTCCGGAACAGGTAGCCGGTGTGGAAGGTCGCGATGCCGCGCCGGAAATGGCTGTCGGCAAAGGCCGTGAGGGCGCGCGGGTCGCCCGTCGTGTAAAGTTCGAGATCCTCGGCCTTCGGCCCGCCATTCCAGACCAGTTTCACATCAATCGGGCAAAGTATCTCCCAGCCGCTGGAATTGGCCATGGTCAGCGGCAGGCAGCGATAGGGGTGGCGGTCGGGAAAGGCATCCATCCAGGCCCGCTCGGAGCGGGCTGGCACCAGGTCGGGGGCAACGTCATAGATCTTGTAGGCGTCGAGTTGCATGGAACACTGCGGAAACGGTTGACGGGACAGACAAGCCTTGGCGGAAAGGGCGCATGCCTGCAAGTCCCGAAGCGCCAGCCACTCCCGAGGACCTGTTCGCCCGGCTCGATGCGCTGGGGATCGCTCATACCACGATCTGGCATGAGGCGACCTTCACCGTGGCGGAGGGTCGGGATCTCAAGGCCGCCATTCCGGGCGGGCATTCGAAGAACCTGTTCATGCAGGACAAGGACGGCACGCTGGCGCTGGTCTCCGCCCATGCCGACAGCGTCCTGCGGCTCAACTAGTTGCACAAGGTGCTGGGGACACGGCGGCTGTCCTTTGCGTCGGCCGAACGCATGGCCGACGTCCTGGGTGTGGCGCCGGGATCGGTCACGGCGTTCGCGCTGATCAATGACACGGCGCGTCAGGTGCGGTTCATCGCCGAGACAGCCCTCATGGCCCACGCGACACTGAACTTTCATCCGCTGGTGAACACGGCAACGACCTCGATCGCGCGGGAGGATCTCGCCAGGTTCGTCGAAAGCACGGGTCACGTAATTGAAACCGTGGACTTTTCATCACTTTAGAGGCCGAGGCCTGCGCCCCGGTCCCGGCGGGTCCCGGGGCGGGAGATATCGTCGGGGGTTGACGTTGGGCGAACCCTTTCCAGCGCGCCCTGTTTGGTCCACTCTGCACCACAAATGCGGATCCGAAAACGGGCCGCCACTGTCCCAAGGGAGGATCAGGGGATGAAAGCTGCTGTTCTGCGCGCACCGGGTGAGGCGCTGTCGATCGAGGAGGTTGCGATCTCCAAGCCCGGACCCCGGGAAGTGCTCGTGCGGGTGAAGGCGGCCGGGGTCTGCCATTCGGACGTGCATTTCTGGGATGGCTCCTTCCCCTACCCGTTGCCGACCATTCTCGGGCATGAAAGCGCCGGCGTCGTCGAACAGGTCGGCTCCATGGTCAGCCATGTGAAGCCGGGCGACCACGTGGTCTCCATCCTCTCGCCTTTCTGCGGCAGCTGCGAATACTGTCTCACGGGGCACATGTCCGTATGCAGTTCGACGAACAGCGGCTACTTCAACCGCGGAGCGGATGAGGAAGCCCGGCTGTCGATCGAGCATGCGCCGGTCAACCAGTTCCTCAATCTCTCTTCCTTTGCCGAGCAACTTCTGGTGCATGAGAACACGCTCTGCAAGATCGATCCGGAAATGCCGCTGGACCGGGCCTGCCTGATCGGCTGCGGGGTGATCACGGGGGTCGGTTCGGTGTTCAATTCTGCCCAGCTCGAGCCCGGCTCCACTGTCGCGGTGATCGGCTGCGGCGGCGTCGGCCTGTCGGCGATTAACGGCGCGGCGATCGCTGGCGCAGCGAGGATCATCGCGATCGATCTCGCCGATGAGAAGCTGGAGATGGCGAAGACCTTTGGGGCGACGGACACCGTCAATCCGAAGGCGGGCGACCCGGTCGCCCAGGTCATGGAACTCACCGGCGGCGGCGTACACTATTCCTTCGAGTGCATCGGCCTCAAGCAGACCGCCGAGCAGGCGGTCGCCATGCTGCGGCCCCGCGGGCTGGCGACGATTATCGGCATGATCCCGCCGGGGGTGAATATCGAGGTGCCGGGCATCCAGTTCATGGCGTCGGAGAAGCGGCTGCAGGGGGCGATCATGGGCTCGAACCGGTTCCGGGTCGATTTCCCGCGCCTGATCGAGCTCTACAAGCAGGACCGGCTGCATCTCGACCAGCTGGTGTCGGACCGGATCACGCTGGACGGGGTGACGGACGCCCTGCGCAACCTCAAGGAAAACAAGGCGACCGTGGCGCGCCAGGTCATCATGTTCGACTGACAGCGCCCAAAGGCCGGCTGATGTCGCGCCTCAATGCGCGGCTTGGCCGGCCGAGGCGGCGCGTCGTTGCCGGCGGCGCCGTGCGATGAGGTTCAGGAACTCCACAAAGACCGAGAATGCCATGGCCGCATAGATGTAGCCCTTGGGCACGTGCACCCCGAACCCGTCGGCGATGAGCACGGTGCCGATCATCAGCAGGAAGGCCAGCGCAAGCATGACCACGGACGGGTTGTCCTGGCTGAACCGGGCAAGCGGACCGGCCGCGGCCAGCATCACGCCGCCCGAGACCAGCACGGCAACCACCATGATGGGGACAATGTCGGTCATGCCGACGGCAGTCAGGATGCTGTCCACGGAGAACACCATGTTGAGCAGGATGATCTGAACAATCGCGGCGCTCAGGGTCATGGTTGTCCGCTCTGCATTGAACACCGTGCTGGCCGGATGGGGATCGAGATTATGGTGGATCTCGGTGGTGGCGTTCCAGACCAGGAACAGCCCGCCCGCGATGAGGATCAGGTCGCGCAGGGAGAAAGCCGTCTCGAAACTGGCCTCTCCGTGTGGTCCCGGCGGGCCGGCGAAGCCGAGATCGACCACCGTCGCGGTGAGCCCGACCAGCCAGGCGATCGCGCCGAGAAGGGCAATGCGGAGCCCCAGGGCGAGCCCGATCCCGAGGTTGCGGGCGAAGGGGCGTTCGGACTCTGGCAGCTTGTTGCTGACGATCGAGATGAAGATCAGGTTGTCGATCCCGAGCACGATCTTGAGGACAACGAGCGTGACAAGGGCAGCCAGGTTGGCCGGGTCGGTGAAGATGGTGATGAGGTCTGCCATGGCGTTTGGTTCCCGATTGCGGGGTTCCGGTACCGAATGCGGCCGACACTGTCATCCGTCTTCCTGCGAAAGGGCGGGCGGGAAGCCTTTTGCCCGGCGGGCGAGCCATGCTATCGCAAGGCCATGGTGACAACGCCCCTCGATCTTTCGCGCCGCCCCGATGCGGCGGGCCCGCCGGCCCTGCGGTCGCTTGCCGGCCTGTCGGTCCCCGCGCTGAAGGCCGAGATGGAAGCGCTCGGCGTCGAGCCGAAGAAGGCGGCCATGCGGGCGAAGCAGCTCCGGCGCTGGATCCACCATTTCGGCACGCAGGATTTTGCCGCGATGACCGATATCGCGAAACCGCTGCGGGCCGTGCTCGCGGAGCGTTTCACGCTGGACCGGCCGGCCATCGCCGAGCACCTCGTCTCGGTCGATGGCACGCAGAAATGGCTGACCCGGTTCGGGCCGGGGGTGGAGGGCGAAAGCGTCTTCATTCCGGATGTCGGCAAGGCTGGTGCACTGTGCGTGTCCTCGCAGGTCGGCTGCACGCTGAACTGTACTTTCTGCCACACCGGCACGCAGCGCCTGGTGCGCAACCTGACCGCGCAGGAAATCGTTGCCCAGGTGATGATCGCCCGGGACGGGCTCGGCGAATGGCCGACCTCGACCGAGAACCGCCGGCTGACCAATATCGTCTTCATGGGCATGGGCGAGCCGCTGTACAATCTCGACAATGTGGCAGAGGCCATCGACACGATTGCCGATGGCGACGGCATTGCCATTGGCCGCCGGCGGATCACCGTCTCGACGGCCGGCGTTGCGCCGAAAATCCCCGAACTCGGCGAGCGGACCGGCGCAATGCTGGCGATTTCGCTGCATGCGGTCCGCGATGACCTGCGCGACGAGCTCGTGCCGATCAACCGGAAGTACGATCTTGCAACCCTGTTCGAGGCGATCCGGGCCTATCCGGACCTGTCCAATGCCAAACGGGTGACGTTCGAATACGTGATGCTGAACGGGGTGAACGACAGCCTCGCCGAGGCCCGCGACCTCGTCCGGCTCCTGCGCGGCGTGCCGGCCAAGATCAATCTCATCCCGTTCAATCCCTGGCCCGGTGCGCCCTACGCGTGTTCGGACTGGGAGACGATCGAAGCCTTTGCGGAGGTCCTGAACCGCGCCGGATATGCGTCGCCGATCCGCACCCCGCGGGGCCGGGACATCTTCGCGGCGTGCGGGCAGTTGCGCTCGGACAGCGTGAAACAGGGCGCTGCAGCACGACGGCGCGCGGCGCTGGCCGCTGGCGAGGCCGGCTGACGCGATCTTTACCCCCTGTTTGCGCGTCTGCGCGCATGCTGGACAACATGACTGAGACGATTCCCACGGGCCTGCGTCTGGGCGAGGGCTTTCGCTATGTTGCGGCAGCGGCCGTTGCGGCCATGGTCGATCTCGCCGTGGCCTGGCTGGCGCATGCCTGTACCGGCGTTCCCTTGCCGGTGGCGGCCGCCATGGGCGTGCTGGCTGGCGGCCTGGTCGCCTATTTCCTGCTGGAGTTCTGGGCGTTCCGGCGGGAAGCAAGCGCCGTCTCGCTGCGGCGGCTGGCCGGTCTACTGAGCCTGGTCGCGCTGACGCTCCTGCTCCGCAGCGGCCTTGTCGCCTTGCTTTGCGACCTGTTTCCGGCTGAACGGTCGGCCCTGCCGATCCTGCTGGTCGCCTTCGGGCTGACCTTCACCCTGAATTTCGTCATCAACCGGCTGGTCATCTTCAACCGCCGCACACCCCGTCCATCCCTGCGGCAAAGTTTACGTTGACGTCCGCGTAAACTTGAGTTTGGCCGGTCTTGCGCTACAAGTTGCAATGGTCGAGAGCATGCCCCGGAGGAAAAGCCCATGAACCTTGAATTCACGCCCGAGGAGATCGCGTTCCGCGCGGAAGTGAGAGCCTTCATCGAGGAAAATTATCCTCCGGAGCTCAAGGGCATGGGGGCCCGCGAGGACCTGTCCCGCGAGGATTTCCTGCGCTGGCACAAGATCCTCGGCAAGAAGGGCTGGTCGGCGCCGGCCTGGCCCGTCGAATATGGCGGCACCGGCTGGACGGCCACTCAGCGCTATATCTGGTCGGAGGAAAACGCCCGGCTCGATACCGTGATGCCCCTGCCCTTCAGCGTCTCCATGGTCGGCCCCGTGATTTACACGTTCGGCAGCGAAACGCAGAAGAAACAGCACCTGCCGGGCATCCTGTCCGGCGATGTCTGGTGGTGCCAGGGCTATTCCGAGCCGGGCGCCGGGTCCGACCTTGCCAGCGTCAAGACGACGGCCGTGCGTGATGGCGACCATTACGTGATCAATGGCCAGAAGACCTGGACGACGCTGGCCCAGCATGCCGACTGGGGTTTCTTCCTTTGCCGCACCGACCCCAATGCGGCCAAGCCGCAGGAGGGCATTTCCTTCATCCTGGTGGACATGCGGACACCGGGTATCGAAGTGCGTCCGATCATCACGATCGACGGCGGTCACGAGGTCAACGAAACCTGGCTGACCGATGTCCGCGTGCCGGTGGAGAACCTGGTCGGCGAGGAGAACAAGGGCTGGACCTATGCCAAGTTCCTTCTGGCGCATGAGCGCTCCGGCATCGCCGGCGTGGCCCGGTCCAAGCGCGGGGTCGAGAAGCTGCGCCAGATTGCATCCACGGAAGTGCTCGATGGCACGCCGCTGATCGCCGATGACGAATTCGCCCGCAAGGTCAGCCAGCTCGAGATCGACCTGACGGCGCTCGAATTCACTGAGCTCCGGACCCTGGCTGGCGAAGCGGCCGGCAAGGGCCCCGGCCCGGAAAGCTCGATCCTGAAGATCAAGGGGACCGAGATCCAGCAACGCCTCACCGAGCTGACGCTGGAAGCGGTCGGCAGCTATGGCCATCCCTATTACCGCAGTTTCCCCGAGGACGGCTCGAACGAATTCCCGATCGGTCCCGACTATGCCGGACACGCTGCGCCGGCCTATTTCAACATGCGCAAAACGTCGATCTATGGCGGCTCGAACGAAATCCAGCGCAATATCATCGCAAAGATGATCCTCGGCCTCTAGGGGCCGGGGCCTGCCCGGTATAGAGTGCCACCATGGCCGATGACGCCCGTCCGATCGTTTCCGTATCTGCGCCCGGGACCAGCTTCCCGGGCTACTGGGAGCGGCGTTTCACGGTCGAAGAGTTCGCTGTGATTGGCAGCTCCGGTGTACTTTCCGGGCCAGGGAAGCACGAGTTGAGGGATGGGAGGATCGTGGTGTCACCACCGGCGGGCTCGCGCCATGGACGCAGCGAGGCAGCCGTGGTGGAACTTCTCGCGATCGCGATCCGAGAGCTCGGCATTTCCCGCGACAGTTTGATCGTCCAGCCACATCCGGGCCTTAAGCTGGGCGCCAGCACGTATCTTGAACCAGAAGCTGCGGTACTCGCGCCGGTCGATGTCGCGGTGCAGGCCTTCTATGCCCCGAAAGATGTCCGACTTGTTGCTGAAACGGCCCACACCTCGCTCGCAGACGATCTTGGCTACAAACGTGAGAAGTATGCCGCAGCCGAGATTCCCGAATACTGGGTGCTCGATGTGACCGCCGAGGTGGTCTACGTCTTTCGCCAGCCGTCCCGGGGCGACTATACTGCACAGGTCGAATACCGCCCCGGCGAGACACTTTCCCCGCTCTTCGAGCCACGGATTCAGATCGCCGTGGCCGAACTCTTCTGACTGAAACCCATCGAGCCCCGGGCGCCGGGGCCAGAACATTCCCGGGAGGACAAGACATGGATTTCAACTTTACCGACGAGCAGACGATGCTCCGCGACAGCCTCGCCCGGCTGATCCGCGACCAGTATGACTTCGACACCCGCCGCGGCGTGGTGAATTCCGATGCCGGCTGGCGGCCGGAGCTGTGGGCCCAGTTCGCCGAGCTCGGCCTGCTCATGGCGCCGTTTTCGGAGGAGGATGGCGGCCTCGGCGGTGGCCCGATCGATGCCATGGTCGTGATGGAGGAGTTCGGCAAGGGACTGGTCGTCGAGCCCTACGTGCCGAGCGTGGTCTGTGCCGGCGGCGTGCTGAAACATGCCGGCAACGACGCCCAGAAGGAGCAGCATCTCGCGGCGCTGATGGGCGGGGAGCGGGTGTTCGCCTTCGCCTATGCCGAACCGCGCGGTCGCTACAATCTCGCCGACCTCGAAACGACTGCGAAGACCGAGGGCGACGGATACGTCCTGAACGGGCACAAGGCCGTCGTGATCGGGGCGCCGTGGGCCGACACGCTGGTGGTCACCGCCCGCACTGCCGGCGGACGCCGGGACACCGATGGCATCTCGCTGTTCCTTGTCGACAAGGCGACCTCGGGTGTCACCACGCGGGATTACGCAACCGTCGACGGACGCCGCGCTTCGGAGGTGTATTTCGAGAACGTGTCCATCCCTGCCGAGGCCCTTGTCGGGGAGAAGGACGCCGCGCTACCGGTGATCGAACAGGTCACTGACGAGGCCATCGCCGCCGTTTGTGCCGAGGCAGTGGGCGCCATGGGCGTCGCGCGCACCATGACGGTGGAGTATGCCAAGCAGCGCAAGCAGTTCGGCGTTCCGATCGGCAAGTTCCAGGTGCTGCAGCACCGCATGGTCGACATGTTCATCGAGCATGAACAGGCGCTCTCCATGACCTATATGGCGACGCTGAAGCTGGGCGAGGACGCGGCGACGCGCAAGAAGGCGGTCTCGGCCGCGAAGGTTCGGATCGGTCAGGCCGGCCGGTTCGTCGGACAGGAATCGATCCAGATCCACGGCGGCATGGGTATGACCGACGAGCTGGCTATTGGCCATTATTTCAAGCGCCTGACCATGATCGATCACGAGTTCGGCAATGTCGACCACCACCTGAAGCGCTACACCGAATTGTCGGCAGACGAGCTGCCCCTGGCAGCCGAGTAGCCCTCTCGCGCTGCACGATCTCGAGGGGCCCTGCCGGCGATGGCGGGGCCCTTTCGCTGTCTGGCCCGGCGTTTGCGTCCCAATGGGTAAAGGAGACGCCGATGATGCGAATTGACCTGATCGGTGCGGCCGTTGCCGCGGGTGTTCTTGTCCTGGCCGTTTCTGCCGACGCCCAGGCAGCTTCCGGGGCCGCGTTGTCCGGCGTTTCGCAGGACGCCGCCGACGCGCCCGGACAGGCGGCAGAAACCGCGCCCGACGCGCCGGACGAAGCCGCGGCGACGCTGCCATCGGCCTGTGCGGACTGGCGCTATCGGGTGTTCGATTTCTGGGTCGGCGACTGGGACGTGTTCGACCATCAGGGCAATTATGCCGGCCGGAACCTTGTGATCTCGGAGGAGAACGGCTGCCTGATTGTCGAGCACTGGATGTCGGTCAATGGCGGCACCGGACGCAGTTTCAACTATTATGATCCAGGCCGCGATGCCTGGCAGCAGGTCTGGGTCAGCCAGTCCGTCACGATCGAGCTTGAAGGCGGCTATGCCGAGGATGGCGGGATCGCGCTGGACGGGCGAATTGCCTATCGGGACGGGGCGAGTTTCCCGTTTCGCGGTCGCTGGACGCCGAACCGGAATGGCACGGTGACCCAGCTTTTCGAGCAGTTCGATCCCGAGGCAGACGCCTGGACGCCCTGGTTCATCGGCATCTATCGCCGCGTGGAGGACAATCCCGAGGCCGCGCCGGCCGAGGATGGCACCGAGGCCGGTGGCGAAGGGGACGGGCAATAGCGCGTGACCCCGCGCCGGACATGTCCTATCTTCCGGTCATGGGAGTGACCATCAAGGATGACGAAGCGGATCGCCGCTTCGGGCGCGGAAATCATCCCGTGGACCTGAATTTTGGTGACTGTTTCGCTTATGCCCTGGCAAAATCGACGGGTCGGCCCTTGCTGTTCGAGGGCGAAGACTTTTCAAGGACAGACATTCCCAGGGCGCATGAGCTGCGCTGATACCACACGAGGAAATGCCATGTCCGACGTCATCCGGCTCGAAATCGACGGCCCCATCGCCACGCTGACCCTCAACCGGCCCGACATGCTGAATGCGCTGGGGCGCGAGGGCGATGGCGAGGCGGTCGCTGCCGCCTGCGCGGAGATCGAGGCTGACGAGGCGATCCGTTGCGCCATCCTCACCGGCGAGGGCCGGGCCTTTTCGGCGGGCGGCGACGTGAAGGCGATGAAACAGCGCGGCGGTGCCTTTGGCGGCAAGCCGCAGGATGTCCGCCAGGGCTACCGGAAGAACATCCACCGGATCGTCAATTCGCTCTACAATCTCGAAACGCCCCTGATCGCGGCGGTGAACGGGCCGGCCATCGGGCTTGGCTGCGACGTCGCTTGCATGGCCGATATCCGCATCGCCTCCGACAAGGCGAAATTCGGGGTCACCTTCCTCAAGCTCGGCCTCATCCCCGGCGATGGCGGTGCCTGGCTGCTGCCGCGGACCATCGGGGCTTCGCGCGCGGCCGAGCTTCTGTTCACCGGTGACGTGATCGATGCGGCGACAGCAGAGGCCTGGGGACTTGTCTCGAAGTCCGTGCCGCACGAGGCGCTGATGGACGAGACCCGCGCCCTGGCCGAGCGCATTGCAGGCCAGCCGCCACAGGCGCTGCGCCTTGCCAAGACGCTGATGCGCAAGGGTGCCACTGCCGATTACGCCACGATCATGGAGCTGTCGGCGGCGTCGCAAGCGCTGATGCATTTCACCGACGACCACATGGAGGGGGTCGACGCGATCCTCGAAAAGCGCGCGCCGGATTTCAAGGGAGGCTGAACCAGGACGGCCGGCGGTTGCGCTTCAGGGCGTGCGCCCCTTGTCCCGCAGGTCCTTCGCGGCCTGCCGTTCGAGCTCACGACGAAGCATGCGGATATTGCGCTGGTTCGACCGGTTGATCAGGTCGAACAGGTCGCCGAGCACCGGGATGGCACCCAGTGTCGCGTCGAGGCCGGAATTCAGCAGCATGAGCAGGATCACCCGCTTGCGGGCTCCGCCGGCCGTCGCCCGCCCGATGAGGTAGAGCGCCGGCAGCAGGGTGGCTGCATCGCCAATGCCGGGGACAAGGCCCATGAGGCTGTCGAGACCGAAGCGGATATTGGTGAAGGGGATGCGGAACCGGCTGTCGAGCAGGCCGGCAAGCGCATCGAGATCGTCAAAATCCTTCGCCATGACGGAGCCTTCCTTCGCAGTGTGACCCCTATAGCGCCAGCCGTTCGCGCGCGTTAGTGGAAAGCCGATGAGCATCCGCCTTTTCCAGACCGAGGACCTCCCCGACCTGTTCGGGATCAACGCGGCAGCTGTGCCCGGTGTGAGCTGCGAGACGGTCGGGACGCTCGCGCATAATATCGCCTTGTCCACCGCGCTCGTGGCGATCGCGCCTGCGTGTGGTCGTCCGGTCGGCTTTCTCACCCTTATCGATCCCGGCACCGCAGCCTATGACAGCCCGAACCTGCGCTGGTTCGAGGCGCGGCAGGGCCGCGAGGGGGGCGATCTCGTCTATGTCGACCGGATCGCCGTCCATCCGGGCCAGCGTGGGCAGGGCATCGGCACCGCCCTTTATACCCATGCCTTCGACCGCTTCAGCGACCGGGGCGAAATCGGTTGCGAGGTGAATATCCGTCCGCCCAATCCGGTTTCCGAACGCTTCCATGCCGCGCTCGGCTTCCGGAAGGTCGGCGAGCAGGACCTTGCAGGCGGTGACAAGGCCGTGGGGTACTGGGTCCGGCCACTGGGAGGCACGCTATGCCGCTGACCCGACGCTATACCGGCGACGAACCGGTGCGCGTGAACAAATGGCTGGCCCAGGCCGGCATCTGTTCGCGCCGCGAGGCAGAGGCGCTGATCGAAAGGGGACTCGTCTCCATTGACGGGGAGAAAATCACCTCGCCCGGCCACAAGATCACCCCCGGCCAGACGCTGAGCCTGGCCGACAAGGGCGCGAAGGCGCTTGACCAGAAGCTGTCGGTTGTCCTGCACAAACCCGAAGGCTACGTGTCGGGCACGCCCGAGGGCGAACAGGTGCCGGCTGTCCGGCTGCTGACGCGTGCGCACCTCGCCGGCCATGCGCCCGTGATGCCGGGCCGGCGGCACATGCTCGCCCCGCTGGGCCGGCTTGACCAGGATAGTCGCGGCCTGCTGATCCTGAGTGAGGACGGGGTGCTGGCGAAGGCCGTCATCGGACCGGAGTCCAACCTCGAAAAGGAATATCGCGTGCGCGTCGTCGGGGCGTTGCCGAAGGCGAATCTCGACCGTTTGCGCCATGGGCTCGAACTGGACGGCCGCGCTCTCAAGCCGGCGATTGTTGAGCCGGTCGGCGCCGGCCTGCTGAAATTCGTGCTCAGGGAGGGGCGCAACCGTCAGATTCGCCGGATGTGTGCGCTTGTCGACCTGAAAGTGATCGATCTCATCCGCATTCGCATCGGCCCGTTGCATCTGGGCGACCTGCCCGAGGGGCAATGGCGACCCCTGCGGCCCGAGGAGCGCGCACAACTCTTGCGGAAAAAGTCGGTTGGCGGATCGTCATAATCTTGTATTTAAGCGCCCCATGCACCTGAGGCGAGACTCAGGGCATGTTGAACGGGGCTTTGAATAAAGGGGTACCCCATGGGAAAGCGTGACGACCTGATCGCGAAATATGCCAAGGACCTGAAGGACAAGGCCGGCGTCGAGCCGGACATGGACCTTCTCACCAAGGTCACCATCGGCTGTGGTCCGTCGATCTACAACAATGACTCCTCGATGGTTGCGGCGTCCGATCCGGCCGAGCTGGAACGGGTCAAGCAGAATTTCCTCATCAAGAAGCTTGGCCTCAAGGACAGCCCGAAACTGGATGAGGGCATCACCGCCGTCATCGAGCAGTACGGCAAGTCGGTGCGCCAGAAGCACCGGGCGGTGGTGTATTACCTCCTGACCAAGCACTTCAAGAAAGAGGCAGCCTACAAATAGGGCTGTCCCCCTCGAAACCTGCGAAACCTCCGGTTGGCGACCACCATCCGGGGGTTTTTGCGCGTGTCAGGCCGGAGGCTTGACGCGCCGGCGCCGCACCCAGGGCCAGATCAGCCGCAGCCAGATCCAGAGCAGGACCCCGAGCAGGAACAGCCAGGGCAGGCCGAAGGCGAATGCGGTGATCACGGCGGCGATCGCGGACGACATGTTGAAGGCGAAATCGCCGAGCGCCGCGCCGAGTGGATTGGCCCGCGAGCCCGAGAAGGCCGGGAGTTCGGTACTGTAGTCCAGCGTCAGCGAGGACATGGCGACCCGCAGGCGCATGGCCCGCAACTGGGCGCTGATCGATTCAATCTCGCCGGTGACGCGGGCCAGTTCGCGTTCGACCGACAGGAGCTCGCCCAGTTCACCCTCGCGCGTCTGCAGCAGGGTTTCGAGCCGTCCCTGCAATGTCTGCTGCGCTTTCAGCCGTGCGTCGGTGTCGAGGATCTCGCGCGTGAGGTCGTCGGCCGTGGTCGAGCGCTGCGTGATCCGTCCGCCAGCGGTCTCCGCCGCGTCCGGCACCGAGGCCAGGAAGGCCTCAAGCCAGTCCGGAACCGCGCGGAAGCTGACCGTACCGCGGACATTGTCATCGCCGTTCGTGTAGACACTGGAGTTGACGACAATGCAGGTCCGGGGGCCGGCATCCTGGCAGGCGGCGACATGGTCGGCGACCATGGGTTCCACCCCGCCGATCGGCAGCATGAGGCCCATGCTGTGGCTGTAGGCAATCATCGGCTCGGCGCCGGGGACCGCGTCGCCGCCGGACTCCGGTGAGCCGGGCGGTGGCGGTGAGGGCGGCGGAGGCGGAGGTGACGGGACCGGCCGCGGGGCCGCCTTGGCGAAGGATCGGCTGGGCACTTCGGTTGCCGGCGCGCTGGGGACCGCATGCATACTGCCGGACAGATCGCTGTCTGATCCGTCCCCGTCGCCGCAGGCGGCAAGCCCGGCCATGAGGGCGCCAAGCGCCATTCTCCTGAGCATTCCGGGCCTCCTGAACATTGTGTCATCTCCAGACTTCTGGCGCGCTGCGGCCATTTCATGGTCTTGTGGCGGTGTTTTCCCGACAGCGCCATGGCGGGGGGCAATCTTCGGCCCGGTGGGCTCTTGCCAGCATGCGGCGCCACCGGCATAGATTGGGCGAGCGCGACTGAGGAGGCGTCACATGGAACTTTCAGATCTTACCCAGAAGGCGATGGAAGCGGTGTCCGGCGGGGGCAGCGGCTTCACCAAGAAGGTGAAATTCGACTTCGGCGATATCGGCAAGCTGTTCATCGACGGGGCTAATGGCGTGGCCAATAATGACGACGGCGATGCCGACGCCACGGTCAAGGTGGACTGGGACGACTTCAAGAAGATCTCCGCCGGGGAGATGGATCCGACCATGGCGTTCATGCAGGGCAAGCTGAAGGTCGATGGCGACATGTCCGTCGCGATGCAGTTGCAGAACCTGATGAAGAGCTTCCAGTAGCCCGTCATCTGGGGCGGGTCTCCGGCCGGCGCGGGAGGGCGAACCCTGCCAACCACTTGATATCCTGCGGGTCCATCGACCATCCTGCCGTTGGACCCGTTGCTCTTACGGCAGTGGCCGCCGCCGGAGACCGTCATGACGCCGCCGCTTGAAACCGCTGACCTGGATGCCTTCGTCCTCGTCGAGGGCAATCCCACACCCGAGGGGGCCGAGCTTGTCTGGTTCCGCGGCAGCGCCGGGCGCAAGCTCAGGGCCTGCATGGTGCCTGCCCTGCCGGGCCAGGCCGTGCGCGGCACCTGCATCGTCTGCCCGGGACGTACCGAGTTCATCGAGAAATATTTCGAAGTCGCCCGGGACCTGCAGGCTCGCGGATTTGCCGTCCTGATCCTGGACTGGCCCGGCCAGGGCCGTTCCGAACGATTGCTGGCGGACCCGCTGAAGGGCCATATCGACGACTTCCGGACCTTCATGGGCGCGCTTGTCGCCGGGCTCGCCGAGCTTGAGGACAAGCTGCCCGAGCCCCGGGTGTGCCTCGCCCATTCCATGGGCGGGGCGATTGCCCTGGCTGCGATCACGGAACGGCTGGTCCATGTCGAGGCGGCCGCCTTCTGTGCCCCGCTCTGGGGGCTGAGGAACCGGATCTTCGGTCTCAGATACATGGTCTGGGCGATGAAGACGCTCGGCCGGTCGGGCAACTATGCCCAGCAGCCCGGACCGCCGGACCGGTTCGAGACCAATATCGTCACCCATGACCGCCGCCGCTGGCAGATCCAGCGCGACCTCGTCGACGCCGCTCCGGAACTCGAGCTCGGTCCGGTCACCTGGGGCTGGTTGGGTGCGACGCTGGACATTGTCAGGACCTTCGCCCGCCCCTCGAAGCTGGAGGCGATCGATATTCCCATCCTCGTAGTCTCGGCCGGGGAGGAAAAGCTGGTGAACAACGGGGCGCATGGACGGCTCTGCCGCCGGATCCCCAATTGCACCGCGGTGACCGTCCCCGGTGCACGGCACGAGATCCTGATGGAAACCGATGACCGGCGCAAGCAGTTCTGGGCCGCCTTCGATGCGCTGCTGGAGCAGGCCGGCGTGTAACGGGCGGCGTGCGGGCGCTTGACTTCCGCAAGGACGGGCGGTCGAGCCTCGGTATTACGTGCATATGGAAAACAGAACGGAATATGAGGGAGAAACGTGATGAAAGTAGCTGCAGTCAGGGCGCCCGGCGGGCTCGACAAGATCGTGATCGAGGAGCGGGCCGACCCGGCTCCGGGACCGGGAGAAATCCTTGTCCGCGTGCGCGCATCCTCGCTCAATTTTCACGATTTCGCCGTCGTCGCCGGCATGATCCCCGCCGATGACGGGCGCATTCCCATGTCCGATGGGGCTGGCGATGTTGTCGCGGTGGGAGATGGCGTCTCGCGGTTCAAGCCCGGCGACAAGGCGCTGTCGGTCTTCTTCCCGGCCTGGCAGTCAGGACGCGCGGAAACCTGGAAACAGATCGGCGTGCCGGGCGACCATGTCGACGGTTTCGCGGCCGAACTGGTGGCGATGCCCGAAAGCGCCTTCACGCCCTATCCGGCCGGCTACAGCGATGCCGAGGCGGCGACGCTTCCCTGCGCTGCGCTGACCGCCTGGCGTGCGCTCATGGTTGAGGCCCGGATCAAACCCGGCGACTGGGTGCTCACCCAGGGCACGGGCGGGGTGTCGATCTTCGCTCTGCAGTTCGCCAAGGCGGCCGGTGCCCGCGTGATCGCGACCTCGTCCGCGCCGGAAAAGCTCGAGCGCCTGCAATCACTGGGTGCGGACCATGTCATCAACTACAAGGAGACGCCCGACTGGGGCCGCACGGCGAAAGCCCTGGCCGATGGCCTCGGCGTGCATGAAGTGGTCGAGATCGGCGGCCCCGGAACGCTCAACCAGTCCATAGATGCGTGTCGTACCGGCGGGCATATCTCCCTGATCGGCGTACTGACGGGGATATCGGGTGAGGTCGCCACGGCGAAGTTTTTCCAGCAGAATCTGGTGATGTCCGGGATCACCGTGGGCTCGCGGGACGACCAGCTCGACATGATCGCCTGTATCGAGGCGAACGGCATCCGGCCGTTGATCAGCGACACGTTCGGCCTTGACCGCATCGCCGACGCCTTTGCCCACCAGATCGGACAGAAACACTTCGGCAAGATTGCCCTCAGTCTCTGAAAGCGGGGCATTTCGCGCTTGAGGTGTGTTGCGACTCACGCCGGCTTGCGGTCCGGAGCAGGGATCGGAGGGCAGCGTGGCAACAATTCTCGGAAAAGCCAGCGGCGGCGGACATACGGACCAGTACCGCATTGCACTCAACATGGATCTCATTGTCGCCACGGGTGTGTCGCGGTGGTCTTCTGATCACATCGTGTTCGGCGAGGGCGGCGTGCCGGCCTGACCTGCAAGGGTCAGGTCAAGGGCTTTGGCAGGGCGCAGGCGCGCCGGGCGGCGATCAGGTGAATTGCAGCCAGAGGGCGCAGGCGTCGTCGCTCGGCTTGATCCGGACAATCTCGTCATCGGGCGTTTCGGCCTCGAAACCGCGCATGACACTGAGGGCACCGGACAGTCCTTCGGACCGGACAAGGGCAGCAAGAGACGGCCCGTCCGGCACCAGCCGGTAGGGATCGACGAGCCGGAAGAAACCGTCAGACAGCAGGACCATCGAGCTGCCCGGGCTGATCTCCGCATGCTTGATGGACAGACCGTCGGCCTTCTCCGGATCGAGCCCGAAAATCGGTTTGGCGCTGGTGTTTGTCGCCCGGCGCGACAGGCGCGCCTTTTCCCATCGCTCGGCTTCGCTGAGGGGGGCGAGTTGCCGCGAGTCCTCGGTCTCCTGCGCAATCGAGTGGTCTGCGCCATGAATGGCGCCGGTGTCGAGATCTAGGGCGAGGCAATCGCCCATCCAGGCCAGCTCGGCCCGGTTGCCCCTGCGGTGCAGCCAGATGCCCGATGCCACGGGCCGGGCTTCCGGCGGCAATGTGGCAAGCGGAATGGTACTTTCCCGGGCAGCACGGAGCCGGACATCCGACATCACGTCACGCCAGTAGGCGACGGGATCCAGGTCCTCGGGCGGCGGCACCATGAGTCGTTCGGACAGGGCCTCGGCGAGCCATGCGGCCCCGCTCTCGGCCTGCGGAAACGGCTTGAGATCGGTCACGTCGGTGGCCCCGTCGAGCACCCAGGCCGTGCCGGCGCCGGCATCGAAGCCGTACCGGTCGTCTCCCATCCGGCCCGGCGTGCCGGGGCTGTTCACCGCTTCGACCAGTTCAAACGCTGACATCTGTTGCTCCTTTGCATGCGCGTCATGGACGCTGGCGCTCGCTGTCACAAGAGCACCCTATCGCCTGTCTGTGACGGGGATGCGATGGCCGGGCTCAGCCGATCACGTAGCAGGCGCCGCCCCTCGCCCGGAACGCGCGGCACCAGGCCCGCGCATCGGCCTTGCGGGTCACGCCGCCGATGCGCATGCGGTGCACCGTGCGGCCGTCATCCAGCCGCGTGGCCTCGATCGAGGTCTCGACCCGGGCGAAAAGTGCCGGCGCGGCGAGGCGCAGCCGTGCGGTCTCGCGCTCGGCCGCTTCGCGGGTCGACATGGCGCCGAACTGGACGGCGTAGGGTCCGTCGGCGGCCTGCCCGATTTCGGGGACGGGGGGCGCCGGCGGAGGCGCAGGCCGGGCCCTGGACGCGGGCCTGGCGCTGGGGCGAGGCGGCGCCGGGGCGGCCTCGACGGCGGCGACGGTGGCGGCGACCTCGCGGACGGCGCCAGGATCGCCCGTCTCCGCAGCCGTCACGGTGGGGGCGGCAGGTTCAGCATCGGTCTTCGCCCCGCGCCCGACCTCGGCGCTGAGCTGGTGGCTGGCGCCGGGAAGGGGCGTCGGGGCAGTCGCGCCATCGGTAGTCCGCGCCTCCCGATCACCGGGGGGAGCCGCCGCGCCGGACGCAGCGCTCGCCGGCACAGGTGGGACCGTCGCCCCGGCGCCGCGTGTGGCGTCCGCAGCGCCAGTCCGGGTGCTGTCGAGGGACGCATCCACAGCCTGCTCCGCAGTGCCTGCCGACGCGCTTTCGGCGGGCGGCAATGCGAGCATCCGCGCCAGGCGCTCCTCATCGGTGACATCCATCGAGCGGGCCATGGGCGGGTCGATCAGCACCATCGCCGACAGCACGCCAATGCCCAGCATGGCCGCCAGCCCGATCACCAGCGGACGAACGGATCCGCGAGGCGGTTCGGCAAGTTCGTCCACGGCGGCGTTGAAGGGGTCATCATACATGGCGTCGGCGGGCTCGCATCATGGCAACCTTCAGTTTATGCCAGTCTTATGAACAAGGATTTGACGTCTGGCCCGGAACAGCCCGACCCGTCCCAGGGCGATCTCTATGCCGCGCCGGCCCGCTGGCTCGGTGGCGGTGTCGGCGCGCAGGGCAACATCTTTCTCACCGGCCGGGCGGGCTCGGGCAAGTCGACCCTCCTCAAGCGGGTGCTCGCGGCCGCGGGCGAGCGCGCGGTCGTGCTCGCGCCGACGGGGATCGCGGCGGTGAATGTCGGCGGTCAGACGATTCATTCCTTTTTCCGGTTCCCGCCCCGCATGATCGAGCCTGGCGATATTCGCCGCTTGCGGACAACCCGGCTGATCAAGGCGGTCGAGACGCTGGTGGTGGACGAAATCTCCATGGTCCGCGCCGACATGCTGGACGCCATCGACCGGTCCCTGAAGCTGAACCGCGCATCGAAACGCCCGTTTGGCGGAGTGCGCATGATCCTGTCGGGCGACCTGCACCAGCTGCCCCCCGTGGTTCGCGGCGAAGAACAGGCGCTGCTCGAGGAGCGCTTTGGCGGCAGCTATTTCTTCAACGCCCCGGCCTTCCGGGAGGGCGAGTTCTCCCTGCTGGCGCTGAAGCACATGTTCCGCCAGTCCGATCCGAAGTTCCTCGCCCTGCTCGGATCCATCCGCCAGGGCCGGCTCACGCTCAGCGACGAGCGCCTGCTGGCGGGCTGTGTCACCGGCCGGTCGGCGATCGAGGCCAGCGAGACCCATGTCGTCCTGACGCCGAACAACAATAATGCGTTCCGCATCAATCTCGCCCGGCTGGAAGCTCTGGCGACGCGGGCACGGACCTTCGAGGCCAGGGTGGACGGCAAGTTCGACGAGAAGACCTTTCCCACCGAGGCCGATCTCGAACTCAAGGAAGGCGCGCGGGTGATGCTGATCCGCAATGACCCTGAAGGCCGCTGGGTCAATGGCACGATCGGGATCGTCGAGGGCTTCGGTTCCGGCTCGGTCATCGTGTCCATCAAGGGCAAGGCCTATGAGATCGAGCCGGTGGCCTGGGAAAACTACCGCTATGAGCTCGACACCAAGACCAGCAAGGTCCGGCGCGAGGTCGTCGGCACGTTCAAGCAGCTCCCGCTGCGGCTCGCTTACGCCATCACCATCCACAAGTCCCAGGGCATGACGATCGAGCAGGTCTACATCGATTTTGATCGCGGCATGTTCGCCCACGGCCAGGCCTATGTCGCGCTCTCCCGTGCCGTCAGCCTGGAGGGGCTTGAACTCAGCCGCCAGATCCGCCCGCGCGACCTGGTGATCGACCGCCGCGCCTTCCAGTTCGGCGCGCTTGAGAAGATCGAGGAGAATGACGCTTATCTCCTCGCCCGTCTCGCTGCCGAGGATGGCCGGCTGGTCTGACGTGGCCCGGCGGGCCGGTCGCAGGCGGCAGCTGGCGGACTTGCCGGCGGGGGGGCCGGTCGGTCCGGACGTGTCGGGCCGACCCAGGTCAGCTCAGTTCAGTTCCATGCCGTCCCGGAACAGGGCTTCGACGAGTTCCGGCGACCAGCGACCGGTTTCGAGGTCGAAAATGCCGTCCTCGCCGCCGAAGCCGGCATGGCACCAGCCGAACCCCTGGCTCTCGGCCGCGCGCCGCACCGCCCGCACCCAGCGGGCCCGCATCACGTCCGGCACGGCGCCGTCAACCCCGAAGGCGCCAAGCAGCACCGGCTGGCGGATTCGCTGGCGCACCTCGTCGGCGGTCTCGAATGCGTCGAGCATGGCCTGGAACTCGGCCATGGAGCCCCATTCAGCCGACGCGGCGGCTTCGGGCGTTGGGCGGGTGAAGTCTTCCGGTTCGAAATAGCTGAAGGCGAGCAGGGTGCGCCGGTCCGCCGGGGGCTGCGCACGGGCGAGGGCCTCGATCCGGTTGCCATTGCCGCTTGGCAGGATCACCCAGCGGCTGCCATCCACCTGCCGCAGCTGTGACAGGATCACCTGGTTGAGCTGGTCCATGGCCTTGCCGGCCAGCGCCTCGCCCGGCGGGTCGAGGAGTTCGAAGACAAGCCCGCTGCGCTGGTCCCTGAAATGCTCGGCGAGCTGCACCCAGATGCGGTTGAGCCGGCCGGACTGTCCGCTGACATCGGTTTCGAGGGCGTCGAACCCGTCCAGCGTCAGGATCACCGTCAGGTTGGCCGACAGGGCCCAGTCGACCAGCGTGTCGAGCCGCGACAGGGCCGCTGCATCGATCGTGAAGGGCGCGGCCTCGGCGGTATGGGCGGCAAGCGGGACTGGCAGGCGTACCGTGTCGAACCCGGCCGACGCGACGGCCTGCAGGTCCGATTGCGTGACATGCTGGGTCCAGGTACCGGGCACCGGGCCCGATGCCATCGCGTGGTCGACCGTGACGCAGCGCTCGATCGGGGAAGGCGGGATCGGCAGGTCGGCCGTCGTGGCGGTCTCACCGCACGCGGCGAGCAGAAGGAGAAGACTGGCGCAGGTCCCGGCAAAGGAGGGCCGCATGCGACGGGTGCGCGCGCGCCGGGTCTGGATGGCTTTTGCCGTCGGGTGGCTGGATCGATGGGCCATCGCCGCGTCCCCTGCATCTGGCGGCCGGCAGGCGGGCTTGCTCGCCGGTCCTGATTCGCTTCGGTTGCTCCCTCGTCTAGGGCGCAGCGATGACGAAAAGGCTAATGGTTGCGCACCGGAGACCCTTGAGGGCGTGTGCGTTGCAGCGAAGCTGGAGATTGTTCCCGGCTGCGCTAGGTCTCACAGGGTAGCCATCAGGGAACGCCCGTCATGAGCCCTTTCCGTCCGGCCCTTGCGGCCAGCCTCGTTGCCGCCCTGCTGGCGGCCGCCAGCCACGCCGAACCGCCGCCGGCCACTGCCGGCCCCACGCCTCAACAGGACCCTGCCAGCATGCTCTACGATCTCTCACTCGAAACCATTACCGGCGAGCCCCTGCCCCTCGCGCAGTTCCGCGGCAAGGCCGTGCTGGTCGTCAACACCGCGTCGCGCTGCGGCTTTACCCCGCAATATGAAGGGCTGCAGGCGCTCTGGACGCGCTACCGGGAGGCCGGACTGGTCGTGCTTGGCGTGCCGTCGAATGATTTCGGCGGCCAGGAGCCGGGTACCGAAGAGCAGGTGAAGTCCTTCTGCGAGATCAATTACGGCGTCGACTTTCCGCTGACCTCCAAGACCACCGTGGTCGGACCCGGCCGCCATGCCGTTTATGCCGGGCTGGAGGAAGCGCTCGGCGAGGCGGCGCGGCCGAAATGGAATTTCCACAAGGTGCTGGTCGGCCGCGACGGGACCCCGATCGCGGCGTTTCCGTCATCGGTGGCGCCCCTGGCCCCGGAACTGACCACCGCGATCGACGCGGCCCTCGCCGGCTAGGGGACAGTCGTCCCGAAGCGAACCGGGTTTCCATTGGCCGCGCCGCGGGACCCGAAAACCGGGGCCTGCTAACTGACCGGCGGTCCCGGGCGTCAGCCCGCCACGTCGCGATTGGGGCTGGAATGCTTCCATTCGTCGAGCAGGGTGCGCAGCGCGGCGACGAAGGCCAGCGGCTGGTCCAGCATGACATGGTGACGGGCATGCGGGATCGAAATGAACGGCACCTGATGGCCGAGCAGGGACTGCATGTAGTCGCCGACATCATCGGGCATCAGCGCGCTGTCCTCGCCGCGGAAGATGGCGATCCGGCACTGGGTGGCCCGGAGCAGTTCCGATGACGGCCGGCCGGCATCGAAGTGCCGCCAGATGCCGGGATCGAACTTCCAGGTCCAGCCGGCCGTGCCATCGTCTTGGGCGGTCTTCCGGAGGCTCCAGCGGGCGATGTAGTCGAGGGCGAAGAGGTTCTCGCAGAGCTGCGGCGGGGCGAGCCGGAAGCGTCCCAGGGCGCTGGCCAGGTCGGGATAGACCTTGTTGGCCCGGACCGAACGCGGCGGTCCCCCGCGCGGCCGGTCAGGCGGATTGACGGGGCTGTCGACAATCACCGTGCCGGTGAGCCGGTCGCCATAATCCGCACCGGTGACCAGGGTGACGAAACCACCGAAGGAATGGGCGACGATGATCGGCTTCACGGGCCCGTCGAACAGACCGGCATCCTCGCAGACAGCGATTTGCTCGGCGGCAAAGGTCTCCATCCGGTAGTCTTCGCGCCAGTCGCTGTCGCCCATGCCGGAGAAGGTCATGGCCGCCACATTATAGTGCCCGGCAAAATAGGGTGCGATGAAGTCCCACCAGTGGGCGTGCGCACCATTGCCATGCACCAGCAGCAGGCCCGGGGCGCCCCGGCGACCCCAGCGCTGATAGTGGACCCGCGCGCCGTCCACAGCCACGTGCGCGGTCTCATAGGGTTGGGATACGGCACCGAGGAACCAGTCCGGCGCCGGCGGGCGTTCGCCATGAAATGCAGCGAGCGGGCCCCCCTCGGAGGGCATCTCCGCCGGCTGCTCCCTGACAAGTGGTGTATCGGGCCGGGTCATGGCGACAGACTGGCTGCTGCGCGGCCAGTTGGCAATCGCTCGCGTAGGGGAAGGGAGCGGCCGGCGCTGGCCAGAAATCTTGCAAAATTGCAACAGTCACAACAGTAATCGCAAATCTTCGCAACTGCACAACATTTAGGCCCTTCTCACGTGAACGTGAGCAGTTAGGTTCCGATTCGAAAGACTGCCCGTTGAATGAGGCGGGTCTTGTAAGGGAGGTTGAGAGATGAGTTCAGATCGCAAGATTGTCTACACACTGTCCACGGCGGCGCTGCTCGCCGGCGGCACGGCAATGGCCCAGGGGGCCGATAGCGGCGAGGAGCTGCGCCAGCAACGGGTCGTCGTCACCGGTTCGTTCATCGCCGGCACGCCGGAAGATGCCGCGCTGCCGGTCGATGTGCTGACGGCGGGCGACCTCAAGCTCGAGGGCTCGCCGCGGATCGACGAGCTGATCCGCAATCTCGGCGTCTCCTCCGGCGTTGACGGGCAGACCAACCAGTTCGCATCCAACGGCCTGGAAGGCACCTCCAACGTCAACCTGCGCGGCCTCGGCCCGGGCCGGACGCTGGTCCTGCTGAACGGCCGGCGGCAGACCTTCTCTCCCTATGGCATTGGTGAGCAGGCCCAGCTCTTTGTCGATACGAACATGATTCCTGCGGCGGCCATCGGACGCGTCGAGGTGCTCAAGGACGGCGCGGCAGCGCTTTATGGCTCGGACGCGATTGCCGGGGTCGTCAACTTCATTACCCGCGACGACTTCGAAGGCTTCGATATCGGCGGCAGTTTCCAGAGCTTTGATGGCACGGATGGCGAGTACGATATCGATGCTGCCTATGGTTTCCAGGGCGACAATATCAGCTGGGTGACCTCGGTCGGCTACCAGTTCCGGAACGAAGTCCCTCTTTTGGAAAAGGATTGGGCGATCCTGCCTTTCGCCGAGAACCCCGTGGGTGGCTGGTCTTCGCTTTCCAATCCGGGCCGCTATGTCCCGCTGGGCGTCGCCGGCCCGCTCGCGGCAAATGTGAACGATCTGGGGTGTGAACCCCTCGGCGGCGTGTTGGCGCCGACTTGCCGCTTCCAGTTCACCCAGTTCGACAACCTCGTCGAGGAGGAAGAGCGCTACCAGATCTTCTCCGAGCTGAACTACAAGTTTGGAAACGACACGAATTTCCACCTTGAGGGTCTTTATGGTTATTCGGACGTCCCTTCCTGGAAAACGTCACCATCCTATCCGCCACAGGAACTGGCAACGCAGTTTGTCCCGGTCACGAATCCGGGGTTCTCGCAGTACATTGCCGACAATCCCGGTGAGTTCCCGGATGGCACAATCGGTGCGCTCTATATTGGCCGTAGCTTTGGCTGGGGCGGCTACCCCGTCACGGGCGGGGCGCAGGAAGGCTACCGGACCTATGAAAGCTATCGACTTTCCGGCGGCTTCGATGGCGCGTTCGACAATGGCATCACCTGGGACACGAGCCTGACCTGGCACGAGACCGAAGGCGAGCGTCTGACCAATGACTCCTACATCCTTGGATTCACGGCAGCGCTTTCCGGCTTTGGCGTGTGTACTGATCCTGTAACCGGAAACGACCCGGCGACAGGGACGCAGCCCTTCGCGGCTGGCTATACCGGCTCGCTCACGGCAGGTCAGGGCACATGTGAATATTACAATCCGTTCTCTAACGGGATCGCCCGGTCGGGCGTGACCGGCCAGCCCTTCGCGGGATATGTTCCCGGGCTCGAGAATACAGCGACCTTGGCCGACTGGTTGACAGACGGCAACGGGACAACCGTGACGACGAACCTTGTCGTGTTCGATGGCGTGATGTCGGGGCAGAGCGATGTGACGGCACCGGGCGGATCCGTCGGCTGGGCGGCTGGCTTCCAGGTCCGGCGCGAAGGATACAAGGTTGAGCCTTTCCCGCTTACAGATCTTGCACAAACGCCTGGCCCGCTGGGCAATGGTCCGTTCTCCTTCCTTGCGGGGACAAATTCGGCCGATGAAGACCAAACCATCTATGCCGTGTTCGGCGAATTGCAGATCCCGCTCTATGAGGATCTGGATGTCCAGGTGGCGGTGCGTTACGAGGATTATGGTGGGGACGTCGGCTCGACCTTCGACCCGAAAGTTGCGGCGAAATGGCAGGCCACGGATGCTTTTGCGCTTCGCGGGTCTGCCCAGACGTCGTTCAAGGGGCCGACGCTGAACCAGCTGTCCGGCACCGTGACCTCGCTGCAATTCGTGGCACCAACCTCGGCCTTCAAGGCTGTGGACCAGTTCGGCAATCCGGATCTCAAGCCGGAAAGCGCATTCAGCTTCAACCTCGGCGCCATCTATCAGCAGGGTGGTTTCACCGGTTCGATCGATTACTATAATTTCGATTTCTCGGACCCGGTGATCGTTGAGGATCAGGCGCAGATCGTGGCGGCAGCCGTGTCGGCGCTTGGTGCTGGAGACCTCGAAAGCCCTATCCTGAGCCGGATCCGGTTCCAGAACCCCGATGTACCCACTGCTGCAGAGATTGCCCGTATCAGGACCAACGTCACGAATGGTCCGGACATCAAGACTTCGGGCGTCGATCTGCGTGCCGAGAATGTCTGGGATCTGGGCGGGAGCGAGTTTACCGCCGGTCTCGATGCAACCTATATCATCGAATATGACGTCGATGATTTCTTCATCGAGGGTGTGATCATTCCGGGCGGTGACAGGGTGGGCCAGTTCAACCGAGCGAACTTCTCTCGGTCCCTGCCGCAGTGGAAGGCAAACCTGTTTGGCAACTATGCCATCGGGGCCCACAATGTGCGGGCCGTCCTGCGCCATATCGACTCCTATGAGGATGAGCGCGGCGACATTACGCCCACCAACAATCGCGATGACAGCGAGATCGACAGCATGACCACGGTCGACCTGTTCTATAACTGGGATGCGCCGTGGGACATCGATTTTGGCCTGTCGCTGGTCAACGCGTTCGACGAGGATCCGCCCTTCGCGCAGTTCGACCTGAACTATGATCCCTATACCCACAACCCGTTTGGCCGGACCTTCAAGGTCTCGCTGTCGAAGACCTTTGGCGGGCCCGCCGAATAGGGACGGAATACCGACTGAAAACGAAAGCGGCGCCCTCGGGCGCCGCTTTTTTGTCGGGTATCGTTTGGGCCGGGCTTTTCGACCGGGCCGGCGGGAGGCCGGCCGTTGCCCGGTCGGCTGCGCCGGTCAGGCCTCGGCTGGTGCGTCTTCGGCCGGGGCGTCCTCGCTTGCGGTCTCTTCGGCCGGAGCGTTCTTCGCCTCTTCCTCGGCTTCCTTGCGGGCGCGTTCCTTTTCGGCACGCTCTTCCTCGCGTTCCTTCGCCTTGGCGCCCGGTTCGCCCTTGTTCGGGTTGTTGCCGTGCGTCCAGCTCCAGACCGGCTGGTCTGCACCTTCAGGGGTGACCTGGCTCAGGAAGCGCGCCACGCGCTCGGTCGGCTGGGCGCCCTTGCGGATCCAGTCGGCGGCCTTTTCGGCATCGACCTGCACGCGCTGTTCGCTGTCCTTGGGCAGGCGCGGGTCATAGCTGCCGATCTTGTCGATGAACCGGCCATCGCGCGGGGACCGGCTGTCGGCAACGACGATGCGGTAGAAGGGACGTTTCTTCGACCCGCCGCGGGCGAGCCTGATCTTGAGGGCCATATTGTTACTCCTTAGGGTCTGGCGTCTCGGATTTGTTCGTGGTGGCGGATCACCTCCGCCACGATGAAGTTCAGGAATTTCTCGGCGAATTCGGGATCGAGCCCGCTTTCGTCGGCGAGCCGCCGGAGGCGGGCGATCTGTTCGGCCTCGCGCGCGGGATCGGCCGGCGGCAGGTCATGGGCCGCCTTCAGCCGCCCCACCGCCTGGGTGACCTTGAACCGCTCGGCCAGCGTGTACAGCAGGATGGCATCGAGATTGTCGATGCTGGCGCGATATTCCGCGAGCTGGTCTGGAGCGGGGGCCACCTACTTCTTCCCCCCCGGCAGGCCCGGTAGACCGCCGCCCGGCGCGCCGCCGAGTTTGGCGAGGTCCTGAGGGCTCATGCCCTGGGCGAGGCCGCCCATCCCGCCCATGCCGCCGCCCATCGGACCGCCAGCGCCGCCCATGGCGCCCATCAGGCCCTTCATGCCGCCCTTCTTGCCGAGCTTCTTCATCATGTCGGACATCTGTTTGTGCATCTTCATCAGCTTGTTGACGTCCTGCACGGTAACGCCCGCGCCGGCCGCGATGCGCTTGCGCCGGGAGGCATTGAGGAGCGCGGGCTTGCGCCGCTCCTCGCGCGTCATCGAGCCGATGATGGCTTCCTGGCGGGCCAGCACCTTGTCGTCGAGATTGGCCGCGTCCATCGCCGCCTTGGCCTTCTTCGCGCCGGGCATCAGCCCCATGATGCCCCCGAGCCCGCCCATCTTCTGCATCTGGCGCAGCTGGTCGCGCAGGTCCTCGAGGTCGAACTCGCCCTTGCGCATCTTCTTCGCCATGCGCTCGGCTTTTTCCTGGTCGTAGTTCTCGGCGGCTTTTTCCACCAGCGAGACGATGTCGCCCTGGCCGAGGATACGGCCGGCAAGACGGCGGGCATCGAACGCGTCGAGCCCGTCCAGCTTCTCGCCGGTGCCGAGGAACTTGATCGGCAGGCCCGTGACCGCACGCATGGAAAGCGCCGCGCCGCCGCGGCCATCGCCATCCATCCGGGTCAGCACAAGGCCGGTCAGCGGCAGGCGCTCATGGAAGCGTTTCGCGGTTTCGACCGCGTCCTGGCCGGTCAGGCTGTCAGCGACGAGGAGGATCTCGCCGGGCTCTGCGATATCGGCGATCTCCTTCGCCTCGGCCATCATCTGCTCGTCGATCGAGGTCCGGCCGGCAGTGTCGAGGAAGAGCACGTCATAGCCGCCAATCTTCGCCGCCTGCACGGCGCGGCGGGCGATCTCGGCCGGCAGCTGGCCCTTGATTATGGGCAGGGAGGCGACGTTTTCGCCGGCCTGGTCGGCCAGTATGGCGAGCTGCTCCATGGCCGCGGGCCGGCGCACGTCGAGCGAGGCGAGGAGGACCTTCTTGCGCTC